>NZ_JABVEB010000204.1 GCF_014323665.1 Actinomadura sp. HBU206391 | reverse complement strand
CGAGCGACAGCATCGTCCTGCGCAGCAGTCCAGCCATGGGTCAAAGGGTAGACGACCGGCCGGAAGGGCCGTCGGATCCGCGCCCTGGAGCAGGCCCCTCGGCCTGTCACGAACCATTACTCAGAGTGAGTCCGTGCCCTCTCGCCGGTAACCGCCTCTGCTATAGTTGGATTAGCTGCTTGATCATGAATGCGCCTGCTGGTCCCCACCTCAGGCGCGTTTTTGTTTAGCAGGGTCGGATCGGCCGGGTCGTCTCGGCCGATGCGAGGACTCGTAAGGTGCGAGCCTCGCCACCCCCCTGAAGGAGACAGACAGACATGGCTACAGGCACCGTCAAGTGGTTCAACTCGGAAAAGGGCTTTGGCTTCATCGAGCAGGACGGCGGCGGCCCCGACGTCTTCGCCCATTACTCGAACATCGCCGCCGAGGGTTATCGCGAGCTTCAGGAAGGTCAGAAGGTCCAGTTCGACATCACCCAGGGCCAGAAGGGTCCCCAGGCGGAGAACATCGTTCCCGCCTGAGCGAAGGAGGACGCCGGGCCTAAGAAGCCCGGCCTCGTACCTCGATCGTCGTGAGAAGTGTCGCCGTCGCCTCGGCGACGGCGGCCACGGCCCGATCGAAGGCCTCTGCATTGTGCGCCGCCGGGGCGCGGAACCCGGAGATCTTTCGTACGTACTGAAGCGCGGCGGCACGGACGTCCTCGTCGGTGACGTCGTCGGTGACGGGCGGACGGAGGGTCTTGATACTGCGGCACATGCTCGTATTGTCGCGCAGAACCGGCCCGGGCGGGTCACGCCCGGGCCGGTTCGGCGTTCTGGACACGCCACTCGTCCCGTGCCGCGATCGGTCAGTTCTCGGCAGGGCCGTGGACGAGCTCGCGGTCCGCGGCCTGGGCCGTCTGCTCTGTCTGGTCTGTCTGAACCGCCTGTACGCGGCGCAGTAGGACCAGCGCCACCACGGCGGTGGCGGCCATCAGGACCGCGCCGGCCATGGACGCGACGCTCATGCCCTGGGTGAAGGCGTGGCGACCCGCGTCCAGCAGGGCGTCGCTCGCGTTTCCGGGCAGCTGTGCGGCGACGGCGTTCGCGCCTCCGAGGGTCTCGCGGGCGGCGTGGAGCGCCTCGGGGGACGTGCCGGGCGACATCACGTCGGCCATACGGTGGTGGTAGACGGCGGCACCGATACTGCCGAGGATCGCCATGCCGAGGGCGCCGCCGAGTTCACTGCCCGTCTCGGAGAGCGCCGAGGCGGAGCCGGCCCGCTCTGGCGGGGCGGCGGTGAGGATCATGTCGGCGGTCAGCGTGCTCGCCACGATGATGCCCGAGACCAGCACTCCGGCCGCGATGAGTACGACCGCCAGCGGCGAGTCCACCCGCACCTGGCTCAGCAGGATGAATCCGGCCGTGCTCACCAGCAGCCCGCCACAGATGACGAAGGCCGGGCGTACGGACCTGCCGAGCACCGCCGCCACGCCGACCGCCACCATGATGGCCGGCGACGCGGCCAGTGACCACAGCGCAGCGGTGAACGGGCGCATGCCCAGTACGAGCTGCAGGTACTGCGTGGTGAACAGGGCATAGCCGGTGAGGCAGAACATGCCGATCACGTTGATCAGAATCGACCCGCTGAAGGCGCGGTGCCGGAACAGCCCGATGTCGATGAGCGGGTTGGCCCGGGTCCGCTGCCGGTGGACGAACGCGACGCCGATCAGCAGACCGGCCATGACGCTCGCCGCGGGGAGCGGTTCGACACCGTCGACCGCCATCCGCTTGATCCCGTAGATGACGGGGAGCACCGCGGTCAACGAGAGGGCCGCGCCGAGAACGTCGAATCCGCCGGTCCTCGGGGCGCGGAACTCCGGCAGCAGGACCGGCGCGAGGGCCAGGAGCAGTGCCATGGCGGGCACGTTGATCAGAAACGCCGAACCCCACCAGAAGTGCTCCAGCAGGAATCCGCCCACGATCGGGCCGACGATCGTTCCTCCGGTGATGGCGCCGGTCCAGATCGCGATGGCGGTCTTGCGCTCCTGCGGGTCGTGGAACATGTTGCGGATGAGCGCGAGGGTCGACGGCATCAGGGTCGCGCCGGCCAGGCCGAGCAGGGCCCGCGTGATGATCAGCATCTCGGCGCTCGTGGAGTATGCGGCGATCACCGACGCCACGCTGAAAGCGGTGGCACCGAGCATCAGCAGTCGCCTGCGGCCGATGCGGTCGCCGAGGGCGCCCATCGTGATGAGCATGCCGGCCAGCACGAATCCGTAGATGTCCATGATCCACAGCTGCTGGGTGCCGGTCGGCTCCAGCTCCGCACTGATGAACGGCAGCGCGAAGAACAGCACGCTGATGTCCATCGAGATGAGCAGGCATGGCAGGAAGAGCACGGCCAGGCCGATCCATTCCCTGCGCCCCGCCCTGGCTCGGTCATCGGTCCTCAGATCGCTCATGTCGTCCTCGCCTCGGGTCCGCGCCCTGGTCCGTGCCACTGAAGCGCGCTCGGTCAACTCTTCTGCGTAGGCCCTACACTCTATTGTGTATGCCATACGCACTACTGCGTAGGCTATACACAGTCCTACGATGATGGTCAAGGCCGAATGACGGCGGCGCGACGAAGGCGGAGGCGATGACGGACGACAGTGACGGCACTCGGCTGCCCGCGAGCATCGCGGCCGCGTGGGGCGTGCGTGAGCGCCCGGGCAAGGGACCCAAGCCGGGCCTGAGCCTGGAGCGGATCGTCGAGGCCGGTGTCAAGGTCGCGGACGCCGATGGGATCGGGGCCGTCTCCATGAGCCGGGTCGCCGCCGACCTCGGCGTCTCCACGATGTCGCTCTACCGGTACGTCTCCGCCAAGGACGAGCTGCTCACGCTCATGGTCGACGCGGCGTACGGGCTACCTCCGGCCGCGCAGGCGGCCGGCGAAAGGTGGCGGGACGCACTGTCGACATGGGCATGGACCGAACTGGCGCTCCTGCGCAGGCACCCGTGGATCCTGCGCATCCCCATCAGCGGTCCGCCGCTCACGCCCAACGCGATCATGTGGCTGGAGCGGGGGCTCCGCATCCTGGGCGGCACCGGGCTCGCCGAGAGCGAGAAGCTCTCAGTGATGCTGCTGGTCACCGGCTTCGTCAGGAACTCCGCGACCCAGACGACCGACATCCACGAGGCCGCGGTGAAGTCCGGCTCCACCGTCCAGGACGTGATGACGGCCTACGGTCGCACGCTCGCGAAGTTGATCGACCCCGAGCGCTTCCCGGCGCTCACGGTCGGCATCGCCTCGGGCGCTCTCGAGGACGACGAGGACGAGTTCGGCGACAGCGAGTTCCGGTTCGGCCTCGAGCGGGTGCTCGACGGCGTCGACAGGCTCATCGATTCGCGGGGCTGAGCCCGCCGTCAGCGCTTCGCGTCGTCGAAGACGACGTGGCGCATCGGGAACGGGAGCTGGATGTCCTCGGCGCGGTAGCGCTGGTGCAGCCGCTTGATGAACTCGTGCACGACGACGTACTGGTCGGTGAACTCGCGGGTGCGCAGGATGACGGTGAACCGGATGCTCGAGTCGTCGAAGGTATGGAATCGCACGAGCGGCGTGTGATCGGTCACGCCGCCCTCGACCTGGGACATCACCTGCCCGGCGACCTCGATGGTCACGCGCTCCACATGCTCCAGATCGCTGTCGTAACCCACCCCGACCTGCACCAGCACGGACATGTCCCGCGCCGGCCGGTGGTAGTTCGTGACGATGGCGTCGGCGAAGCGGGCGTTCGGGACGATGAGCAGATTGTCGGAGAGCAGCCGGATCGTCGTGTTACGCCAGTTGATGTCGACGATGTTGCCCTCTTGGCCGTTGTCCAGCCGCACGTAGTCGCCCTGCTCCACCTTCTTGGAGGCGAGGATGTGCACCCCGGCGAAGAGGTTGGCCAGCGTGTCCTGCAGTGCGAGCGCCACCGCGAGACCGCCGACGCCGAGCGCGGTGAGCAGGGGCGTGATGGACACGCCGAGGCTCTGCAGCAGCACCAGGGTGCCGACGCTGATGACGATCACGCGGGTGATGTTGGCGAAGATGGTGACCGACTTCGCGACACCCGTTCTGGCCAGCGTCACCGACGAGACGATCCCGGCGGCGAGCCGCGCGGCCGCCAGTGAGACGGCCAGGATGATCAGAGCGATCAGGGTCTGGGCGATCACGTCGCGCAGACCCTGGCGAAGGTCCAGGATCAGGACGGCGATCCAGATGCCGGCCGAGGCGGCACCGGTGACCGCCAGGTCGCGCAGCAACCTGGAGCCGAGGTCGTCCCAGGCCCATCGGGTGTGCTCGGCCCGCCGCGTCAGTCGGCCCAGGACGATCCGCAGCGCGACGCCGAACGCCACGATCGTCACCGCGACGACGGCCGCGAGAATGACGCGTCCCCAGTCCGTCGGCTCAGGCATGGGTCGTCCTGGAGTTCCGTTCGGCACCGGCCCTGCGGGAGCCGCCGAAGGCGCTCCGTCGGTCGACCTCAGGCGGCTCGATACCGCACCACACCGTCACCCAACTCCTTCTGCGCTCTGCCTCAGCTGCTGCTGGGCTTGGAGGGTTTCGACCACCGCTGGACCACCGCACTCGGTCACCGCACTGGGCCACCGCACTGGGCGCCCGCCCTCGCGGTCGGGCCGAGCCGGCGATGGTCGCCCGGAACGCAAGCCCTCGGGGCACTCCCGGGTCACCCGAGGAACACGCTATTTGTCTGCTCTGCCGCGATGCTCCCGTTTTGCAAGATCGTAACGCCCTAGGGCCGCCTCGGTGCACCAGAGCACGACGGGAGGCGATCGAACGCGGAACGGCTCCGGCCCCAGAGCGTGAGTCGCTCTGGGGCCGGAGCCGTACATCGGACGAGACCATCGCGGCGGACGGCGGACCGCCGCCGCGTGTCAGCGGATGGTCGAACCGCCGGTCACCGGGCGTTCTGCCGCTCGCCCGCGGTCACGGCCGTCCAGTGCAGCGACCGGGCGACCTCGGCGAACAGTCCCTTCGGGTGGTTGCGGAACAGTGGTTCGGTGCCGAACAGCACGACGGCGGCGCCGCGCTCGTCGACGCCCCGCACGATCGTGGGCTGGCCCACGGCCGCGTCCGGGCCACCGCCGCCGTCGGGATTCGCCCGCCAGTGACCGGCGATGAGCGGCCCCTGGCCGGCGTACCGCTGCTCAACGGTCACCTCGGGGCCGAGCCCGGTGAACCAGCGGGGCGAGTACACGAAGGAGTACGGCGGTGCGCCGTTCGTGATCGGACCGCTCGCGTTGGTCACCGCCACGGTGCCGTTCGCGTCGCCGCGCCCGGCCACGGGAGTCGCGGTGAGCAGACCGGCGGCGGTGTTGAAGGCCGCACCGGTCGCGCCTCGCGTCACCACCCCGCCCCTGGCGAGGAACTCGTTCAGCCCGGCCCGGGCGGCCTCGCCCAGCTGCCCGTGGTTCAGGCCGCTGGCGACGTACAGCACGTCCACACCCGACCAGTCGAAGCCGGCGTTGAGCGTGGCGGTCGAGATGGTCTTGACCGTGAAGCCCATCTCCTGCAGCGAGTAGAGGTCGTCACTGCTGCCGGCCGCGGCGATCGTCAGCGTGCGCAGCGGCGTGGTGCCCGGTGCGGTCGCCCGGGTGAATCGCACTCCGTAGCGGTCGGCCATCGTCCGCGCGGCGGCCCGGGCGGAGGCCGGGACCACCACGCTGCCGTCGGCGGCCCATTTCGCCTTGACGCCGTCGGCCAGTAGCGCGTTGAGGGCCGTGACCTCCTTGGCGTCGTCGAGCCGCAGCGACAAGTCACCGGAGGGCGCGACCGACCCGGTGGGCGCCGCGACGGAGATCGGCTTGGCCGGCACCCGCCGCAGGTCGCCGGAGTCGGCCGTGTCGACGGTGGCGCCCCACAGGTGGGCGAGGCTCCAGCCGGAGATGTCGTACATCGCGTCGACCTTGGAACTGATGTCGGCGCCCGGCTCAAGGATGACGTTGGCGATGCCGCGCTTGGGCTGGTGCATGTCGACGACGTACGACCCGGCGGCGTAGCCGCGTCCGTTGAGCGTGAACGCCTTGGTCGCCCGCTCCACCCGTACATCGTTGGCGATCAGATGGTCGACCAGGCGCGCGGCGGCGGTGGCCGAACGCTGCGGGCCGCCCGTGGGGATGACGTATGCGCGCGGGAACCTCGTCGTGTAGACGTCCTCAGGCCCGAACCCCGGCACCGTGCCGAGCGGGGTGGCGCGCGAGGGCTCGCCGGCGGCGCCGCGGCGGAACACCTCGATCTGGTCGGCGATGAGCGATTCACGGCGCTGCTGTACGAACGAGATCGTCGAGTTCATCGCGGCCGCGGCGACGTCCACATTGATCCGCGATCGGCGCTGTAGCTCCGCGGCCGGCTGATTGGTGTAGTCGGCGTTGTTGACCCGCATCGGGATCTCGATGGTGTGCGACGCCACCGCGCCGTGGAACGGCGCGTACTGCGGGGTGAAGATCGGAGGCCAGTCGTCCCAGCCCTCGGTCCAGTCACGGAAGGGGATCTGCGGCGGCTGCACCCCGTCCTTCTCCGGGGTGTACCCGAGCGCCTTCACTGCGGCCTCCATGCCGAGCCCGTTGGCGTAGGCGTTCTTGATGAACAGGTCGTACTCGTAGTTCTGCCCGTGCGGCGGGGTGGTCGGCTCGATGAGCGTGCCGTTGACGTAGCCGTGCAGGTCGAGCATGACCACGGGCTGGGTGTCGATCATCACCTGCCGCATGCCGCGGACCTCGGGCTGGGAGCCGGTGATGAAGTCCCGGTTCATGTCGAAGCCGGCGCCGTTGGCCCGGGTGTTGCCCACCCGGCCGTCGGGGTTGGCGGTGAGGTTGAAGTAAAGCCTGCTCTGACCGAGCAGCTTCCTGGTGCCCGCGTCCTTGGCGGTGGCCAGCTTCTCGATCGTACGGAGGGCGGCGTCGGTGCCCTCCCACTCGTTGCCGTGGATGTTGTTGTTGATGAAGACCGGAGCCTTGTAGCGGTGCCTGATCAGTGGATTGCGCGCCGCGCGTGCCGCGTCGTCCTCGATCTCGGCGCGCATCGACGCCTGCTGCTTGGCGGCGGCGGAGCTCTCGGGTTCGGTCACGGTCACGAGGTAGAGATCGCGGCCCTGGTGGCTGCGGCCGATGATCTCGACGCTGATCCGGTCGCTGTTGCGCTGTAGCTCGTTGAGCTTGGGGGCGAGGGAGTGGTAGGGCGTGAGGCCGAGCTTGATGGACGCGTCGGCCGGATTCTCCGCCGGCACAGGGAGTTTCTGCTGCCGCGGATAGCCGCGGGTCCTGGCCCACGGGAACCGGGTGTGGTCGGCGCCGCGGTCGCGCTTGAGCGTGGGCGCGGCGAGGGAGTTACGGTCCGCGCCGTTGCCGAACTCGCGTTGTACGGGTGGTTTGCGACGGCTCTCGGGGTCGGCCGACGCGGGCGTCACGGGACTCATGAGCGTGGCCACGAGGGCCACGCCGAGGACTGGATACGAGTGACGTATTGCCACGATGCCTCCACATGGGGGGATTTCACCTGGTGTCTATCCGCGCAAGATCACTGCACACAAGGGGAACAACTGTGACAATTCGGTCCCAGGTTCATGTGGAGGCGTGCGGGCGCGGGATCGGCGATCTCAGGTCTCTAGTGCGCTGACCACCCAATGTTCACCGGGTACGCGCATACGGTGCGGCTCAGCCGGAAAGCGCAGCCGAGGCCGGGCCGGCCCGATCACGCGCCCAGCCGCAGCCCGCCCGTGGACGACGGCGCGGCGCGGTGATCGGTCGCGTGCATCTTTGGGGTGAGGCGGCCGGTGGCTCTCGTGGATGACGTGCGTCGAAAACCATGATCGCTAGCGTGATGGCTCTCACGATCAAGGGAGCACACGTGATCAAGCATCAGCGTGCGTTGAGCGGCGTACTTGCCCTGGCGGTGGCGGTTGCGCCGCTCGCAGCCGGATCGGCCGCGACGGCCTCCACCGGCACCGCAGACCACGACGGGCTGCACGAGGTCATGCATCGGCTGACCACAGTCGATGGTGGGCCCGGAGCGCTGATCCGGGTACGCGACCGGCGCGGCGATGCGGTGCTGACCAGCGGCGTCGCGGACGTGACGAGCCGCGCGCCGATGCGCGGTGACAGCAGCTTCCGGATCGGCAGCATGACCAAGATGTTCGTGGCGACGACCGTGCTCCAGCTGGTGGGAGAGCGCCGCGTCGTCCTGGACGCACCGGTGGAGCACTATCTGCCCGGCGTCGTTCGTGGGCACGGCAACGACGGCCTGGCGATCACCGTCCGCCAGTTGCTCCAGCACACCAGCGGCATCCCCGACTACCTCAACTACCTCAGCCTGCAGGAAGTCCTCAAGGATCCGCTCGCCCACCACGACACCCGCGACCTGGTGAACATCGCGCTCGCCCACCCTCCGACCTTCAAACCGGGCACCGGCTGGAGCTACTCCAACACCGGTTACCTGCTGGCCGGAATGCTCATCGAAAAGGTGACCGGCCACACCTACGGCCAGGAGATCCGCCGGCGCATTATCAAGCCGCTCAGGCTGCGCCAGACGTACGTGCCTGGTGACACCTCGGCGATCCCCGGACCGCACCCGCGCGGGTATGCACGGCCGGGCCAGGACGCGCCGCTCATGGACTTCACCGCGATCAACCCCTCGGTCGCAGGCCCGTCCGGCTCGATGATCTCCAGCGGCACCGATCTCAACCGGTTCCTTGGCGCGCTCGTACGCGGCAGCCTGCTGCGCCCGGCCCAACTACGGGACATGATGAGGACCCGGCCGACCGGCAGCCCCGGCGGCAGCGCCTACGGCCTCGGCCTGGAGAGCGACCCGCTGCCCTGCGGCGGCCTGTACTGGGGACATGACGGCGGCATCCTCGGATATCAGACGCTAGGCGGCGCGACGGTCGACGGCAGGCAGGCGACGGTCATGGTGAACCTCTATCCGGGCGGTTCGGACGCGCAGGACCACGACACGAAGGCCGCCGTCCAGACGGCGCTCTGCGAGGACCGACCCTCGCTCTAGTGTTCAGCTACCCACCCACTCGACAGCGATCACGTTGCCGTCGAGAGTGAGGCGACTTGACACATGCGCGGCGGACGTCAGATGGGCCTGGAGGCTGCGGGCCAGATCGGGGTGGTCGGGGGTGGTCGGACTGGGTCTCCCCCCGGCGGCCGGCATCGATACGGCCGGGGCCGTGAGGTTTCCCGGAGCCCGAGCACGGGTATGAAGCCATGAGGGTCAAGTAGAGGTGCGCAGTCCGCGCCCTCTGGGGCGTGGCACCGACGCCGATTTGACGTTGATCCACATTGGACCTAATGTTCTAGATGCCCCACGGGGGAGCGGGACGCCGAAAGGCGGCCGGCCCCGGACGGGAAACCACCTTCGACTTTGTCAGGTTCGCTTGTGCGTGCTAGACGAGATCTTCGGTGGGCTAGAGTTGGACTTCGGTTGGGTCTCGGTTCGTCCGGGAAATTTGACTGAAGGAATAGCTCTGGTAAAGTAGGAGCTTCGCCCCGGAGGGGGTCCGGTTGGTTTC
>NZ_JABVEB010000203.1 GCF_014323665.1 Actinomadura sp. HBU206391 | reverse complement strand
TCGCCGGCGCGGGCGATCGCCGAGTCGCTGACGGCCACCGCGCTGCGGTAGCCGAGGGTCAGTGCGGGGGTCATCGCCCCGGTCGCGTCGAGCACTCCGCACATGGGCGCCCCGTCCAGCTCCCGGGTCAGGTAGAGCAGGCCCGCGCACTCCGCGTAGACCACCGTCCCTTCGCGGGGCATGGCGGCGATGCGGTCGCGGAGGGGTTCGTTGGCCGACAGCTCGGCGGCGTACATCTCGGGGAAGCCCCCGCCGATGACCACGCCTGTGGTGTTCTCGGGCAGGGTCTCGTCGTGGAGCGGGTCGAACCGTACGACCTCGGCGCCCGCGGCCTCGAGCAGTTCCACGTTCTCCTCGTACCCGAACGTGAACGCCCGCCCCCCTGCCACGGCCACCACCGGCCGCCCGCCCACCCGCCGTGATCTTGCAGTTGGCCGCGGCGCGTCACCGCGAACAACTGCATGATCACGGGAGAGGGACGGGGTCCAGGGGGTGGCGGACAGGGCGGGGGCCGAGCGGGCGAGGGTGAGGAGGCCCTCGAGGTCGCAGCACCCGGCGACGAGGGCGCCGAGGCGCTCGACGGTCTCGACGGCCTCCGCGTGCCGCTCGGCGACCGGCACCAGACCGAGATGCCGCGACGGCGCGGCCACGTCGTCGCGGCGGCGCAGCACCCCCAGCACCGGCACGCCGACCTCCTCGACGGCGTCCCGGCAGATGCGCTCGTGCCGGTCGGATCCGATCCGGTTCAGTACCACGCCGCCGATCCGCACGTCTTCGAAGGTCCGGAAGCCGTGCACGGTCGCGGCCACCGAACGGCCCGCCGACGCGGCGTCGACCACGAGCACGACGGGCGCGTCCAGCAGTCCGGCGACGTGCGCGGTCGAGGCGAACCCGCCCTCGCCGGCGACGCCGTCGTAGAGCCCCATCACCCCCTCGACCACGGCGAGGTCGGCCCCCCTCGCCCCGTGCAGGAACAGCGGCGCGATGAGCTCCTCGGAGGTCAGCCACGGGTCCAAATTGCGGCCCGGACGGCCGGTCGCCAGCGCGTGGTAGCCGGGGTCGATGTAGTCGGGCCCCACCTTGTGCGGTGAGACCGCGAGGCCCCTGGCGGTCAGCGCCGCCATCAACCCGGTCGCCACCGTCGTCTTGCCACTGCCTGAGGCGGGCGCCGCGACGACCAGCCGGGGGATGTTCACCGCGGCCGCCTTCGCCCGGCCGCCGGAAGGCTCACCATTCGATGCCCTTCTGACCCTTCTGGCCGCCGTCCATCGGGTGCTTGACCTTGCCCATCTCGGTCACCAGGTCGGCGAACCCGATGAGGTCCGGGTGCGCGTCGCGGCCGGTGATGACGATGTGCTGCTGTCCCGGCCGGGACCGGAGCACGTCGATGACCTCGGCGACGTCGATCCAGCCCCACTTCATCGGGTAGGTGAACTCGTCGAGCACGCACAGCCGGTAGGTCTCGGCGGCCAGATCCCGCTTGATCTGCTCCCAGCCCTCCCGGGCGTCGGCCTCGTGGTCCTCCTCGCTGCCGGGCCGCTGGATCCACGACCAGCCCTCGCCCATCTTGTGCCAGGTGACCGGCCCGCCCTCGGCGGAGTCACCGAGCACCCGCAGGGCGTGCTCCTCGCCGATGCGCCACTTCGCCGACTTGACGAACTGGAAGACCCCGATGGGCCACCCCTGGTTCCACGCGCGCAGCGCCAGCCCGAACGCGGCGGTGGACTTCCCCTTGCCCGGCCCCGTGTGCACGACGACCAGCGGCCGGTTGCGCCGCTGTCGCGTCGTCAGGCCGTCCTCGGGCACGTGTGCCGGTTTCCCCTGCGGCATGTCAGGCCACCCTCCGCGCGTTTCGTACGGCTCCGGTCAGCGAGTCGGCGGCCAGCTCCTCCAGCCGCACCACATCGGCGCCGAGCCGGGTTCCGAGACTCGCCGCGAGGCCGAGCCGCACCGGCCCGGACTCGCAGTCGATGACGACGGACGCCGGCTCGGTGAGCAGCGCCGCCGCGGCGGCCGGGTCGGGCCCGTGGGTGGCGCGGCCGTCGGTCACCACGACGAGCAGCGGGCGTCGCGCCGGATCGCGCAGGCGCTCGACCCGCAGGACCTCGGCGGCGCGCAGCAGCCCGGCCGTGATCGGGGTACGGCCACCGGTGGGCAGCCGCTCCAACCGCCGGGCACCGGCCTCGACCGAGGACGTCGGCGGCAGGGCCAGCTCGGCCGTGGAGCCGCGGAAGGTGACCAGGCCGACCTTGTCACGGCGCTGGTAGGCGTCGAGCAGCAGCGACAGCACCGCACCCTTGACCGCGCGCATCCGCTGCCGGGCGGCCATCGATCCGCTCGCGTCGACGACGAACAGGACCAGGTTGCCCTCGCGGCCGTCCCGTACGGTCTCGCGCAGATCCTCCCGCGTCATGACCAGGCCGGCGCCGCTGCGACCGCGCGCGAGCTGGTGCGGTGCGGCCGCCCGCAGCGTCGCCGTCAGGTGCACGGAGCCGGTGCCCGGGCGCGCGCCCGAGACCCGGCCGTACGCCGTGCGGGCCTTGGATCTGCGGCCGGGCGCTCCGCTGCCGAGACCCGGCACGGTGAACAGGCGGGGGCGGTACGCGGGGTCGGCCGCCGCCTCCGGGGCCTCTCCGCCGTCCCCTCGCTCCCGGGACCGGCCGGCGCCGCTCTCCTCACCGGCATCGGCGGCAGAGTGGCCGGCGTCGTCGCGTCCGGTGTCGCCAGAGCCCGTGTCATCCTCGCCACCGCCGGGCGGGCTTCCGCCAGGGCCGCCGGAACCGCCACCGGAGCCGTCCGGATCGTCGTCGGGCGGTTCGGGTTCCGCGTCGTCGTCAGGGCGCAGATTCTCCTCCAGCACCGAGTCCAGTTTCCGCTGGTCCAGACCCGGCGGATCGAAGGGGTCGCGGCGGCGGCGGTGCGGCAGCGCGAGCCGCACGGCGACGCGGACGTCGTCGGCGGTGACCGCGTCGCGGCCGTGCCAGGCGGCCAGCGCGATCGCGGCGCGGGCGGTGACCAGGTCGGCGCGGAGCCCGTCGACCTCGAAGGCCGCGCAGATCGCGGTGATCTGGCGCAGTGCGGCGTCGGGCAGCTCGACCCGCGGGAGCATCGCCTGCGCGTTCGCGATGCGCTCGGCGAGCTCGGCCTCGGCCTCGGCCCACTCGGCGGCGAAGCCGTCCGGGTCGTCCTCGAACCGAAGCCTGCGGCGTACGACCTCGGCACGCTCGCCGGGCTCGCGGGTGGCGGCCACCTCGACGGTGAGGCCGAACCGGTCGAGCAGCTGCGGCCTCAGCTCCCCCTCCTCGGGGTTCATGGTCCCGACCAGCAGGAACCGCGCCGCGTGCCGCACCGAGACGCCCTCGCGCTCGACGTAGGACCGGCCCATGGCCGCAGCGTCGAGGAGCAGATCGACCAGATGGTCGTGCAGCAGGTTGACCTCGTCGACGTACAGCACGCCGCGGTGTGCGGCGGCGAGGAGGCCGGGCTCGAACGCCTTGACGCCCGCCGTGAGGGCCCGCTCGATGTCGAGCGAGCCGGTCAGCCGATCCTCCGAGGCGCCGACGGGCAGCTCCACCAGTCGGGCCGGCCGTACGAGCGTGCAGAGGTCGTCGGGCGCGGAGCGGGGAGACGGCACGGCCCCGGTTCTCTCGGCGGGGCGCTCGTGGGGGCCGTCGGGGCAGTTCGGGTCGGGCAGCCACGGGTCGCAGGAGAACCGGCAGCCCGGGACGACCTCGACCTCCGGCAGCAGGCGGGCGAGGGCCCGCACGATCGTCGACTTCGCGGTGCCCTTCTCACCGCGGACGAGGACACCGCCGACACCGGGCGACACCGCGTTGATGAGAAGGGCCAGCTTGAGGTCGTCCATGCCGACGATCGCGGCGAAGGGGTACGGGGTCACGCGTCGTTCAGGCACGTCGTCATGCCGGGTCGTCCTTTCCTCGGGTGTCCACGCCCGTGGTGGTCAGTGCCGACGGCCGGAGTCTCCTGGCTCCCAGATCCCTGCTCGCATCTCGGCCTTCCGGCGTGCGCCGTGGCCTTCGCCTGAGAGGAGCTCCCTGGTCACAGTTGCGGGACAGCCCCGGATTCGCACCGGGTTCCTCCGCTTCCGTCGCCTGCACAGGATGACATACCGGACACACCGCCGCCCAGCGGGGACGAGTCGGCGACGACGTGCGGAGACGACGTGCGCAATCAGGCCGGGTGGAGGTGGCGGGCGTCGTCGCACTGGTGGACGATCGCCTGCAGCGCCGCGAACGGCACCGGGCACGCGAACCACACGGCCTTGCCCGGCACCTCGTGGTGCAGGCGGGACCGGGCGGGTTGCGCGCCCCAGCGGCCGTGGGAGATCTCGGCCACGATGCTGAGCCCCCGGCCGAAGTCTCCGCAGAAGGAGTTGTCGGCGAGCAGGCCGAGGTCGGGCAGCGCGTCGAAGACGGCGCACACGATCTCGCACGCGCCCGGATCGGCGGCCGCCCGGTCTAGTCCGTTCCGGGGGAACAGCCACAGCTCGTGCGGTCCGTGGTGACCCGCGTGCCGGTAGGCGTTGGTGGCGAGTTCGCTGACCATGAGCTCGGCGTCACCGATGGTCTGGGGTGGCACGTCGAGCGCCATCAGCGTCTCGCGCAGGACGCTGCGAGCCCGGCGGGCGCACATCGCGCCGAGCGGCAGGCTCCACGTCCAGCCACAGCAATCACTTGACGTCACCGTCTGAGCGGTGACCTCTGGCAAGGTGTTCAAGGCACCCTCCCCGCCACTACACCTCGTACTGTACCGTCACGCTGCGCTCTCGTCCGGTCACAGAAATCAAGCGTCTCGTGAGATTCTCATTCCCGCAACTCTCTTCAGGGAAATTCTGTAAGTTTCCGTCACCGCTCACGCACGCAGGAGACTCTCCATGGCGTACAAGCCCACCGTCCGAGGTCGCCGACTCGTCCGGGAACTCCGCCGGCTGCGCGAGGACAAAGGCATGACCTTGCAGGATGTCGCCGATCAGATCGGCTGGTCGCGAGCGACCGTGTCCCGGCTGGAGACAGGACAGACGCGCCCGCGACACGGAGATGTAGCTGATCTGCTGGCCTTCTACGGCGTGTCGGAGGAGGAACGGGACGCTCTCGTGACCCTGGCCAAACAGGCGAACACGCGCGGATGGTGGACCGCGTACGTCGACGTCTTCACCGGCAGCTATGTCGCGCTGGAGGATGAGGCGGCCGAAATCCGGACATGGGACGCCCAGCTCATCCACGGGCTCCTGCAGACCGAGGCGTACGCCCGTGCCGTCATCACCGCCGGACGAATGCTCCCCACGCCGAAGGACGTCGACCGCCGGATCGCCGCGCGCAAGAACCGGCAGGCCCTGCTCGACCGCCACGACGCGCCGCGCCTGCACGCGATCTTCGACGAGGCGGTGATCCGCCGGCCCATCGGCGGACCCTCCGTCATGTGCTCGCAGTTGCTCGCGCTCGCGGACGCCGCGCGGAGACGGAACGTCACCATTCAGATCTTGCCGTACGCCGCCGGCGCACACGCCGGCCTCGACGGCCGCTTCACGATCCTTTCGTACGCGGACACGGCGGACCCGGATATCGCCTATGTCGAGGGCACAATGGGTGACGTTTACCTTGAGCGGGAAGCGGAAACAGAACAACACAGGAAGCGATTCGAAGAGATCACCGCGCTGTCTCTTACCCCAGCCGAATCACTCAGCCTCATTGTCGAGGCAGCCAAGGAGTAACCCGACGTGAACGACCTGCAGCGCGACCTCCTCGGCGCCGTCTGGCGCAAGTCCTCTCACAGCGGCAGCGGAGACCAGTGCGTGGAAGTCGCACCGCTCACGACCGGCACCCGCGCTGTACGAGACTCAAAGGACGCCGGCGGCACCGTTCTTCTGTTCACCGCAGACGAATGGCGCCATTTCGTCGAGACCGTCAAGGCGCGTCCGCCGCTCCGTCACTGAACCGGCCCCTTACCGACTGAGCCCAGCCTCCCTCCGACACTGAATCCACCCCTTTCTCGGACCAGGCCCATCGGTCACGGCTCGGCCGGCTCCCGCGAATCCAGCCTGATTCAGGCCGGTTCACGGCGACCCGGCCGGGCCACCGTGCGTTACGGAGCGTGACTCCCCGCCGCCGGGAACCCGATCCGGGTGCGACTTCCGCTATAAATAGAACGCGTTCTACTATTGAGGTGTCATCGGAACCTGGAGGGACGCTCGTGGTCGCGGAACTCAAGCTGGGCGTCAACGTGGGCTACTGGCAGCGCAACCCCGATGACCAGACCGACACCGTGCTCGCCGCCGAGCGCCTCGGCTATGACTCGGTGTGGACGGCGGAGGCCTACGGCTCCGACGCGTTCACGGTCCTCACCTGGTACGGCGCCCGCACCTCCCGGATCCGGCTGGGCACCGCGGTCGTGCAGATGTCGGCCCGGACGCCTGCGGCGACCGCCATGCACGCCCTCACCCTCGACGCGCTGTCCGGCGGGCGGCTGATCCTCGGTCTCGGGGCATCCGGGCCGCAGGTCGTGGAGGGCTGGTACGGGGTGCCGTTCCCGAAGCCGCTCGCCCGCACCCGCGAGTACGTCGACATCGCGCGGAAGGTGTGGCGCCGTGAGGAACCGGTCACGAGCGACGGCCCGCACTACCCGCTCCCCTACCCCGGCGGCGCCGGGCTGGGCAAGCCGCTGAGGTCGATCGTGCACCCGCTGCGACCGCGCATCCCCGTGTATCTGGGTGCCGAAGGCCCGAAGAACGTCGCCCTGTCCGCCGAGATCGCCGACGGCTGGCTGCCGTTGTTCGTCGACCCGGCCCAGATCGAGCCGATCTTCGGGCCCTCGCTGGCGGGCCGCCCGGAGGAATTCGACATCGCCGCCACCGTGACCACCATCGTCACCGATGACGTCGCGGGCGCCCTGGAGTTCGCCAAGATCCCGCTCGCCTTCTACATCGGGGGGATGGGCGCGCGGCAGCGCAACTTCCACCTCGACCTGATCGGCCGGCTCGGTCACGCCGAGGCGGCCGCCAACGTGCAGGAACTGTTCCTGGCCGGCCGGCGGGACGAGGCGATCAGGGCGGTGCCGGACGACCTCGCCGATTCCATCTCGCTGCTCGGCCCGATCGGGCGCATCAAGGAACGGCTCCAGCTGTGGCGGGACTCGCCGGTCACGACCCTGCTCATCGCCGGTGTGCGCGACGAGCCGACCCTCCGCGCCATCCGCGACCTCGTGTACGGGTGAGGAACCGGCGGGCCGGCGGCCAGCAGAGCACGGCCGCCACGACGGCGTAGACGCTGATCGAGAAGGGCGTGGCGATCAGCCCCCGTTGGAGCTGACCGGGCCTGGCACAATCGCTCCGTGACGATCCCCCGAGCGGCCGCCCGCACCCGAGCGCGGCGATCTTCGTAGATGGGAACGCTCCAGGCGTACTTCGGGCCTGCCGCGCTCATCCCGCTGTGGTGCGCGGCGCTGGCCGGTTGGGGAATGGTCGCCTCCGGCATCTGGCGCGGCCTGACCGGCCAGGCGCGGAGGGCCTCGCTGTTCGCCCACGTACTCACGCTCGGCGGCATCACGGCGACCAGCATGCTTTTCGGCTACGGGCTGCTGCAGACCACGATCGCGGCCACCGCGGGCTGGTGGGCGCTGGTGGCGGTCACCGGAGCCCGCCCGGAACGGCTGCTCGACCCCGAAGGCCGCGGCCTCGTGCGCCTGGCGGCGTGGTCGTCGCTGTCCGTCGTCCTGGTCGTCGTCATGCGCCAGTCACTCTTGTGACGCCTCAGTCTGGGTAAAACCTCCGTAGTATCCGGGAAAAGGCCTGGTCGCGATCCTTCGGAGGTGAGGTCATGCCGTGCGCGCTGTGCGGCGACATCATCCCCACCCAGGTCGACCGATGCCCGGCCTGCGGCGCGTTGGCGCGCCGGCGCGACTACCGGGCCCTCGGGGTCGCGGTGTTCATGCTGCTCGGCTTCAACGCCTTCATCGCGCTCGGTTCCGGCGTCAGCATGACGCGGATGGTGGGGATCCTGGCCTCCGCCACCAACGACTCCTACGACCCGGCCGCCGCCGGCCGGATGCTCGCGCCGTACTCCGACCTCTTCACGACCTCGGCGACGCTGGCGATGGTGACCGCCGTGCTGTACCTGCCGTGGTTGTGGCTGGCCTACCGCAACGCGGCGGAGCCACGACGCTACCGGCAGGCGTGGGTGGTCGCGAGCTGGTTGTGCCCGGTGGTCAACCTGTGGCTGCCGCCCCGGCTGGTCTATGACGCCTGGGTGCGCAGCGGCCGCTTCCGGCTGGCCGAGCGGCACGCGATCGCCGCGGTCGTCGCGGCCTGGTGGGCCGGTCTGCTGAGCGCCCTCTGCCTGATGTGGCTCTTTCCGCGTAGCCACACCGAGACCATCGCGGAGGCCCGCTTCGCCGTGCACCTCGGAATCGTGGCCACGACCACCCTGGCGCTCTCGGCCGCGCTCTGCATGATGACCGTCTTCGGGATCACCCGCCTGCAGATGAGCCGCCCCGCCTGAGACCGCCGGTCAGGACGGGCCGGTCGACCGAGGTGGCCCGCCCGGGGGGACGAGGGGCAGCCTGAGCACGAAACGCGCGCCGCCGATGGCCGAGTCCTCGACATGGAGAGTGCCCCGGTGGGCGCACGCGATGTCCCGGGCGATCGCCAGGCCGAGACCGGTGCCTCCCACGTCGCGGCTCCGGGCGGCGTCCAACCGCGTGAACCGTTCGAAGATCCGTTCTCGATCGGCCTCCGTGATGCCCGCTCCGTCGTCGGCGACCGAGAGTTCGGCATGGTCTCCGACGCGGCGCACATCTATCGCTACGGTGCTCTTGGCGTGCCGCTGCGCGTTGTCGAGAAGGTTGCCGAGCAGCCGGCTGATCTGGGTGCGGACGACGTCGACCGTCGCCCCGCGCTCGAGGCAGAGCCGTGGCGGAAGCCGATCCATCCGGCGAGAGACCTCCACCTCGGCCAGTTCCGCCAGATCCACTGTTTCGCGCGCGCCGGGCGAACATACCCCCACCCGCGCCAGGAGGAGCAGGTCGGTGGTGATCGCCTGTAGCCGGTCGACCTCGTTGAGCGCGCGGTCGAGCACGTCCTGGACGCTGGTCTCGTCGGGATAGAGCTGCCCCTCCTCGAGCTGCATGCGCAGCCCCGCGAGTGGGGTGCGCAACTCGTGGGAGGCGTCGGAGGCGAACTGCCGCTGCTGGTCGAGAGCCTGTTCCATCCGTTTCTGCGCGCGCTCCAGCCGTCCCAGCGTGCTGTTGACCGTCTGGGCGAGTCGCGCGATCTCGTCGTCGCCGGGCGGCTCCGGGACCCGGCTGCCGAGATCGGTCCCGTTGATCTCGACGAGTCGCGCGCGGATGGCCTCCACCGGGCGCAGCGTGCGACCGGTGATCTTCCAGGTCGCGAAGGCGGCGAGGAGGACCAGTCCGGCGGCCTGCGTGGCGAAGATCGCGTCGAAGCTCCCCGGCGAGGCCGGCCCCGGGGCCGGCCGGCCCGCATAGACGACGGGAGAGTCCGGCATGGACCTGACCCGCAGCGCCGAGATCCGTACGCAGCCGACGCGAGGCTGCGCGCAGGTCTGTACGTCCTGTTCCGGCGACTGCGCCGATGGCCAGGTCGAGATCATGGG
>NZ_JABVEB010000202.1 GCF_014323665.1 Actinomadura sp. HBU206391 | reverse complement strand
AGCTGATCATCGAGTCGGGCCTCCTGCCCGAGGGGAGCGTGCAGTTCGTCTGCGGCGGTGTCGGTGACCTGCTCGACCATCTCACCGAACAGGATCTGGTGGCGTTCACCGGATCGGCCATCACCGCGCAGCGCCTGCGCGTCCATCCGACCGTGATCGGTCGCTCCGTGCGCTTCAACGCCGAGGCCGATTCGCTGAACTGCTCGATCCTCGGCCCGGACGCCCGCCCGGGAACGCCGGAGTTCGACCTGTTCGCAAAGCAACTGGTCGTCGAGATGACGGCGAAGGCGGGCCAGAAGTGCACGGCGATCCGCCGCGCGTTCGTCCCGACCGGCCTGGTCGACGACGTCGCCCAGGCGGTGAGCGACCGGCTGGCGCGGATCACGATCGGCAACCCCGCCAACCCGGCGGTGCGCATGGGCGCCCTCGCCGGCCTCGAGCAGCGCGAAGAGGTCCGCCGTAACCTGAAGAAGCTTCTGGGCGCCGGCCGGATCGTGTTCGGCGACCCCGAGAAGGTGACGGTGGTCGACGCGGACCCGGAGCTCGGGGCGTTCCTGTCTCCGATCCTGCTGCGCGCCGACGATGCCGAGCGCGCGGAACCACATGAGGTCGAGGCGTTCGGGCCGGTCAGCACGCTGCTGCCGTACGAGTCCACCGATCAGGTCATCGCCCTGGCGGCGCGTGGCCAGGGCAGCCTGGTCGGCTCGGTGGTCACCGCGGATCCGGACTTCGCCCGCCAGGTCGTGTTCGGCGTCGCGCCGTGGCACGGCCGGTTGCTGGTACTGAACGCCGAGGACGCCAAGGAGTCCACCGGGCACGGGTCGCCGCTGCCGGGCCTCGTCCATGGCGGCCCCGGCCGGGCCGGCGGCGGCGAGGAGATGGGGGGCGTGCGCGGAGTGCTGCATCACATGCAGCGCACCGCGGTGCAGGCGGGCCCGTCCATGCTCTCCGCGCTCACCGGGCAGTGGGTGCCCGGCGGCGCTCGTACGGTGTCGACCCCTCACCCGTTCCGCAAGAACCTGGAAGAACTCGAGGTGGGCGATACGGTCGTCGCCGGCCCGCGCACGGTGACCCTGGAGGACGTCGAGCACTTCGCGGACTTCACGGGGGACACCTTCTACGCCCATATGGACGAGGAGGCGGCGAGGGCCAACCCGTTCTTCGGCGGCCGGGTCGCCCACGGCTACCTGGTGCTCTCGTTCGCGGCCGGCCTGTTCGTCTCACCGGAGCCCGGCCCGGTGCTGGCCAACTACGGCCTGGAGAACCTGCGGTTCCTGGCCCCGACCTTCCCGGGCGACGAGTTGACCGTGACCCTCACCGCCAAGCAGATCACGCCTCGCGAGGGCGCGGACTACGGCGAGGTGCGGTGGGACACCGAGGTCACCAAGCAGGACGGCGCCGTCGTCGCGAAGTACGACGTGCTGACCCTCGTGGCCAAGCGGCCCTCCGGTGAGTAGGGGTGGTGTGATCATGTCCAGGCCGGACGAACCGCTCGGAGCCGACGAGCTGGAACGGCACTTCGATCGGACGATCGAGCGTGAGCAGCGGATCGAGTCGCGCGACTGGATGCCGGAGCGCTACCGGAAGACGATGATCCGGCAGATCGCTCAGCACGCGCATTCGGAGATCATCGGGATGCAGCCCGAAGGCGCGTGGATCACCCGCGCTCCTTCACTGCGGCGCAAGGCGATCCTGCTGGCCAAGGTCCAGGACGAGGCGGGCCACGGGCTTTACCTGTACTCGGCCGCCGAGACACTCGGAGCCGACCGGGCGGACCTGACGGACATGCTCATCTCCGGCCGGCAGAAGTACTCATCGATCTTCAACTACCCGACGCTGAGCTTCGCCGACGTCGGGGTGATCGGCTGGCTCGTGGACGGCGCGGCGATCTGTAACCAGGTGCCGCTGTGCCGCAGCTCTTACGGGCCCTACGGACGGGCGATGGTCCGGATCTGCAAGGAGGAGTCCTTCCACCAGCGGCAGGGTTACGAGCTGCTGATGACCATGATGGGCGGATCCGCGAGCCAGCGTGCGATGGTGCAGGACGCCGTGGACCGCTGGTGGTGGCCGTCGCTGATGATGTTCGGACCACCGGACGACCAATCGCCCAACAGCGCTCAGTCCATGGCCTGGAGGATCAAGCGGCACAGCAACGACGAGCTCCGGCAACGGTTCGTCGACATGAGCGTTCCGCAGGCCGAGGCGCTCGGGGTCACGCTCCCGGACCCCGACCTGCGCTGGAACGCCGAACGCGGTCACCACGACTTCGGCGAGGTGGACTGGGCCGAGTTGAAGCGCGTCATCAGCGGTGACGGCCCTTGCAACGCCGAGCGGATCGCGGTGCGCCGGGCCGCCCACGAGGACGGCGCCTGGGTGCGGGAGGCGGCTGCGGCCTACGCGGCCAAGCGGTCGGAGCGGGAGGAGGAGGCCGCATGAGCGATTCCAAGGCCGGCGACGAGAAGGGCGCGGCCGTTCCGGACGAGGTCAAGACCGGCCGCGTCCGGCCGGAATGGCACCTGTACGAGGTCTTCGTCCGGGGCAAGCGCGGCCTGAACCACGTGCACGTCGGCTCCCTGCGCGCCCCCGACGCCGAGATGGCGTTGCGCAACGCCCGGGATCTGTACACCCGGCGCAACGAGGGAGTCAGCATCTGGGTGGTGGAGTCCCGCGACATCACCGCGTCCAGTCCGGACGAGAAGGACCCGTTCTTCGCGCCGAGCGGTGACAAGGTCTACCGCCACCCGACGTTCTACGAGATCCCTGATCACATTCCGCACATATGAGGCATTGATGGCATTCGACAATGCGCTGGAAGCGATCACCACGGACAACGACGTGCGCTGGGCGTTCGGCACCGGTTTCCATGATCCGCTCGCGGGGATCGACACGGCCGTGCCGGCGGGGATCGAATCGGCCGATCTGGCGACCTACTGCCTGATGCTCGGCGACGACGCGCTCGTCATGTCGCACCGGCTCCAGGAGTGGTGCGCGAACGCGCCCGAGCTCGAAGAAGAGGTCGCGCTCGCCAACATCGCACTGGACCTGCTCGGTCAGGCGAGGCTGCTCTTGACGCGCTCGGGAAGGGCCGAGGGCGCCGGCCGGAGCGAAGACGACCTCGCGTTCTTCCGGGACGAGGCGCAGTTCCGCAACGTACGGCTCGTCGAGGCGCCGAACGGCGACTTCGCGTTCTCCATCGCGCGGCTGCTGATGTTCGCCACCTGGCGGCTGGCGCTGCTGGACCACCTCGCCTCGTCGCGAGACCCCGTGCTCGCCGCCATCGCCGCCAAGGGGGTCAAGGAGGTCGCCTACCACCGGGAGCACGCCGCGCTCTGGACGGTCAGACTCGGCGATGGCACCGATCTCTCCCACCGGAGGATGCAGGAGGCGATGGAGGCGGTCTGGCCGCTGACCGGCGAGCTGTTCCGCACACACGAGATCGAGCGCCGGATGGCCGATGCGGGCGTCGGCGTCGACCCGGCCGCGGTTCGTGCCGAGTTCGACGACGTGCTCGACAGGGTGCTGGCGGCCGCCACGCTGCGCCGGCCGGACCCGTCGGATGCGGAGCCGTCCGAACGGTCCGGGCGCCATGGCGTGCATTCGGAGGCGATGAGCGGCCTGTTGACGCAGTTGCAGAGCGTGGCCCGTGCGCACCCCGGGGGGACATGGTGAACGCGGCCGCTCCGCCGGACGCCCGGGCGATCGCCGAGACGGTGACCGATCCGGAACTGCCCATGCTCACTCTGGCGGAGCTGGGCGTCCTGCGGGATGTGGAGACCGACCCGGACGGGCGGGTGGTGGTGTCTCTCACACCCACCTACACCGGTTGCCCGGCGCTCGACGCCATGCGCGACGACCTGCGGGCCCGTCTGCGTCGGGCGGGCATCGACCAGGTCGAGGTGCGGACGGTGCTGGACCCGCCCTGGACCACCGACTGGATCAGCGAGTCCGGGCGGCGCAAGCTCGCCGAGGCCGGGATCGCGCCCCCTGGACCGGCCGTGCACCGGACCGCCGGTCCGGTGCCGCTCGACCTGGGGCCGACCCGCCGCAGGGTGCGCTGCCCGCGCTGTGGCTCCGCCGACACCCGTGAACTGTCGCGATTCGGCGCCACCGCCTGCAGGTCACTGCACCGCTGTCTCGGCTGCGACGAACCGTTCGAACATCTCAAGGAGATCTGACCCGTGACCATCATCGACGGCGTGGAGGCGGTGAGCGGCTCGCGACGGCACGGTGGGTTCCACGCGCTGCGCGTGTCCGATGTCGAGCGGCTGTGCGCGGACGCGGTGGCGGTCACCTTCGCCGTCCCGGACGAGGTCGCGGAGCGGTACGCCTTCCGCCCCGGCCAGTTCCTCACGCTCCGCCGTGTCGTCGACGGCCGGGAGGAACGGCGGTCCTACTCGATCTGCGCACCGGCCGGCGCGGCCCTTCGCATCGGCGTCCGCGAGGTCACCGGCGGCTTGCTGTCGTCCTGGCTGGTGCACGAGATCCGTCCCGGCGACCTCGTCGATGCGCTGCCCCCCTCCGGTTCCTTCACTCCCGATCTTCGGCAGGCCGCCCATCATGTGCTGATCGCCGCCGGATCGGGCATCACGCCCGTCCTTTCGATCGCCGCCTCGGTCCTGGCGGACCCGCTGAGCCGGGTCACCGTCCTGTACGGCAATCGCCGCAGCAGCACCGTGATGTTCGCCGACGAACTCGCCGACCTGAAGGACGCCCATGCCTCCCGGCTCGAGTTGGCGCACGTGCTGTCCCGTGAACCGCGCGAGGCGGAACTGTTCACCGGCCGGCTGGACGCGGCCAAGCTGCGGACACTGCTGCCCGTACTGCTCCCCGTCGACGACGTGGACCACTGGTGGCTGTGCGGTCCCTTCGGGATGGTCACCGACGCACAGGACGTGCTCGCCGAGCTGGAAGTGCCGCGCGAACGCATCCACCGGGAGCTGTTCTACGTCGAGGACGCCCCGCCCCCGCCACAACGCCGTGAGGAGCAGGTGCCGTCCGGGCCCGGCAGCGAGGTCACCATCGTCCTGGACGGCCGGTCCACCACCACCGCACAGCCCAGGGACGCGACGATCCTGGACGCCGCACAGCAGGTACGCCCTGATCTGCCGTTCGCCTGCAAGGGCGGCGTCTGCGGAACCTGCCGGGCCAGGCTGGTCGACGGCCAGGTCGACATGCGGCGCAACTTCGCGCTCGACCCGCGCGAGATCGACTCCGGCTTCATCCTGACGTGCCAGTCGACTCCGACGTCGGACCAGGTCAAGATCGACTTCGATGCCTGAGGAAGGGCGCCGCCCCGGGCGGCGGCGGGTCACTCGCCGGTCCTGACCGTGGTCAGCCGCCCGAGAGCACGTCATCGGGCCACTCGTCGAAGATGAGCAGCGTGTGGGTGCTCCGGACGCCCGGAATCGAGTGGAGCTCGTCGAAGACGAGGTGGCGCAGACTGGTCTGGTCGGGCACGCGGACCAGCGCGATGACATCGAACTCGCCACCGGTGAAGGCGAAGTGGTGTATCGCGGGTAGCCGTCTTAACCGGTCGCGGACCTCCCGCCAGGAGTTCTGCTCGACCGTCAACGTGAGATACGCCGAGATGCTCAGGCCGACCTTGGCCGGGTCCAGGCGGGCGCTGAAGCCACGGATGATCTTGTCGCGGACCAGCCGGTCGAGACGGCTGTACGCATTCGCGCGAGAGATGTTCAGACGTTCGGCCAGCGTGCGGATCGACAGGCGTCCGTCCTGCGACAACTCGGCGACGATCCGCTGGTCGATGTCGTCCAGCGCGGGAGCCAGCTGTCTCGCCGATCGCCTCCCCGGACCGGCAGATCCTGCCATCTGACCACCTCTCCTGCCTTGAATGATCACATCGTCTTGGAAATCCGCCCACTTCTGGACAGGTTGCGGCAGAAACTGGATGGTAGCGGACATATGACCGGAAAGAGGAGGGCGGTCGTGGCCGCTAAGTTCAGTACGGAACTGCTCCCCGCGCGGGAACCTGTTCGTCTCATCGACCAGCGGGGCAGGCTCACCCGACGGAGGGGCGGGGAGTACGCCCTGCCGGCCCCGGAGGTGCTGTTGTCCGCCTATCGGGCGCTGGTGCTCGGCCGGCGATTCGATCAGCAGGCCACGAGCCTGGTCAAGCAGGGACGCCTGGCGGTCTATCCGTCCTCGCACGGCCAGGAGGCGAGTGAGGTCGGTGCCGTACTCGCGCTCTCCCCGACGGACTGGATCTTCCCCACGTACCGGGACAGCGTCGCGCTGGTCACCCGCGGCATCGACCCGGTGGAGGTTCTGACGCTGCTACGCGGCGACTGGCACTGCGGGTACGACCCGATGGCCCACCGCACGGCACCGCAATGCACGCCGCTGGCCACCCAGGCACTGCACGCCGTCGGCGTCGCCTACGCCGCGAAGGCCAAGGGCGAGGACACGGCGGTACTGGCGTTCCTCGGAGACGGCGCGACCAGCGAGGGCGATTTCCACGAGGCGTTGAACTTCGCCGCGGTCTTCCAGGCCCCCGTCGTCTTCTTCGTTCAGAACAACCAGTACGCCATCTCGGTGCCGCTGGCGCGCCAGACGGTCGCGCCGTCCCTCGCGCACAAGGGGGTGGGTTACGGCATTCCCGGGGTGGGCGTGGACGGCAACGACGTCGCCGCGGTGCTCTCGGTCGTCACCCATGCCGCCGAACGGGCCCGGTCGGGCGGTGGGCCGACGCTGGTGGAGGCGCACACCTACCGCATGGAAGCGCACACCAACGCCGACGACGCCTCGCGTTACCGGACCGAAGAGGAGGTGACGGCCTGGCGGGAGCGGGACCCGGTCAGCAGATTGACCACCTATCTGCGGCAGGCGGACCTGCTCGACGACGCGCGCATCGCCGAGCTCGCCGAAGAGGCGGAGCGGAACGCCGCCGACCTGCGTGAACGCATCTCCGGGCAGGTGCCGCCGGGGCCGGATGAGCTGTTCGCACATGTCTACGCCACCCCGACGCCCCAGTTGACCGAGCAGGCCGGACTTCTGCGCGCCGAACTGGCAGATCTCGCCGAGGAGTCCTGAGATGGCCGAGATATCGATGGCACAGGCGCTCAACGCCGCGCTCGGCGACGCGCTCACCGAGGATCCGAATGTCGTCGTCTTCGGTGAGGATGTCGGTGCGCTGGGAGGGGTGTTCCGCGTCACCGACGGACTGACCGCCAAGTTCGGCGAACAGCGTTGTTTCGACACCCCGCTGGCGGAGTCGGGCATCGTCGGCATGGCCGTGGGCATGGCGATGAACGGATTGCGCCCGGTGGTGGAGATGCAGTTCGACGCCTTCGCCTTCCCGGCCTTCGAGCAGATCGTCAGCCACGTCGCCAAGATGCGCAACCGCACCCGCGGCGCGATCGCACTGCCGATGGTCATCCGAGTTCCCTATGCCGGGGGAATCGGCGGTGTCGAACACCACAGCGACTCCTCCGAGGCGTACTACGCGCACACTCCGGGCCTGACCGTCGTTACCCCGGCGACCGTCGCGGACGCCTACAGCCTGCTGCGAGAGGCGATCGAGTACCCCGATCCGGTCGTCTTCCTCGAACCCAAACGGCTGTACTGGGGAAAGGAGGAGGTGCCACGTCTCACCCGGACGCAGCCCTTCGGGCGGGCGGTCGTGCGCAGGGAGGGGAGCGACGCCACACTGATCGCCTACGGCCCCTCGGTGCCGGTCGCGATGGAGGCGGCGGAGGCCGCCGTCGAGGAGGGCTGGAGCCTGGAGGTCGTCGACCTCCGGACGATCGTGCCGTTCGACGATGAGACCGTCACGGCCAGCGTCATGAAGACGGGCCGCGCGGTGGTCGTCGCCGAGGCGCACGGGTTCGCCGGCGTCTCCGCCGAGATCGCGGCCCGCGTCGGCGAACGCTGCTTCCACGCGCTGGAGGCGCCCGTACGGAGGGTCAGCGGTCTCGACGTGCCCTACCCGCCGCCCAAGCTCGAACACCACCACCTCCCCAACGCCGACCGCGTGCTCGACGCGGTGGCGAGCCTGCAGTGGGAGGACGCGTGACCGCCCAGGAGTTCACCCTGCCCGATCTCGGTGAAGGGCTCACCGAGGCCGAGGTCGTACGGTGGCTCGTCGCCACCGGCGACACCGTCGCCGTCGACCAGCCCATCGTCGAGGTCGAGACCGCGAAGGCCACCGTCGAGGTGCCGTCGCCCTTCGGCGGTGTCGTCACGGCACTGCACGCGGCCGAGGGCGCGGTCGTCGCCGTCGGAGCGCCTCTCATCGTCATCGATGACGACCCGGGCGCGGCGGCCGACCAGGCTGCTCTAGGCCCTGAGGCTCGTCGCTATGTGGAGGAGGAGCGGGCCGGCTCCGGCAATGTCCTCGTCGGATACGGCACGGCCGAGAGCGGGCGCCGCCGCCGTAAGAGCCGCCGCTCCCGTACGGCGCGAGGCAACGGATCGACGACCGCCACTCGCCCGCTCGTCATCTCACCGGTCGTCCGGCGCCTGGCGCGGGAGCACAAGGTGGACCTCACGACGCTGACCGGCAGTGCGGTCGGCGGCGTCATCACACGTGCGGATGTGCAGAAGGCCATCGCCAAAGCCGGGCCGGCTCCCGGCGAACCGCCTTCCACCCTGTCGGCATCGGCTTCCGACCACGGCACGGTCGCTCCGCCGGCGACGATTTCCGGGCCTCTCCCGGTACGTGACCGGATCGCTCTGCGGGGCATGCGGCGCTCGGCCGCGGAGGCGTTCACGCGTAGCCGCCGGGAGATCCCCGAGGCGACGACGTGGGTGGACGTCGACGCCACCGCCCTCGTCCAGGCCAGAAGAGAGATCAACGACGCGAATCCGGACGATCCCGTCGGCCTGCTGGCGCTCTTCGCGCGCTTCGTGCTCGCCGGGCTGGCCCGCCACCCCGAGCTGAACAGCCGCGTCGACCTGGACGCGGGAGAGATCGTCCAGTTCGACGGCGTCAATCTCGGCATCGCCACGCAGACCGACAGCGGCCTGTTCGTACCCGTCGTCCACAAGGCACACCGGCTCAGCGCCCGTGAGCTCCACCATGAGATCGAACGTCTCACCGCCGCGGCCCGCGCCGGCGGCCTGAGCGTCGCGGAGCTCACCGGGGGCACCTTCACCCTCAACAACTACGGCGTCTTCGGCGTCGACGGCTCGGCGGCGATCATCAACCATCCCGAGGCCGCCATTCTGGGAATCGGCCGGATCATCGACCGCCCATGGGCGGTGGACGGCGAACTCGCCGTCCGCAAGATCGTTCAGCTCTCACTCGCCTTCGACCACCGTGTCTGCGACGGCGGTCCCGCAGCGGCGTTCCTGCGGTTCGTCGCCGACTGCGTCGAGAACCCTCGGCGCGCACTGGCCGAGATCTGACGGACGACGCCGGCCGACCGAAGTGGCGAGAGCCCATCGGTCGGCCGGCGGCGCGGACGCCTTAGCCCCCTTGACGGCTTTTCGTAAACTCTGTTCGATCAAATGCATGGCGATCAAAAGCGTGATTGCGACAGCGCGCCGGTGGATCCCTGGCCGAGGGTCCGTTCGTCCTGGCACGCGGATGCTCACCGCCGTCGTCGTCGCCACGGCGAGCACGCTGGTCACGAGCGTGGCCCCGCCCGAGACGGCGCAAGCCGCACGTGCGACGCCGCCGCCGCGGATCGTTCCGGCTCCGG
>NZ_JABVEB010000201.1 GCF_014323665.1 Actinomadura sp. HBU206391 | reverse complement strand
TCGCCGGTGCGGGGTCGGGCGGCTGTCCGGACATGTCGCCACTAGCTTAACCGGGGCGCCGCACCGTATGCTTCTGACCGTAACCGGGGCGGCGCACCGCTTACCGAGCGGTGCCGCTCATCATGACTCGGCCTGCCGGCCACGAGGAGATACGCCGATGACTACACGCGGGGACGCCAGCGCCCTGGTGCGGCAGATGCAGGAGTGCTTCAACAACCGGCAATTCGACCAGGGCGACGACCTGCACACCCCCGGCTTCTTCAGCCATCCGCTCGGCGCCACCGGATTCGAGGCGGGCAAGGACGCCTGGCGCACGCTCGTTGCCCGGTTCCCCGGCATCCGCGTCGTCGCCCAGGACATCCTGGTCGACGGCGACAGGGCCGCTGTCCGCTCGACCGTCGAGGGGATCACGACCCCCGACGACGACGACGCGCAGCCCATGCTGTTCGAGATCTTCCGCATCGACAATGGCCGGTTCGCGGAGATGTGGGGGGCCAGCACGGGATTCCCGCCCTCAGCCAGCCCTGAGAACGTGCTCAGCTAGCCCCGAGATTTGCGGCCGCCGGGTGAGCCGATCGGTGCGGCAACCACAGAAAGTGCTCCTGACTTGGGACGATAGGGGAGTCGATGTCCTTATCCGGCCCAGGTCGGCGGCGGAGTGAATCATCGAGGCTAGGAGCCGACGCCGGTCCTCGTGACAGAGCGGGCTCTTCCCTCCGTTGCGGCCACCAGGGACTGCAGCTCTTCGGGGGTGAGCGTGCCGCCGAGTTCCGTCTCGGCGGCGAAGCGGTCCTCGCCCACCGCGTCACGAACGCGCGCGGTGATCCGATCGATGTCGCCCTGTTCGGCGGCGGTCGCGGGCACGGAGCCGGACACCCGGATCGCGGCCGCCGCGCCCAGGAATCGGGCGGCACGGTCGTGGTCTCCGGCGAGGGCCAATGCCCCGGCGAGACCGTCCAGGGCGCTCGGCATGTCGCGGGAGCCGGCGAACCTGGCGGTGAGGTCGAGTGACTCCAGGTGCAGGGCCAGCGCCACCGCCGCCTCGCCCCGCTGCTCGGCGACGAAGCCCAGCTCGGTCAAGATCATGGGCAGGTACGGGGGCGGGACCTGCTCGTCGTCCAGCCGCGGGGTCCGGCTCAGCATGTCACGCAGATGGGTCTCCGCGCGGTCGACGTGGCCGTCCCTTCGGGCGGCGAAGGCGAGCCCGATCTGGGCGAAGATCTGCCCGGTCTGGTGGCCCTGCTCGACGGCGAGCCGCAGGGCCCGCTCGCATGGTTCCCGCGCATCCGCGTAGTCGCCGCGCTGCAGAGCGATCCAGCCCAGCCAGGCCAGCCGTCCGGCGACCTCCGTCCACAGTCCGAGTTCCTCGGCCATGCGCAGACCGTCCCGATGCAGCCGCTCGGCCCGCTCGAGGTCACCGGACATCTCGGCCAGTCCGGCGAGCCAGCCCGTGGCCTCCAGCAGGCCCCAGCGGTCCCCGAGTTCGCCGAACAGCTCCGCGCTGCGCTCGCCGTCGCGTTCGAGCGCGACCAGGTCGCCTCGGACATGCGCGAGCTTGGCGCGGGTGGCCAGGACCGCGGCCGTTCCCCATTGGTCGCCGAGTGCCTGGAAGACCGGTAGTGCCCGGCTCGCCAGATCTTCGGCGACGGCGAAGTCGCCCAGATCGACCCCGGTGTAGGCCAGGAACCACTCGGCTCTCGCACGCCCGCGCGGGGCGTCCACGCCCTCGAACAGCCGCAGGACCGCTCGGCGGCGCTCGTCCCGGTCCGCGACGTCGCCGTGGAGGAACCCGATACCGGCGTCCCAGGCCCGGGCCTCGGCTCGGCGAGCCGAGACCGGAACGGCGGACGCCTCGCTGCGAGACCCGGGGACCCGACCGGCACCGGGCGCCTCCTCGCCCCCCTCGGCCACGGCGAGCGCCGCCGCCAGTGATCGCCGGGCCTCGGCCACCCGGCCGCGCAGGAACCAGTACCACGTCATCGCGTTGACAAGACGCAGCGCGCCGCCCGCGTCCGCGTCCCTCACCGCCGTGTTGAGCGCGGCGCGAAGGTTGGCGGCCTCGGCGTCGAGGCGCCGCAGCCACCGCCGCTGGTCCGCTCCGTGCAGGTACGGCCCGGCCTCCTCGGCGAGAGCGGCGTAGTAGGCGTGGTGCCGCCGACGTACCCGCTCGAACTCCCCCGCCTCCTGGAGGCGCTCAACGCAGTAGGCCGCCACCGACTCCAGCAGCCGGTACCGAGGCGCGTCCGCACCGTCGACCATGACCACCAGAGACCGGTCCACCAGGCGAGCCAGCAGGTCGAGCACGTCCAGGCCGTCGAGTTCGCCGTCCGCGCAGACGGCCTCGGCGGCCTCCAGCGTGCAGCCGTCGGCGTGCAATGCCAGCCGTCGCAGCACGACGCGTTCGGGGCCGGGCAGCAGCTCCCAACTCCAGTCGATCATCGCCAGCAGCGTCTGCTGGCGCGGTGGCGCGCCGCGGTGCCCGGTGGCGAGCAGCCGGAACCGGTCGTCCAGGCGCTCGACCAGGCCGTGCACGCCCAGTGCCCGCACCCTCGTCGCCGCCAGTTCCAGGGCCAGCGGGATGCCGTCCAGCCGGCGGCACAGCACGGCGACCGCCGGAGCGGTGCCGGTGTCGAGGGTGAAGCCCCGGGCCGCGGCGGACGCGCGCGCCACGAACAACCGCACCGAACCGGTCCGCTCCAGTGCCGCGAGGTCGGCGGCCGGGTCGGGCACCTCCAGCGGCGGAACACTCCAGACCACTTCACCGGCCAGGCCGAGGGGCTCCTGGCTGGTGGTCAGCAGCCGCAGCCCGGGGGCCGCCCGCAGCAGCAGTTCCGCGAGTTCGGCGACCGGTTCGACGACGTGCTCGCAGTTGTCCAGCACCAGCAGCAGCCGCCGGGTGCGCAGCGCCTCGGTGAGCCGGTCTACGGCGGTCACCGGCTCACCGTGCTCCGCGGAGCCGGTGATGTCCCGGATGTCCAGCGCCACCATGATCGTCTCAGCCAGCCGGGTCACCGCGTCCTGGTCGGCGGCCCGGTCGAGCGCGGCCAGCTCCACCAGCCACACGCCATCGGAAAACGGGCCGGCGGCATCGGCCGGAGGGGGAAGCCCATCGGAGCCGGGCGCCGCCGTAGGGCCGGAGAGATCGTCACCGCGCGGGGTGACCAGCCGTCCGGCCGTCTCGACCGCAAGCCGGGTCTTGCCCACCCCGCCCGGCCCGGTGAGTGTCACCAGGCGGTCGGCCGCCAACCGGGCGATGATCTCGGCGACCGCGTCGTCCCTGCCGATCAGATCGGTCAGCGGCGCGGGCAGGCTCGGGGCCCGGCGATTCGCGGCGGCCCGTTCGGCGGCTCCTTCGGCGGTCCGGATCGCCGATGGATCCACCACGGCGGGGGCGGCCAGTGCGGGATCCTGGGTCAGGATCGCGCGGTGCAGAGCCACCAGACCCGGCCCCGGGTCCAACCCCAGTTCGTCGGCCAGCAACGCGCGCAGCCTCTCGTAGCTGTCGAGGGCCTCACTCTGCCGTCCCGAGCGGTAGAGGGCGCGCATGTGCGCGGCGCGCAACCTCTCGCGCAGCGGATGCTCGGCGAGCAGATCACCGAGTTCTCCGGCCAGCGCGGTGTGCTCGCCCAGCGCCAGCCATGCCTCTGCCCTGTCCTCCTGCGCGGTCAGCCGCTGCTCGGCCAGGAGGGTGATCGCGGCCCGGGTGAACGGCTCGTCGCAGAAGTCGGCGAACGCCGGCCCCCGCCACGACGCCAGCGCGTCGGACAGCAGCGCCGCCCTCGCGCCGGGCTCGCCGGCCCGGCCGGCCTCGGCGATCAGGGCGCGGAATCTGTCGGCGTCGGTGTCGGCCTTCAGCAGATAGCCCGCCGGGAGGTGCAGCACCAGTTCCCGGCCGCCCGGCTCGGCGTCCTCCAGCACCCGTCGCAGCTGCGAGACCTTGGCCGACAGCGCGCCTGCGGGGTTGCCCGGCAGGTCGTCGCCCCACAGGTCGTCGATCAGCCGGTCGGCGGGCACCGGCCGTCCCTCGTGCACCAGGAGATCGGCCAGGAGCGCGCGGACCTTCAGCCCGGGCACGGCGACGGGCTCACCGTCGGCCGTCCACACGGCCAGCGGCCCCAGCACCCCGAAAAGCATGAGGGCCACGATAACGGCATGCCAGGTCCCCCTCTCGTCGCCTTACGCACCGGCCGAACCCGGCCGTAAGCCGACGAGAAACAAGCCGTAAAGGGCCTGCGGCACAGTCGGACACGTCGAGCCGGATACGAGCACCGAGGAGGGCGGGAGATGTCGGAGAGCGAGCGGCTGCGGCTGGCGGTCATCATCGGCAGCACGCGGAGCGGCCGGTTCGGCCCCACCGTGGCCGGCTGGTTCGCCGCCAAAGCCCGCCGCCGCGCGGACCTGGAGGTCGACCTCATCGACCTGGCCGAGGCCGGCCTGCCGCAGAACCTCACCGACCAGGACGAGCCCGTTCCCCCGCAGGTACGGGCACTGGCGCCGCGGCTGACCGCCGCCGACGCCTTCGCTGTGGTCACCCCCGAGTACAACCGGAGCTTTCCCGCTCCGCTCAAGACCGCCATCGACTGGTACTACGAGGAGTGGCAGGCCAAACCCGTCACCTTCGTCGCCTATGGCCGGGAGTCCGGCGGCCTGCACGCCATCGGCCAGCTGCGCGAGATCTTCACCGAACTCAACGCCGTGGCCATCCGCGACGCGATCTGCCTCCCCCGCTACTGGGACCTGTTCGCCGCCGACGGCTCCTGGCCCAAACCCACCGCCGACTGCAACGCCGCCGCCGCGACCGCGCTCGACCGGCTGTCCTGGTGGGCCCACGCACTACGGGACGCCCGGGCAAGGCGCCCCTACGGCACGTGAGCCGCCCCTCATCTCCACGCCCCACGACCCGATCCCACGATCCTGATCACCATCCGGAGGAAGTCATGAGAAAGATCATCGCTACTACGTACACCACGCTCGACGGCTTCATCGACAACCCGCACCTGTGGTCCATGAAGTACTCGAACGAGGAGGCCCAGGCGTACGCGGTCGACCTGCTCTTCGGCAGCGACGCCCTCCTGCTGGGGCGGGTCACCTACGAGGGCATGGCGGCGGCCTGGCCGTCCATGGGCGGCAACCCCTACGCCGACCGCGCGAACAGCATGGCCAAGTACGTGGTCTCCTCGACCCTGGAGAAGGCCGAGTGGAACAACTCGACCATCATCCCCGGCGACGACCTCGTCACCGAGGTGACCAGGCTCAAGCAGCAGCCCGGCCAGAACATCCTGATCTGGGGCTGTGGCCGGCTCACCGACACGCTCATGGAGCACGGTCTGCTCGACGAGTACCGCATCTGGGTCTACCCGGTCATCCTCGGGAAGGGGGAGCGCCTGTTCCGCGAGGGCGTCGAGGCGACCCTGAGGCACGAGGACACCACGACCTTCAGCACGGGCGTCGTCGTCCTCACCTACCGGCCGGTGAGCGCGGACGGCGACGCGGCGACCGCCGGCTGAGCGGCACCGTGATCAAGGGACACCGCCGGCGTCCCCGGGGCACACCGCCCCGGGGACGCCGGCGGCACTCGTCCGGCCCGGCAGGCCACCGCCGTCAGGCCGTCTGCGGCAGGCGGGTGGCCAGGTCGCCCTGGATCCAGGTGGGTACTCGAGGGGCACTGCGCTGACGCCGTCGAGCTCATCGAGGTCCTGTGCGGTCAGCACCAGATCGTCGGCGGCGAGGTTGTCGATGAGCTGGTCGGGACGTCTGGCCCCGACGATGGTGCTCGTCACGCCCGGCTGGGCGAAGACCCAGGCCAGAGCGACGCGGGACACCTGGACCTCATGGCGGGCGGCGACCACCCGCAGCGCGTCGATGATGTCGTAGGCCCGTTCGCGGTCCACGAGCGGAAAGTCGGCCTTGGCCCGGCGCGCGTTGTCGTCGGTGGTGCCGGTGCGGTCGAACTTGCCGGAGAGCAGGCCGCCCGCCAGCGGGCTCCAGACCAGCAGACCGAGACCCTGGTCGCGGAGCGCGGGCAGGATCTCCCGCTCGAGCTCCCGCCCGGCGAGGGAGTAGTAGGACTGCAGCGAGACGAACCGGGCCAGCCCGCGCCGGTCCGAGACGCCGAGGGTCTTCATCAGCTGCCAGGCGGCGAGGTTCGAGGCGCCGATATAGCGGATCTTGCCCTGGCGAACGGCGTCGTCGAGAGCGCCCAGCGACTCCTCGAAGGGCGTCAGCGAGTCGAAACTGTGAATCTGGTACAGATCGATGTGATCAGTGCCCAGCCTGCGCAGGCTGTCCTCGAGAGACTGCATGATGTGCAGCCGGGACAGGCCGACGTCATTGGGGCCGCCGCCCATCCGGGCGTAGGTCTTGGTGGCGATCAGCACGTCCCGGCGGCGGGATCCGAGCGCCTTGCCGACGAGCTCCTCCGATTCGCCCATGCCGTAGATATCCGCGGTGTCGATGAGGTTGACCCCGTGGTCCAGCGCGATGCCGATCAGCCGGTCGGTGTCCCTCAGATCCAATCCGCCGACCACGTCCCACGGCGGGATACCGGCGCCCCCGAAGGTCATCGCTCCGAGCGCGATGCGCGAGACGAAGACGCCGGTGGTGCCGAGTTGCTCGTACTTCACTGTCCAACTCCTCTGGAATGCCTGCTTAGAGGCTATGAACAGCCGGATGGATAATCCATGAGAGACAGTCCGCAAGATGTGCTCGATCGTCCGGAGATGGCCATGGATCCCCTGTCCGACGTCCTGTCCCTGCTGAACGTCAGCAGCGCGTCACCTTCACGCCTGGAGGCCGGCGGCCGGTGGGCCCTCGCCTTCAAGGGCTACCAGCACGTCAAGGTCGGCGCCGTCGTGGCCGGTTCCTGCTGGATCACGGCCGAGCACACCGCGCCCGTACGCGTGGAGGCCGGGGACTGCTATCTGCTGGCCAGCGGTCGCCCGTACCAGCTGGCCGGAGACCTGGACACCCCGCCCGCCGACGGCTACGCCATGTTCGCCGCCGCCGCCTCCAGCACCCTCCGCTACGGCACCGAGCCGGACGGCGCCGCCCGGACCATCATGATCGGCGGCAACGTCACCTTCGACGAGACCACGGCCGCCCTGCTCCTCGACAATCTGCCGTCGGTCGCCCGCATCCCCGCAGGAACCCACTCAGCCCAGGTGCTGCACCCGACCCTGCGGCTGCTCGCCGACGAGACCGCGGCGGCGCTGCCCGGAGCCGAGGTGATGACCGAGCACCTCACCCAGATCCTGTTCATCCACGCACTGCGCACGTTGATGAGCACCGGCTCCGGCGGCGACGAGAGCGTCCCGGGCTGACTCGGAGCGCTGACCGACCCGCAGATCGGAGCCGCGCTCACCCTGATGCACCAACGGGCCTCGCACCGGTGGACGGTCGGCGAGCTCGCGATGGCCGTGGGGATGTCCCGCTCCACGTTCGCTCTGCGGTTCAAGACCCTGGTGGGCCTGCCTCCGCTCGACTACCTGCTGCGCTGGCGGGTCCGCGCCGCCGAGCGGGCGCTCCGGGACGGCAATCGCACCGTGGCCTCGGTGGCCGCGGAGTGGGGCTACGCGTCCGAGAGCGCCTTCAGCAACGCCTTCAAGCGCATCACCGGCCAGCCGCCGGCCCGATACCGCACTGAGAGACGACCGGCGCTCGCGCCGTAGACCGCGGCTCACGGAGGCGAGCTCTCGGTGCAGGCTTCGACGAAGTCGCGAACGACCGCCCGGTGGTCGCCGGCGCGCCAGGCGATGGCCAGCCGTGCCGGGGACAGTCCCGTGACCGGCCGGGTGACGATGCCGGGTCTGCGGTAGATGGCGGCGTTGCCCGAGCTGAGCAGGGCGATGCCCAGCCCGTTCGTGATTGCCTCGAACGTCTCGTCGGCATTGGCCACTGTGGCGCCGATCCGTACGGGACGGCCGGCGCGCTGTTCGATCGCGAGCCAGTGGTCGCGCACCGTACCGGCGGCGTCCGGGAGGGCGAGGAACGGCTCGTCGAGAAGTTCGGCGAAGGCGACCTCCTCGTTCCCGGCGAGCCGGTGCGCGGCCGGCAGGGCGACCCAGCGCAGTTCGGTGACGAGGACGCGCGAGGCGAGCGGCGGCTGCACCGGGGCGGGCAGCCAGATCAGCGCGACGTCGGCCGAACCGTCGGCCAGCCCAGCCGTCGGGTCGCCCCAGTCCACCTGTCGAGGCTGAATCCGCCAGGACGGGTGCCGCCTCGTGAAGCGCTCGACGGCCGACGGCAGCAGATCGCGGCCCACACTCGTCGACATTCCCACCCGCAGCATCGCCGTCTCGGCGGCGGCCGCGTCGGCGACGGCACGCTGCGCCTCGTCCCACCGGGCGACGATGTCCCGGGCCGGCGAGACCAGGGCGCTGCCGGCCGCGGTCAACGCGACCGAGCGCCGGTCACGGACGAACAACGGCACCCGCAGCGTCGCCTCCAGCCGCCCGATCTGCTTGCTCAGGGCGGGCTGGGACACGAACAGCCGCTCCGCCGCCCGGGTGAAGTGCAGTTCCTCGGCGACCGCGAGGAAATAGCGAAGATCCCGTACATGGACGTCCATAGCCATTGGTTATCACCAGAGGTCTTGGACACGCCATCGGCGGCGCCCGCACGCTGTCCTCATGCGATCGACCCCCACGCGAACACCCCTCAAAAGAACACCCCTCAGACGAACGACCCTCAAACGAGCGACGGCGGTGTGCACGGTCGTGCCGGCGATGGCGGCCGGGGGCTGCGGTGGGTCCGGGCCCACCCCCGCGGCGTCGCACCCCTCGGCCATGTCGTCCACGGCCCGCTCCGATGCGGCGGCGGACGTCGCCGCGCCCGGCCGGGCGTACGTCGACGCGGTGAACAAGGAGGACCTGACCGGCCTGGCCGAGGCGTTCACGACGGACGCCGAGATCGTCGACGTCAGCAGAAGCATCCGCGGTCGCGAGGCGATCCGCGACTGGGCCGCCGCGGAGGTCATCGGCGGACGGCTGCGCATACTGCGGATCACGCCCATGGCCGGCGGCCAGGATCTGCTCGTGCACTGGGCCCCCTCCGGGTCCGACGGCTGGCGGGCGCACTACCGCTTCACCTACCGCGACGGCGCCATCGCGCGGGCCGACCTGCAGTACGCCTGAAGAGCAGCGACCAGGAGGAAGACATGACGACAGCAGGACGGCACAGCGCGTCCCGCCGTGGAGTGGTGACGGCCGCCGCACTGGGCGTGGCGGGCTTGGGCGCGCTGGGGGCCGCTCCCGCGGCCGCGGCGGGAGCTCCTCAACCCGGATCGACGGCGGGTTCGCCGCAGGATCGGGAGGCGGTGCGCGCCGTCGTGGACGGCATCGACCAGGCGGTGGACGCCAAGGACTGGGCTCTGTGCAGGAGATACTTCACCGATCAGGTGGACGTGGACTTCGTGGCGCTCGACGGCGGCGCTCCCGCCCGGATGGCCGCCGACGAGCTCGTCGGTGCCTGGCGGCGCAACCTGTACGAGCAGAAGAAGAGCTTCCACATGCGCGGCAACCACGACATCCGGATCGACGGCGACCGGGCCGGCGTGCGCTCGAAGGGCTACGCGTTCAACCGGCTGGAGCGGCCACTCGGTGATGATCTCTGGGAGGTCTGGGGCGACTACGCCCACCGGCTCGTCCGGACGAGAGAGGGGTGGCGCTGCTCCGCCATCGCCCTGACCGCCGTCACGCACGCCCGCGGGAACGAGCTCGTGCG
>NZ_JABVEB010000200.1 GCF_014323665.1 Actinomadura sp. HBU206391 | reverse complement strand
CCGGTCTGGGCGGCGAGAGACGCGGCGCCGGAGCCGACGGTCGCGAAGGGCACGGACCTGGTCGGCGGTGTCGTCGCGGGCGCCGACGCGCTGAGGGCGGTGATCGATAGGTCCAGGGGCGGCCGGGACATCGCGGCCGGCGCGAGCCCGCAGACATCGCAGTATCCGTCCACCACGCTTCCGGCGCAGTCGGGGAAGGCGCACCGATCCATCGGCGTCTCTCTCCCTCTCCCTCGTTGAGCCTCGAGCGTCATGGACGTCCGGCCGGTCCCTCAGCGCCTCATCAGCCGGCCGCGGGTCGGTCGGCGAGCGCCGCGAAGGGCCACGGTGCCGCCGGCACCAAGGTGTCGATCCGCGCGCTGGACGGAACGGGTAAGGGCGTGCTCGGACCTGGTACGGCTCACCGGGGGTCCGCTCACGTCACTCAACGTTCACCCTGCCTGTTTCCGCCTATCACCTGATCGAGGGGCCTATTCCACTGAGGAGACCCCTGACACGATGACAAGTGTGATTCCTATCGCCGAGTTCGGACAAGCGCCCGGAGACCCCAAGAAACTGGGCCCCCTGTGGGCCCAGCGGGGCCTATTGGATCGGGTTCGCGGTGTATCACAACGGGACCGGACGGCTCCTTCTGGTATGAGCTCAATTCACGGGGGAGCCCGTCATGTCTGGCCGTTCGCCGGCCGGACGGCGGAACTCGAACTGATCGGACAGCGCCTGCGGGTCCGGCGCGGGGGCGGTGTGGTCATCGCCGGCGAACCGGGTCTGGGCAAGAGCAGGCTCGCCGCCGAGGCCGTACGAGAGGCCGGCGCACCGGTCGCACAGGTGGTCGGCACCCGGGCCGGGGCGTCGGTGCCCTTCGGCGCTTTCGCGCATCTGTTCCCGGCGGTCCCATCGCCGCGGGACGGGCTCACCGTGCCGCTGCGCTGGGTGACCGACGCGCTACGGCCGCGTGCCGGAGGTGACCGGCTCGTTCTCGTCGTGGACGACGCGCATCTGCTCGATCACGCCTCGGCCGCCCTGGTCCTCCACCTCGCACAGCGCGGCGACACCAGGCTGGTCGTCATCGCCGGCCGCGGGGGCACGGCTCCGGACGCGGTGGCCGCGCTGTGGAAGGACGACCTGCTGCCGCGTCTCGATCTCGGGCCGCTCACCCAGGCCGAGTCGGCGCAGGTCCTGACAGGGGCGCTCGGCGGTCATGTGGAGGCGCTGACCGTACGGCGGCTGCATCGGCTCACCGAGGGCAATGTGCTGTTCCTGCGCGAGCTGGTGATGACCGGTGTGAGCACGAACGTCCTGTCGCGCGCCGGCGGGGTGTGGAGCTGGCGGGGTGAGCTGCCGGTGGCCGGGCGGGTCAGGGAACTCGTCGAGAGCCGGCTCGGTGACCTCACGGCCGCCGAACGCGAGGTTCTCGAGTACGCCGCCTTCGGCGAGCCCCTTGACGACGACCTCCTCGAAGGACTGGTCGAGTCCGACGCCCTCGAGCGCATGGAGGCCCGGCATCTCATCGTCTGCGGCCGGGAGGGGACACGGCTGCGGGTGCGGCCGGCCAGCCCGCTCTACGGAGAGGTCGTGCGAGCCAGGTGCGGACCGCTCCGCGCCAAACGGGTGAAGCGCCGCCTCGCGGACGTCGTCGAGGCCCACGGCGACCGGCCGGACGACGCGCTCAGGGTCGCGGTCTGGCGGCTGGACAGCGGCGGCCGGCCCGACCCGGCCGTGCTGATCGAGGGGTGCCGTCTGGCCTGGGTCGGTTATGACGTCGCGCTGGCCGAACGCCTCGGCCGAGCGGCGCTCGCCGCCGGCGGCGGCCTTGACGCGGCACTGGCGCTCGCGACGCCGCTCGTCATGGGCGGTGGGTGGGAGGAACTGGAGGCGCTGCTGCCCGTGCCGGGCTCAGGCGCCGCCACCGGCGATCCCGGCACCGCAGACCAGGCCCACGCGGAGTACGCGGCCGCCCGGGCGTACGGGCTCATGTTCGGCGGCGAAGATCCACTGCCGGTCCTGGCGGAGGCGGCCGCCGCGATCGGCGATCCGCGGGCGCGGCAGGACGTCCTGAGCGCCGCGGCGCTGCTCCACTTCTACTGTGGCCGGGTCGATGACGCGACCGAGCACATCGGGCTCACCCGATCCCTGGGCCGGGCGAGCCCGATCGCCGCCGCACGGCTGGCCGCGGCCGAGGCGACGATGCTCGCGCACCGCGGGCACGCCGAGCGCTGCCTCGACGTGGTGGAAGCGGCGCTGCGTGACCTCACGGAGTGGCGGGAGGCGGAACCCGTGCTGCTGCCCGCGCTCGTGTGCGCCCGGCTGATGGCGCACGTGTTCGCCGGTGATCTTGACGAGGCGTGGGAGGCCGTCGCCGACGGGGAGCGGCTGATCGGCGAGGGCGCCGGGTGGGACATCGGGATCGCCGGGGGCTGCGGTCATCGCGGGCAGATCAGCCGGCTGCGCGGGTCGATCGGTGACGCCCTGGCGTGGAGCCGCGACGGAGCCGGACGGCTGCCGGCCGGGCCGGTCGGATTCGCCGGGCTCTGCCTCGGCGAGCTGGCCCATGCCGCCGCGCTCACCGGAGACGTCGTCGAGGCCCGCCGCGCGCTGGACGCGGCCGACGAGCGGACGCTGCCTGCCTTCCGCGCCATCGATTTCACGGTCGAGCTGGCCCGTCCCTGGGTGCTGGCGGCCGGCGGCGACCTCACCGGGGCGGTCGCCGCCGCGCTCGCCGCAGCCGACCGTGCGGCGGAGCACGGGTTGAGGGGTTACGAGATGTACGCGCTGCACGACGCCGTACGGCTGGGCGCCGCCGTCCGAACGGCCGACGGTGTCGCGGAGACGATCGCCGACCGGCTGGACCGGCTGGCGGACGAGATGGACGGACCGCTCCCGCCCGTGCTCGCCAGGCACGCCGCGGCCGCCCTGGTCCGCGATCCGGCCGCACTGAGCGCGGCCGCCAAGCAGTTCGAACAGCTCGGCATGCTCCTGCACGCGGCGGAGGCCCACGCGCACGCGGCCGGTGCCTACCGGAGGCTCGGTGGGCCGCGTCTCGCGCGGGCCTCGGAGACCAGCGCGTGGGCGCTGGCGGCCGACTGCCAGGGCGCCCGTACGCCGGCGCTGGCGGAGCTGACGGCGCCCGGGCTGACGGCCAGGCAGCGGGAGATCGCCCACCTCGCCGCGGGCGGCCTGACCAATCGCCAGATCGCCGACCGGCTCACGGTGTCGATCCGCACCGTGGCCAATCACCTGTGCGGCGTGTACGAGCGGCTCGGCGTCAACGACCGCACCGGCCTGGCCGATCTCCTCGGCCGGCTCGACACCCGGTGACCGCCGGCCGGGAGCCGCGCGGCGCTCAGCCGGAGCCGAGGGCGATGAAGGACAGCGCCGTCGCCCGATGGACGGGTTCGTCCGGCACCGCTCGCCGAGCGTCCCGCAGCGCCTCGGGCAGGCCGGCACCGCGGTGCAGCGCCTCGTGCAGCGCGAGCATGAGCGGGACGGTGGCCTCGTCGTTCACCGGGACGAGGCCCGCGACGATTCCCGCGGTGCCGAGGGGCAGCAGCGCCGCGGCCAGGCCGAGCAGCTCGTGCGCTCCCGCAGGGGCCAGCCGACCTGAGTCGCAGCTGGACAGGACCAGCCGGTAGGGCGCTCGGGTCAGCCGCTCGACGTCGTGCACGGTGAGCGGCCCATCGTCCATGTGCAGCGACGAGAACATGGGGCTGTCGGCACGGAAGCTCCCGTGCGCGGCGACATGCGCCAGCCGGCAGCCGTCGATGGCCGAGAGCACCCGCGAGGCGGTGGCGGTGCCGTGCTCGAGGACGGTCGCGTCGCCGTATCTCGCGGCGAGCGGCGTGACCTCTGCTCCGCCGGTACGCAGGCCGGGTCCCCGAACCAGCACGACGTCGCGGCTCTCCGGCGGGACGGCGGTGCGCGCCCGAAGCCAGGCCGTCGCCGACGGTGCGACGCTGAGCGGGCGGTCGCGCAGCGAGGGGAGCAGGGCCCACGGAACGCCGTGCAGCCGTCCCGGCGGGACCATCACCACCGGCCCGTCGCCGAGAAGACGCGCCGCGGAGCCCAGCACGGCCCGCTCCAGCCTGCCGGCGGTCGCCTCCAGCAGGTCGAAGACGTGCTCGCCGGAGGACGGTTCGTAGGCCAGCCGCCGCAGTGCCGAGCCGGCGAACTCGGCCTCGGCGGCCGCATCGGCGATCCGGCCCGCCGGGATCCGGCGGACCCGGCCGTCGCCGCACACGAGCAGGTGCAGCTCGCCGTCGATCTCGACGATCTCGACGAGGCACTGGTCCTTCAGCTCGTCCAGCAGCCCGCCGATGTCGAGGCGATCGCCGGCCGGACCGGTGCCGCGCAGGTGCATCATGCGGCCGCGGATCTCTCGTTCGAGCCGCTGTTGCCCGAGGCGCAGCTCGGTCGCCGGGGTCCCGTCCGCACGTGCGCGTTCCAGCCGGCTGGAGATCTCGCGGAACGCCGTCAGCTCCGCCTGCAACGCGTGGTCGCCCGGCGGGTGCACGGGCGGCACCGACAGCGCGGTGGCCCGCCAGCGCTCGGTCCACGCGAGCAGGTCCCGGGAGCGGCCCGCCCGCAGGCATTCGCGCTGGGCCAGTGCCGCGAGCTCGGCTCCCTGCTCGGTGGCCTGTGCGCGCAGCTCGGACGCGCCCAGCGTCAGCCGGTGATCGTCGAGAAGATCGAGGCCACGACGGCAGGCGCTGAGCAGGCCGCGGGGCAGCCCCTGCGCCTGTGCCCGGAGCGCCTGCGCCAGCCATCCGGCCGTACGGCTCAGAGCCGGGCCGCGCCGCCGCGCCCGCGCCGCCTCGGAGAGGTGCCGGTCGGCCTCGGCGAGCCGGCCCAGGGCCAGAGCGGTGCGGCCGGCCAGCAGATGGGCCTGAGCGGATTCGGCCGACTCGAGGGCGCCGAGCCGCTGTGCCGTACGGGCCGACTCACGCAGCAGCCGGCCGGACGTCAGACCGGCCGCGAACCGGGCCTGCAGGAGCGTGAGCCTGGCATGCGCGCCCCACCACTCCCGGTGCTGCGCGGAGAAGGAGCCGGACGCCGCGGTGGCGCGGGTGACCGCGGTGGCCGGGTCGCCGGCCGCGAGCGCCGCCCGGGCGGCCATGAGCAGCAGCTCGGCCTTGCGGGTCGCCTGCCCGCTGATGCGAGTCAGTTGCCGGATTCCGGCGTCGGCCTCGGCGAGGGCGTCGGCGGCCAGCCCGGCGGCGAGGAGCACGCTGCACCGGTCGATCGCGAGCTCGGGCACCGGGGCGCCGAGGGCGCCATAGCGCCGGCCCGCCTCGTCGAGCCGGGCGAGGGCGGTCGGCAGGTCGCCCAGCCGGAAGGCGGTCAGCCCCCGGTTGTGCACGGAGAAGACCGCCTCGACCTGCTGGCCGGTCTCGGCGTACAGCCGGTCGGCGGTGCGGAAGTCGGCGTCGGCCCGGCCGGGTGAGCCGAGGGCGAGGTGAGCGACCCCGCGGGCGGTGTGCGCGCGGGCGCTCCACAGCGCGTCGCCGGCCCGCGTGAGCACGGGGATCACCCGGCGCAGGTCCTCCAGCGCCTCACGGTGCCGGCCGAGGACGTTGAGCACGCCGACGCGCCGGAACCGGATGCGCGCGGCGGCCGTGCCCTGAGACCGCTCGATGGCGCCGTCGAGCGCGGCCAGTCCGGCGGCGGTGCGGCCGACGAAGACGAGCGCGATGCCCAGGGTCGCCAGCACGTCCGGCTCGCGCGATGGATCGCCCGAGCGGCGCGCGTGCCGCTGGGCCGCCCGCAGCTCGCGCAGCGCCGCGCTCGTGTCGCCGAAGTCGCGCAGCACCACGCCGATCGCCTGGTGGGCGACCGAGGCCGCGAAGGGCCCGGGCGAGTCGGCGAGGACGGCGCGCGCCTCCGCGAGTGCCTTGTCGGGCCGGGAAAGGGCCAGCGGCAGCAGGTCGAGCGGATCCGCCGTCACGGACCGATCGTAGGGGTATGGACGCGGAGCGTCCACGGGTGTATCAGGGAGCCGGCGGGCGGCTCATAACAGGGAGACGGCACCCGTGCGATGAGAGGAACCGCGATGTCCGTGCCCGAAGAACGCGGCGACCCGAAATTCCTGTCCCAGCTGGAGGCTCTGCGCGATGCCGCCGGACCGGCGGGCATCGAGGTCGAGATCGGCTACAACAGGCAAGGCGCACCCGTGACCGCCTACCAGAAGGGGCATCTGCTGGTCCGCGACGCCGACCTCGGCGAGGTTCTGCGGGTGGTGCCGGGTGCCGCTCCGGCCGGAGACTCCAGGAGCGGGGTGACCCGGGTCGACACCGGCGGCCGGGCCGCCCTCGACGCGCACGCCGAACTCGGGCAGCGGATGCGCCGCGGCGCGGCGAGCCTCAATCACATCGTCTCGATCGCGCCGACCGGATTGTGTCCCGGCGACGAGCCGGCCCCGGCCGGGCCGCTGCCGAATCCGGCCGTCAACCCGGACGACAAGGCCGGCGCGGGCGTCGTCGTCAAGGTGATCGACACCGGCCTGGTCCCCATCCGGAACCATTCGTGGCTCGCGGTGGGTGTGACCGGTGGCATGAACACCATCGAGAACGCCGAGGACCCCACGCTGATCAGGGAGTACGCCGGGCACGGCACCTTCATCGCGGGCATTCTCAAATGCGTCGCGCCCGCCGCCTGGGTCGACGTCTCGAACGCGCTGCCGTTCGCGGGAGCCGTGCCCGAGGACGAACTGGGCGATCAGCTGCTGCGGGAGCTGCCGCCCGAGGGGGAGCGCTGGCCGGACATCATCAGCATCTCCGCGGGCGCGAGCACCGGGAACAACGCGCCCCTGGTGGGCCTCGAGCGATTCGTCGAGCAGCTCGGGCGGCACGAGGAGACCGTGCTGGTCGCCGCGGCGGGCAATCACGGCGACCGGGTGCCGTTCTGGCCGGCGGCCCTCGCGGGTCCCTTCCCCGAGCCGATGCCGGGCGTTGTGTCGGTGGGGGCGCTCTCCGACAGCGGCACGTCCATGGCCTGTTTCAGCAACCACGGCCCGTGGGTGTCGGTGTACGCGCCGGGCGAGCGGCTCGTCAACGCCTTCATCGAGGGCAGGTACAAGTACCGGGACCCGCAGGAGGGGCACTGCCGGTACTACCCGCCGCCGCAGCCGGACGACGACTGCACCTGCATGAGCGCGCCGCCGGAGCACTCGATCGCCACCATGAGCGGCATGGCGAGGTGGAGCGGCACGTCCTTCGCCACCCCGATGGTCGCGGGCATGATCGCCGTACGGATGTCCAAGACGAAGGAGAGCTCTCGCCAGGCGGCCGCCGCGCTGCTCGCCGGGGCGGGCCACCTGCAGGGCGTCGGGCCAGTACTCATTCCCCCCGGCTGGTTTCCGGCGTAGGTCCACACTCCGCGTGACCTCCGGGCTACGATGGCAATCCCGCCTCGGAGGCTCGCGTTGCACACCCATGACACTGGCGTTCTCGTCACGGCCGCCGCCGGTGGTGACGAGGTGGCATGGCGGGCTCTGGTCGAGCGGTTCAGCGGGCTCGTCTGGTCGGTCGCCCGCGGCTGCGGGCTCGGCGCGGCGGACGCCGAGGAGGTGTTCCAGACGACATGGTTGCGGTTGGCCGAGCACGTCGGCCGGATCACCTCTCCCGCGCAGGTCGGGGCATGGCTGGCCACGACCGCGAGGAACGAGTCCTTCAAGGCGGCCCGGGCCGGCCGGCGAGTGGCGCCGACGAGCGACCTCGACGTGCTCGCGCCAGAGGTCGACGACCGGTCGCCCGAGCGCGCGCTGCTCGAGTCCGAGGACGCCGCCCTGGACATGGAACGGGCCCGCCAGGTCTGGCAGGCGTTCCAGGAGCTGCCAGGGCGCTGCCGCGAACTGCTGCGCGTCCTCATCGCCTCGCCCCGGCCGAGCTACGCCGAGATCGCGGCCATGTTCGACATGGCCGTCGGCAGCATCGGGCCCACCCGCGCTCGCTGTCTGGGGCGGCTCAGGCAACTGCTGGCCGAACGCGGTGTCGACGGCCATCCCGCGTGACCGTACGGGTGAAGTACCGACCAGTGCGCGGACGAGAAGGATAGGGCGGGGGCTCGATGATGGCCGACGCGATGGACGGCGGTCCAGGCGACGGCCCGGCCGATGGTTCGGGCGGGGACATGGACGCTGATATGGACGCAGGTTCCGGGCACGCCGACGACCTCGAGCTGGAGGAGGAACTCCGGCGGATCGCCGATGTCCTCGACCCGGTCCCGCCGCACCTGGTGCGGGCCGCGATCGAGAGCTACACCTTCCGTGCCCTCGACGCCGAGCTGGCCGAACTCGTCTTCGACTCGCTGGCCACCCCGCAGCCCGTCCGGGTCGTCGGCGGACCGCGGTTGCTGACGTTCCAGTCGAGCGCTCTGACCGTCGAGGTGGAGGTCACCGGCGACGGCCCGGTCCGCCGCATCATCGGCCGGCTCATCCCCGCCGGCCCCGAGCGTCCCGCGCAGGTGGAGATCCGCTCCCGCGACCAGGTGATCCCGGTGGACGCCGACGAACTCGGCCGGTTCAGCGCCGACCTCCGGGGCGCAGGCCCGTTCAGCCTGCGCCACGGAGATGTCGTCACCGAATGGTTCTCGGCCTGACCCGACCCCGGTCGATGCTCAGACGGGGTAACCGGCGATGTCGCCCTGGACGGTCACCCACTGGGTCTCGGTGAACGCCTCGACGTTGGCGGCGCCCCCGCCGAACCGCGATCCGGTCCCGGAGGCTCCCACGCCGCCGAAGGGGGCCACGGCCTCGTCGTCGACGGTCTGGTCGTTGATGTGCACGATGCCCGTCGGGATGCGCTCGGCGAGCGCGAGCCCCTTCATCACGTCGCGGGTGAGGATGCCGAGCGAAAGGCCGTACTCGGTGTCGGCCGCCAGCGACACCGCCTCTTCGGCGGTGGCGAAGCTCATCACCGGGGCGACCGGCCCGAACACCTCCTGCGCGTACGCCGGGCTCTGCCGGGTGACGTCGGCGAGCACCGTCGGCCGGTAGAAGAGGTCCTCGTAGGTGCCCCCGGCGACCAGGCGCGCGCCCGCGTCCACGCTCGCCGTGACCAGCGAGTGGATCTTGTCGCGCTGGCCGCCGTCGATGATCGGGCCCAGCATGACCTGCTCGGTGGCCGGGTCGCCGACCGGCAGCCCGTCGGCCTTCGCGGCGAGCCGGGCGACGTACTCCTGCACCAGAGACTCGTGCACCAGGTGCCGGCCGGTGGTCATGCAGATCTGTCCCTGGTGGAAGTACGAGCCCCAGGTCCCCGCACTGACCGCCAGGTCGAGGTCGGCGTCGTCGAGGATGATGAGCGCGGAGTTGCCGCCCAGCTCCAGGTGCGCGCGCTTCAGATGGCGGGCGGCGAGCTCGCCGACCTGACGGCCGGCCGCCGTCGAACCGGTGAAGGAGATCACCCGGATCCGGGGCTCCGCGACGAGCGCGCGGCCCGTGTCGACCCCGCCCGGCAGGACGTGCAGCAGGCCGTCGGGCAGACCGGCCTCCTCGAAGACCCGGGCGAGCACCACACCGCCGCACACGGCCGTACGGGGGTCGGGCTTGAGCACGACGGCGTTGCCGAGCGCCAGCGCCGGGGCGACCGAGCGGATGCTGAGGATCAGCGGGGCGTTGAAGGGGGCGATGACGCCGACGACGCCCGCGGGAAGGCGGCGGCCGAGGCTGAGCCGCTTCTTGGCGGTCGGCAGGATCTCGCCCGGCGGCCGCGAGGGCAGGGCGGCCGCCTCGTAGCACTCCTGGGCCGCCACGTGGGTCTCGAAGGCCGCCTTCCCGGCGAT
>NZ_JABVEB010000020.1 GCF_014323665.1 Actinomadura sp. HBU206391 | reverse complement strand
GTGGACGCGTGGAACCACATCGAGGCGGCGATGGCGCTCGGCGTGGCCGGGCTCCGCGCCCCGGCGCGGCGAGCCTACGAGTGGCTGCGGACCGTCCAGCGACCCGACGGCTCATGGCCGGCCAAGTGGGTGCTCGGCGACGTCACCGAGCCGGGCGGCGAGTCCAACCACGCCGCCTACGTCGCCGTCGGCGCGTGGCACGAGCTCCTGATCACCGGCGACGAGGAGTTCGCCGAGCGGATGTGGCCGACCGTGCGGCGCGCCGTCGAGTTCACGCTCGGGCTGCAGACCGCCCGCGGAGAGATCATCTGGATCCGCCGTCCGGACGGCTCGCCGAGCGACCACGCGCTGCTCACCGGCTGCTCGTCGATCTACCAGTCGCTGCGATGCGCGGTGGCCCTCGCGGAACGGCTGGGCGACCCGCAGCCCGACTGGGAGCTCGCCGCCGACCAGCTGGGACATGTGGTCGCCGCCCATCCCGAGGCGTTCGCCGACAAGAGCCGCTACTCGATGGACTGGTACTACCCGATGCTCAGCGGGCCGGTACGCGGGCAGGCGGCGCACCGGCGGATCGCCGAGCAGTGGGACACGTTCGTCGTCCCCGGCCTCGGCTGCCGCTGCGTGTCCGACCAGCCATGGGTGACCGGTGCCGAGACCTGCGAGCTGGTACTGGCCCTGGACGCGATAGGCGACACCGGCCGGGCCCTTGAGCTGTTCGACGCGATGCAGCATCTGCGCCACCCGGACGGGTCGTACTGGACGGGCTACCAGTTCGCCAACGACCGGCACTTCCCCGGAGACCGGTCCACCTACACCGCGGCGGCGGTGGTCCTGGCGGCGGACGCGCTGTCGGGCACAACCCCCGGCGCGACGATCTTCAAGGAGATCGGCGGCCGACCGCTGGGGCCCTCCGAGGCGGCCGACCCGGTCGCCTGCGGCTGCGCGCCGGCGGCCCTTCCCACCGCGGTCCGCACCGGTTCCTGACCCCCCGGCCGTCGACCCGCCCCGAAGAGCGGGCCGATCAGGCGGCGAGGTCGGCGCGGGCCGCCATGAGAGCGAAGCCCAGCAGGTTGAGTCCTCGCCACTGGGACGGGCGCCCGGACTCGGGTTGATGCTCGCTGAGCCCGATGCCCCAGATGGGGTCGTAGGGGCTCGCCTCGACGAGCACCTTGCCCGAGGTCGCCAGCAGGAAGTCCCGCAGCGGTCCGAGCGCGCCGAACTTCGCGCGGTTGCCGGCCACGACGATGTCGAAACGGTGCTCGATCCACGCCGTCTCGTCGAACCCCCGCACCGTACGGCCGGCACCCTTGGCCCGGCCCGGGTCGGGGTCGGCGAGGATCCTCGCCTCGGCGGCCGCGTCGCCGAACAGCCTGGCCTTGCCGACCATCATGAAGTGCTCGGCGGTGGGATAGACCACGCCGTCGGCGGTGAACGGCGACGGATACCACTGGCTCAGGCAGCTCTTGCCGATGCCGTGGTGCTGCTTGCCGCCCCAGAACAGCACGAACTCCGGCAGCTCGCCTCGCCGCTCCATCCTGATCAGATCATCGACGCGCATGGCGCAGATCGTGGCAGGTGTGAGCGGACGCCGGCAAAGGGATTCGGTGGCGGTATCCCCCTCACCCGGCCGGTTCAGGCCGACAGGGCCAGCAGGGCGATCGCGAACCGGCCGCAGGTCAGCCGATACCGTCGGCGACCCGCTCCAGGACGCGGAGCGAACCCTCGACCCGACGCTCCTGGAAGGCGCCGCTGGCGATCGCCCGCCGGTAGACGCGATAGGGCGCCTGGCCGCCGTGGGCGGGGTCGGGGAAGACGTCGTGGATGACCAGAGCACCGCCGACCTTCACCCAGGGCGCCCAGCCCTCGTAGTCGCCCTGGGCGTGCACCTCGGCGTGGCCTCCGTCGATGAACAGCATTCCGACCGGCGTCGCCCACAGCGCCGAGACCGTACGGGACGCGCCGACGACAGCGACGATGTGGTCCTCGAGCCCCGCGGCGGCGATCGTGGAACGGAAGGTCGGCAGCGTGTCCATCCGGCCGGTGCACGGATCCACCAGTGACGGGTCGTGGTGCTCCCAGCCCGCCTGGTTCTCCTCTGAGCCGTGGTGGTGGTCGACGGTGACGACCACCGTACCGGCCACGCGCGCGGCGGCCCCGAGGTAGATGGCGGACTTACCGCAGTAGGTGCCGACCTCCAGGATCGGGCCGCGCGAGCCGTACGCCACAGCGGTCTCGTACAGGGCGGTGCCCTCCGCCGGGGGCATGAACCCCTTCGCCGCCAAGGCGGCCCGTACGAGAGGAACGGGCATCGCGGGCAATACGGTCAGGTCATCGGTCACGCCGTGACCCTATCCGTACGGCCGGCGCCGGAAACGTCCGGTATCTCCCCGGCCCGGGCTCACGCCTGCGTTCTCCGGCCGGCCGACGCAAGCGTGCGGCCGGCGCCCGCGGGATGGCACCATCGAGACGAGGCCGCCGATCACCGGCTCGGCGGCCCGGCACATCAGCCGGCTCACAACACTGAAGGCACCGATGCCGATGCCCGCACAGTCCCATGACGTCGTCGTGGTCGGGTCGGTCAACGCGGACCTGGTCGTGCGCGTCGACCGGTGGCCCGCACCCGGCGAGACGGTCCTCGGTTCGGATCTCGAGACCCATCCGGGCGGGAAGGGCGCCAACCAGGCGGTCGCCGCCGCACGACTCGGAGCCCGCGTGGGCATCCTCGGCCGGATCGGCGCCGACCGGTACGGGGAGTTCCTGGCCGAGAGACTCAGGCACGACGGGATCGACACCGAGCATCTGCTCACCACGCCCGTGCCCACCGGCGTTGCGCTGATCAGCGTCGGACCGGGCGGAGAGAACAGCATCATCGTCTCGCCGGGCGCGAACCGGCGGCTGTCGGAAGAGGACGTCGCGGCGGCCCGCCCGCTGCTCGGCTCCGCCCGCGTGATCTCGCTCCAACTCGAGATCCCGATGCCGACCGTCCTCGCCGCCGCCCGCGCGGCGGCCGAGACCGGCGCCCGGGTGGTGCTCAACCTCTCGCCGGCCACGCGAGTGCCGCCGGAGCTCCTCAGGCTGTGCGACCCCCTGGTCGTCAACGAACACGAGGCGGCCTTCGTGCTCGGCTCGACCCGGGTTTCCGCACAGGGCTCCGCACCGGCCTTTACACCGGACGGCGCGGTCTCGGCCGCCGGGCTCGCCACGGCGCTACTGGCCCTCGGCCCGCGCTCCGTAGTGATCACTCTGGGCGCGCGAGGGGCGGTCGTGGCCCGCGGGACCGAGATCGCGACGGTGCCGAGCCCTGAGGTCGAACCAGCGGACACCACCGGCGCCGGAGACGCGTTCACGGGAGCGCTCTGCCGGCGGCTCGCGGGGGGCGACGGCCTGGTCGCCGCGGCCCGCTTCGCCGCCCGGGTGGGCGCTGCGGCCGTACGGAAGGCGGGCGCGCAGACTTCCTTCCCGACCCTCGAGGAGCTCGCCGAGACATGAGCCGAGGCCGCCCGTTCGTCGCGGCCGGACTGCCTTGCCGCCAAAGACTGAAACATGTTCTACTTTCGGCGTGAGTGACCGTACCCGTATCGCCATGACCGAGGACGAGGTGTCCTCCCTGGTCGCCGAGCAGCGCAAGCTGCAACTCGGCACGATGAATCCCGACGGAACCCCGCACCTCGTGACCATGTTCTACGCGATGGTGGACGACAAGATCGCGTTCTGGACCTATCGCGCCTCCCAGAAGGCGCGCAACATCGAGCGAGATCCTCGCGTCACGTGCCTGATCGAGGCCGGCGAGGACTACTTCGAGCTGCGGGGCGCCCTCATCTACGGCAACGCCAAGGTACTGACCGAACAGAACGAGGTTCGGTATGTTGGGGCCGAGGTGGTCCGGCGCATGATGGATCTCGAGGACGATGCTGTCACGCCCTTTGTCGAGCACACGGCCGCGAAACGTCATGCGTACATCGTGGAACCCGTCCGCGTCGCCTCCTGGGATCACCACAAGCTCGCCGGGAACTGAAGGAGAACGCGATGGAGGTACGGGTCGACCCGCTGGTGTGCGAGGCCAACGGGGTGTGCGAGGGACTGGCCCCCGAGGTCTTCGAACTCGACGACGACGACGTTCTGCACATCCTGCAGCCGAACCCGCCGGCGGCTCTGGCCGACCGGGTGAGGCACGCCGTCCGATCCTGCCCCAAGGCCGCGCTCTCCGTGAACGAGTGAATCCGCACCACAACCCCACCCCACCCCCGGGCGCCGTGACGGCACCCACACCCCCCACGTGGAGGCGACCATGGCTCGCGCAGCGATAGTGCACGCGGTCGGCGACAAGGAACTGGACCTGCGAGACGACGTCACGACGGTGGACCCGGGACCGGCCGAGGTCAGGGTCAAGATCAGGGCCACCGGAGTCTGTCACTCCGACCTGTCGGTGATGACCGGCGTGCTGCCCATGTCGACGCCGACGGTCGTCGGCCACGAAGGAGCGGGCGAGGTCCTCGAAGTCGGCGACCACGTCACCTCGGTGCAGCCGGGTGACCACGTCGTCGTCAACTGGACCCCCGACTGCGGGATCTGCGCCGAATGCCTGCGCGGCGAGCCGTACCTCTGCATGGCCTTCATCGGCGACGCCTTCGGCAACCCGCGGTTCCGCATCGGGGGGGACACCCCTGCGTTCGGCATGGCGGGCGTGGGCACGTGGGCCGAGGAGGTCGTCCTCCCCCACCAGGCAGTGATCAAGGTCGATGCGGACGTGCCGTTCGAGTACGCCGCGCTGCTCGGCTGCGGAATCCCGACCGGCGTCGGCGCCGCGATCAACACCGCCAAGGTCAAGCCGGGTTCGACGGTCGCCGTGGTCGGCGCCGGCGGCGTCGGTCTGGCCGTGATCCAGGGCGCCCGGATCGCAGGCGCCTCGACGATTCTCGCCATCGATCCCAACGAGGCGAAGCACCCGATCGCCAAGCAGTTCGGCGCCACACACACCGCCACGCTCGACAACCTGGACGAGACCAAGGGCCTGCTCACCGGAGGCGGCTTCGACTACACCTTCGAGGTCGTCGGCAAGGCCGCCGCGATCACCACGGCATGGCAGACCACGCGCCGTGGCGGCGACGTGATCGTGGTCGGCGCCGGCGCGGCCGACGACAACTTCGAGATGAACGCGTTCTCGCTGTTGTTCGAAGGCAAGAGCCTCAAGGCCTCGCTGTACGGCGGCAGCTATCTCAAGCGGGACATCCCGCGCTTCGTCGACCTGTGGCGCGCGGGCAAGCTCGACATCGAGAACCTGATCTCCCGCCGGATCCAGTTCGAGGAGCTGAACGACGCCGTGCGGGCGCTCACCAAGGGCGAGGTCATCCGGCAGGTCGTGCTCTTCGACTGAGCCGCCTTACGGTCGGATGGCGGCCGGCGTGCGCTGCCAAGAGCCGCCGGCCGCCACCATGAGACCCGCGCCTCGGACGCGCCGATGGGCCGCGGATCCCGCCCGTGATGAGCGCCGTCCCGGGCATCCCGGGACGAATGACCCCACCCCCTGCACGGAGGTGACACCCAGTCATCGCAGTTGGCGGCCCCGGTGCTACATCCCTCGGCCGCCATTTCGGCACGGCCCACCTAAGAGATCACGTGCTCCATACCGAAGTTTTACCTTTGCAATTTAGGGCATCTCAGGCAGACCAACATCGGCTCACTGGGAGGAGACGCCACCATGGCGTACCGATATCGACGGTCGGGATTCAGTCTGATCGGTCTCATCTATGTGATCATCGGGATCTTCGTGGCCTGGGATCGCGGCTACATCGACGTCGGATTGCTGCGCCGTGTGGCCAGCGCGCTGCTGGCGATATTCCTCTGGTTCCTCGTACTTCTCGGCGTGGATCTGCACATCAAGGCTTGACCTCTCGGGAGCGGCCACCGCAGATCACGACAGGGGGCGGGTGGGCTGTGATCTGCGGTGGCCGGCTTCCTTGAAAACGACTCGAAAACGACTCTGAACCGACTCCGAAACGACGGAGCTTCAGGGGCTCGGCGTCCGCCACAGCGTGGGCCGTTCACCCCGGTGATCCGCGGTGACGCCCACCGCCAGCAGGTCGTCGCCCAGCGCGGTGAGCGCCGTGAGTCGCTGCGCTCCCTCGCCGGCCAGCCCGGCGCCGTGCGGCCGGCTCGGCCGCCAGGTGTGCCCGTCGGGCGAGCTCCAGATGATGACATCGCTCCGGCCGGGAGCGCCGGTCGTACCCGCCGCCACGAATCCCTGCAAAGCGACGACCACGGTGGTCGCTCCCTCGAGCACCTGCGACCGCCAGGTCTTGCCGCCGTCCGCCGACGTGGCGACGAATCCCTGATCGGCCAGCGCGACGAGCAACCCGCCCTTGGCCGCGACCCTGGTGAACCGTCCCGGGGCCGCGCCGGGCGGAACCGGCACCGCCCCGCTCGCGGTCCACTTCTCGCCGTCGGCGGAGGTCCACGCCACGGGGCGTTCGGGCGTGTCGCCGCCGCGCTTCCCCTTCTCGGCCTGCGGCGCGCCGCCGACCGCGACGTAACCGTCCGGCACCGTCGCCACGTCGGTCATCGCCTTGGCGGCACCGAGCCCGCCCGATCCACGAGTCCATTTCTTCAGGTCGGTCGAGCGCCACGCGGCCGCCGAGTCTCCGGCCCTGCCGACCAGCACATAGCCGGACGGGCCGTACGTCGCCCCGGTGGGACGGAAGTCCGCCGAGAGGCCGCGGGCACGCCGCCAGTCGGCACCGTTGGCGGAGGTCATCACCAGCGGCCGGTCCGGAGTCCGGCCGACGGCGACCCAGCCTTCACCGCCGCCGGCCGCATCGGTCAGCCGCTGCGTCCCGTCACCGCCGAACCCGGTGCCGCTCGCCCTGCTCCATGACCGACCGTCCGGACTGATCCAGACCGCCGCGTCGCCGTTCGTGCCGCCCACCGCGAGCACCTGCCCGCCGTTCGGCGCGAGCGCGGCGATCGCGCGGTCCGGTTGCACGGCGCCGTCGACGCCTGCGAGGTCGATGTCGCCGGTACCCGGCAGAGACAGGTACGCGTCATCACCGTCCCGGCCCGTCACCACGGGTCCGAGCGGCAGCACGGCGAGGCCGGTGAGGGCAGGCCCGGTGATGACGGCGGTCCGCCGCCAGGTCCGGCCGTCCTGGCTGCGCATCACGGCGGTCTTGCCGCCGCGCATGCTCACGAGCGCCGCGAGCCCCGAGGGCGCGCCGCTCAGCCGATCGACTCCGATGAGATCACCGCCGGTGAGCCGGCCGGCGACGGCCCATTTCGCGCCGTCGGCGGAGCTGAACACCACCGTCGAGCGGACGAACCTGCGCTTCTTGCCCCTGCCCGTCACCTGCCGCGAGTCCCGGGTGAGGAAGAACCCGCCGGGCCCGCTGACGAGCCCGTTGCCCGAGCCGTACGAGCCCCTCTGCTGCGGAACCCGCACGGCGGCCCAGGTGCGGCCGCCATCGGTGGACCGCCAGTAGCCGCCGCCCCGCGCCGTGGTCTTGACCCTGCGCTTCTTGTTCCCCCGGGTGACCGTCCGCGTCACGGTCTGGCTGCGGAAGCCCTGCGCCACCAGCGTGTCTCCGACCGCGGCCACCCGGTCGAGCCGCAGGACGCCGGTCAGCTTGGCCTGCGAGGCCGCGACGCGCTGCCACGCCCTGCCGTCCGGGGAGACCCACACCGCCGCGCGGCCGGACGCCCGGCCGACCGCCGCGAAGCCCGAGGCGGTACGGGCGACGGCCCGCACCTCGTCGGCCGCCGCGAACGCCGGGGCGCCGGCCTGCCGGGTCCAGGTCCGTCCGTCCGAGCTGGTCCAAACGGCACCACCGACCGCCGGGCCGCCGACGGCGTCCGCGGTGCTCCCGTCCGCGGGGGCGGCGGGGCCTCCGAGCGCGACCCAGGCACCGGCCCCGCCCGCGACCTGCCGCGGGAACTCCCCGGGCGGCGGCTCACCGCCGTCGGCCGCGCGCACCTCGGCGAGCCGCCAGGTCCGGCCTCCGTTCGCCGAGGTGAGGAACTGCCCACGGACGTCGTCTGAGCCGACGGCCACGATGGTCTCGCCGACGGCGGCGACGGCCGCAAGCACCTGCTCGCGCCCGTCGGTCTTCGCGGCCGGGTCGAGCGTGAAGATCCGGGTGGCGTCGGCGGCCCCCGGACTGGAGGTCCCGCCGTCCTGACGGTTCTGCACCGCGTACGCCCCGGCACCGGCCACCAGTACCCCCGCGAGGACGACGATCCCGGCCCTGCGGGCGCGGCGGCCGCGCCGGGAGCGCGGCACGTCGGACCGCGGCGGCGGCGCCTTCTCCGGTGTCTCCGCCTTCTCCTGGGTCTGCGCCTTCTCCTGGGTCTGCGCGGTGCGCGTCACCGGTGCCTTCCGCGCCCCCTGCACTGTCTGCGCCCGCGCGGTGTCCGGCGAGCCGGTCCGTGCCGGGGTGTCGTCCTCATCGGCCGATGCGACCGTACCGTCCTGAGCCCAGTCGACCCCGGCGCGGCGCCACACCGAGTGCGAGCGCTGCCAGGGCGAGGCCGCTCTCTTGACCGCGCCCCGGCCCGCCCGGCTCTTCTTGGGCGTGGTCCCGGCGTTCTCCGGAGGGCTCGCGGCGGGCGCGCCGTTCTCCAGGCCCGCCGTGTCGGCGGCCCTGACCACGGCCGGCGGCAGCCCTCTGCCCTTCCGCCTCGACACCGGCATGGCCGTGTCGACGATCGCGGAGAAGGGATCAGTGGGGTGCTCTGGCCGGCCACCGGTGACGGATTCGGTGTCGCTTTCTTCCGGGATCCTCGTCGTCACCTGTTCCTCGACCTCTTCCCATCGCCTCGTGGACATGGCGATGCCCACGAAACGCGCCACAACGGCACATGCGTCACCTAGCTGTCGGCGACATGATCAACCAATGGTGGCGTAGGCCCGATCAAACCGCCACATAAACCGCGCGCAAGGGAGGACTTACCGAAGCGTCTACGAGTGAACGTCGATCTCGCCCTTGTAGGCGAAGCCGCGTATCTGCACGACCGGGGCGCCGGGCACGGCGTCGCCGTAGATCTCGCTGGAGACCCCGAATCCGCCGACCTCGACCCGCACGCCGGCCGGGACGATGATCTCCACATCGGACTTGTACGCGATCGCGCGGATGGTGATGACGTCGTCTTCCAGCTCCGCGGCGCGCAGGTCGAGCAGGCATCCGCCCTTGTAGATCACGGTGGTGTAGCCGTCGGGCAGCCGCCAGCTCCCGCCGCGCCGTACGGAGCTCTTGTAGGCGACCTGAAGACGGCCCGGACGTGAGGTCGGGGAGGCGGACTTGGTGGCCGCGGCGCCGGGCGCCGCGGCCACGGGCAGATCGACGAGCAGGTGGTCCAGTTCCGGCCGGGTCCGGGCGGCCAGCACCGACGCCGTGCGTTCGTCGAGTTCCCGGTCGGACAGCCGCCCTTCGGCGAAGGCGGTGTGCAGCCGCACCAGGACCTCGTCGCGCTCCACATCCGAGACCCGCATCGCGGGCGCCTTCTGGTGCTCGACGTCCATGCCATCTCTCCTCAGTCCCGATTCGAGATGTATCGTAACTCTAACTTCCTCCGGTTTCGAGAGGTATGTCAGAACGTGATGAGTGGATCACCGATGAAGTCGGCGATGAAGTTCGCGAAGAAGAAGCCGAAGAACAGGAAGTTCAGGACCAGGATCACGTAGTGCCACGGCCGCGGGCGGGCGGCGCGCGGCAGCCGGCTGTTGAGATACATCAGCATGAAGGGGTAGATGAGCGCGCCCAGGTTCGACATGTTGGCCGACCACTGGACCAGGCTCACCGGCAGCGCCAGGTGCAGGATGATCGCGATGACCACCAGCAGCACGATCATGAATGGGTAGTAGAAGCGCCGCGGGTCGCCCTCCACCAGCGCGCGCAGTTTCGGGCTCGTGGCGTGCGACGCGTCCGTGGTCACGCGGACCATGGCCTCGAAGATGCCGAGCTGGGTGCTGAAGAGGATCAGGATTCCGAGCACGAGTGCGACGTAGAACATCGCCCGGCCGTACTCCTGGTCGAGGGCGACCGCGACGAAGGTGGGCACGTTCTCCTGGGTGACCTTGTCACCGGTTATCTCCACCGCGCGGGCCATGAGGATGGTCGGCAGGAGCATGCCGAGCATGGCCCCGACGAAGAAGATGCCCCACATGTCGGTGAGCAGCAGGCGGTACCACCGTCGCCAGAGGGCGGTGTTCTTCTCGTCGTCGGGGAAGGTGACGCCGCTGGCGAGCAGTTGCCGGCGTTCGCCGCGCATCCCGGAGATGAAGCCGGCCCGGTGACCCATCCCGTAGCCCTTGTCCCGGTAGTGGCCCATGACGTACCAGTTGAGCCCGGAGGCCAGCGCGGTGAAACCGGCAAGCGCGCCGATCTGGGTGGCACTGATCCCCTCGGGTGGGGCGGCGGGGGTGACGAAACCGCGGATGCCGTCCCACCAGATGCTCCAGGGCACGATGAACAGGCAGACGAGCAGCAGCCCGATCAGGATCGCGCCGACCATGATCCAGTTGGCCAGCTCGAGCGCCCGGGTGATCCGCCGCGCGCCCGCGGTGATGAAGAAGACCAGCACGAGCAGCGCGATGGCCCAGAGCCTGGGTTCCTCGGCGCCCTTGGCCGGGATCTCACCGTGTACGAGCGCGTACATCCCCTGGCCGGCCGACGCGGCCCAGCCGCCGGCGATGAAGGCGAAGATGACGATGAAGACCGACAGCGGCACCCACAGCATCCAGCCGGGCGGCACCCGCCCCCATCCGACCACCGGGACCTCGCCCGTCGCAATCACGTAGCGGGAGCACTCGATGTTGTAGAACGTCTGCAGCACCGCCGAGATGACGATGATCCAGCCGACCCCCTCGAAGCCGAACTGCCCGACGGCCTGCGGCCCGAGCAGCCACTCACCGCTGCCGATCGAGATGCCGAGCGCGATGAGGCTCGGCCCCAGGGCGTACTTGAACAGCTGACCGGGTCCGATCCGAGCTACCTTGAAGACCTCTTCAGGGGTGGGCAGATCGGCGACGGCCAGATCAGGACGGCTCACTCCGAGCGGGTGGGTGCGGGCGGTGGGGGCGGTGGTGGCGGGGATCTCCTCGGCCATGGGCTTCTCCAGGCAGCCAGCCCCCGACGTGACAGATCACCTCGATATTCCGCTCCGAAAAGGGCTCCGGCAAGGCCCACAATCCGGCAATGTGACGAAAGTCCGCTTGACAGCGGCACGCGACGGGCGTGACCTGCGGTGCGGCTGGACATCACAATCAGGACATGAAACGACGCGCACTGGTGCTCGGCGGCGGCGGCCTGGCCGGCATCGCCTGGGAAACCGGAATCCTCACCGCTCTGGCCGACGCGGGCGCCGACGTGCTCGGCCCCGACCTGGTCGTCGGCACCTCGGCCGGTTCCACCGTCGGAGCGCAGGTGACGAGCGGCCTGGCCATGGAGGAGCTGTTCCAGCGGCAGGTCGACCCGGCCCTGCAGACCAGAGAACTCCCGGCGGACCTCGACCTCGCGGCGTTCACCGACACTCTGACGAAGATCCTCGCCGGAGCCCGTGACCCGATCGACGTCCGCCGCCGGATCGGAGCGTGGGCGCTCGAGACGCCCACCGTCACCGAGGCCGAACGGCGTGCGGTCGTCGCCGCACGGCTGCCGTCGCACACGTGGCCGCGACTTCCGCTCGCGCTGGTCGCCGTCGACGCGAACACCGGTGAGACCCGGGTCTTCGACGCCGCGTCCGGGGCCGACCTGGTCGATGCGGTGGCGGCGAGCTGCGCGGTGCCCGGCACCTGGCCCCCCGTGACCATCGGCGACCGGCGCTACATCGACGGCGGGGTCCGCTCCAACGAGAACGCCCACCTGGCCGCCGGGTACGACCAGGTACTGGTGCTGTCCCCGCAGCCACCGGGGACCCCCGCCCCGCCATGGGGCGGCCTCGACGACGAGGTCGATCAGCTGCGGCGCCGGGGCACCGAGGTGACGGTCGTGCGACCGGACGAGGGTTCCGTCGCGGCGATGGGCCTGAACCCTCTGGATCCCGTCATCCGGGCGCCGACGGCCCACGCGGGTCGCGAACAGGGGCGCCGCGAAGCCGCCAGGGTGACCTCGGCCTGGGGTTAGGCATCGCCTGCGGGTAGATTGCGCCATGACCATGCGGCAGGGAACCCAGAAGATCGTTCCAACCGACCGAGCGGTGCTCGACCGCGAGGTCGTGCTCGTGCTCGCCCTGTCGCTGGGCGCGTCCGGCGTGTCGGCGCTGATCTCGTTCGTCGGGTCGCTCACGGCCTCGCGCCCCCTCTCCCGGCAGACCGCACAGCTGATCACCGATCACGCACCCGGGCGCCCGTGGCTGGGCCTCGCCTGGCAGCTCTTCTCCATCGCCACCGCGCTCGTCCCCGTGGCGCTCGTGGCGCACCTGATGGCGCGGAGCGGTGAATCGCTGAGCGGCACCCTCGGGTTCTCACTCGCCCGCCCCGCGCGTGATCTGCTGCGCGGCGCCGCCGTGGCCGCGGTGATCGGCGGATCCGGGCTCGGGCTCTACCTTTTCGCCAGGCAGATCAGACTCAACCTGACCGTCGTCCCCTCGAGCCTCGACGACGTGTGGTGGCGGATCCCGGTGCTCGTCGCCGCCGCGGCACAGAACGCCGTGCTGGAGGAGACGATCGTGCTCGGCTACCTCGTCCACCGGCTCGACCAGCGGGGTTGGAGCCCGTGGCGGTCGACGGCCGCGAGCTCGCTGCTGCGCGGCAGCTACCACCTGTACCAGGGCGTCGGCGGCTTCGTCGGCAACGTGGTCATGGGCGTGATCTTCTGTTGGCTCTACCGCCGCTGGGGGCGGGTGATGCCGCTGGTCGTGGCGCACGCGCTGATCGACATCGTCGCCTTCGTGGGCGCCGTCCTGCTGGCCGGGAAGGTCGGCTGGCTGCCGGCCGGCTGAATCGACGTGCCAGTCTTGACGGTGTGACAGCGATGAGCGGGCTGAGCGGACTCGGACTCGGGCTGGCGGCGCTCGGCCGTCCGGCGTACATCAACGTGGGCCGGGAGGGAGCGCTGCCGGCCGATCGCAGCGTCGAGGCGATGCGGCAGGCGAGCCGCGATGTGCTCGACGCGGCCTACACCGCGGGCGTCCGGTGGGTCGACGCCGCGCGGTCGTACGGTCTCGCGGAGGAGTTCCTCGGCGGGTGGCTCGCCGATCGCGACCATCCTGACGTCACCGTGTCGAGCAAATGGGGTTACACCTACGTGGGCCGGTGGCGAACGGACTCCCCGGTGCACGAGGTGAAGGAGCACACGCTGCCTCGGTATCGCGCGCAGTTCGAGGAGAGCCGCAAGCTGCTAGGCGACCGGCTCGCGCTCTACCAGGTGCATTCGCTCACCCCGGACAGCCCGCTGTTCGGCGACGCCCCGTTGCGTGCCGTCCTCGCCGAGGCGGCGGCGTGCGGCCTGCGGGTCGGATTCTCCACTTCCGGCCCGGACCAGGCCGACACCGTACGCCGTGCCCTCGACCTGGAGGTGGCCGGGCAGCGGCTGTTCACCGCTGTGCAGTCGACCTGGAACCCGCTCGAGCCGTCGGTCGGAGAGGCGCTGCGCGAGGCCCACGAGGCGGGAGCGCATGTGCTCGTGAAAGAGGCACTGGCCAACGGACGGCTGGCCGTACGGCCGCCTCCCGAAGTGGCCAGGGCCGCGGAGCGCCACGGCGTGGGTCCGGACGCCATCGCACTGGCCGCGGCGCTCCACCTGCCGTGGGCCGACACGGTGCTCGCCGGCGCCGCGAGCGTGGCTCAGCTGCGGTCCAACCTGGCGGCCGTCACCGTACGGCTGGACGATGAGGATCTGGCCGGCCTCGCCCGGCTCGCCATCCCGCCCGCCCGGTACTGGGCGGATCGCGCGGCCCTGCCATGGAACTGAGCGCGGCCACCCCCATGGAACCGGCGGCGCAGCCCATCCGGGCGTGATCGTGGTTGCTCCGACACCGCGGCCGGGAGCGAATCCGGGAGGTCCCGGGCCAACCCGCTCGTACGCCCGAGCGGAAACCCGCCGACGCGGCGGATGCCCGGCCCCGCCGTTCGGGATGGAGGCGCCGCCTCGGATTAGGCTCAGATCATGCTGCTGCTCACCACGCTGGAGACATGGCTGGCCGAGACCGACGCACAGTTCGTGCTGGGTAACGGGTCGGCGTGGGCTCCTGACGAGACCGACGCCCTCGCCATCGCCGACGAGGCGTTCGACGAGGGTCAGGTCATCGCGCTCACCCTGGACCCGGTGCCGATCCGCCTGCCGCTGCCAGGCGTGATCGACCGCACACAGGTCGCTCGGGTCCGGTACGCGCGACGCGGGCCCGAGGGGCGGCACACCGGCCTGCTGGACAGGCCTGCCATCGCCGGGACACTCGATCTGCTGCCCCACCCGGAGGGCGGATGGTTCCGCCAGACCTGGGCGGCGCCCGTTCGCTTCCGGCCGGGCGGATATCCGGCGGAGCGGGCGAGCGCGACGGGAATCTACTTCCTGCTGCCGCCCGGCGAGGAGTCGATGTGGCACGTGGTGCGCTCGGACGAGGTCTGGCTGTGGCACCGCGGCGGTCCGCTGACGCTCGTGTTGGGCGGCACCGCGGACGAACCCGGGTCCGAGCAGGCCATCACCCTCGGACCGGACATCGAGAACGGCGAACGGCCCCAGGCCCTCGTGCCGGCCGGCACGTGGCAGGCCGCCAGACCGGCGGGTGACACGGAGGTTCTCGTCAGCTGCGTGGTCTCGCCGGGCTTCGACTTCGCCGACTTCCGCGCGCTCCCGTCATGACGCCCCGCGCAACCGGCACGCAACCACCGCGCAACCGCGTCATCACATACTGAGCGATTTGCCATATCGCCATTCTGAACAAATGGCTTTGTGTCAATGACCGAAACCCAGGCGGCTGTCACCCATATCTCTGTTAGGGTCGCTCGAATTCACCCGAGACAGAGAGATGGGAACAGCTGATGGGGCTCAATAGACGTTCCGTACTCGGGCTCGGCGGCGCCGCCGCGGTCGGTGCCGCGACACTCGCGCCGCTGGGCCCTCTGGTGAGCGCCGCGAATGCCGCCGAACGCGCTCCGCGCGGTCTGGCCAACGTCAAGGCGGTGTACGCCGCGCAGAAGAAGAAGGCCGGGGGAAGGTGGCATTCCTACGTCACCGCGATGCAGAACGGGGCATGGCGCAATGTCATCGCCGATGACATCGATTTCGTCATCGAGGGCGCCAGCGTGCAGAAACTCGCGGTCGCACTCGCGGTACTCGACAAGGTCGACAGGGGGCTGCTGAGCCTCGACCAGAAGCTCGACCTGCCGGAGAGCATCATCCTGGACGGCAGTGGCACCTACCATCTGCAGGCCGCCTTCGGTGACGACCTGACCATCGCCGGCTTCCTGGTCGCGATGCTGCAGGTGTCCGACAACACCGCGGTGCGGATGTGCGGGCGGGTCGCGCCCGGCCCGGAGATCAACGAGATCTTGGCGGCCAAGGGCTTCACCCACACGCGCGTCGAGCCGGTCGAGGGCAACCCGAACCGCTTCTTCCTGGGCACCACCACGCCGCGGGAGATGCATGCCCTCGTGAAGGGCCTGGCCGACCAGACCCTGCTGTCGGCGTCCTCCACCCAGGCGATGCTCAGGGTCATGCGCTGGTCGGAGGTGGGCTACGTCGACGGCGTTCGCCGCAACATGTCGTCGGCCGAGCGCGCCAGGATCGGCATCAAGTACGGCGCGAACGGGGACCTCCGCCACGAGGTGGGCGTGATCTTCGACACCGCCGGCGCGCCCATACTGGTGTTCTCCTATTTCGCCGATCAGGTGGGCGACGAGGACAACTACGGCGCCACGAACCCGGCCGTCCAGGCGCATGCGGTGCTCGGCCGGGCGATGCTCGACGCCGTCGGCGACACGACCAACGGCTCGGCTCGGGTGCGCCACCCCATCGAGACCTTCCGGGCCGCCGACTCGGCCTGACCCGGCGAGCGGCGCGAGAGGCGCCGACGAACCTCAGCGCCCTCCTGACCGGGATGGACGGCACGGACCGCCACCTGCCCGAGAGCGCTTGGCCATGAGATCCGTGCGGCCGATCCCCGCGCAGCCGGAGCTCGGCTCACTCATGCGGCGGGCGTGCTGCGCCCGCGATGAGACGGGCGCGGCGACGTAGGCGACCAGGTCGAGCCACCGCCATGGGGGACCTGGAGCGCCTCGTCGCCGCGCCTGCACACCGTCTCGGTTCGGCACCGGCCGCCGCGGACGGCGGCCGGCCGTCGTGGGTCAGCGGCGGCGGAAGCGGACGCGACGGAGGTAGTCGTACCCGACGCGGGCCGTCTTCAGCGGGTCCGGCTGGGTGTCACGTTCGACGATGTACTCCACGACGCCGGCCTCGTGACCGTGGGAGAAGATGCGCGGGAAGTCGATGGTGCCGGTGCCCAGGTCGGTGAAGGAGCCGTCGGCGGCCCGGTCCTTGACGTGGAACTGCTTGATCCGGCCCCGGTGCGCGTGGAACAGGCTGACCGGGTCGACGCCGCCGGTCATGGCCCAGTAGAGGTCCACCTCCAGGTGCACCAGTCTGCGGTCGGTGGCGGTGATGAAGTCGAAGGGCACCTCACCGGTCGGTAGCCTCGCGAACTCGTGCGCGTGGTTGTGGTAACCGAACTGGAGCCCGGCCTTCCGCGCCGCCTCGCCCGCCGGCTCGAGCTGGTCGGCGAAGGCACGCCACTCGTCGGCGGTCGCGAAGTTGGCGTACGGGTGCACGATGTAGCGATGGCCGAGGGTCCGCGCGTCGTCGAGGCTGGCCTGCCAGTTGTCGCTCACGCCGACATGGCCCGAGGTGGCACGGAGCCCGTGCCGGTTCAGGATGGCGCGGAACTGCTTGGCCGTCCGCCCGTGCAGCCCGGCGAGCTCGACCTTCTCGTACCCGATCTCGGCGAGTTTCTCGAGCGTTCCCTCGAGGTCGACCGCGAGCAGGTCGCGCAGCGAGTAGAGCTGGATGCTGATGGCGCTGCGCGGCACCCGCCCGTACCCGTGTCCGTGTCCGTGGCCACGACCGTGGTCGTGGCCGTGGCCGTGCCCACGGCCGGTACCGGTGGCCGACGCCGTGCCGGTCAGCGCCGCTCCGGCACCGAGGCCCATCGCCGTCAGCGCGGCTCCGCGCATCAGTGTGCGCCGGTTGAGATCGTTCATCGGGTTCCCTTCCTTCGCCTCCGTGGGGGTGCCCGCGGAGCGTCGTCTCCAGGTGTGCGGAGTCCTGCCGGATGGAGCTGAACGCGCTCGCCCGTACCGGGCCTGTGATGGACACGTGAGGAGAGCGCGCGATGGCCGCGCCCCCGCCCGGGAGTTCCCGGGCGGAGACGCGGTCGCGTCCGTCACTTGGTGGTGAAGGTGAATTCGTCGACGTCGTAGAGCGATCCCGCGCCGCCCTTGAACACGAGGTAGAGCTGTCCCTCCTGGGCGGGAGCCCTGGAGATGGTGCCGGTGACCTCGGCGAAGGTGTCCCAGCCGCCGGTATTGGCCACCGCGGCCGAGCCGACCAGCGTGCCGGTCGGCGACCCGATGCGCAGTTCCAGGGTGCCGCCGGCGCCCGCGGAGCTGACCCGGGCCTTGAACGAGGCCGCGCTGTCGAGCCGGTAGGGCTCGAACATGATCCAGTCACCGTTGTTGATGTTGCCCACGGTCTGGCCGCCGTGCGCGGCCTCCTTGTCCTCCCTGGTCACCCCGGACATCAGCGTGAAGTGCTCCGCCTGCCGGGTCTTGGGCTGGGTGTGGTTGACGTCGATGCCCTTCAACGGCACGACGTTCTTGTTCCCGCCCTCGTCGGTGTACTCGGCGGCCCAGACGCCGTAGGTGTTCTCCGACGGACCGTGGTCGCCGTCGCCGGGCGTCTGCAGCGTTCCCTCGCAGCCGAACCGCTCGGCGAGCGCGTGCGAGTGGGTGGCGTGCCCGAGCAGGTAGGTCAGCTTGACCTTGGAGCAATCGACCCTGCCGTCCTCGGGATCCTTGACCCTGATCTTGTACGGCACCGCGTCGCCGAAGTTCCAGAGCGACCCGTGCGCGGGCGTCACCAGGGTCACCTTCGGAGCCGTGTTGCCGACCGTGATCAGCACGCTGTCGGTGGACGACTTACCGCTCGCGTCGGTCACCGTCAGCGTCGGCGTGAACTGACCGCGCTTGGTGTAGGTGTGCCCGGGATTCGGCTTGGTCGAGGTCGTCCCGTCGCCGAAGTCCCAGTTGTACGTGATGGCGGTGCCCTCGGGGTCGGAGGCCGTCGAGGAGAAGCGCACCGTGAGCGGCCTCTTGCCGGAGGTCCGGTTGGCGCTCACACTCACCTCGGGCCGCCGCCCGGTGGTGCCGATGTGCTCGATCCTGAACACTCCGGCGTGGTCGTCGCTGGAGAAGTACTGCTCGGCGTAAGTGAGCACGTAGAGCGCCCCGTCAGCGCCGAATTCCAGATCCATGATCTTGTAGTTCAGCGGCCACGGGAAGTTCGCCACCGCTCCGGCGGAACCGTCGGAGTCGACCGCCGCGTGCTTGATCCACCTGCGTTCGAACTCGCCGAGGAAGACCTGCCCGTCGTACTCGGCGGGGAACTTCACCTGCGAGGCGGAGCTCTCGTCGTAGTGGTAGACCGGGCCGCCCATCGGCGACTCCGAGGAGGAGCAGCCCGAGGCAGGGTTCATGTCGGGGTTGTCGCAGCCGCTGTAACGGATCCACGCGGGCACCGGCTCGGGCAGTTGGGTGATGCCCGTGTTGCGCGGTGAGGTGTTCGCGGGTCCGTTCTGGCAGTCGTACTTCGGCCCGGTCGTCCCGGTGGCGAAGTCGTGGTCGCCGTAGGTGTCGGCCGGGGTGTTGTTCCCGGTGCAGTACGGCCAGCCGAAGAAGCCGGGTGCGGTCACCCTGGCGAACTCGACCTGGCCGTGCGGGCCGCGGGCGGGGTCGGCGTCATCGCCCTTGTCGGGGCCGTAGTCGCCCACGTAGACCGCACCGCTCTCATGGTCCACCGAGATCTTGAACGGGTTGCGGAAACCCATCGCGTAGATCTCCGGCTTGGTGTCGGCGGTGCCCGCGGTGAACATGTTGCCGGCCGGGATCGTGTACGAGCCGTCGCCCTCGACCTTGATGCGCAGCAGCTTGCCGCGCAGGTCATTGGAGTTCGCCGAGGTCCGCTGGGCGTCGAACGCCGGGTTGCGGTTCGCCCGCTCGTCGGTCGGGGTGTAGCCGTCGGACTGGAAGGGATTGGAGTCGTCGCCGGTGGACAGCAGAAGATTACCGGCGGCGTCGAACTCGATGTCGCCGCCGACATGGCAGCAGATGCCACGGGTCGCCGGCACCTGCATGATCTTCTGCTCGCTGGCGAGGTCGAGCTCGCCGGCGGTGCTCAGCTTGAACCGGGACAGCTGGTTGTAGCCCTCGTAGGGCTCGAAGTCCGCCGCGGTGCCCTCGAACGGGGCGTCCGTCAGCGGCGTGTCGAGCCTCGGCGCGTAATAGAGGTAGACCCACCGGTTCTCGGCGAAGCCGCTGTCGACGGCCACGCCCTGCAGACCGTCCTCGTCGTGGGTGTAGACGTGGATGTCGCCGGCGATCTTGGTGCGGCCGTTCTGGTCGGTGAGGCGCAACGTCCCGTCCCGGGAGGTGTGCAGCACCGAGCCGTCGGACAGGGGTTCGAACGAGATGGGCTCGCCGACCTCGGCGGGACCCTGCGCCAGGGAGTAGGGGTAGAAGTGGTCGTCAGGAGCGGCCTGCGCGGCGGCGGGCACGGCGGCGAGTCCTGCGACCGCCGTTATGACGGCGATCACAGCCGCCAGGAGCGGGTGCGGAACTCTGGGTCTACGCTGTGCGTTCGATCGGGTGGAGCTGAACACGAGGGGGTGTCCTCCTCACCGTCAGGGGTGCAGCGGGACTGAAAGAGTCTTGAAGATCGGTTTCGCGCCCTCCTCTCGACGGTGATCCCGGTGCCTGTCACCGGGCGGAACGGGGTCCGACCTGGCGGGGATTCGGGCCCCGTTCCCGCGCCGGGCGCGGCTTCGCCGCCTGCCTCAGGGCGTCCGCTCCCGATCCGGACGCACCGGTCTCCGAGCCGGGTACGACAGTTCCTTGATCCGGATGCTCCGGAAGGACACCTCGTCGCCGGTTCCGTGGTTCTGAATCCCGATATGGCCCTGCCGCAGGCTGCGCACCGGGTCCTGGTTGGTGAAGTCGTTGATCTTCACGCCGTTGAGGTAGACCCTGAGCCGTTCACCGCAGACTCTCAGCTCGAAGGTGTTCCAGTCGCCCGGCGGATTGAGCGCCGCGTCTCGGGCGGCGATGTCGGCCGCCTGGAATCCGTAGACCGAGCCCGTGGTCCGGTCCGGCGTGTCCGTGGCGTCGATCTGGACCTCGTAGCCGTTGTTCACCGCCGACCATGGGTCGTCGCTCGGCGGGAATCCGATGAACACCCCGGAGTTGTCGTCCCCGGCGAGCCGCCAGTCCAGTTTCAGCGAGTAGGCCTGGAACTCCCTGGCGGAGTACCACAGCATTCCCAGCCCGTCATGGGAGGTGAGGGTGCCGTCGGCCAGGGTGAAGCCGCCCGGCCCGGCCTGCCGCCAGCCCTCGGTGCCGGACCCGTCGAACAGCGGCGTGTAGCCGTTCTCAGGCCGGCAGTCGGCGCGGGCGAGGCCGGCCGCGTAGCGGATCCCGCCGAGCAGATGTGCGCGGAAGTCCGGCTCCGCGTAGGAGTCCTCGGTGTGCCCGCCCCCGGTGTACCAGGCGCGGCCCCCGGCGTACTCCTGACACCACGCGATCGGATGGTCGCCCATGTCGCCGCCGGAGTAGGTGCTCTCGTCCAGAGTCGCGAGCACGTGCACCCGCTCCCGCGGGTTGGCGCGGTAGTTGTACCACTCGTCGGTGCGGGGCCACTCGGACCCGAGATGGGCGGTCGATCCGTGCGCCCGGTCGGCCACCCTGACCACCGCGGGCTGGATGGCGGGGTGGTTCTTGAAGTACGCGCCGACCAGCCCGCCGTACCACGGCCAGTCGTATTCGGTGTCGGACGCCGCGTGCACGCCCGCGTAGCCTCCGCCCGAGGAGATGTACGACTCGAACGCCTCCTGCTGGCCGGCGTCGAGCACATCACCGGTGGTGCTGAGGAACACCACCGCCCGGTACCGGCTCAGGTTCTCCGGGGTGAAGGCGCCGGCGTCCTCGGTGGCGTCGACCACCATGCCCGCTCCCCCGCCCAGCTCCTCGATCGCCTGGACGCCGACCGGGATCGAGGAGTGCCGGAACCCGGCCGTCTTGGAGAAGACCAGCACCCTGGGGGGGTCCTGCGCCTGCGCGGACGGCACGCCCACAGCGGTGAACGTGGCCGCGGCTGCGGCTCCGGTGGCTAACGAGATCAGCATTTTCTGACGGCGCGGGGACATCGTCTGCTCCTCCTGTCGGCTGCGGTCAGGATGGGGTGGGGGGTGAGCAGGCATGCGGTCAGACGGGTTCAGCGCATGCGGTCAATCGGTCTCCGTGGGCTGAATGGTCGTCCAGCCGCTCCCGCCCGCGGCACTCTCCTCGACCGCCGTCAGGACCCGCTGGACCTGAAGCCCGTCGGCGAACGACGGTGTCGGATCGGTGCCGCCGGCGATGGCGGTCACGAAGTCGGCGACCTCGTGGGTGAAGGCGTGCTCGTACCCGAGAGCGTGGCCGGGCGGCCACCACGCGCCCGCGTACGGATGCGTCGGCTCGGTCACAAGGATCCGGCGGAAGCCCGCGGTGTCGGCGTCGAGGGTGTTGTCGTGGAACCAGAGCTCGTTCATCGCCTCGAAGTCGAAGGCCAGGCTGCCCGCCGAGCCGTTGACCTCCAGGCGCAGGGCGTTCTTGCGTCCGGTGGCGAACCGGGTCGCCTCGAAGGACGCCAGCCCGCCGCCGCCGAGACGGCCGATGAACAGCGCCGCGTCGTCCACGCTCACCTCGCCGCGGGCGGTGGCCGACCCGCCTGCGGCCAGCCCGGCGGACTCCTCCGCCAGCGGACGCTCCTTCACGAACGTCTCGGTGAGGGCCGAGACCCCGACAAGGCGGTCCCCGGTGACGAACTGCGCGACGTCGATGATGTGCGCGCCGATGTCTCCGAGGGCCCCCGAGCCCGCCTTGTCCCGCTGGAGCCTCCAGACCAGCGGGAACTCCGGGTCCGTGATCCAGTCCTGCAGATACTGGGCCCGGACGTGCCGGATCTCACCGAGCCGCCCTTCGGCGACCAGCCGTTGGGCGAGGGCGACCGCCGGCACCCGCCGGTAGTTGAAGGCCACCATCGAACGGACCCCGCGCTCACTCGCCTGGGCCGCGGCGGCGGCCATCGCCTCCGCCTCCGCGACCGTGTTCGCCAGGGGCTTCTCGCACAGCACGTGCTTGCCCGCCTCCAACGCGGCCACCGCGATCTCGGCGTGGGAGTCCCCTGGTGTGCACACGTCGACGACCTGTACGTCGTCGCGGCGCAGCAGGGCCTTCCAGTCCGTCTCCACCGACGCCCAGCCCATCCGGGCCGCGGCGTCGTCCACCTCAGGCCTGCTGCGCCCGGCGAGCGCGGCCATCACCGGCGTGTACGGAAGATCGAAGAAAGCTCCGACGTTCCGCCAGGCCTGCGAGTGGACCCGCCCCATGAAGGCGTAGCCGACTACGCCGACTCCTAGCTCGGGCTTTGGGCGGTCAGACATGGAATTCCCCCTGTTCGTTCGCGGTCAGGACTCGAAGCCCAGTGGCATGTACTGGTCGACGTTCTCCTTGGTCACCGTCTCAGACGCCAAGGTGATCGACTGCGGCACCTGCCGCTCGACCAGGTCGGTCATGCCCTTGCCCTGGGCGATGAGCCTGGCGAGCTTGATGGCCGACGAGGCCATGGTCGGGCTGTAGGTCACGGTCGCCTCGAGCACCCCACCGGCCTTGATCTCCCGCATGGCGTTGGCCGATCCGGCGCCTCCGACCATGAAGAACTCCTTGCGGTTCGCCTGCTTGATCGCGGCGAGTACGCCGACGCCCTGGTCGTCGTCGTGGTTCCAGAGCGCATCGATCTTCTTGTGCGCCTGGAGCAGGTTGCTGGCCACCGAGTTACCGGTCTCGACGGTGAACTTGGCGTCCTGCTTGGCGGTCACGGTGAAGCCGTGGGTCTTGAGAGCGTCGGCGAAGCCCTTGCTGCGGTCCTGGGTGAGCGGCAGCGTCGCGATCCCCTGGATCTCCACGATGACCGGGTTGGACACGCCCTTGGTCTTGAGCTTGGACCCGATGTAGTCGCCCGCGGCGACACCCATGCCGTAGTTGTCGCCCCCGACCCAGGAGCGGTACGAGAGCTTGTCGGGGAAGATCCGGTCCAGGTTCACCACGGGGATCCCCGCGTCCATGGCCTTGCGGGCCACCTGGTTGAGCTGCTCGCCGTCGTTCGGCAGCAGGACCAGCACGTTGACCTTGGCCGAGATCAGCGTCTCCACGGCCGAGATCTGCTGGTTGATGTCGTTGGTCGGCTCGACGGCACGGAAGGTCACGTCGGAGTACTGCTTGGCCTGGGCCGCCGCGTTCTTGGCGATGGCTGCGATCCAGCCGTGGTCGGCCGCGGGGGCGGAGAAGCCGATCGTGACCTGCTTGCCCGCCTTGTCGTTGTCGCCGGCGGCGGCCACCGTCTGCTGTGCGGAGTTGTCCTCCTTGGGGTCGTTGCCCGTGCACGCTGCGGCGAGCGCGCCTGCGCCGGCCACCGCTCCGCCGATGAGCAGGCCTCGGCGGTTGAGGCTCTGTGCCATGTCGTACTCCTTGAAGGTTTCGAGGACGCACCGGCCCTGGGAACCGGCGCCGTTGCGCCGCTTCCTGGTCCTGCGGGCTGTCTTATGGGGATCCCGGCGGGGGCGGGAATCGCGGGGATTGAAGGTGCTAGGTGGTCGATTCGAGGTAGCGCCGCTGCAAGAGCACGGCGATGACGATGATCACTCCCTTGGCGATGAGCTGGTCGCTGGTGTCCAGACCGTTCAGGATGAACAGGTTGGTGATGACCGTGAAGATGAGGACGCCGAGGATCGACCCGAAGATCGTGCCGCGGCCACCGGTCAGCAGCGTCCCTCCGATGATCACCGCGGCGATCGCGTCGAGTTCGTAGAGATCGCCGTGGGTGCTGGAGCCGGTCGTCGTCCGCGCCATGATGATGATCGCGGCGATGCCGCAGCACAGTCCGGAGAGCGTGTACAGGAAGAGCGTGTGCCGCCGGACGTCGATGCCGGCCAGCCGCGCCGCCTCGGGGTTGCCGCCGACCGCGAACGTACGCCGGCCGAACGTCGTGCGGTTGAGCAGGAGCCAGCCGCCCACGGCCACCGCCGCGAAGATGAACACCACGAGCGGCAGGCCGAGCACCCTGGTGGTGGAGAGGGACTCGATCGCGTTGTTCTCCGGCTGGATGAGCTGGGTCTTGCGGTCGGACATGCGCTGGGCGAGGCCCCGTGCCGCCACGAGCATCGCGAGCGTCGCGATGAACGGCACGATCCGGCCGTAGGAGATCAGGAGCCCGTTCACCGCGCCGACCCCGGCGCCGACGAGGATGGCGCACATGATCATGACCGCTGGGCCGTACTCCTGGGTGGCCAGCGTGGTCGCCCACACCGAGGCCAGGGCCATCGCCGCGCCGACCGAGAGGTCGATGCCACCACCGGTGATCACGAAGGTCATGCCCACGGTGATGACGCCGATGGTGGAGGCGAGCGCGAGGATGCCGACGAGGTTGCTGGAGGTGGCGAAGTTCTCCGGCTTGGTGACCAGGCCGATCACCACGAGCAGCGCCAGCGCCACCAGCAGGCCGAGGTGCCTGGCATCCCTCACGCGTGCGAGGACCGGCAGGTTCTCCCGCCCCTTCGTCAACGCCACCCCGGGCGTGGACGGGGAGTCTTCGGTCTTCGAAACCGGAGAGGTCAACGCGGGCTCCCTTCCATGATCATGTGGAGTACGTCGCTCTCGTCCAGTTCGGGAGCGGCAGCCTCGTGGATGAGGTGGCCCTCGCGGATCACGAGGACACGGTCGGCGAGCCCGAGCACCTCGGGCACCTCGCTCGACACGAGCAGCACGGCGATGCCCTCGTCGGCGAGCCGCCGGATCACCGCGTACAGCTCGACGCGGGCCCCGACGTCCACACCGCGGGTGGGCTCGTCGAGGAGCAGCAGCCTGCGTCCGTTGACCAGCCAGCGGGCGAGCACCGCCTTCTGCTGGTTGCCGCCGGAAAGCGTCTTGACCTTGCGACGCGGATCGGCCGGCCTGATGTCGAGGGCCTTCACCTGCTCGTGCGCCTCGGTCAGCTCCCGGCGCCGGTCCAGCCAGCCGAAGGAGGCGTACCTGCTCATGCCGGCCAGGCTGATGTTGCCCGCCACGCTGTCGTCCAGCAGCAGCGCCTGGCTCTTGCGCTCCTCGGGCGCCAGGCCCATGCCGCGCCGTACGGCCACGCTCGTACTGCCCGGGCGCACGGGGCGGCCGTCGAGCAGGACCCGGCCGGCACTCGGCTTGCGCGCACCGTAGATGGCCTCCAGGATCTCCGAGCGGCCGGAGCCGACCAGCCCCGCCAGCCCGACGATCTCCCCGGCGCGCACGCCGAAAGTGACGTCCTCGAACGCCCCGCGCAGGGACAGGCCCTCGACCCGCAGGACCTCCGGCCGGTCGTTGCGCGCTTCGGGCCGGTCCGGGAACACGTACTCGACGGACCGGCCGGTCATCAGCGCCACGACCTTCGCGGTGGGCGTCTCCTTGGCCGGCAGGCCGACCGCCACCGTGCGGCCGTCCTTGAGCACCGTGACCCGATCGCCGATCTCCCTGATCTCCGCGAGCCGGTGGGAGATGTAGACGACGCCGACGCCGGAAGCGGCGAGCTCACGGATGATCCGGAAGAGGTTGGCCACCTCGTCGTGGGCCAGCGCGGCGGACGGCTCGTCCATCACGATCAGCCGGGCCTCGTGGGACAGCGCCCGCGCCATGCTGACGACCTGCTTGCGAGCCGCCGGAAGTCGTCCGACCTCTACGGTCGGTGAGATCTCCGGGTGACCGAGCCGGCGGAGGATCTCCCGCGCGGCCCGGTTCATCTCGGACCTGCGGCTGAACCCGTACGTGGCGTGCTCGTGCCCGAGGAAGATGTTGTCGGCGACGGTCAGGCCGTCGACCAGGTCGAGCTCCTGGTAGATGGTGGATATGCCCTGCCGCATCGCCGCGGTCGGGGTGGCCAGCCGTACCGCCTCGCCGTCGAGCCTGATCTCGCCGTCGTCCGGCTGATGCGCGCCGGACAGGACCTTGATCAGTGTGGACTTGCCGGCCCCGTTCTGGCCGAGCAGGCAGTGCACCTCACCGGCGGTCACCTCCAGGTCGACGCCGTCCAAGGCGCGTACGCCCGGAAACGTCTTGACGATGCCGCTCATGACGAGGAGCGGACTCCCGGTCCCGGAGATATTCATTCACGCCGTTCCCTTCAGGGTGCTTGGCGTGAAAGTACCCACCTTTGACCGTCTTGAGAAGACCTTTCTCTAAGATCCTTCAAACTTTCATCTCTTCGTGGACAAACCCGGCCGTGGTCCGGTGTAAGAGCGCCCGAACGGGAGGCCGGTGGCCCTCAGCCGGGGACGGTGTCGCGCCGGCCGGCCATCGACGTGAGGACGTGCTCGACGAGAGTGATGAGCACCTGCTTGCCCGACTCCTTCTGCCGCACGTCACAGGTGATCACCGGGATGGCGGGGTCGAGGTCCAAGGCGTCTCGAACCGCTTCAATCGAATGCCCCGTGTTGGTGTCGAACCGGTTGATCCCGACGATGAACGGCACTCCGCGCCGCTCGAAGTAGTCCACGGACGCGAAGCAGTCGGCCAGGCGCCGGGTGTCGACCAGCACCACCGCGCCGAGCGCCCCCTGCGAGAGCTCGTCCCACATGAACCAGAACCGGTCCTGCCCCGGGGTGCCGAAGAGGTACAGCACGAGTCCGGTGCGCAGGGTGATGCGACCGAAGTCCATGGCCACCGTCGTCGTGGTCTTGCTCTGCACCAACGACAGGTCGTCGACGCCCACGCTCTTCTCGGTGAGCTGCTCGTCGGTGCGCAGCGGGCGGATCTCGCTGACCGATCCCACCAACGTGGTCTTCCCGACACCGAATCCCCCGGCAACCACGATCTTGACGGCCAGGGAGGGATCCGCCGCGTCAGAGCGCCCGGAGTCCATTGATCACATCCTTGAGTACACGCTCGGTCGGGAATTGGGCGACCCGCATCGGCTGCCGGATCTGGACCAGGCCGTTGTCGAGCAGGTCCCCGAGCAAGATCCTTACCACACCGAGAGCGAGGTCGAGGTCGGAGGCCAGCTCGGCGATGGAGAGCGGGCTTCGGGCCAGTGTCAAGATCATCTCATGTTCCGGCCCGAGTACCGGCGCCTGGTGAGAGGCGACGCCGCCGGCGCCCGGCCGCGCCTCGACGGTCACGACGAGACTGACGAGGTCGAGGTCGCCATGAACCGTGCACGTCCGGCCGCCGGTGAGCGCGAAGGCCGGCACGACCGGACCGGCGTCGTCGTCGAGCCACCCCTCGCCGAAGTCGGCCCCCTGGAACGGGGGCCGGTCAGTCATGACGATCGGCCAGGGCGGGCCGTGGAGTCGTCGCCAGGTGATCCCCCACCCTGGTGACGAGCATGGCCATCTCATAGGCGATGACCCCGACGTCGGCCTCAGCATCCGCCAGCACGGCCATGCACGCCCCTTCGCCGGCGGCCGTCACGAACAGGAAGGCGTTCTCCATCTCGACGATGGTCTGCCGGACCGGCCCGCCGCCGAACTCCCGTCCGGCGCCCCTCGCCAGGCTCTGGAAGCTGGCCGCGACCGCGGCCAGATGCTCGGACTCCGCCCGGCTCATACCGCCGGACGAGGCGATCCGCAGACCGTCGCTGGACAGCACCGCCGCGTGGCGCACCTCCGCCACCCGTTTGACCAGACCGTCGAGCAACCAGTTGAGCTCGCCCGTCGAAGCCGCTTCAGCCATCAGCCGTTCTCCTCAGTGCCCGATCGTGGCGATGGTCCCGCGGGGGTCTCGGCCCTGTGGGCGTCGATCCGTCCGCGCTGCCATCCGCGCTGCATGGCGGCCATCCTGCTGCGTAGCGCTTCAGGAGGCCGGTCGTTATCCGTTCCTGACCCTGCCCCGGGCTCTGACTCGGCCGCGGGAGCAGGTGCGCTCGGTTCCTCCCGCAGCCGCGGGGCCAGGCTGGCCTGACGCCTGCGGCGCGGCAGTTCGCCCTCACCGCCCTGCGACCGGCTCGCGTCCGCGACGGCATCCGCGACGGCGTTCCCGCCGGCACCCCTCCGGGCATCCGAAGCCGGACGCGGATCCCGGCCCGAAGCCGGCCCCGAGGCCGAATCCATGGCCCGCGCCATGGCCCGCTCCGTGACCGGATCCGTGACCGGATCCGTGGCTGGATCCGAAGGCGCGGCGGCCTCCGGTCCCGGCAGGTCCTCGATCACAGCGGCCGGGATGAGGACGATGGCCATGGTCCCGCCGTACGGCGAGGCCCTCAGCGTGACCTGGATGTCGTGCCGCTCGGCCAGCCGGCCGACCACCAGCAGTCCGAGCCGGGCGCTCTCGGACAGATCGAACTCCGGTGGATCCGCGAGCCGTTCGTTCAGCTGGTCTCGGGTCTCGGAATCGAGGCCGAGCCCACGGTCTTCGATCTCGACGACGAAGCCCTTCGCCACCCGGTGACCGCTCACCTGGACCGGCGTGGCCGGCGGTGAGTACAGGGTGGCGTTCTCGATCAGCTCCGCGAGCAGGTGGATGGTGTCGGTGACGGCCGTGCCGGCCAGCGCGGCCGACTCGATGGCCAGCACCTTGACCCGCGGGTAGTCCTCGACCTCGGCGGCCGCGCCGCGCAGCACGTCCACCATCGGCACGGGCTTGCGCCACGCGCGCCCCGCCGGCTTGCCCGAGAGGATGACCAGGCCCTCGGCGTGCCTTCGCATCCGGGTCGAGAGGTGGTCCAGCTTGAACAGGTCGGCCAGCTCGGCCGGGTCGTCCGATCGCCGCTCCATCGCGTCGAGCAGCTTCAGCTGGCGCTGCAACAGCACCTGGTTGCGCCGAGCGAGGTTCACGAAGACCTCGCTCACCGCCCTGTGCACCGCGGCCTCGTTCACCGTCGCTCCGACCACGGCCCTCCGCGATTTCACGAAGGCGTCGTTGAGCTCCTCGGCCTCGGAGATGGCGAAGGAGAAGTCGGGCGCCTCGAAGTCCGGATCGACGTCCTCACCCCGCCGCGCGCGTTCGGCGACCTCGGGCAGCCTCTTGTCGCTGAAGTGGTTGACCGCCCGGGCCAGACCGCGGAACTCGCGCACCAGCCTGCGACCCACCCGGAACGAGACGACGAGCGAGACCACGATCGCGATGAACCCCAGGCCACCGGTCAGCCCGAGCCTGAGTAGCACCACGACGGCGTAGCCCTCGGCCCGGTTCGTCAGATCCTCGACCGCGGCCATCCCGAGCCCCCACAGTTTCGTGGTGACCTGTCCGGCCTCGGCATGCCACGCCCGCGCGTCCAGGGAAGGACGCGTCCCCTCGTGGATCATCCGGTCCTCTAGCGCACGGAACCGGATCACCTCTGGAGAGGAGTTGAACGCCTTGTAGCGGGACAGGTCGCCGGCCTGGAGATAGGGCTCGCTGGCGGCGAAGGTGTAGCGCTGTTGCGCGACCAGCCGGGCGAACTGCTCGCGCTCGCCCGCCGTGTAGCGGCCGACCGTGAGCGCCCCGGTGAGCAGCGCGTCCTCACGCGACAGCAGCTCCTGCACCATGCCCCACGTGGTCAGCGTGCGCCCGTCCCTGGCGATCCGCCCGTCCTTGGGGTCGACGCGTGCGTACATCCCGAGCGCCCCGTCGACGAGGGCGCTGAACTCGTCGAGCACCCGCTGTCGATCGACCGTACGGCTGTCGATCGATCGGCGCAGGGCGTCGATCGCACCGAGTCCGGAGACGAGGCCATCGGCTCGCGTCGTCGTGTCGGCCTCGATGACGTCCCTGAGGTCGCTGTCGGCCACCGAGCGCCGGAAGGCCGATCTCGCCCGGTCGGTCTGGGCGCGAGGGCCGCCGAACGCCGCATGGGTCACGGTGGCGTCTCCGGCGAGGAAGGCGATGGAAAGACGCCTTTCTCGCTGCATCGATTCGATGAGCGACTGAGTGGGGCGCAGAAGTTTTTCGTCGAGCGTCTTGGCATGCGTCAACTGCAACGCCGCACCGAGGGTTATGGCGGCAGAGAACAGCCACAGCGCAAGCAAAGCGACAAGCGGCAGGAAGAGGAGAGAAACAAGCTTCGTTCCGATCGACCGATGGCGGGACACCGGCGGGGAAGTCGGCATGACAGGGATGCCTCCCGGGTGTATTCGGTTATGGGCTCAACCTTACTACGCCCGTGACGCCCTATGGACGTAAAGTGACAATTTCCCCCATCCTGCCTCCTCCGTCTCACGTCGTGGGCGCAGGCACATCACCTCGGCCTCGTTCGGCCGACGCCCTTCCGAGCACATGTTCGACGACGGTGATGAGAACCTGCTTGACCGACTCCCGATCGCGCGCGTCGAAAAGGACCACCGGGATCCCGGGATCGAGGTCGAGGGCGATTCTGATGTCATCCGGGTTATGCCGCTCAGCACCGTCGAAACAATTTACGCCGACGATGAAAGGAGTGCCCCGATGCTCGAAATAATCGACCGATGGGAAACAGTTCGTCAGGCGGCGCGTGTCCGCCATCACGATCGCGCCGAGCGCGCCGAATGCGAGCTCGTCCCACATGAACCAGAAGCGCTCCTGACCAGGAGTCCCGAACAGGTAGAGCACCAGTTTGTCGTGGATGGTGATCCGGCCGAAGTCCATGGCCACGGTGGTCGTCGTCTTGCTCTCGACGCCCGCGACGTCGTCGACGCCGATACCGCGGTCGGTCAGCGTCTCTTCGGTCTGCAACGGCTTGATCTCGCTGATCGCACCGATCAGCGTGGTCTTTCCCACGCCGAACCCGCCCGCGACCAGGATCTTGGTGGTGACCAGCTGGTCGGCGCCGCCGGTCGTGTCAGAGTGCGCGGAGTCCATTGAGCACTTCCCTGAGTACGCCCTCTTCGGGGCCCGTGTCCGCCTGCGGTGCGGCGACCAGCGTGATCAGCCCCTCTTCACGCAGGTCACCGAGCAGCACCCGAGCAACACCAAGGGGAACGGCGACATCGGAGGCCACGTCGACGACGGGGGTCGGCAGCCTGCAGATCCGGAGGATCTGCAGGTGTTCAGGGCTGAGCCGACGGATGTCGAGCGGCGCTCGGCCGGTCGCCGTGACGACGGCCAACAGATCGAAGCCGTCGCCATGGGGACGTGTCCTGCCGCGCGTCACGGCGTAGGGACGCACGACCGGCCCGGCCTCTCGGTCGAGCCATCTGTCCTTTGGCGAGCTCATCGGAGACTCATGCTCCGGCGGATTGCTCGCCGGCTGATCGTGGGCTGGCGGACAAGTGCAGGCCGACGCGCTTCACCAGTGTCGCCATCTCGTACGCGATGAGGCCCGCGTCCGCGTCCGACGAGCTGAGCAATGCGAGACACGTGCCCTGGCCCGCGGCCGTGACGAAGAGGAACACCGACTCCATCTCGATGATGGTCTGCCGGACGTCCCCGCCCACGAAGTGCCGTCCGGCGCCGCGCGCCAGGCTCTGCACGCCCGCGGCCAGAGCGGACAGGTGCTCGGCGTCCTCGCGGCTCATGCCCTGCGACGCGCCCACGACCAGGCCGTCACGGGAGAGCACCACCGCCTGCCGCACGTGGTGGACTCTGCCGACCAGCTCATTGAGGAGCCAGTTAAGTTCGCTCGTAACGTTGGTCTGTGTCATTGCGGCCCCTCACCATCGGCTGGTCTCATCGTTTTCTTCGCTTCAGCTCGTCCGCGGCGCCAGCCCTCCTGCATGGAGGCGATCACGGCACCGGTCTGTTCGGGCGAACGTGCTGCCTCTCCGCCACCGCCGACCGACTGCGGCGAGCGCTTACCTCGCAACTGGGGCGCGAGATTCTCCTGGCGGACCCTCCGCGGCAGTCCGGCATGCGTGTCGGCCGGCGTACCGGAGTCGGGCGGTGGCTTCTCGGTCGCCCGTGGAGCCGCGGGAGGCTGCTGGGCAGCATACTCCGGGACGCCCGCCGGATCCGGCCGAGAAGACGGCGGCGTCTCGACGGCTCGCGCCCGAGCCCGGGCGCGCGGGCCGCCCGGGCCTGCGGGGGATTCCGGCTCTCCGCCCTCTTTGCGCATTCGCGCGGTGTTGCGCAGCACGCGGACGTCGGCCGGCGTCTCCGGGCCGGCCGGCAGCTCGTCGCGATCGCGTGGCAGTGGCTGGTCGTGCTGCGACACCACGATGTTGTGCGGCAGCAGGACGATCGCGGTCGTCCCGCCGTACGGTGAGCCGCGCAGTGAGACGGAGATCCCGTGCCGTTCGGCGAGGCGGCCGACGACGAAGAGCCCGAGCTGGTCGGTGTCGGCCAGGTCGAACTCAGGCGGATTCGCCAGCTTCTGATTGATCTCGTCCAGCATAGTGGGGTTGATTCCGAGCCCGCGGTCCTCGATCTCCACGGCGAGCCCGTTGCCCACCAGATCCGCCATCACGTGCACCTCCGTGTTGGGAGGCGAGAAGCTCGTGGCGTTCTCCATCAGCTCCGCCAGGAGGTGGATCACGTCCGCCACCGCCGTACCGACCACGGCGTCCTGCGACGTCGTGAGAACCGCCACCCTGGCGTAGTCCTCGACCTCCGCGACCGCGCCCCGCAGCACGTCGACGATGCGCACCGGATCCCGCCAGCCACGGCCGGGAGCGGCGCCCGACAGGATGATGAGGCCTTCGGCGTGCCGGCGCATGCGAGTGGTCAGGTGGTCGAGCTTGAACAGGTCCTCCAGCACATCCGGCTCGGCGCGGCTCTCGAGCGTGTCGAGCATGGCCAGCTGCCGGTGCAACAGCGACTGGTTGCGCCGGGCGATGTTGAGAAAGATCTGGTTGACGCCCTTGCGGAGCTCGGCCTGGCCGACGGCCGCCTCGATGGCGGTCCGCTGCACCGTGGCGAACGACCGGGCGAGGTCGGAGACCTCCCTGATCTTGCCGACCTTGGGCTCGGGCACCTCGGCGTCGACGTCCACGTCGTCGCTGCCCCCCAGCCGTTCGACCATCGCGGGCAGCCGGACGTCGGCCAGCTCGGTGGCCGACGCCCGCAGACCGAGCATCTCCCTGGTGAGCCGGCGACCGAAGCGGACCGACAGCGCGACCGAGATCAGAACCGCGAGGAGACCGAGGCCGCCGCCGAGGCCGAGCCGCAGCAGAAGGGCCCAGCCGAGATCGTCGGCGTCGGCGGCAAGTCCCCTGGCGAACTCGACGTGCGCACCGTTAAGAGTCGTGAGCAGGGGGGCGACCGTTCCCTGCCAGGTGGCGGCGTCCACCGGGACCGAGGTTCTCGCCTGCTCGACGATGCGGTCTTCCATGGCCCTGAAGTCGGCGTACGCCGTGCTGGAAAGGTGCCGCTCCAGCGCCGCGCGGGTCTTGTCGTCCAGGAGGAGACGTTCCCTCGCCCACAGCTGGCGCTGGTTGGCGACGGTCTGCACGAAGAACCGGTGCTCGTCCGCGTCCATCCGGCCGCCGGTGACCATGGCACCGGCGATCAGCGAGTTCTCCCGGCTGATCATCTCCATCGCCCGAGCGCCCGCGAGGATGGCATCGGCCCGCCGGTACAGAACCGTGTCGCTGATGACCGACGAGCTCTCACTGAAGTCCCACAACCCGTCGATCACCAGGTCGTAGGCGTTGAGCGCCTGGACTCGGGTCATGCCGCGAGCGTCGACCGCCGCACGGGTGGACGTCAGCCCGTCCAGCGCGCCGAGGAAGTCGTTGAGCACCCGCCGGACGGATGGCGCGTAGACACGAGCGCTCTGCTCCTCCTTCGCGAACCGCCGGAAACGCTGCACCACGGCGTCGGTCTTGGCGCGCCCCGCGTCCAGGTCCTGGCGGGGCGCGGAGGAACCGGCGCTCAGGAATATCACCGATGCCTGGCGCTCGCCACCGACGCTGAGCGCCAGGGCCTGCGTGACCTCGACGTACTTCCGGCTCGCGGCGTCGTACCGCTGCTTCTCGATCACATCGGTCAGCGTGAGGCTCACAGCGAACGCCCACAGACCGATGAGGGAGATGGTCGGGATCAGGAGGAGCGCGAATACCTTGAATCGGATTGACCGCATACGGGAGCGCATGACACCTCGTGGTGGCGGAATCTAACCTGGCGAAGCCGGACGAAGTGCGTGTGCCACGGCACATCGAAGGCCAAGGGAAACGAGCGGCTCGGCGCTGCGCGGAACGCCGTGACCATCGGTCCGGTCGCCCGCCGGCGAGAGGTCGCCTCGACGACGCGATACGCCTTCGCCGATCGGCGTCGCCTCTGCTGTCATCGGATCTCCCATCGTCTCCGGATGAACACGCACCGGCACCATAGCGCGCACTGTGGGGACCGATAATGCCAAAACCTGTGATTTCAGGAAATCCCATACCGGCTCGGCGAGCATGGAGGTTCGAGGGCTTCGCCGCACCCCGCCGGGCCGTCATGTGAATAGGCCAGGTGAGCTGCGTCGACGCCGGTCCGTGAGCCTGTCGTGATGGCAGTCAGAAGGGAGTATGATCTCGTTCGTTATGTAGATCACCGTTGGCGACATCGACACCAATCAGCCCAAAAGCCCGTTTTGGACAGTTAGCCTTCCGTCTGTGACTTCTTTCAGCGATCACCCCACCCCCCTTCCCGCACGGCGGCGGCGGTCTCGTCGCTCCGGGCGTCATCGCGGCGAGGGCGCGTTCGCCATACCGCCGGACTCCCCCGCCCTCGTACTCGCCGCTCCAGGCCGGTCGGGCGTCCCCGGCACGCTGGCGATCGCCGAACTGGCGGACTTCGCCAGAGTCGCGCACCCCGGTCTCCCCATCCACGTCGCCCACCTCGACGACCTCGAGTCGGTACTGGCCGGTCTGAACCCCGATCTGTCCGATGACATGCCGGCCGCCGTCGTCGTGCCGCAGACGACTGGTCCGCACGCCCAGGTCGACGCGGCGTTGCGCGCCGCGGTCGACGCGGTCGACTCCGACGACCGGCCGATCGTGCTGGCCGAGCCGCTCGGACCGCACCCGCTCGTGGCCGAGGCCCTGCACGTCAGGCTCGCGGAGGCCGGACTGGCCCGTGCCGACCGCGTCCGGCTGCTGACGATGGTGACCGCCGCCGACGGCATCCTTCTCGCCAGCACGGGCGGTGAGGAAGCGGTGCAGGAGACCGAGATCAACTGCGTGCTGCTCGCGTCCCGGCTGGCCGTCCCCGTGGTGCCGGTCTCTCTTGACGACGTCCCGGCGGCGGGCGAGGTGGCGAGGCGACTCAAGGCCGCGGGCACGACCCGACTCGCCATCGCCCCCTGCTTCATCGGCCCGGAGGCGGACCCCGACCAGCTGCTCGGACTCGCCTCCGAGACCGGTGCCGAGTCCGCCCAGCCGCTCGGCGCCCACCCGTCGCTGGTCCAGTTGACCGCGCTGCGGTACGCCGAGGCGCTGGAGAAGGTCCTGACCGACTGACCGGCGCGGTATCGGGACCGCCGGCTGCGCCGGCCAGGCGGTTCGCCCCGCATGTGGTTGGCCCGGTATGCGAGCCATCGGCCGCGCGGGGTCGGCTCCCCGTCGCCGGTACGGAGGCGGGCTCGGGTCGGCCCGCCGTCGTCGGCTACACTTTCTCGGGGAGCGCGGTGTTCTTCGTCCTGGCGTGCTCGACCAGGGCGATGAGGATCTTCTTGCCGGACTCGCGCCTGCGGGCGTCGCACAGCACGACCGGAATCTCCGGTGCCAGGTTGAGCGCGAGACGGACCTCCGCGAGCTCGTACTGCCGGGCGCCCTCGAAGCAGTTCACCGCGACGATGAACGGCGTACCGCGCCGCTCGAAGTAGTCGATCGAGGGGAAACAGTCCGCGAGGCGCCGCGCGTCAGCGAGGACGATGGCGCCGAGCGCGCCGAGCGCCAGCTCATTCCACATGAACCAGAAGCGCTCCTGCCCGGGCGTGCCGAACAGGTACAGGACGAACCGGTCCTTGATGGTGATGCGGCCGAAGTCCATCGCGACGGTGGTGGTGTTCTTGCCCTCGACACCTGACACGTCATCGACGCTCACGCCCTGGTCGGTGAGGATCTCCTCGGTCCGCAGCGGCTGGGTCTCGGAGACCGCGCCCACCAGGGTGGTCTTGCCCGCGCCGAAACCACCCGCGATAAGGATCTTGATCGCGATCGGCGGCTGCGACCGCGCCGCCTTGCGCTCAGAGAGCCCGTAGTCCATCGAGCACCGCCTCGTACATCGCATCGTCGCTCATGTTCACCTCGGGTTGCGGTTCCTCTACCGCGATGAAGCCACGGTCCAGTAGATCGCCCAGCAGGACGCGTACGGTGCCGACCGGAAGATCGAGTCGTCCGGCGATCTCGGCCACCGAGAGCAGGTCACGGCACAGGTCGACGATGGCCAGGTGCTCGGGACCGAACCCCAGTTCGCTCATCGGCACCGGCTGGACGGTGACGATCAGTGAGATGAGGTCGAACCTTCCCCGGATCGGCAGGATCCGGCCGCGTGTCATCACGTAGGGCCGCACAAGCGGGCCGGCGTGCTCGTCGAGCCACCGTTCGTCGGCGGATTCTTCGGGAGAGCGCATGATCTCGCCTACTTCTTGGAGGGGAAGCCTCTTTGAGCGGCCGCCGCCGATCGGCTCGGCGAGCTGAGGAACTCCCCGACCCTGGCCACGAGCATGGCCATCTCGTAGGCGATCAAGCCGACGTCGGACTTCTCCGAGCCCATGACCGCCAGGCAGGCGCCCTCGCCGGCGACGGTGACGAAGAGGAACGCCGACCGCATCTCGATGACGGTCTGGCGCACGGGCCCGGACCTGAAACGCTCGCTGGCGCCCTTGGCGAGGCTCTGCACCCCCGACGCCACGGCGGACAGATGCTCGGCGTCGTCTAGGTCGAGCCCCTGCGAGGAGGCCATGAGCAGGCCGTCCGCGGAGAGGACGACCGCATGCTCGGCCTCCTCCACTCGGCCGATCAGGTCGTCGAGCAACCAGGCCAGGTCGGTCGAAGAACCGGTTCTGTGCACCACTCGTTGTCCTCTTTCTGCAAGCGGCCGCTGCGTCGTCACCCTGCTGCGGCCCGGCTCGTCACGCGTTGATCAGGGCTCGTCGCCGGGCCGCCCTGCGGTCCGGCCTCGTCTTCGCCTTCATTCACCATCGAGCGCGTCCGGTGGAGTCTCGGGATGCGGCCCGCCGGATGCCGATCGAGCCGCGTCAGACCGTCCACGGCGGGTGCCCGCCTGATAGGCGCCCATGACCTTGCGCACCTCCTCCGGTGACCGGGGCACGTCCTCGTCGTCGCGTTGCTCCGCGGCCGTACGCGGCTCGTCGCTGCGCAACGGCGGGGCGAGGCTCGCCTGGGGCACACGGAATGGCAGGCCGGAGGGGGTATAGGCCGTCTCGGCCAGCTTTGCTTCGGCGGCCTCGGGCTTGTCCGGCTTCTCGGCCTGCTCCGGCTCCGCCAGCCCTTCGGCCGCTCCCGGGCGCTCGCGGCCGTCCGGTTCCCTGAGCGCTTCTGGGCGGCCATGGTCGTGCGGAAGGCCTGCGGCGTCGGCCCGGTCGCCCATGTCCGCGGAGACGATCGTCGACGAGTCGTCGGCCCATCGCGAGAACGCCCCCTGGTCGCTCGGGTCGACGACCACCGGCCCGGGGTCCAGCGTGGTCGCCGTACCTCGGCCCCCGATGGATGCGGCGCGGTGCGCTCCCGCGTCGCCCGCACCGGCCGACGTGCCGACGCCGACCATCCGCATTGCCTCGGCACGGTCTTCGCGCACCGCGCCGGACTCGCCCTCGGTGGCCGGTCCGGAGGTCTCCTCGAACAGCGGGTCGATCTCTCCTTCCGCGATGACGAACTCTCGCGGGATCAAGACGATGGCCGTGGTGCCGCCATAGGCCGAGCGCTTGAGCGACACCCGGATCCCGTAGCGGTCGGCGAGCCGGCTCACGACGTACAAACCCAGCCGGGCCGTGCTCGACAGGTTGAACTCCGGCGAGCTGACGATCTGCTCGTTGGCGGCCTGCAGCGCCTCTTCGCTCATGCCCAGGCCGCGGTCCTCGATCTCGACCGCGTAGCCGCTCGCCGCCATGTGACCGCCCACCTGCACCACCGTGTAGGAGGGCGAGAACGAGACCGCGTTCTCGATGAGTTCGGCCAGCAGGTGGGTGACGTCACCGACGGCCCGTCCAGCGAGCGTCACCCCGCCGACGGGCAGCACGTTGACGCGCGCGTAGTCCTCGACCTCGGCGACGGCGGCACGCAGCACGTCGACCATCGGCACCGACCGCCGCCAGCCACGTGCGGGCGTCGCCCCGGAGAGCACGATGAGGTTCTCGGCGTTGCGCCGCATCCGGGTGGCCAGGTGGTCGACCCGGAACAGATCCTCGAGTTCGGTGGGGTCGAGCTCGCGTCGCTCCATCACGTCGAGAAGGCTGAGCTGCCTGCGCACGAGGGTCTGCGAACGCCGGGCCAGGCTGAGGAGGATGTCGCGAATGCCGCGCCGCAGTTCCGCCTGCTCCACCGCGACCTTGATGGCGGTCTGCTGCACCGCGTTGAACGCCTGGCCGACCTGGCCCACCTCATCGGCGCCGAACTCCAGCGCGGGCGCCTCGGCGGCGACGTCGACGTCCTCGCCGCGGCCCAGCCGCTCCACCACGCCCGGCAGCCTGCTCTCGGAGAGTTCCCGGGCGGCGTCGCGAAGTTTCTCCAGCTGGCGGACGAGAGCACGAGCCGTTGCGATAGAGACCACGATTGACGCGATCACGGCCACGAGCCCCAGACCACCCGCCAGGAACAAACGTATGATGACCCAGACGGCACCGGGGGTGGCCCGCTTCACAATGTCGTCACCGCCCGCCAACACCACCTTCTCGAGCTGGGTCTGGACGGGCTCGACTGCGGCCTGCCACTGCGCGGCGCTGAAGGGCGGACGCGCGCCGGCACGTCCACTCTCCATCACCCGGTCTTCAAATGCGCGGAAGCGGGTGAAGGCCTCACTCCTGGCCACCTGCTCGTACCTGGCGCGACCCGTTACCGGCAACTCGGCCACGGCTTCGGCGTGCATGAGCCGCTGTGCCCCGATGAGCTGGACGAACTCCGGATGCTCGCCACTGAGGAAGCGTCCGCGTGCCAGCACACCCGCAAGGAGCGCGTCCTCCCGGGACAGGAGCTCCTTCGCCCGGGTCAGCCTGATGAGGGTACGGGTGTCCTTGGCGATCCCCTCGTCGCTCAGGCCGGTAGTGGAGTTGTAGATCCGAAAGACCGCGTCGATGATGTCGTCAAAGGTTCGGGAGCCCTGAGCACGGTCGACCCGCGCGGCGTCAATCGCCTGACGGCCGGGGGCCAGCCCGCCCAGCCGGCCCAACGCATCCTGAATTCGCTGTTCGAGCACCGAGTCGGCCGCCGTTGAAACGTCTCCGCCGCTCGCGGATTTCCGGAACTCGGCGAGCACCTTATCGGTATTGGATCGCTGCGCGGCCAGGTCGCCCCCACGTTGACGGCCGCGACTCCCCAAGTAGATGAGCGAGAGCCGGCGTTCCTTCTGCAGTTCGGTGACCAATGTGACGCCGGGGCGGGTCACTTTGCTGTCGATCGTGCCGACCCAGAGCAGGTTCAAACCCTCGTGTAGGGTGACCCACGCCGCGAACGCCCACAGCGCGAAAAGTGACGCCAGCATAGCCGCGATCTTGGTCCGAAGACGGGAGTTGCGGAAGCGCATTACACCTGCTCTAACGAATCCAGAGGGACGCGATATCCCGCTTCAAGGTGTGCAGCAGCCGCTAAGCACCGGCGCTATGACGCAGCATGACAACCGATCGCAGCTTCACACCGCACTGTACGTTAGCAACGTCCCAAAATCCGCTCAAGTGACTTTTTTACGTTAGACACTATGTATGTCCTATTTGATGCTGTTTAAGGCACCAAATTAGGGGGACTCAGAGTCCTGCACCCGCATCTCCGGCACCTCTGCGGCGAGGTGCAGCGCGGCTATGACGGCCGCTCGGACGATGGCGGTGGGCAGATAAAGGTCCTTGTCGTGCCAGAGCGGCGGATCCTCCGATTTCCCTGCAGGACGTAGCAGAACCGCGCGGCCACGTGCCACGGCGGTCTTCCACGCCTCGTCCCGCGCGACGCGGGCGAGCAGCAGGACGTGCATGGCGTAGGCCGTCTCCTCTGCGGTGCCCACCCACCGCCCCCATGATCCGTCGGTGCGCTGTGTGGCGAGCACCCAGCGTACGGCCTGACGTACCGCCAGTTCGGATCTCGCCCGATCGAAGTGGTCGAGGGCCAGAGCGCAGCAGGCCGTCGCGTAGTAGGGCGAGGCATGCCATCGATCCAGCCAGCTTCCGTCGCTCTCCTGCATCTCACGTAGCCAGGACGCCACCTTCGCCACCGTCGCCGCGTAGCGGGAGGCGGAACCGAGGCGGCCGGCGCCGGTTGAGAGAGACTGGCCGAAGGCCTCGAGCACATGAGCGTTGGTGCTGACCGACAGGCCATCCTCCCCGTGCCACGTACAGAAATGCGTATCCGTCTCGTACGCCCACAGCACGTCCGGCTTCCTCGGGACGCCCAGCAGCGAGAGCGCATAGAGAGCACCCGCCGTCGTGTCGGCGTCCGGCGGGAGCCCCGCCGCCGCCGACGCGCCCACGGGTTCGATCGCGGCGGCGAGACTTTCCACCAGTTCGGCCGGGACGGACGGACGGCCTCCGCCACGCACCAGCCACCCGATGACCCATGCCCGTTCGAACACGGTGATCGGAATGCCACACGGCACTGGGCCTCCGTACCGGCCCACCACCGCCTCGAGGTATCGCCGCGCGGGATCGTCCGATGCGGGCGGTGCCTCACCCAGCCACGCCGCGGTGGCCGCCGGCGAGGCACCGACCGTTCCGGTCACTTCTGGACGTATCGTACGAACGCGTCGCGCGTCCCCGCCGACGACCTCGATCGCGTGCATCAGCTTCTGGGGGACGGTCGCTCCAGAACCGAGCCTCGCCCGGATCGCCGCGAGCGGCGCCTCTCGCATCCCCGCCGGAAGACGCAGGCGACCGGTCCCATGCAAGCCTTCGAGGCCGGAAACCGGTGTATCACCGAGCGAGTCCAGGTGCCGGTTGACCGAAGCCACCAAGGAGGGCACGATGAGCTCGATGGCCGGCATGTCAGGAAGTGTGGACACGCGGGCTTCGCCGAGCCGCTGCCGCAGGACGCGGATACCTCGGACGGCCGCTCCGGTCAGTTCGGCGTGGTGGGCTCCCATGACGACGTCTGAAGTCCCGCACCGCAGAGTCGTGAGGATCGCCTCGGTCGCGCTCAGAGTCGGAACGAGCGCGTAGCCGTCCGGGCCGCCCCAGGCGCCGTCCGGTCGCTGAGTGGCCACCAGGTACTCCACCCGCCGTACATGCCCGGCAAGCCAAGGGGTCAGTGTGACCAGCCGCCCGGTCTCGTAGACGGACGGGGAAACCTGGCCCCACGGCTCCGCCGTCAGTCCGGCGATCAGATCGTCCGCGTCCCGCGCCGTGCCCGCGTATCCGGCCGTCCCTCGTTCGTCGGCGGGCACACACGCCACCCGGTCGACGCTCACAGCGCGCCCCAGAACTCGGTGACCTCCCAGAAGCCCGCACAGAAGTTCATCTGCCGATCCAGGTACCGGGCCAGTCGAGGCTGGTGCTCGCGTAGCGTGCCGATCGCTCGCGCGTGTTCGTCGGCGAGCACGGCGATGTGCCGGCGCACCTCCTCGCGTCCGACGCCGAGCATGAGCCCGTTGAGGTCACCCCAGGTCAGGTCTCTTTCGTAGGTACCCAGATCGTTGATCAGGCGCATTATTCGCTGGGTCTGCCGGCTCGTCATGACAACGGCGTCGACGTCCGTGGGCACCCCGGATCGCAGGGTATAGATCCAATGCGACGTGAACACAAAAGAAAAGCCAAGGTTATCTGCATTCTCGAGATATTCCTCGAACGTCGGCCGATCCGTCACTCCGTTCGCACGAGCCTTCTTCCAATCCCACTCGCGCGCCATGCCGTGCAGGAATCGCTGGAACTCCTCCCGCCAGACATGCCGCAGCGCGGGGAAAGCGGTGCAGGACGCCAGCTCATCTCGGATATCCGCGAGAAACCGCATGAGATCGTCATCAGGCGCCGGTTCCGCTCCGTCCGCCACGGCCAGACAGCACCGAACGATGTTCTCTATCTCGGCCCGTGACGTCGCGACATAGTCGATCACCCAGTCGATTCCGAAACTCCACAGGCCCAACCGATTCGCCATGCGAAGCTCTGCACTGGTGAGCCAGGGCGCGCTGAAGGCCGTGCACAAACAGATCGTATTGAAGAGCGTGGGATCGAATGGTTCTGCGGAGAACGCACCGCCGTACTCGGCCGCCCACTTCCGCATCTCTCTTTGGGCTTCGCCGGCCACGGCACAGATCCTGCCGCTCTCGGCAGCCTGCACCAGCTCACCGATGGCCACATCGCGTTCTGCCACTACCGCTCCGGAAAGGTCGTGGACCGCTCCAGCGGCCACAGGGTGATCTCGACCCGGCCACGAGGTCTCAGCGACAGGCCGGCATGCAACTCCGTCCGGGATGAGCCGTGCAGCACGGGCCGGAACCTGCTGAGCAGAAAAGCGATGATGAGTTGCGCCTCGACGGTGAAGAACAGCCGTCCCATGCACTGGTTCGGACCGCCACCGAACGCCACGTAGGCGAAGCGGTCGCGTGACCGGTCTGGCGAGAAACGTTCCGGGTCGAAGACTTGCGGTCGTTCCCAGACGTCCTCGAGCCGGTGAGTTAGGTAGGGACTGAAGATGAGGGTGTCACCGCTCTTGACCCGGACGCCGCCGATGACGTCATCCGCCGCGACGGTTCGCGGAATGATCCATCCCGGCGGATAAACGCGTACGAGTTCTTCGAGCATCATCTTGGTGTACTTCAAGTCCGCCAGGTGCGACTCGGCAGGTCGATCGGTCCCCACAACGCGGTCGATCTCCGCCTGAAGCCTGGCCGCCACCTCTGGATGAGAGTCGAGCACCGGCCATAGCAACGTGAGCGCCTGGACCGTACTCTCCGTCGCCGCCACCAAGAGCGAGTTGACCCCGTCGCGAATCTGCCCGACGCTCAGCCTGTCGCCGTTCTCGTCGCGCGCCCGGGCCAGCATCGACACGATGTCACCGTCGTCGGTGGGCCGGGAATGGGCCGCACGGACGACCGGCAGCACGATCTCGTCGACGTCTTCGACGGCGCGCTGGAAGGCCCGGTCCCCCGGGATCGGCACCGAGAGAGGGACGAAGGGGAGCAGCATGCGGGGGCGGAAGGACGCGGTGGTGGCAGTCGCAAGCGCGCGCCCGAGTTCTTCCGCTTCCGAGATGGATATTCTCCCGCCGAAGAAGACGCGGGTGATGGCGCGCCACACGATGCGGGTGATCTCGGCGCCAGCGTCGAGCGGGCGGCCGGCCCTGCCGCGCTGGTCGAGTTGGTCGACCGCCTCCTCGATCGCCGCGATCATCTCGGCGGTGAACCGCTCCACGCTCTTCGCCGTCAACAGAGCCTGGTACGCCGTGCGCTTGAGGGGCCATGAGGGGTCGGCGTCAGAGGGCTCGCCGATGAGCCGGCTGAGCGGCTTCCACATCATCCCTTCGCGCCGGTAGTTGTCGACGTTGTCGCGCAGGATGTGCTGCACGTGGTGGGGATGGGTCACCAGATACGGACGGAAGATCCCCATGCTGAGCCGCACGACTTCACCGCCGGACCGCCTGCCGATCTCCTCCAGCGCGTTCAACGGGTCCCGCACGAGCATCGGTAGTGTGCGGCGAGCGGGAAAGGCTCTCGCCTTACGGGCTGAGCTCGCGTCATTGGTGGTGGACATCACTGACCGACTCCTTCGTCGACAGGCCCGCGTCACCATTGAGTTCCACGGACGGCGGAGAAACGCCTTATCGAGGGGGATCCGAAGGCACTGGCGAGGGCCACGGCGCTGAAGAGTCCCGCGTCGAACTGCCCGCCCGGAAACGGTGGGAGTGAGCGCCAACGGGAACGCAGCGTCATTCACTTTGCATTTCGCCCTACTTAGGTTGCGCATGCCGATGACTAACGCAGGCGCAAGCGCACGCGACGATCTCAGCGGATTGATCGAAGACGGTTTTGATAATGGAAGACCTGGAGCGAACCGCTCCCACAGACGTTCAAACCAGTTTCACAGGCCCAGTTCGAGCACCCTCCACCACTGAGGTTGGTTTCCACCATAGAGGTATCTCTGTCGTTGCTTGCTTACGCGAAGTATCACATCCCCGACTTCGCGCTACAAGATCAGAGATGGTCCGATTTTCATCTATCCTGACGTGATGTCGATCACCTACTGTGAGCTGCGACCATCGCACAGCGAGCCGGCGACATCACCCATGGCCAGGCGATTACCGAGCGTGGCAATCCAATCGCGGTGCGAATATGGCGCGAAACCGTACAGATATAGGTTTCAGACGATTACCCGGACGGGAAAAGGATCTCTGGCAGCTGTTCAGCGCCGACCACGCCAGTAGGAAGATCCCGCGATGCCGTCTGAGATTCCTCAGCCGCTGACCACCGGGCGTGACGTGACGGAGATTCTGACACGTACTCGCGGATTGGTGGCACCGGCGTTGCGGAAGGCCGTCCAACAATTGCATCCGCACATCGGCGGAATGGCGGGCTACGCGCTCGGCCTGCGCGAGGTCGACGGCACCTCCCGGGTCACCCCGAGCGGGAAGGGCCTGCGCCCGGCGATCGTGCTGCTTTCCGCGCGAGCCGTGGGCGCGCGTCCCGAGGCCGCCATCGACGGCGCGGTGGCGGTCGAACTCCTCCACACGTTCTCACTCGTGCACGACGACATCATGGACGGCGACGAACGCCGCAGGCATCGTGACACGGTGTGGAAGGCCTACGGAGTCGGGCCCTCCGTCCTCACCGGCGACACGCTGCTCGCGCTGGCGATGGACACCCTGGCGCAGGCCGGCACCCCGCAGGCCTCGGCGGCCCTCCGGCGGCTTTCCGCCACCCTGGCCGAACTGGTCCAGGGCCAGGCCGAGGACGTGGCCTTCGAAGTGCGCCCGTGGACCGGCCCGGACGCGGTCACCGTCAAGGAGTACATGGCGATGGCCGGTGGCAAGACCGGCGCGCTCCTCGCCTGCGCGGGGGCCCTCGGGGCTCTACTCGGTGGCGGCTCCGCCTCGGCCACCGCCGCGATGTCGAAGCTCGGCCGGCATCTCGGGCTGGCGTTCCAGGCCGTCGACGATCTGCTCGGCATCTGGGGCGACCCCGAAGTAACCGGCAAGCCGGTCTTCAGCGATCTGCGGTCCGGCAAGAAGACCCTCCCCGTCGTCGCCGCACTCGCCCACGACCGCGACGGCACCTCAGGCCTCGCCGCGTTGCTCGGCTCGCGTACCGACGACGTGACGCTGCGGCGGGCGGCCGGACTGATCCGGGAGCTCGGCGGCCTGGCCTACACCCGCGAGCAGGCCGAACTGCACGTCCACGAGGCCCTGCGCCTTCTCGACATCCCGGAGCTCGACCGTACGGCGGCCGGCGAGCTGGCCGCGCTCGCCAGGTTCCTGGTCGACCGCACTCACTGAGGCGACATCGTGCCCTGGCGGTACGCGGTCGCGTTACTCGGCATACAAGGCCCGCACGCTCGAGACGACACGCTCCGGAAGACCCGACGCGGACGACACCGCGCGGACGGCTCGCGGGCCAGGATCAGGCCCGCGAGCGCGCTGGTCACGTCAGTCCGAGGAGAAGGCCGCGTCGAAGGCGACCGCCGGCGGCTCGATGGCGACCAGCTTCCGTACGAAGGACAGGGCCTCGGGGGCGCCGAGCAGGCGATCCATGCCCGCGTCCTCCCACTCGATCGAGATCGGGCCGTCGTAGCCGATCGCGTTGAGCGCGCGGAAGGAGTCCTCCCAGGGCACGTCGCCGTGCCCGGTGGAGATGAAGTCCCAGCCGCGCCGCAGGTCGGCCCAGGGCAGGTGCGACGACATCCTGCCGCGCCGGCCGTTGCCGGTGCGCACCTTGGCGTCCTTGCAGTCGACGTGGTAGATCCGGTCACTGAAGTCGAACAGGAAGTTCACCGGGTCCAGGTCCTGCCACACGAAGTGCGACGGGTCCCAGTTGAGCCCGAAGGCGGGGCGGTGCCCGATCGCCTCGAGCGTCCGTACGGTCGTCCAGTAATCGTAGGCGATCTCGCTGGGGTGCACCTCGTGTGCGAACCGCACGCCCTCCGCGTCGAACACGTCCAGGATCGGGTTCCACCGGTCGGCGAAGTCCTGATAACCGCGCTCGATCATCGACTCGGGCACCGGCGGGAACATCGCGACGGTGTGCCAGATCGACGAGCCGGTGAACCCGACGACGGTGTTCACCCCGAGGCGGGCCGCCGCGCGCGCGGTGTCCTTGATCTCCTCCGCGGCCCGCTGCCGAACGCCCTCCGGGGAACCGTCGCCCCAGATCCGGGCCGGCAGGATCCCCTGGTGCCGCTCGTCGATCGGGTTGTCGCAGACCGCCTGCCCGACCAGATGGTTCGAGATCGTCCAGACCTTGAGGTTGTGCTTCTCCAGCGTCTCGAGCTTGCGCGGCACGTAGGAGTCGTCGGCCAGCGCCTTGTCGACCTCGAAGTGATCACCCCAGCAGGCGATCTCCAGGCCGTCGTACCCCCATTCCGAGGCGAGCCGGCAGACCTCCTCGAAGGGGAGATCGGCCCACTGTCCGGTGAACAGGGTGATCGGTCGGGGCATTCTTACCTCCACGCGGTTGATTCGCCGCCCATTTCAGGCGGCGGAGAAGACCTGATCGCTGATGAGCCGGGTCGCCCCGATCACCCCGGCGGTGTCCCCCAGTTCGGACAGCACGATCGGCAGATTGCCCGTCGCGAGCGGAGCCGAACGGCGGTAGACGACGCTGCGGATCTCGGCGAGCAGGGTGTGCCCGAGTCCCCCGGCCACCTCGCCCGCGATGATGACGAGGCCGGGGTTGAAGAAGCTGACCAGCCCGGCGAGCACCTGGCCGACCCGCCGTCCGCCCTCGCGGATCATCTCGACGGCCACCGGGTCGCCGGCCTGGGCGGCCTCTGCCACATCGGCCGCCGTGAGCTCCCCCGCCTGGGCGAGCCGCTCGGCGAGAAAGGCCGAGTCACCGGCGCGCGCGGCGACGAGCGCGTCCCTGGCGAGGGCGGCGCCGCCGAAGAAGGCCTCCAGACAGCCGGGATTGCCGCAGGCGCACGTGGGTCCGCTGTCGTCGACCCGGATGTGCCCGATGTCACCGGCGGAACCGGACACCCCGCGGTAGATGGCCGAACCGACGACGATGCCGCAGCCGATCCCGGTGCCTATCTTGACGAGAAGGAAGTCGTCGACCGACTTCGCCAGCCCGGCGTGCAGCTCGCCCAGGGCCATGATGTTGACGTCATTGTCGACGAGCACCGGGCAGCCCAGTTCCTGGCTGATGATCTCGCGCACCGGGAACCGGTCCCAGCCCGGCATGATGGGCGGCACGACCGGCCTGCCTTCGAGGAAGCTGACCGGTCCGGGCACGCCGACGCCAAGCCCGTGGATGTTCGGCGCGAGGCCTTGGTCGCGGAGCTTGGCGAACAGATCCAGTGCCCGCTCCAGGACGACGTTCGGCCCCTGCCGTACGTCGCAGGGCTCGGCGAGATGGCCGAGGATCTCCATCTCTCCGTTGGTGACGGCCACGTCGATCGAGGTGGCCCCGATGTCGAGCCCCACGAACCGCAGGCGCGAGGAGAGCCGGACGATGCCCGAACGACGGCCGCCCCGCGAGGCGGCCAGGCCGGCTGGCTCGATCATCCCCAGTTCGATCAGCCGGTCCAGCTCGACGGCCAGTTTGGACCGCGACAGCCGCACCACGTCGCCGAGTTCGGCGCGCGACCGCGGGCCGTCATCGCGGAGCAGGCCCAGCAGCCGCGCCTGGTGCCTGTTCTCCGGCCGAGACGTCATCCGCATCACACCGCCCCCTCTAGCGTGAAGGTATCCACTTTCGCTGGAGATGAGAATACCTTTCCCCGGGTTCCGTCGATCTTCGCTCTGCTCAAGGACAAAGATCGGGCCCGGACCCGCCCACGCGCTCCGCGACCGGCGCGCTTCGCCCCACCGCTACTCGCCGGAGAAGACCTGGTCACTGCTGAGCCGAGCGGCCCCGATGACGCCCGCCGTGCCGCCCAGCTCGGACAGCACGATGGGCATGTTGCCGGTGGCCAGCGGCAGAGAGCGGCGGTAGACGACGCTGCGGATCTCCGAGAGCAGCGTATGACCCATCTGCGCGACGCCGCCGGCGATGATGACCAGGCCCGGGTTGAAGAAACTGACCAGGCCGGCCAGTACGTGACCGACCCGGCGACCACCCTCGCGGATGAGCATGGTGCTCGTCGGGTCACCCGCCGCCGTGCCCGCGGTGACGTCAGCGGCGGTGACGACCCCGTTCTCGGCGAGCCGCTCGGCGAGATAGGGCGACCGGCCCGCCCGCGCGGCCGCCTCAGCGTCACGGGCCAGCGCGCCGCCGCCGAAGTAGGCCTCCAGGCACCCCGTGTTGCCACAGGAACACCGCGGCCCGGAGTCGTCGACCCGGATGTGCCCGATGTCGCCCGCGCTGCCCGACGCGCCGCGATAGATCCTGCCGTCCACGACGATGCCGCAGCCGATGCCCGTGCCCAGCTTGAGCAGCAGGAAGTCGGCCACCGACCTGGCCGGCCCGGAATGCAGCTCGCCGAGCGCCATGACGTTGACGTCGTTGTCGAGCATCACCGGGCACCCGAGCTTGTGACCGAGTTCCTCGCGGACCGGGTACCGGTCCCAACCCGGCATGATCGGCGGCATCACCGGGACGCCGGCGCGGAAGCTCACCGGGCCGGGCACTCCGATGCCCACCCCGTGGATCTCCGGCGCGAGACCGCGGTCGCGCAGCTCGTCGAGCAGCGCCATCGCCTTGGCGAGCACCACGGCGGGCCCTTCGCGCACGTCGAACGGCTCCGCCACGGAGCCGAGGATCTCCAGGTCCCCGCCGGTGACCGCGACGTCGATGGAGGTCGCCCCGATGTCGATGCCGACGAAGCGCAGGCGGGAGGCGAGCCTGACGATGCCCGAGCGGCGGCCGCCGCGCGAGGGGGCGAGACCGTCGGCCTCGACCAGCCCGAGATCGATCAGACGGTTGACCTCGCTGGACAGTGTCGACCGGGAGAGGTCGACCGCCTCGCCGAGTTCGGCGCGCGAGCATGGGCCCTCCCGCAACACCCGCAGCAGGCGCGCATGGTGCGCGTTCTCCGGACGCACTGCCATCCGCGTGCCCTCCGTGTCAGATCACGTCTTGATATACGAGTTCGATGCCGGTCAGTGTTTGTTCTCGGAACGTAGTCACTTTCGCGAAGTGTGGAAAGAGTTTTAGCAGAATTGAACAAACTTCTATCCTTATCTAGACAAAGTCTCATTTCGAGCGGATTCTAAGGGCGCCGGGACCTCATCCAGTGAGGGGAGTTGCCGCGATGGGGCGTACTGGGGTGTGGTTGGCCGGTGCCCGTGGGTCGGTGGCGAGCACGGCCATCACCGGGGCCTTAGCGATACGCGCGGGACTGGCCGACCGCGTCGGCCTGGTCTCGGAGGCCCCCGGATTCCCCGCATTCGACCTGCTGCCCGGCCTCGCCGACCTCGTCTTCGGTGGCCACGATCTCTCCGGAGTCCCGCTGACCAAGCGGGCACAGCAACTCGCCCAGGCCGGCGTGATCCCGGCCGGGCTCCCAGCCCGCCTGCACGGCGAGCTTGCCGCGGTCGACGCCGACATCACCACCGGCGGCGCCGACGGCCGGACCCGCAGCCCCGCCGAGACCCTGCGACGGATCTCCGCCGACATCGCCGCCTTCCGTGACCGGCACGGGCTCGACCGGGTGGTCGTGGTGAACGTCGCCTCCACCGAGCCGCCCACGCCCGCTCGGCCCGAGCACGCGACCCTCGCCGACCTCACCCGCGCCATCGGCCTCGGCACGATGGTGCTGCCCGCGAGCGCCTGCTACGCCTACGCGGCCTTCGACGCGGGCTGCGGCCATGTCGACTTCACACCGTCGATCGGCGCGCGGCTGCCCGCACTCGCCGAGCTCGCGAGGGAACGCGCGGTGCCGTACGCCGGCAGTGACGGCAAGACCGGCGAGACCCTGCTCAAGGCGGTGCTCGCCCCCATGTTCGCCGGCCGGCATCTGCACGTGGGCTCCTGGTCGGGGACCAACCTGCTCGGCGGCGGCGACGGCGCCAACCTCGCCGACCCGCAGACGGCCGCGAGCAAGCTCGAGTCGAAGCGCCGGCTGGTCGACGAGACGCTCGGTTATCCCGTCGAGGGTCCTCTGCACATCGACTACGTGGCCGACCTCGGCGAGCAGAAGACCGCCTGGGATCACGTGACCTTCCAGGGTTTCCTCGGCGCCCGCATGACCCTGCAGTTCACCTGGCAGGGCTACGACTCGGCGCTCGCGGCGCCGCTGGTCCTCGACCTGGCGAGGCTCGTCGCGGCTGCGCACGCCGCCGGGCGGGCGGGGCCGCTCCCGGAGTTGGCGTACTTCTTCAAGGATCCGATCGGCACCTCGGTCCATGACCTGGCGGCGCAGTACGACATGCTCCGCTCCTTCGTCGCCCAGGGCTGCACATGAGCGACGCGCGCGGCGGCGACCAGGCAGTGGAGCGCCCGAGCGGACCGAGGGGACCGAGCGGACCGAGCGGACCGAGCGAGCCGAGCGGACCGAGCGGACCGAGCGAGCCGAGCGGGCCGAGGCGGTCCAACCCGGTCGAGGATCTGCTCGAGTTGGTGCGTGCCCCGGCCGCGCTGTCGGTGCCCGGCGACATCCTCTGCGGAGCGGCGGCGGCCGGCGTACCGCACAGTCCCCGGACCGCCGTGCTCGCCGGCTCGGCCGTCTGCCTGTACTGGGCCGGCATGGCGCTCAACGACTTCGCCGACCGGGACGTCGACGCCGTCGAACGGCCGGAACGCCCGATTCCGTCCGGACGGGTGCGGCCGGCGACCGCATTGGCCGTCGCTTCGGGGCTGACCGGGGCCGGGCTCACGCTGGCCGCCGCGGGCGGCGGGCGGCGGGCCCTGGCCTTCGCGGTGCCGCTGGCCGCCGCGATATGGGGCTATGACCTGGTGCTGAAGGCGACACCGACCGGGCCGGCCGCCATGGCGACGTGCCGCGGGCTCGACGTCATGCTCGGCGCGAGCACCGGCCGGCCGGGCTCCGCGCTGCCGGCCGCCCTCGCCGTCGGCACCCACACGTACGCGGTCACCCTGCTCAGCCGCAGCGAGGTCGGCGGCGGCACCTCGCGTCAGGTGAAGGGGGCGGCCGCGGTCGGCGGGCTGGCCGTGCCCGTCGTCGTCGCACAGATCGTCGCCGGACGCCGCGGCGGCGGCGCGGGGGCGGCGGCGGGGCTGCTCGGCCGATATGTCGTCTCGGTCGGCGGCGCGCAGCTGGCGGCGGCCCGGCGGCCGAGCGCCGAGCGCGTTCGCCACGCCGTCGGCGCCGGCATCCTCGGCCTGATCCCGCTGCAGGCCTCGCTCACCGCCGCGAGAGGGCGGCCCGTCACCGCGCTGGCCCTCGCTGCGGCTCATCCCCTGGCCCGGCGGCTCACTCGGAAGGTCTCCGCCACATGACCCTGCGTTTCGGCTATGGCACCAACGGGTTCGCCGACCACCGGCTGGACGACGCGCTCGCCGTCATCGCGGGCCTCGGGTACGACGGCGTCGCGCTGACCCTCGACGTCCGGCACCTCGACCCGTTCGCGACCGGCCTCGCCAGGACGGTCGACAAGGTCGCGTCGCGGCTGGGAACCCTCGGTCTGTCCGTGGTGATCGAGACGGGGGCCCGCTATCTGCTCGATCCGTGGCACAAGCACCAGCCCACGCTGGTGTCCGAGGTCTCCGAGCCGCGGGTCGACCTGCTGGTGCGGGCGGTACGCATCGCCGCCGACCTCGGCGCTCAGGCCGTCTCGTTCTGGAGCGGCACCGCGGCCGATTCGGCGCCGGACCGGATTCTCTGGGACCGGCTCGTCCGCGGCTGCGCCGAGGTGGTGCGGGAGGCCGACGCGAGGGACGTGATCCTCGCGTTCGAGCCCGAGCCCGGCATGTTCGTCAACACCCTCGACCGCTACGAGCATCTCGCGCGGCTGCTCGGCGACCCGGACCGCTTCGGGATCATGCTGGACATCGGGCACTGCCGGTGCCTGGAACCGCAGCCGGTCGCCGACTGCGTGCGGCGGGCCGGCCCGCGACTGGCGGGCGTTCAGATCGACGACATGCGGCGGGGGGTGCACGAGCACCTGGAGTTCGGCACCGGTGAGATCGACTTTCCGCCGGTACTGGCCGCGCTCGGCGAGGTGGGCTACCACGAGCTGGTGGCGGTGGAACTGCCCCGCCACAGTCACGCGGCGCCCACGATCGCCCGCCGGTCGATCGAGTTCCTCAAGGCCGCGGAGAGGCACGCCGAAGGGAGTGAGGGGCACCGCCCCCGGCAACGCGATGACACATGATGAGACGGTGACGCGTGACGGGCCGCGCGCGGAGCTCACCTCCGCCGTGGAGCCGCATCTGACGGCCGAGGCGGCGCGGTGGCTGAGCGAGGCGCGCGAGCGGATCGCGGCCACGGCCGATGCCGCCGCGACGGTGCTGCCGGCCGTGGGTCGGCGGTGCGGCCGGGGACCGCTCGACGCCGCCGGACCCGGTCCGGCCGGCTGGAGCGTCGACGACGCGGCCCGGGTGCTGCTGCTGCTCGAACTGCCGTGCACGGGCGACACGCTCGCGGCCCGGCTGACCGACCTCTACCGGTACGGCGACGCCGGCGAACGCCGTGGCGTGCTCCGCTCACTCGCCGCGTTCGACGCCGAGCTCGGCGACGGCGCACTGCCGTTGGTGCACGACGCGCTGCGCACCAACGACACCCGGCTGGTCGCCGCGGCACTCGGCCCGTACGGCGGCGCGCGGCTGGCCGACCACGCCTGGCGGCAGGCGGTGCTCAAGTGCGTGTTCGTGGGAGTGCCACTGGCCGTGGTGGACGGTCTCGACCGGCGCGCCGACGCCGAGCTGGCCCGGATGATGGCCGACTACGCCCAAGAGCGGGCCGCCGCCGGACGCGATGTCCCGGCCGACGTCGCCATGTTCCTCGACGACCCGCCGGCACCCGACACACGGTCCCTCGAATCCCCCGACCGGGAGGTTTAGGTCCAGTGCGCATCTTCGACCCCCACATCCACATGTCATCGCGGACCACCGACGACTACGAGCGGATGCACGCCGCCGGCGTGCGGGCGCTGGTCGAGCCGGCGTTCTGGCTCGGCCAGCCGCGTACCTCGGTGGGCTCGTTCGTCGACTACTTCGACGGGCTGGTCGGCTGGGAGCCGTTCCGCGCCGGCCAGTTCGGCATCCGGCATTTCTGCACCATGGCGCTCAACCCGAAGGAGGCGGGCGACCCGCGCTGCCGGCCGGTCCTGGAGCTGCTGCCGCGCTATCTGGAGAAGGACGGCGTGGTGGCGGTGGGCGAGGTGGGTTATGACTCGATGACGCCCGAGGAGGACGAGGTCTTCGCCCACCAGCTCGCCCTCGCCGTCGACCACGACCTGCCGGCCCTCGTCCACACGCCGCACCGCGACAAGGCCGCGGGCACCCGCCGTTCGCTCGACGTGGTGCGCGAGTCGGGCATCCCGCCCGAGCGCGTGGTGATCGACCATCTCAACGAGGTGACCGTGGGGCTGGTCGCGGGCAGCGGGTGCTGGATGGGGTTCTCCATCTATCCCGACACCAAGATGGACGAGGACCGCATGGTCGCCATCCTGCGCGAGCACGGCACCGAGCGGATGCTGGTCAACTCCGCGGCCGACTGGGGCCGCAGCGATCCGCTGAAGACACGGCGCACCGGCGAGGCCATGCTGGCCGGCGGGTTCACCGAGGCCGACGTCGACCAGGTGCTGTGGCACAACCCGGTGGCGTTCTACGGCCAGAGCGGACGGCTGGTACTGGACGAGGAGCCGGTCGACTCCGGCGCGCTGTTCGCCGGAAACTCGGTCCTGCGCGGCGGCCGGTCCTGAGGGGGCGGCATGCGGCTGCGACATCCGGACGGGAGCACCGTCCATCTCGCCTACTGCGCCAACGTGCATCCCGCCGACGATCTGCCGGGCATCCTCGACCGGCTGGAGCGCTACGCCATGCCGGTCAGGAAGCTGCTGGGCGTCCCGCGGCTGTCGGTCGGGCTGTGGCTGCCCCGGCCGGTCGCGGCCGCACTCGCCGCCGACCCCGAGGCGGTGCGGCCGCTTCGCGCCGCGCTGGCCGCCGGCGGCCTCGAGGTGGTGACGCTCAACGGCTTTCCCTACGAGGGGTTCGGCGACGCGGTGGTGAAGACCGCCGTGTACCTGCCGGACTGGGCCGCCCCGGAGCGGCTCTCCTACACCCTCGACCTCGCCCGCGTCCTGACCGAGCTGCTGCCCGCCGACGTGGCACGGGGCAGCGTGTCGACCCTGCCGCTCGGGTGGCGGCCCTGGTGGGACGGCGGTCGAGCCGACGCGGCCCGCCGCCACCTCGACGCGCTCGCCGCGGGTCTGGCGCGGCTCGAGGCCGAGACCGGGCGCACCGTCCGGGTCGGTCTCGAGCCCGAGCCCGGATGCGTCGTGGAGACCACCGCCGACGCGGTCGAGCACCTGTCCGGCCTCGACACCGACCGGGTGGGCGTCTGTCTCGACGCGTGCCATCTGGCCGTCGCGTTCGAGGACGCCGGCGCCGCGGTGGCCCGGCTCGGCGCGGCCGGCCTGCCGATCGTCAAGACCCAGGCCTCGGTGGCCCTGCACGCCTCGGCGCCGGGCGCCTCACGCGACGCCCTCGCCGCGTTCGCCGAACCGCGTTACCTGCACCAGACGCGGGCCCTGGTGGCGGACCGGGTGCGGGGCGTCGACGATCTGCCCGACGCCCTCGACGGCGCCGGGCGGCTGCCGCCCGGCGCTCCATGGCGGGTGCACTTCCACCTGCCCCTGCACGCCGACCCGCCCCACCCGCTGGCCGGCACCCGCGCGGAGCTGACCGGCACCCTGCGCGCGCTGCTGGCCGGGCCGACCGCCCGCACCGACCACGTCGAGGTCGAGACCTACACCTGGTCGGTGCTGCCGGACGACGCGGTCGCCGCCGGGCGGCCGGCCGGGTCGTCCGCCGCGGCCGCCGAAGATCGGCTGATCCGCGGGATCGCCGCTGAGCTGGACTGGACCCGCGGCGAGCTGCTGAAGCTCGGCCTCGCGGAGGAGGAGACCCCGTGACACCCCTCGTCGTGCTCGATGTCGTCGGACTCACCCCCCGGCTGCTCCCCTACATGCCCCACCTGTCCAAACTGGCCGCCGACGGGTTCCAGGCCGAACTCGGCACCGTGCTGCCCGCCGTCACGTGCACCGTGCAGTCCACCTTCCTCACCGGAACGCTGCCGCGCGAGCACGGGGTGGTGGGCAACGGCTGGTACTTCCGCGATCTCGGCGAGGTCCTGCTGTGGCGCCAGCACAACGCGCTGGTCCAGGGCGAGAAGGTGTGGGACGTGCTGCGGCGCGACCGCCCCGGCTACACGGTGGCCAACGTCTGCTGGTGGTACGCCATGGGAGCGGCGACCGACTGGACCGTCACTCCACGCCCCGTCTACTACGCCGACGGCCGCAAGGAACCGGACTGCTACACCTGGCCGCCGTCGCTGCACGACCGGCTCACCGACCGGCTCGGCACCTTTCCCCTGTTCACCTACTGGGGCCCGGGCGCGGGGCTGCCGTCCTCCCGCTGGATCTGCGCCGCGGCGCAGTTCCTGATCGCCGAGGAGCGGCCCGACCTGACCCTGGTCTATATTCCGCACCTCGACTACGACCTGCAGCGATGGGGTCCGGACGACCCGCGGGCCGCTCAGGCGGCGGCCGACCTGGACGCCCTGCTCGGACCGCTGCTGGCCGCCGCGCGCGAGCGGGGCGCGACCACCGTGGCGCTGTCGGAGTACGGCATCACCTCGGTCTCCCGCCCCGTGGAGGTCAACCGGGCCCTGCGGCGCGCCGGGCTGCTGGAGGTGCACACCCAGGACGGGATGGAGTACCTCGACCCATGGGCCTCGCGGGCCTTCGCGGTGGCCGACCACCAGATCGCGCACGTGTACGTACGGGACGGCGCGGACCTGCCCAGGGTGCGCGAGGTTCTCGCCGGGCTCGACGGCGTGGCACAGATCCTCGATTCCGCCGGCAAGGCCGAGCAGGGTCTCGACCACGAGCGATCCGGAGATCTGGTGGCGCTGGCCGAACCCGACGCCTGGTTCGCCTACTACTACTGGCTGGACGACGACCGCGCCCCCGACTTCGCGCGGCTGGTGGACATCCACCGCAAGCCCGGGTACGACCCCGCGGAGCTGTTCCTGAACCCGGCCGACAAGGCGGTGAAAGTGAAGGCTGGGCTCGCGCTCGCCCGCAAGAAACTCGGCATGCGCTATCTGATGAGCGTGGTGGCGCTGAACGGCTCCGCGGTGCGCGGCAGCCATGGCCGGCTCCCCGCCGACCCGGCCGACGGCCCGGTGCTGCTCTGCTCCGACCCCGCCGCGGCCCGGGAGCGCTACCACGCCACGGAGGTCAAGGACCTGCTGGTGCGGCTCGCCCGGGAGTGAGCCGCACCTGCCAGAGAGCACCGGCCGAAGACGGCACCCCGCCGAACGGAGCCGTCAGCGGTCCCGGAACCGTGGGGGTCGTTTCTCCATGGCGGCGGCGACCCCCTCGGCGAAGTCCTCGGTGAAGAAGGCCATCGTCTGGGTCCGGTTCTCGACGGCCAGGTGCTGCCGCAGCGTCGGCCCGTCCAGCGAGAGGTTGAGCAGTTCCTTGGTGTGCCGCAGGCCGTAGGGGGATCTGACGAGCAGTTCCTCGGCGAGTTTCAGCGCGGCCGTCAGGTCGCCCTTCTCACCGGTCACCTCGGTCAGCATCCCCAGTTCATGCGCCTGCGCCGCGGTGAGCGTCTGCGCGCGGTAGAGGATCTCGGCCGCCTTGGCCGGTCCGACCACGCGGGGCAGCAGCCACGACAGCCCGACGTCTCCGCCGGACAGTCCGAGGTTCAGGAACGGCGAGACGAATCGCGTCGACGGATCGGCGATGCGGAAGTCGCACGCGAGGGCGAAGGAGACGCCCATGCCGGCGACCGGGCCGTGCAGTGCCGCGATCACCGGCTGCGGGATCTCCCGCAGCCGGGCCACGACCTCCCCGCCGCGGGCGATCCCGCGGTAGATCCGCTGCGGCCTGCCCTCCGGCTCCGGCTCGCCGCCCGCGCCGTCCTGCGGGGGCGAGCCCTCCGGCCCGGCGTCATCGCCCTGGATGTCCATCCCGGCGCAGAAGCCGCGGCCCTGCCCGGTGAGGATCACGATCCGGGTTGCGGTGTCGCCGGCCAGCGCGTCCAGAGCGGTGTGCAGCTCTTCGACGAGCCCGGGCGTCACCGCGTTGAGCCGCTCAGGGCGCGCCAGCGTGAGCACCGCCACCCCGTCGCGCCGGTCAAAGATGAGATCCGGCATATCCCTCCTCGGGACGATCCGGTGGCCGGCCGGCCGGGCCGGCGCCCTTCGGAGCCGGCCCCCCGACGCCCGGCCCTGCGACGCGGCGGCGGGTTATTTCAGCGCCTCGAAGGTCGCGGCCGTCTGCTCCCCGATGTTCTTCGGCACGATGTACGGGCTTTCGGCGTTGATCTGCTGCCAGTTGTCCCGTACGTCCTCGATGGTGAGGCCGTCCTTCTTCGTGAAGCCGGCGCCCTCGGCGACGAACACCCGCGCGATGCGGCCGCCTCCGACGGAGTAGGTCTCGCCCGTCGATTCGACGCTCTCGTGCGCCAGCCAGGCGACCAGCGGCGTGACGAGTTCGACGCCGAGCTTGTCGGCGAACTCCGGCGGGAACAGGTCCTCGGTCATCCGGGTGTAGGCGACGGGCGCGATCGCGTTGACCTTGACGCCGTACTTGGCGCCTTCGATCGCCAGCGTCTTGGTGAGGCCGACCAGCCCCATCTTGGCGGACGAGTAGTTGGCCTGTCCGAAGTTGCCGAACAGGCCGGAGGGCGAGGAGGTGTTGACGATGCGGCCGTAACCCTGATCGCGCAGGTGCGACCACGCGGCCCTGGCGACGAGGAATGAGCCGCGCAGGTGTACGGCGATGACCGCGTCGAACTCCGCGGCGCTCATGTTCTTGAAGGACTTGTCGCGCAGGATCCCCGCGTTGTTGACGACGATGTCGACCTTGCCGAAGGCGTCGAGGGCGCTCTGGACGATTCCCTGTGCGCCTTCCTCCGTCGCGACGTTCCCGGTGTCGGCGACGGCCTGCCCGCCGTTCTTGGTGATCTCATCGACGACGTCCTGCGCCGGGCCGCTGGAGCCGCCCCCGCCGTTCACATCGCCCCCGAGATCGTTGACGACGACCTTCGCGCCGCGCGCGGCGAGTTCCAGAGCGTGCCGGCGGCCGAGGCCGTGCCCCGCGCCGGTGACGACCGCCACCCGCTCATCGAACCTGAGTTCCGTCATCCCGAGTCTCCTCATCGCCTGCGCCGGGTGAATGCCCCATGTTCACGCCCACGTTATCCACGTGGGGTTACCCGTGTGGTACCACCTGACCGAATCTCGCTCGGTGCCGGGTCCGAAGGGACGAAAACCGCAGATGTCATGAATCTGACGATAATTACTGGGCAGGCCGGTAACGTCCATCACCACCTTGGACGCCCCCACGGAGGAAGATCGCCATGCGCGCAGCGTATGAGACCGCCACCGGGACAACGACCCGGTACCGCGTCGTCCAGTGGGCGACAGGAGCGGTTGGACGCAGCGTGATCCGAGGTGTGATCGAGCGTCCCGAGTTCGAGCTCGCGGGCGTGCGCGTCTTCGACCCGGCGAAGGTCGGAGTCGACGCGGGCACCCTGGTGGGCCGGCCGCCCGCAGGAGTGATCGCCACCGACGATCCGTACGAGATCCTCGCGCTCGACGCCGACTGCGTGATCTACGCCCCGATCATCTCGCAGGCCATCGGCGGGGATCTGCGCAAGGACCTACAGACGGTCTGCGAGCTGCTGAGCTCGGGCAAGAACGTCATCAGCCTGGCCGGGATGCTCTATCCGTACGCCCGCGGGCCGGAGTTCACCTCCGAGCTCGAGCGCGCCTGCAAGACCGGCGAGACGTCGGTGTTCGGCACGGGCGTCAACCCCGGGTTCACGACCGAGGTGCTGCCGCTCGTGCTGTCCGGCGTGTGCCGGCGGGTCGATCACATCTACGTACGAGAGTGCGCGGACTTCTCCGGCCATCCGTCCCGCCTGCTCATCCACGAGATGGGCGGTCTCGGAAAGAGCGAGGAGGAGTATCTCAAGGCGCTGCCGACCTACCGGGGGGCCATGCGCGACCTGTTCACCGAGAGCCTTCAACTGGTCGGCGCGGGGCTCGGCGTCACGCTCGACCACGTCGACGTCAGTCACGAGTACCTGCTCGCCGATGAGGACTTCGAGATCCAGGCCGTGCCCATTCCGAGAGGCACGGTCGCAGCCGGCCGCTGGACCTTCTCCGGGATGGTCGGCGGCCGCCCTCTGGTGACCATCGAGTGCGTGCACAAGTCCGATGCGCGCCGGGTCACCGCCTGGGAGTCACCCGGCTATGCCGTGCGCGTGCACGGCCGGCCCTCGGTCACGCTGACCGCCGACGAGGACTGGGTCTCCAACGGCATCACCGCCGCGGCCGCCTTCGCGGTGAACGCCGTCCCCGCCGTGTGCGAGGCGGCACCCGGCATCCGTACGTTTCTCGATCTGCCCGTGCTCACCGGCCGCGCGGCCGGGGTGTAAAGGCAGCCCCCAGCCAGCCGAGGTGCAACGGCCGGCGTCACCCGACCGAGGTGTAACGGCAGGCGTCACCGGGCCGGGTTGTGACGGCGGGCGCCAGCCGACGGCACCGCACGAACGCCGGCCCCAGCGGCTACACCCCCGGCGCACCCCGAACAACTGCATGATCACGGCAGGACTTCCTCCGCCGTGATCATGCAGTTGTTCGCATCCGACGCGCCGTCGGCGCTCGCCCGAACCAGCACCCAACTCCCGATCACGATCGACGACAAGCCCCGCGCAACCTCAGTACGACCCCAGCTCGACAAGGGCCAGCCGGTGCCCTGCGGTACGGCCCCTGGCTCGACGAGGGTCGGCCGGCGTCCTGCGGCACTGCCCCTGGCTCGACGAGGGTCAGCCGGCGTCCTGTGGTGCGTCCTCGGCCGCCGTCACGGTCCTGGCCCTGCGGACCGCCTTGGTCGCGGAGGTGCGGCTGCCGCCGATCTCATCGGCCGCCTCATCGACCATCTTCGCTGCGATCCGCTCGCCCACCGGCTCACGACGGTGCCTGCGTACCGACCAGATCACGGCCGCGGCGATCGCCAGCACGGCCGCGGCGGCGGCCAGGCCGCGGCCCAGCAGCTGAGCCGTGTGCTCGAAGGCGGTGCCGAGGAAGAATCCGCCGAGAGTGAATCCGACGCCCCAGGTGAGGCCGCCGATGGCGTTGAAGAGCAGGAACTTCCGATAGGGCACCCGGGCACTGCCGGCGAGGGCGGGCATCAGCGCACGTAGCAGCGCGGTGAAGCGGCCGATGAAGACCGCGAAGGCACCTCTCCTGCGGATCAGCTCCTGGGCCTTGCCCACCTTCGACCGGTGCTTTCGCATGGCGCGGGTCTCCAGCAGCCGCGGCCCGAACTTGCGGCCGATCTCGTATCCCACCGAGTCGCCCACAATGGCCGAGATCACCACGATGATGAGCAGCAGCGGCATCGAGAGCCGGCCCTGGCTGGCCAGCACGCCACCGACGATGATCGCGGTCTCTCCGGGGAAGACGAATCCGAAGAAGAGCGCCGCCTCGGCGAACACGAGTGCGGCGACTATGCTGTAGATCAACGGCGAGGGCAGGCCCTGCACCAGGTCGTTGAAGGTCTCCAGCATTCGCGATCAGCCTCCCGGCTCCGTCCGGCTGGAAACAGACTAGCGACGACTGAGACCACCGGCCCCTTCCGCGCCGATCGCGGCGCCGCGATCGGCTCGTGCTGCGCGCGGAATGTGGCGGTTCCAGGTCCTCGCCGACGGCCGGGTCGTGACTACTCTCACCTTCGCGCTACCGATATCGGCCGTCGCCGTGGCGGGATCTTGCCCGATCGAGGCGCGAAAATCGACGAAGATCACCGATAATCGGTGTTGTGCGGACGTGTGACAGACGGCATGCCTCCGCGCCTCCTACAGGCGAGTAGCCTTGAGTCGATTCAGAACCTACCTGCGAGCTGCGGAAGAGGGCGATCTCCGCCGTGTCGACCGAGTCGTCGCGCACCCCTGCCGACCTGAGCAAGGCCGATTTCGGCCCCAACGAGTGGCTGGTGGACGAGCTCTACCAGAAGTACTTGGAAGACCCGAATTCGGTCGACCGAGCCTGGTGGAACTTCTTCGCCGACTACCGGCCGGACTCCCGTCCGGCCATGAAGGCCACTCTCGATGGCGCCCCCGCGGCGCCGGCGGCCGCACCGCCGACCGAGCCGGCACCGCCTCCCGCCCCCGCCAAGGGAGCGAAGCCGTCCGAAGGAGCGAAAAAGGCCCCCGCCCCCGCCCCCGCCCCCGCCCCGGCACCGGCGCCCGCCAAGGCCGCCGA
>NZ_JABVEB010000002.1 GCF_014323665.1 Actinomadura sp. HBU206391 | reverse complement strand
CCCTCTCCGCCGTGATCATGCAGTTGTTCGCGCGCGAACAACTGCATGATCACGGCGGGAATCAGATGGCACTGTCGCGCTCACTCCAGAAGGGATCGCGGAGTTTGCGTTTTAGCAGCTTGCCGTTGGGCTCACGGGGCATGGTCTCGATGAAGTCGATCGACTTCGGCCACTTCATGCGGGCGAGGCGCCCTTCGAGAGAGACGAGGATCTCCGCGGTGAGTTCCGGGCCCGGGGCGACGCCCTCGGCGGGTTCGACGACGGCCTTGATCTGCTCGCCCCACTCCTCGTCCGGAATGCCGAAGACCGCGACATCGGCGACCTTGGGATGCACCATGATCTCGTTCTCGATCTCGGCGGGGTAGATGTTGGTGCCCCCGGAGATGATCATGTCGGCCTTGCGGTCGGACAGGAACAGGAAACCGTCCTCGCTGACGTACCCGATGTCGCCGACCGTGAAATGGTCCTTCAGCCGGTTCGCCAGGGTCTTGGCCGGGTCGCCCTTGTACTCGAACTCGACCCCCACCATCTTCATGTAGATGGTGCCCGGGGTACCGGTCGGCACCTCGTTGCCGTCGCCGTCGACGATGAGCAGTTCGCTGATCGGCCACGCCTTGCCGACGGTGCCCGGGTGCGCCCGCCAGTCCTGCGGCGAGGCGATCGTGCCGCCGCCCTCGGTGGCCGCGTAGTACTCCCAGACGCAGTCGCCCCACCAGTCGAGCATCGCCTGCTTGATGGGCACAGGGCACGGCGCCGCCGCGTGGATCGCCCAGGCCATCGACGACACGTCGTAGCGCCGCCGCACCTCTTCGGGAAGCGACAGCAGCCGCTTGAAGTGGGTCGGCACCATATGGGTGTTGGTGACGCGATGACGCTCGATCAGCCGGAGCGTCTCCTCGGCGCCCCACTGGTCCATGTAGACGAGGGTGTGCCCCATGTGCAGGGCCGTGCCCCCGAACTGCGTCACCGCCGTGTGATAGCTGGGCGAGGTGACCAGATGGACGTTGGGCCGGCCCGCGGTGATCCCGAAGAACGACAGCAGGAAGGTCATCAGCTCGGCCGCGTCGTCGGGGTCGATCCCGGCCAGCCGCCTGCGCACGCCCTTGGGCCGCCCGGTGGTGCCCGAGGTGTAGTGCATCGTGGCACCGTTCGTACGGTCCTGCGGCGCCTCGGCCGAACGCCCCTCGACCAGCTCGGCGAACGGCCGGAAGCCCGTGACCTCGCCGAATCCGAACCGCCGCTCCGCCGCCAGGCCGGCCTCGTCGGCGCCGCGCGCCCCCTCGACCGCGAAGCGCTCGTGCACGAAGAACGCCTTGGCCTCGCTGTCGGCCACGATGTAGCCGATCTCGGGCCCGGTCAGGTGCCAGTTGATCGGTGTGTAGTACCACCCCGCCTGCAGCGCGGCGAGATAGAGCACCAGCCCGTCCACGCCGTTCGGCACCAGACCGCAGATGCCGTCGCCCGGCTCGAGCCCCAGCGCGCGCAGGCCGTGGACGACCTGGTTGGCCCGGGCGAGCAGTTCACCGGCGGCGTGCTCTGTGCCGTCAGGGTCGACGGCCGCGATCCAGTCCGGATCCTGCTGCGCGAGCCGCCAAAAGCCCAACGACCCCATCGGTTCTCCCTCGGCAGGCTACGTGTCCGCGTGCGGGTCCCCCGGCCCGTCACTGCGGTGACATGACTCCGGACCCGCAGTAGATCACGTTCTCGTTTTCCCAGGCAAGCCCTGTCCAGCAGCACATGTTCTCACTAGAATCGGTTCTCGTTTTGCGGTTCGGACATCGTCGCTGGAGAGGGAGCACGGCATGGCGGAACGGTTGCCCATCAGCACTCCGCACTGCGTGGTCGAACGGGACGGGCACGTGGTCACCGTGACGATGGACCGGCCCGCGGCCCGCAACGCGCTGAGCCAGGACATGCTCGTCGGGCTGGCCGAGGCCTGGGCGTACGTCTCCGCCGAGCCGGACGTGCGGGTCGGCATCCTGACCGGGTCCGATGGTCACTTCTGCGCCGGCGCCGACCTGAAGGCCATGGGCACGCCGTCGGAGGACGAGCGCGTACGCCGGCGCGCCGCGGAGATCCCGGACTACCACTGGAAGGCGCTGCTCCGGGACGGGCGGCCCACGAAGCCGCTGATCGCGGCGATCGAGGGTTACGCCGTCGCCGGCGGCACCGAGCTGCTGATCGGCACCGACCTGCGCGTGGTGGCCGCGGGCGCGACGCTCGGCCTGTACGAGGCGAGACGCGGGCTGTTCCCGATGGGCGGTTCCGCGATCCGGCTGCCCCGCCAGATCCCCTACGCCTTCGCGATGGACATCCTGCTGACCGGCCGATCCGTACTGCCGGACGAGGCTCTGCGCATGGGCCTGATCAACAAGGTCGTGCCGGACGGACAGGCGCTCACGGCGGCACGCACGCTCGCCGACGAGATCGCCGCGTGCGGTCCGCTCGCGGTGCAGGCGATCCTGCGGACCTACCGCGAGACGGAGCACCTGCCCGAGGACGAGGCGCTGAAGGTCTCCGACGAGATCGGCTGGCCCGTCATCGGCTCCGAGGACGCCAAGGAGGGCTCACGCGCCTTCCGGGACAAGCGGCCCGCCGTCTACCGCGGTCAGTGACGCGCGCCGGCGCCACCCACCTCCGGCGACGGCGCCGACGTCCCGCGCGCCAAGGCGCCGTCATCACAGCCGGCCGGTCTCCACGCGGATTCCGCCGCCCGGTTTAGCGGGTTCGTCTGGAGGGACAAAGCGTGTCAGGACCCGAGGTAGAGGACGTGACCCGCGATGGCCGTACAGATCTGGCGCGACCGCAGGCGGCATGGCGCCGATGGCGACACCAGGGATGCCAAGCCCCGGAGTAGACCGAGTGGGAGTGGATTCGTCGAACGCAGGGCGAGCCGCCGGGAGCGGCGGCACGGGCACAACCCGGTCAGTGCGCTGATCTGGCTCGCCGCCTGGGCGGCCGCCCTGACGCTGCTGGCCGGGATGGGGCTGACCTGGGCCGACGCCAACACCGGCAACACGCTCGTCCAGAACATCCTGGACGCGGGTCGCTGGCTGGCCACGCCGTTCGCCGACGTCTTCACGAACCCGGACCCGGACAAGCAGATGTACGCCAACTGGGGCCTGGCCGCGGCCGTCTATTACGTCATGGGCCGGATCCTCGCCTGGCTCATCCGCCGCTGACCGGCATCGGCGCCCTGTGGTGGGCCGGTCAGCGGGGTGGTGGGCCGGTCAGCGGGGCGGTGGGCCGGTCAGCGGGCGGTGAGGCTGTCCGCCGGCCGGTCGAAGTCACCGGCACGGCTGTAGCCGAGCTCGTGCTTGGCCGGGACCATGTTGAGCACGCTGCCGAGCAGTCGGACGTCCGCAGCGCGGAGCCGCTCCACCCCGCTGCGCAGCTCATCCGTCTGCGTCCGGCCATGCCTGGCGATCATCACCGCGCCGTCGCAGTTACGCGCGAGAACGGTGGCGTCGGCGACCGGCAGCAGCGGAGGCGTGTCGAGCAGGACGATGTCGGCCCGGTCGCGAACGTCGAGGAGCAGCTTCTGCATGTGCTGCGAACCGAGCAGTTCACCGGGATTGGGCGGTACCGGCCCGCTCGACAGCACGAAGAGCGGCAGGTCACGCCATTGCTGAAGCGCGTCGTCCAGGCCGGTGTGGCCGACGAGCACGCTGGTGAGCCCGGCCGTTCCATCGACTCCGAGGTAGCGGGCGATGCGCGGCTTGCGGAGGTCCGCGTCGACCACGATGACACGCTTGCCGGCCTGTGCGAGGGCGACCGCCAGGTCGCAGGTCGTCAGAGACCGCCCCTCCTTGGGCAGCGCACTGGTGATCACGACCAGGCGCACCGGCTCGTCCACGTCGACGAACTGCAGGTTGGCGCGGAGAAAGCGGAACGCCTCGGCGCGTGGGGTGTGCATGGCGCCGTGGCCGACGTTCGGGCGCTTCGACACCGCGCCGTCATAGCGGATCGTGCCGAGTACGGCTCCGCCGGTGAGCCGACGAAGGTCGTCGCCGGACTTCACCGAGCTGTCGGCGTCCTCACGCAGCAGGCTGCCGCCGACTCCGATCGCGAAGCCGGCGAGCAGTCCGAGCATCAGGTTGAGCAGCGGCTGAGGGCTCACGGGTGCGGTCGGCACCTGGGCGTCGTCCACCACCGTCACCTTGACCAGCGGGCGGGCATCGCCGGGCGGGCGCTCGAGCTCCTGGACCAACGCGACGAACTCGACGCCGAGGGCGTCCGCGAGGCTCTTGGCCCGCGCGGGGGATTCGTCCACCACCATCGCGCGCAGCAGTACCGTCTCGGGGATGGCCTCGGCCGAGATCCTCGCCTGCAGGTTCTCAGCGGAGAGACCGCCGTTCAGGGTCGAGGAGAGCTTGCTGGCGATTCGCTCGCTCTTCAGCAGGTTGGCGTAGGACTTGACGCGCTCCTGTGACAGCAGGCTGGCCTGGTAGGCCGTCGAAGAGTTCGTCGTGCGGTCGGCCGCCGACACGAACATCGTGATCGATGCCCGGTACTGAGGCGTCTGCCGCATGGTGACGACCCAGGCGACCCCTCCCGACAGGACGACGGACACCACAATGAGCAGCCAATGCCTCCGGAGCAGGCGAAGGTATTTAATGAATTCCATTTCACACACTTCCCGACATCAGAGCGACATCGCCGATAATCACCGCGTGAACCACGTAGAGCGACACCGTACGCGAGCTCCCCGAAGACAGACTAACCTCCGACGCCAAGATCGGCGACCTTTGGGGAGCGACGGCGCGCCAGTAATTCCCGCGCACCGCCGACCGCATCGGCAATGACCGAATTCATGCCATGAGTTTGCTTGATATTGAGAGATGAAACCCTTTCCCTCATGATCACTCGACGCTACTTATAGAGAAGTCGATAACATTGACTGTGGAGGGTTCATGGCACGACGACTTGTGGTGATCGGTCAGGGATATGTGGGCTTGCCGCTCGCGCTCCGAGCGGTGGACAGCGGCTTTCACGTGGTCGGCCTGGACTCCGACGAACAGCGCATAAAGCAGCTGAGCGGCGGCGACTCCTATGTGGACGACATAAGTTCCGAGCAGCTCGCGGCGGCTCTCGGCAGCGGCCGCTACGTCCCCACGTGCCAAGACGCCGACGCCACCGGTTTCGACATCTGCGTGATCACCGTCCCTACGCCGCTGCGGGACGGCATTCCAGATCTCAGCCATGTCCAGGACGCCGCACGCACCATCGCGCGGTATCTCCGGCCGGGCTGCCTCGTCGTGCTCGAGTCGACGACCTATCCCGGTACGACCGAGGAGCTGTTGCTGCCCTTGCTCGAGGAGCACAGTGGCCTCCGCGCGCCCGGCGAATTCCTCCTGGGTTACAGCCCAGAACGGATCGATCCCGGCAACCCGTGCTGGAACCTGCAGAACACCCCGAAGATCGTGGCCGGTCTCGACAATGCCTCACTCGCGGCCGTCCAGGATTTCTATGCCCGGATCGTCGACAAGCCCATAACCGTGTCGACGCTCAAGGTCGCCGAGCTGATCAAGCTGATCGAGAACACGTTCCGGCACGTCAATATCGCACTGATCAACGAGATCGCGATTTTCGCGGACCAACTCGGCATCGACATCTGGGAGGCCACCGAAGCGGCCTCGACCAAGCCGTTCGGTTATCTACCGTTCTATCCGGGCCCGGGGGTCGGCGGACACTGTCTGCCGGTCGACCCGTCCTATCTCTCCTGGCAGGTGAAACGGACGCTCGGTCACAACTTCCGCTTCGTCGAGCTCGCCAACGACATCAACGATCACATGCCCGACCATGTGGTGCGGCGGGTGACGGAAGGTCTGAACGCGCGGCTCAAGCCGGTGAACGGCAGCCGCGTGCTGCTGCTCGGGCTGGCCTACAAGAAGAACACCGGTGACCTGCGCGAGTCGCCCGCACTGGCGGTCGTGGAGGCTCTGCGGAAGCTGGGTGCGGATCTACGGGCCGCGGATCCCCATGTGGAGCCCATGCGCGTTCCCCCGGGCATCGCGCTCGTCCCCATGGAGGAGAAAGAGCTCCGAGCCGCCGACGCCGTGGTGGTCCTCACCGATCACGACGCCTTCGATTTCGAGCTGGTCCAGCGGGAGAGCTCGTACGTCTTCGACACTCGCAACCGGTGCAGCGGTCCCGTGGTCGAACGACTCTGAGACCGGCCGCGAGGCCATCGCCGTGCCGCGTGACGTCGTCAGAGCCGTTCCGGTCCTGACCGCCGCCGGCGGCCACGTTGCGTCGTACGCCGGTCATGACCTGTCGGTGGACAGCGCCCTCGCCGAGATGGGCCGCACCGGGAAGTCCGTGCGCTCGGCCGGGTACACCGGGACCCGCAGCAGCAACCAGATCATCGACAGGGCGACCACCGTGACGCCGACCACCGCCACCGAACCCGAGAGCCGCTGTTCGGTGACCAGCACTCCGAACAGGCACGGTACGAGCGTGGCGGCGAAGAGGGTGAAGGTCACCTGCCGGATGCTCATCCCCAGCCGCCGCAGCCTGTGAGAGATGTGATCGGTGCCGCCGACCAGCAACGACCGCCCGGCACGGCGTCGGGACAGTAGTACGAGGCAGGTGTCCACCGTCGCCACGAAAGTGACCAGTAGCATCTCCGCGATCCTGGACATCGGGCCGCCGGGCAGGTCGATCAGGACGGCGCCCGCGGAGATCACGAAACCGATGAACAGCGAACCCGCGTCGCCCATGAACATGCGCGCGGGGGTCCAGTTGTGGATGAGGAAGCCGAAGCACCCGGCCGAGAGCGCGAGAAGGAACAGCACGAGGCCCGTCTGCCCGGTCAGGAACGCGGCCCAGGCGAGGAAGCCGGCCACGACGGTGGCCACCGTGGCGGCGGCGCCGTCCATGTTGTCCAGCAGGTTGAACGAGTTGGTGATCACAACGATCCACAACGTGGTGACGATCAGGTCGAGCCAGTTCCCGAAGGCCGCGATGCGGCCGCCGATCAGAACCACCGCCATCGCGGCGAGGCTCTCGGTGACGAGCCGCGGAACCGGGCTCAGGCATCGGAGGTCGTCGACCAGGCCGACCGCTGCGACGGCGGCACTCGCGATCACCAGGACCCCCAGCCGGACGTCCCAGTGCGGCACCAGCACTGCGACGGGGATCAGCGTGCCGAGCGCGATGGCGACACCGCCGAGATAGGGCATCGGCCGGGCGTGGGCCTTGCGCAGGCCCGGGTCGTCCGTGAGGCCGCGCCACAGGGCGAGCCGCCGCAGCCCGCCACTGAGCACGTCGGCCAGCACCAGCGCCCCGACGGCCGCACCGGCCATCGGGGCCAGCATGCCGGTCACGCCGACACGGGTTCGGGATGCAGATCGAGATCGTGACGGGCCTGGGCGATGGCGTCGGTCAGCACGTCCTCGAGCGAGTGGCTCGGGACCCACCCGGTCAGGTCGCGCAGCTTCGCGGTGTCGGGCACCCGCCGTCGCATGTCCTCGAACCCCGGCCCGTACGCCCGGTCGTAGGGGATCATCTCGATCCGCGACCGGCCGTCACAGCGGGCGTTGATCATCTCGGCGAGCCGCGCGATGCTCGTCTCCTCGGACGAGCCGATGTTGAACGTCTGCCCGATCGCCGCCGGCTCGTCGAGGAGCCGGAGAATCGCGTCCACGACGTCCGTGACGTGCGCGAAGCAGCGGGTCTGCCGGCCGTCGCCGAAGATCGTCATCGGCTCCCCGAGAAGTGCCTGCTGGACCAGCCTCGGGATGACCATGCCGTAGGCGGGGCTCTGCCGCGGGCCGACGGTGTTGAAGAGCCGTACCGTGAGCGTCGGCAGCCCGCGCTCGCGGTGATAGCAGTTGGCCAGTATCTCGTCGACCGCCTTCGCGGTGCTGTAGGCCCAACGGACCACTGTGGGACTGCCCAGGATCCGGTCCGCCCCTTCGTGGAGCGGGCCTGAGGAATTCTTCCCATAGATCTCGGACGTGCTGGTGACCAGGATCTTCCGGCGGTACCGGTGCGCGGCCTCGATCACGATCTCGGAACCGCGGATGTTGGTGGTCAGCGACCTGAGCGGCTGTGCCACGACGAGCTTCACCCCGACGGCGGCCGCCAGGTGCACCACGACATCGGCCTGGTGCGTCAGCTCGTCGACCAGGAGCTCGTCGAGGACGGAACCGTGCACGAAGCGGAAGCCCGGGCACCCGCCCGCCGCGTCGAGATTGGACAGCTGACCGGTCGAGAGGTTGTCGAGGGCGATCACCGAATCACCACGCGCGAGCAGGGCGTCCACGAGATGCGACCCGATGAAGCCCGCTCCGCCCGTCACCAGATACTTCGTCCTCGCCATGACACGCTCCCAAGATCCCGGATGGTCGTTGCGAGTATTGACTACCCGTAGTATCTAGTCCGTGACAGCGAGTATGTGATCGTTGATCAAAACCTTAGTCATCTAGCCATCCGCCGAATGAGGCCAAGTGACGTGATGGACCAACGGTCGTGGCCGGCGCCGGGCACACGGCGTCGCGGACACGACGGCCGGGCGCAGCGGTGACCGCCGCCGCGGACGTCCGGCATGCGTTCATCAGGTACGCGTTCCTCAGGTACGGCGTCATCAGGCACGCGTTCGTCAGGCACGCGTTCGTCAGGCACGGCGCCGTCCGGTCCGCGCTTGTGCGGACGGCACCGGCGCTGACGGTCGCGGCCTCCCTCGCCCTCACCTTCCTGCTGATCCGCGAGCGACGGTTCACCGTGCTCGCCCTCGCCGCCGCCGTCCTGGCGTCCGTCGCGTTCCGCCGGCCGGCGACGACGGCACTGCTGCTGATCCCGCTCGGCGCACTGGGCTCGGCGGTCGGGGACGCCACCATCGTCGTACTCGCGGTCGTCGTGGTGTCGCTGGCCGTGGCGGTCCGGATCGCGGCCGGCGCCCATCATGTCCGGCCCGCACACCTGTGGGTGGCCCTGATGGCCTGCCTTCTCGTGGTCAGCTTCGTGCCGTGCATCGACGGCCCGGTGCCGGTGCTGCTCGTCTTCCTGGACCTGGCCGGGATCCTCGTGGGCCTCGGGCTGCTGGCCGCGGCCATCGCGGTGCCGCCGCGCCCGCGCGACCTCGCCCGGGTCACCGCGCTGGTGGGCGCCCTCGCGGCCGGGTACGCCCTCGCCGTCGGCGACGAGATGGTCGGCCGGCTCCAAGGGCTCGACCTCAACCCGAACTATCTCGGGGCGCTGCTTGCGCCGCCGCTCGTCGCCGCCGTCGGCCTCACCCGGCGGACCCGCAATCCGGCGTGGCTCGCCGCCGGTGCGGTCTGCGTCGTGGCAATGGCCTGCACCCAGTCGCGGGCGGCGTTCATCGCCGCCACCGTGGGCATTGCGGTGACCCTCGTCCATGGGCGTCCGCGCCGGCATCAGGCGCTGATCGCACTCGCCACGGCCGTCACCGTCATGCTCCCGGGCATCCTCGAACTGGCCAGGAGGCTCACGGCCGGCGACCGCGGGCCGGCCGATCTGAGCCGGAGCAGGGCGGTCCGGCAGCAGGCGGCGGAGTTCGCGCTGCAGACCGCCATCGAGCACCCCCTGCACGGGATCGGGTACGGGATGTTCAGCTCGTACGCCGCGCGCTCGCCCGGCTTCGGCCTGGACATCGGCACGCACAACGACTATCTGCGCCTGGCGGCCGAGTCGGGAGCGGCCACCCTCTGCGTGTTCCTCGTCATCCTGTGGCTGGCGGTGCGGGAACGGCCGTCCGGTGACCTCACCCTGCCGCTCGGCATCAGTCTCGCCTTCGCGACGAACCTGCTGTTCGCCAACCTGCTGTCCAACCTGACGATCAGCATGCCGTTCTGGCTGTCGCTCGGCTGCCTTCTCGCCGCCGCCCGGCACCGGCCCGGCACGACGCGAGATCCGGCCGGCACCACGTCACTCGCGGCCGGCGCCGTCCCACCGGCCCCAGGCCCCGAACCCACTTGACACCGCGCCGTACTCGCCCGGCGTCACTACACGAGAGGAAGGACCCATGGTCGACAGCCCAACACAGATCCGCGCGGGCGACCGGTTCGCGTTCGGCAGCAACTGGCGGGAGTTCATCGAGCTGGTGGACGAGCCCCGGATCGCGACCGCCGTCGACTCGCTCGTCCGCGCGCTCGGCACCACCGACCTGTCCGACCGCACGTTCCTCGACGTCGGATGCGGCAGCGGACTCTTCTCCCTGGCCGCGCACCGGCTCGGAGCACGGGTACGGTCCTTCGACTTCGACCCGGAGTCGGTCGCGGCGACGGTGGAACTCCGCGAACGGTTCGCCCCCGGAAGCGACTGGACCATCACGGAGGGCTCCATCCTCGACGAGCGGACCACGGCGGGGCTCGGCCGGTTCGACATCGTCTACTCCTGGGGGGTTCTGCACCATACCGGTGACCTTTGGGGCGCTCTGGACGCCGTGTCCCGCATGGTGGGGCCGGGATGCCTGCTGTACATCTCCATCTACAACGACCAGGGGATAGAGAGCCGGCTCTGGCGGCGGGTCAAGCGGCGCTACAACAAGTCCGGCCCGCTGATGCGCCGCGCACTCGTGGCCGCGAGCGCGGCCTACCTCGGCCGGCACGTGCCGCTGCGAAGAGCCGTCCGGCTGATCCGGCCGGGCGGCCGCCGGCCGGCGGCACGGCCGCGGGCCCGTGGCATGTCGGCCCGCCACGACCTCGTGGACTGGGTCGGCGGATACCCCTTCGAGGTGGCCAAGCCCGAGCAGGTGTTCTCCTTCCTGCGTGAGCGGGGCTACGAGCTGCGACATCTCAAGACCTGCGCGGGCGGGCTCGGCTGCAACGAGTACGTCTTCGAGAACACCGCGCCGCACGCTCCGGTGTGACACCCGCCCGTCCCGCCACGCCGGCCGCCGTCCCACCACCGCCCACCGAACGCCGCACAGAGAGCGACCAAGACCATGCTCGTATCGATAGTCACCGCCACCTACAACCGCGCCGCCACCCTGCCCACCCTGTACGCCAGCATCGCCGCACAGGACGTCGACGTGGAATGGGTGGTCGTCGACGACGGCTCCACCGACGAGACACCCGATCTGATGACCGATCTGATCCGGAGCTCACCGTTCCCGATCCGGCACGTCAGGCAGCCGAACCGGGGCAAGCACACGGCCGTGAACCAGGGCGTTCCTCTCGCCCGGGGAGACCTGATCGCGCTCATCGACTCCGACGACGAGGTGGTGCCGGGCGGGGTGGCCCGGCTCCTCGCCCGCTGGCACGAGATACCGTCCACGCGGCGCGACGACTTCTTCGGCGTGGTCGGCCGCTGCGTCGACGACGACGAGCGCCGGATCGGCGACGACTTCCCCGGACCGGCGCCGGTCGACTGCTCCTGGCACGACGCGGTTTACGTCCACCGGGCCATGGGCGACCGCTCGGGGCTCCTGCGCGCCGACATCCTGCGGGCCCATCCCTTCCCCGAGCCGACCGGCCAGAACTACGTCTTCGAGGGCATGGTCTGGCGTGAGATCGGCTGCCGCTACCTGACCCGCTATGTGGACGACCCGCTGGTGCAGGTCCACACCTCCGGGGCGGACCGGCTGAGCCGGCGCAGGACCGGGCAGATGCGAAGGCCGGTGCTCCAGCACTACACCGCGATGCTCACCAAGGACCTGCCGTGGTTCCGCCACGCACCCACGATGTTCCTGCGCGCGGCCGTGCAGTACGCCCGGTGCAGCCTGGGCGAGCGGGTCCCGTTGCGCCGGCAGGTGGCCGATCTGCCCGGCCCGGCCCGGATCCTCTGGGCGTCCGCGCTGCCGCTCGGCACCGTGCTCTGGCTACAGGATCAGCGGTCCTCCTCGGCGGCGGGGTCCCGCTGACGCAGGCGGCGCGTCCGGGCCGCAACGACGGCGGCCGACCGCGCCGACACCGCGCTGAGATAGCCGACCTCCTCGCGTCCCGGCAGCAGGCGGCTGAGCGGCAGCCCCGTCGCCCGCAGGAACCACGCGGCCTGCAGGCCGCCGAGCACGCCGTAGCCGATGCTCGACGCGACGGCGCAGCCCACGATTCCGAACGCGGGGATCAGGACCAGGTTCAAGACCACGTTCACCACCAGCGCCGTGACGGAGATCGCCGACATCAGCACCGGACGGTCGAGCCGCAGGAGGAAGGCGGCGATCGTCCTGGTGCCCCCGAGGACCATCAGGCCGGGCGCCAGCCCGAGGAGCGGCGGGACGCTGCCGGCGAACGCCGACCCGTAGACCACGGGGATCAGGATCGGCGCCACGGCGCACATGAGCCCGACCGACACGAGCGCGAACAGCAACGTCAGTCGCGCGGTCCTGGCGGTGAAGGCTGCGGCCGAGTCGTGATCGCCCTCCATCTGCCTGGGCAGCGCGACCTGGGCGATCGAGTCCACGGCCACCCGGGTCAACTCGATCAGGGTCGCCGCGAGCGAGTACAGGCCGACCGCGGCATTGGTCATCATCGCGTTGAGCATGAGGATGTCGATCCGGAACAGCAAAAACAGCGAGACCAGGCCGGTGTGGTAGCGCAGGCCCATGCCCAGTTCGCGCCGGGCCAGCGACAGATCCCGGTCGCGCAACCGGGGCCGTATTACGGGGATCACGATGGCCAGAGGCAGCGCCAGCGAGATCACCCACATCACGACGACCCATGCCAGTGACAACCTTCCGGTCGCCGCCAGGGAGAGGAGCACGACGCAGTGCACGAGTCCGGTGCACAGCCCGCTCCAGTTGACCCATTCGATGCGGGCCCGCAGCACCAGGATGTTGTTGAGGTACAGAACCGTCATGCTGCAGGGAATCCCGAGAAGGGCGACGGCCAGCAGGGTGTGGCTCGGCACGGGCACGACCTCGGGGCCGAGGGCCGTGGTCACCACCACGGTGGCGAGGGCGGACAGTACGCCCACCGACACCCCCAGCAGCAGGCTGTTGGCGGACAGCGCGGCACGGGCCTCCGGCCGCTTCCACAGGCAGACCTGCGCCTGCTCGACCGACAGGTGGCCGAGTGAGATCGCGACGATCGCGATGGTCACGAGAACGAAGTAGGCTCCGCGGCCCTCGGGCCCCAGCCCGCGCGCGATGGCGACGCTGACGAACGCGCCGACCAGCAGCATGACGACGCGGGTCGTTATGGAATGGGCGACCTGGCGAGCCGCACTGTTCACCACCGGTGCGCCCGGTACGCGGCCTCATGCCGCTCCGCGCACCTCGGCACCCCGAAGCCCTCGGCAGCGCGCCGAGCCGCCGTTCCCAGCCGTACCCGGAGCCCCGGGTCGGCCGCCAAAAGCTCGATCATGTCCGCCAGCGACCGGGGGTCGCGCGGCGGGACCAGCAGCCCGGTGACGCCGTCGGTGACGATCTCGGGAATGCCGCCCACCGCCGTCGTGATCACTGGTAGTCCCGCCGCCATCGCCTCCAGTACGGCGTTCGGGAGCCCCTCCTGATGTGAGGGCAGCACCGCGAACTGGTGGGTGAGGAACAGCGGGCGGGCATCGGGGACCGCCCCGGTGAACCGCACCGTGTCCGTCAGCCTGCGCAGGCCGACGAGCCGGGTGAGGGCGTCGCGCTCAGGGCCCTCGCCGACCAGGGTCACCCCCGGCGGGCCGTCCAGCATCGCCAGCGCGTCCACCAGATCGGCGTGGCCCTTGTAGTGGATGAGGTTCGCGACGACGATCCCCCGGGGCGGCTGCCGTTCGACGTCGGCCACCGCGGCCGGTACGTCGACGCCGTTCGAGATCACCACGACCCGACGGGCGGGCACCCGTTCGAGCCGAACGAGCTCATCGGCGCCGGCGCGCGAGTTGCACACGTACAGGGACGAGGCGCGGCTGCCGAGGAAGTCCAGGATCTTTCGCCGGACGCCCAGCGGGCTCGGCGGGGTCGCGCCCCTGCGGCCGTTGACGCGCACCGGCACCCGCGCCGCCCATGCGAGCGGCAGGACCCTGGTGTAGCAGCCGAAGAGGAAGGCATGGCAGACGTCGGGCCGCAGGCCCCTGAAATACCGCCACACCGCGAGGAGCCTGCTCACATGCGCGAGCGAGCCGCGCGGCGACAGCCGGCCGGCGTCGTCCCGCTGCCGGAGGCCGTTGTAGGCGAACACCCGCACCGGGACGCCGGCCGCCTCCAACGCCGGCCGCAGCGGTCCGCCGAAGCGGAGCGCGATGACGTGGACGTCGTGGCCGCGGTCCCGCAGCCCCACGGCGAGCTTGACGACCTGGTGCTCTGTACCCCCGAGCCGCAGCGAGCCGACGGCCAGCACGATCGTCAACCGGCCGTCGCCGGAGCGTGGGCAGGTCATGACGACCGCGGTCTCGCGTCCCCGCACCATGGCACCTCTCCGCCCGACGGATGCGGCCCGCCCCGCGGATCCGGATCGTCGGCGAACATGCGGTGCCAGAGCTCGAACTGGATGAGCGCCCAGATGCGGCTGCTGTGATCGCAGCTCGAGTCGTGCTGTTCGAGCAGCGCGACGACCGCCTCCGGCCGGAAGAACCCGCGCGACCTCGCGGTCCGGTCGGTGAGGACGTCCCATGACAGTTCGCGCAGCTCGGTCCGCAGCCAGGCCGCCAGCGGAACGCCGAAACCCATCTTCGGACGCGTGATCAGCTCCGCCGGCAGCCATGGCGCCACGGCCTTCTTCAACAGGTACTTGGTCGTGCCCGAGCGGATCTTGAGGTCGGACGGCAGGCCCGCGGCCCACTCCATCAGATGATGGTCCAGCAGCGGAGACCGTGCTTCGAGCGAGTTGGCCATCGTGGTGATGTCCACCTTCACCAGCAGATCACCGGGGAGGTAGGTGTTGACGTCGGCGTCCATGATCTGGCCGAGAGTCGACTCCGCGCGCGACGCGGCCACGACCTCGTCGAGCAACTCGTAGCTGTCGACGTGCGCGACCCGCTCTCGTAGCTCGTCGGTGTAGAGGGCGAGTTTCTGGGCCGGCGTGAAGTAGGAGACGAGCCCGGCGTACCGGCGCGACTGCGGCTGCCCGAGCAGCTCGAGGACCCGGCCCACCTTCCGCATGGACGAACGCGGCGCGGCGCGGCCGAGAAGCGCGGAACCGAACCTGGCCAGCCATGCCTGGGTGACCGGGGGGACCCGGATCCGCTCGGTCCGCGCCATCGCCAGGTAACGACCGTAACCGCCGAAGCACTCGTCCCCGCCGTCGCCGTTGAGCACCACGGTGACGTGCTCACGGCTCATCCTGGCCACGTAGAAGCTCGGGATCGCCGACGAGTCGGCGAACGGCTCGTCGAAGTGCCACACGAGTGTGGGCAGCACGTCCAGGGCGGACGGTGTGACCACCAGCTCGTGATGGTCGGTGTCGTACAGATCGGCGAGCATCCGCGCGTAGCGCCGCTCGTCGAAGTTGCGGTCGTCGAAGCCGATGCTGAAGGTCTTCACCCGCTCACCGGACTGCCGGGCCATCGCCGCCACGACCGCCGACGAGTCGATCCCGCCGGAGAGGAACGCCCCCAGAGGGCGTTCGCTCACCATGCGGACCCGGGTGGCGTCCAGGAGGAGTTCGCGTAGCCGCTCGGCTGCCTCGTCCTCGTCCTCGCACTGGCGCGGGGTGAAGTCCAGCCGCCAGTACCGGCGCACCTCATGGGCACCGTCCTGCCAGACGAGAAGGTGCCCCGGCGGCAGCTTGTGGATCCCCTGGTAGATCGACCATGGAGCCGGCACGTACTGGTAGGTCAGGTAGTGGTGCAACGCCACGGGGTCGACCTCGCGCCGCACATCGGGATCTCGCACGAGCGACTTCAGCTCGGAGCCGAACGACAGCGAGCCGCCGCCGGCCCGCCAGTACAGCGGCTTCTTGCCGACGCGGTCACGGGCGAGCAGCAACCGCTGCCTGCGGCGGTCCCAGATCGCGAAGGCGAACATGCCGCGCAGCCGGTGCACGAGCTCGTCGCCGTACTCCTCGTAGAGATGCACGAGGCACTCGGTGTCGCCCTCGCTGGTGAAGCGATGCCCATGGCCGCGCAGCTCGTCCCGCAGCGCGGAGAAGTTGTAGATCTCCCCGTTGAAGACGGCGACCACGCTGCGGTCCTCGTTGTAGACGGGCTGGTCACCACCGGCCACGTCGATGATCGCAAGCCGGCGCATGCCGAGCACGGCGTTGTGCTCCTCGTGGAAGCCCTCGCCGTCCGGACCCCGGTGGATGATGACGTCGCACATCCTCCGTACGAGGTGCGCCTGGACGCCGGCTGTGGACACGACACCGGCTATTCCGCACATCGGCGCTCCAGAAGTTCCCCATAGATTCGGACGTGCCGGTCGACCATGGTGCTGACGTGCAGATGGGCCCGGCTCCAGGCGCGGGCGCTCTGGCCCAGCCGCGTGGCGAACGAACGGTCGGTGAGCACGCGCTCGAGTGCGGCGGCGAGCGCTGCGGCGTCGGCCGGCGGCACCAGCACACCCCGGTCCCGGAGCAGCTCGGCGGTCCCGCCGACGTCGGAGGCGACCACCGGCAGCCCCGCCGCCATGGCCTCCATGACGGCGTTGCTCATGCCCTCGTGAAGGGAGGGCAGGACCACCGCGTCCGCCCGGGCCAGCAGGCGATCGATGTCGGTCCGCGCCCCGAGGAACCGGACATCGATCCCGAGCCGGCCGGCCTGGCGCTCCAGAGCCGGCCGTTCCTGCCCCTCGCCGGCGAGCACGAGCGTGCAGGGCAGGCCGGGCCGCAGACGCGCGACGGCGTCGAGCAGGTACCGATGGCCCTTGTAGCGCTTGAGGTTCGCGACGGACAGGACGACGGGCAGATCGGTGTCGATCGCCGCCGGCACCGCCGGGGCGAAGGCGGAGTCGGGGAGCCCGTTGTAGATGACGGTGAGCTTGTCGGGACGCACCCCTTCATTGCGCCGCGTGTCGTCGGCGACGGAATGCGCGTTGGCGACCAGCAGGTCGGTCATGCTCGTCGCGGCGCGCTCGGCGGCCAGCAGCGCGCGACGTTCCTGCTTGTAGTCCCCGAGGCTGCGGCGACCGGCGACGAGCACCGGTACCCGGGCCAGCCTCGCCGCGGGAGCCGCGGTCACGTAGCTGTGGTAGAGGAACGCGTGCAGCACGTCCGGCCGCGCGCGGCGCAGATAGGTCACGAACCGGCTGAACGCCGCGGCGTTCCCCGGCAGCATCCGCCAGCCGGAGACTCTCCGGTGGAAACCGAGATGGACCACCGGCACACCCGCCGCGTTCAGATCGCTCTCCCAGGCGCCCCCCTTGAAGAGCACCAGCACTCTGACATCGACGCCCTGTCCGTGCAGCCCTCGTGCGAGCAGGGCGACCTGTTTCTCGGTGCCGCCCAGGCCGAGCTGGCCGATCAGCAGGAAGACGCGGGCGGGGCCGGTCGCGAGGCCGCCGTGCGCGGGGACCGCGCGTGAGAGTGTGCGTTCATCGCTCAACACCAGACCCACATCCCCTCATGACGTGGCCGTCACAGGCTCGGTCGCGAACAGGTAGTTGCAGGGATGAAAGGACCGCTCCTCGATCGGCACCAGGCCTTCGCGGGTGAGGTGGTAGGCGTGTCGGTAGCCGAACGCCGAAGCCGATTCCCGCACCTTGCGCAGCGACCCGGGATCGAGGCACTCGGCGATGATCTTCGGCCGCCTGGTGACGAGCACCCGGGACATCCCAGTGATCACCTCGGGTTCGAAACCCTCGACATCGATCTTGATGAGGCCCACCGGCAGATCGCCGAGGGCGTCGTCGCCGGTCGTCACGTCGACGTCCACCGTCCGGTCGGCCGGGCGGGCACCGCCGAGCGAGGCCGTCGAGTCGTCGGAGGGGATCGCCAGCGTCGCGCGGCCGCTCTCGGTCGACAGCGCCTTGCCCACGATGGTGACCCGGTCCTGCAGCCCGTTGACCATGACGTTGGCCCGCAACTGCGGCAGCTTGACCGGGTTGGGCTCGAACGCGACCGCGTGGAGCCGCGGGTTGGCGACACAGGCGAGCAGGGTGTAGATCCCCGAGTAGGCGCCGACGTCGACGAACACCTCCGCCCGCCTGGCCAGATCGAACAGTACGGGCTGCGTCGTGCTCTCCCAGTCCCGCATGTCCGTCCAGATGATGTGCCGGGCCAGCCCGTCGTGCTCGGCGGCGTCATAGACGAACGGCGTGCCGTCGGGTGCGTGTAACGTCCACTGGCCGAGGGGCTGCAGGTGCCGCCACACCGCCGGCGAGATGTGGCCCCGGCCGGAACCCGCCCGCACCAGCCTCTGCAGACCGGGGACGCGCCAGAACACGTGTCGATGAGCGGCCTTGATGAGTCGGCGCCGCGGTCGGACTTTGAGGATCACACGCTGCTCCGTTTCGACGTCGTCGACCGAGAACCGCGGTCGACGACCACCGGCACCGTCGGTACATCACCCCGTACGACTGACCGCTCTCTGCCGGGCGGCGGGGTCCGTCCCCACCACCCGGCAGGCGGTAGCCGTCGAGTAGGTGCAGCTACCAGAAGCGGACAAAGCCGGAACCTCAGCCCACGCAACCCGGAACGGTGCCCAAGGGAACGCAGTTATTGGGATTGTTCTGAACAACAGCGCTGCGCGTGAATGCGGCATTTCCCGCACTGGCCGCGTTGAAAACGCCACCGCCGGACACCGCTCCGTTGAACGAGATCCGGACCAGATCGCCACGAACGTTGCCGCCCGCCCCGTTGTAGAAGCCGCCACCGTTCACAACGGCGATGTTGCCGATGACGTCACTGCGGAACAGCTGGGCTCTGCCGCCCAGTTCGTTGTAGATGCCGCCACCACTGGTGTTCGCGCGGTTGGAGTTGACCCGGCTGAACCTCACCAGGAGTGCGCCATCGTTGTAGATGCCGCCGCCACCGCCACCGGTGTCGGTGGTGTTGTTCCTGACAGTGCTGCTCACCAACCTCAGGGAGCCGCTGTCGTTGGAGATGCCGCCTCCGTTGTCGGCCGAGTTGCCGAACACGAGGCTCTGGAAGAGCAGCACCCTGCCGCGGGCGTTGAGGATGGCGCCACCGGTGTTCACGCCGCCGTCGCCGCCGGTGAGAGTGATCCCGCGAAGGGAGAGCCCGGCACCGGCCGCGACCTCGACGATGCGGAACAACGCGACCGCGTTCCGCCTGATGGTGGTGTTCCTGCCGAGCATCGTGATGTTGCCGGTGATGATCGGCAGCCCGTTCGGCCCGCGGGTGCCCACCTGGGCCGCGGCGGTGAGGTCGTAGGTGCAGTTCGTGGCCAACCTGAGTGTCTGCGAGGCGGCCGCGTTGGCCGCGGTGATCGCCGCGAGCAGCGCCGGGGTGTTGCAGGCCACCGACACCACCTGGGCGTGTGCCGCCGACGGCACCGTGGCCAGCCCCACTCCCGCCAGCGCGGCGACCGCCACGCCACGGACTCTCTTAGAAAATGAACCCATAAGGCTCCCCCCGAACAGAAATGGACAATCCCCTTGCCCACGATGAATTCTCCCTATAGCACTGCCGGAAGCAGTTAGGGGAACGGTGCACAAGTTATCACGACCTGATCGCGATGCTTTCTAGATGGGTGCGCAGTCCTTTGAATCATTCTCAGGTGCCCGAAATGCGGGCGGACGTATCGCAGAATAGATTTCGAAAGGGTCGGGTTCTGTACAGTCCCACTACCCCATAATTCGTCGTGATCATCCGCACATTCCGCCGTCGGCGCGTGGGTCGTTGCACGGAGGGTGACGGCTCTGTACGTTGAGTGATCAAGCTGTCACGCGGGGGGCGTACGTTGAGCGACAGGCGCATCAGGGTGATGCGGGTCATCGCGCGGATGAACATCGGTGGCCCTGCGCTGCAGGTCACGGCACTGACGCGAGGCCTGGACACCGAACACTTCGACCATCGGGTCTACTGCGGGCTCGTGGGGCCCGGCGAGGCCGACTACGTGGACATGTGCGCTCCCGATGTGCGCGTGCGCCGCGTGCCCGCCCTCGGGCGCTCGGTGCGGCCGGCCGACGACGCCCGCGCCCTGCTCCGGCTCACGGCCGCCATGCGGCGGTTCCGGCCGCACATCGTGCACACCCACACCGCCAAGGCCGGGGTGCTGGGTCGGATGGCCGCGGTCCTCTCCGGAGTGCCCGTACGGGTCCACACGTTCCACGGCCATCTGCTGCACGGGTACTTCTCACCGCCGAAGACCCGCCTGATCGTGCACACCGAACGCCTGCTCGCCAAGCGCACCGACCATCTGGTCGCCGTCGGCGGTCAGGTACGTGATGACCTCGTCAGCGCCCGGATCGGGCGGCCCCGGCAGTACCACGTGGTGCCGCCGGGCACCGACCTCGGCCCGCTCCCCGACCGCGAGTCCGCCCGGCGCACCCTCGGACTGCCCCTCGAGGGACCGGTCGTCGCCTATGTCGGACGGGTGACCGGGATCAAGCGACCGGACCGGTTCATCGAGGTGGCGCGCGCCGTCCGCCGCGCCGTCCCCGCCGCGCGGTTCGTCGTGTGCGGAGACGGCGACCTGCTGCCCGAGGTCGCCGCCACGGCCGGCGACGTGGACGGGGCATTGCACCTGCTGGGTTGGCGCGCCGACGTCGAGACCGTCTACGCCGCGGCGGACGTCGTCCTGCTCACCTCCGACAACGAGGGGATGCCGGTCTCGCTGATCGAGGCGGGGCTCGCCGGCCTGCCCGCGGTGGCCACCCGGGTGGGCGGCGTGCCCGAGGTCGTCCAGGACGAGGTGACCGGCCTGCTCGCCACGACACGCTCGGAGGAACTCGCCGCCCACACCGTGCGGCTGCTCGGCGACGAGCGCCTGCGCCTCCGGATGGGCCGGCACGCGCGGGCGTGGACCGTAGAGCGGTTCAGCGCCGAGCGGCTGGTGCGCGACATGCGCGATCTCTACGCCTCGATCGCCGTGGACCAGGGCTGGTGGCCGTCCTCAATGCGCTCGGAGAAGGAGTCCTGTTGAGAGTCATCGTCACCGGCGGGGCCGGCTTCATCGGGGCCAACCTCTGCCGCGAGCTCGCCGAGCGCCCAGAGGTCTCCAAGATCACCGCACTCGACAATCTCAGCACCGGATCGGCGACCAACCTCGACGGCGTGGCGGCCGAGCTGATCGAGGGCAGCATTCTCGACCGCGATCTGCTCGAAGAGATCATCGACGGCGCCCACGCGGTGGTCCATCTCGCGGCGCGGCCGTCCGTGCCCCGGTCGCTCAGCAGCCCGGTGGCGAGCCACTCGGTCAACGCGACCGGCACGGTGTACGTACTCGAAGCCTGCCGGCGCGGATCGACCCATGTGATCGCGGCGTCCTCCTCATCGGTGTACGGATCGGTGGCGGCGCTGCCCAAGCACGAGGAACTCGCCACCCGGCCGGTCAGCCCGTACGGAGCGAGCAAACTCGCGACAGAGGCCTACGTGCTCGCCTACGGCAGCAGTTTCGGCCTGCCCGCCCTCGCCCTGCGCTTCTTCAACGTCTACGGACCCCTGCAGTCCGCAGGCCACGCCTACGCCGCCGTCGTGCCGTCGTTCATCGACGCCGCACTGCGCGGCAGGCCGCTGCGCATCCACGGCGACGGGCGGCAGACCCGCGACTTCACCTACGTCGGAACGGTCGCACGGGTGCTCGCCGACGCGGTCGTCCGCCGCGTCACCTGCGAGACGCCGGTCAACCTCGCCTTCGGCAGCCGCATGTCGGTACTGGAACTCGCCGAGCGGCTGGCCATGGTCGCGGACCTGCCGATCGAGACCCGGCACGAACCGCCCCGCGCCGGCGACGTGCGCGACTCCCAGGCCGCCGATGGGCGGCTTCGCGAGCTGTTCCCCGACGTCACCCCCGTGCCCATCGAGATCGGGCTGACCGAGACGGTGAGGTGGTTCCGCGGGCTGCCGTCACACGGCCTCGCTCCGCTCGGCGGCTCTGTTTGACTGCCTCGCTTCGCTCGGCGGCTCGGAGCGCCTCGGAGGCGCTGTCTTCCCTCGTCGCTCCGGTCGCTCGTTCCTCGCTCCCTGCGCTCCTCAGTCCAGACAGCGCCGCGCTCCTCGCGTCCCCTTCCGCGACGGGTAAGGCTCAGGCCTCGGTGATCTGGTTGAGTCTTTCGATGACGGAGACGTACTCCTCCATCAGGTCATAGATCACCTGGGAGGTGGGCCTCACCCGGTTCATCGAGCCGACGATCTGGCCGACAGGGAACGTCGTGAGCTGGCTGCCGCCGGCCCGGTTGATCCGGTGCAGCGCGTCGGAGATGAGCATGAACTGCATCGGCATCGGCAGCGTGCCGGGCGACTTCTCGCTCTCCCACGCGTCGGTCCACGCCGTCTTCAGCATGCGCGCCGGCTTGCCGGTCCAGGACCGGGATCGTACGGTGTCGCGCGACGTGGCGGAGAGCAGCCGGTCCCTCGACGCCGGCGGGGTGTCGGCCTCGTCCACGGTGAGCCAGATCGATCCGGTCCACGCGCCCTCCGCGCCGAGAGCCATCCCGGCCGCGAGCTGGCGGCCACGGCCGATGCCGCCCGCCGCCAGCACGATGGTCTCGGGCCCGACCGCGTCGACGACCTCGGGGATGAGGACCATCGTCGACACGTCGCCGGTGTGGCCGCCCGCCTCGGTGCCCTGCGCGACGATGATGTCGACGCCCACCTCGACCTGCTTACGGGCGTGCCGGGCGTTGCTCGCCAGCCCCGCCACCTTGACCCCGTGCTCGTGGGCCTGGACGACGACGTCGGCCGGCGGCGGGCCCAGCGCGTTGGCCAGCAGCGCGATCGGGTGCCTGAGCGCCACCTCGACCTGCGGGCGCGCGGTGGCGTCGGTCCAGCCGAGCAGGTAGCGGCCCGCGCCCTCTTCGGAGAGCGGCTCGATGCCGTGCTCCTCCAGCAGCTCGTTCACGAACAGCCGGTGCCGCTCGGGGATCATGGCCTGCAGCCTGGCCATGAGGTCCTCTGAGTCGCCGAGGTCGGCGCCCTCGTACTTCGCCGGCATCACCACGTCGACCCCGTACGGCTTGCCGCCGACGTGCTCGTCGATCCACTTGAGTTCGAGCTCGAGTTCCTCGGGCGTGTAGTACAGCGCGCCGAGGACGCCCATGCCGCCGGCACGGCTCACCGCGGCGACCACGTCGCGGCAGTGACTGAACGCGAAGATCGGGTATTCGATGCCGAAGAGTTCCGTTACTCGTGTCCGCACCCCTCGACTCTAAGCGCGCATGGAACGAAACTGCAACAGGTTCTAGTTAGAGTCATGACGGGATATCGAGGAGCAGAGCACCTCCGGGCGAGAACACGTACTAGCAATGCGCCTGCGAGCGGCACGTACCGCTTCAGGGTGTGCGTCGGCCCAGTGCAGCCGGGCCGGCGTCCGTCGGCTCCGAGCCGTCAGGACCTGCGCTCTCAGGGGCGCCGCCTTCGGAAACGGCATCGTCGGCATCGGCACCGTCGGCATCGGCCCTGTCGGAAACGGCACCGTCGGAAACGGCACTACCCGTACCCGTACCGCCGGGCTCGGCGCCGCCGGAGTGAGCAGCGTCCGGGGGCGGGGCGGCCACCCGGCCGCGAAGGGCCTTCGCGGCGCCGCCGAGGCCCGTCGCGGCGCCCGCCAGGACGAGGAGAATCCCCACGCTGAGCGCACCGACCGGGACGTACGCCGTGACGGCGGCGATGACCATCGCGTCGCGGTCGGCGCGAGCCACGAGGCTCTTCTGGTCGGCGGCCACGGTGACCAGCCGCGCGTTCAAAGCGGTGAGCCGGCCGCGCCCGTCCGGCGTCTGCACCGTGGCCCGGATCATCTCGTCGTGCTTGACGGGCGTGCCGGTGCGCGGATCGACCCAGCTGGTGATCGTCGCGGCGTAGGTGCGCTCGGCCTTGACGTTTCCGCTCCTCGGCCCGAGCCCCAGCAGTCGGCCGGAGAAGGAATCGAGCGCGGCCACCTGGGTCGGCCCGATCTCCTGCACGAAGCGATAGGTCCTGAGCCCCTGGATCCGCTCCTCGCCGTCGAACCGGGCCGGCCAGGGACGGCGCGTGGTGACATCGAAGACCTGGTACTCCCGCTTCCGCACGTCCGCCGGCGGAAAGATCGGGCCGAGCCCGGAGAACCGCACCCCGCCGTCACCCGCGACATGTGCTCCGCAGCAGTTCACCAGCTCGGCCGTACGCCGGTCGAAGGCGAGCCGGTAGTCCAGCGCCTCGATCTGCATCTCGCGGTCCACGTCGAAGACCGCCGTCGAGGTGTCCCAAACCGCGAGGTCGCCGTCGACCGCCGCCCCCACGTCGCCACCGACGCTGCTGCGGGCGCTCAGCGTGACGCCCGTGCGCATCTGGAGCGCGGCGGTGTCGAAGTACGCCGCGTCCCGTGCCTCCAGCCGGGTCGTCTGGTAGAAGTTCCGGGGCGCCGCCACGACCTGATCCTGGACGTAGAACCGCATGAGCGGCACGAGCGCCAGGAGGAACGCGCCCACGCCGACCAGCACCAACACCGGTGGTCGCAGCATCGTCACCTCCGGGGTTAGGCTTACCCGGCAATCATTACTGGGCCGTAACCCTACATGGCGTGGTCTGCCGTTCTGGCCCGTGCCGAGCCGTGGAGGTGCCCGCATGACCGCAGAGGCCACGCCGACGCGTGCCGCCGGTTCGTACGGCGACCTTCCCGCGGTGTCGGGCCACCAGGACGCGCTCGACGGCATCCGCGCGGTCGCCGCCTTCACCGTGCTCGTGTTCCACGTGGCCCTCAACGCGGGCACCAACCGCTCGTCCATGCCCGCCGCCTGGTTGTTCAACGGCGGACAGGTCGGCGTGGCGATCTTCTTCACGCTGTCCGGCCTGCTGCTCTACCGTCCATGGGTCAGGGCGGTGCTCGACGGCGGGGCCAGGCCGCGAACGCTGACCTACCTGAGAAGACGCGCCCTCCGCATCCTCCCGGCCTACTGGCTGCTGGTCGCCTGTGTTCTCCTCACCGCCCAGCGGGACCACCTCGTCGACGGGCAGGCCTGGGCCCGGTTGCTCACGCTCACCCAGATCTATGCCCCTCATCCGCTGTGGAGCGGCGGCCTCGGGCCCAGGGAGATGGGCCAGGCGTGGAGCCTCGCGGTCGAGGCGGCGTGGTACGTGTCCCTGCCGCTCACGGCGGTGGTGCTGGCGTGGTTCGCCCGCAGGAGCTACCGGGCGCGTCGCACACGCGGCAGGCGCTCGGCGCACCCTCAACTCGACGGCGGCGGAGACGGCAGGGCGGACGGCAGGGCGGACGGCAGGGCGGACGGCGGAGTCGACGTCGCCGGGCGCGCCAGGCGGCTCCTGTGGGGGCTCGGCTTGTACGCGCTGATCTCGTTCGCCTACACGCTCTTGGTCTTCGTTCCCCGCTACCGTCCGATCGCGGTCTCCTGGCCGCCGCGTTATCTGGCCTGGTTCGCGGCCGGCATGGCGCTCTCGGTGGTGGCGGTCTGGGCTCGCGCCGAGCCCGACGGGCCGGCGGCGCGCTTCTGCCGTACGGTCAGCGAGTGCTGGGTGACCTGCTGGCTCGCGGCCCTCAGCCTCTATGTCATCGCGGCGTCACCGCTCACCGGCCCGCCGGACCTGGCGACTCTCGACGGGGTGTGGACCGCGGAGTTCCACATCCTCGTCTACGGGATGTGCGCGCTGTTCTTCATCGCCCCGGTCGCGCTGGCACCGGCCGCCCATCCGGGGCTGACCGCCGTGCTCGGCAATCGCGTCATGCGCTTCCTCGGCCGGATCTCCTACGGCGTGTTCCTCTGGCAGATGATCCTCATCCTCGGCTGGTACGACACCACCGACCGGCTGTTCCGCGGTGCCTTCCTGCTCGACCTGCCGATCCTCACCGCCGCGACCGTCGTGGCCGCGACGTTGAGCTACTACCTGGTCGAGAAGCCGATTCAGCGGCTCTCCCGGGCCCGGGGCGTTCGCCCATCGGCGAAGGACTCCCGGCCCGCCGGGGTCGCCTGACCGGCCGGCGCTTCCCGGCCGGCCTCTGCTTCCCCGTCGATCGGCGCCTCCCCGTCGATCGGCGCTGCTTCATCCTCCGCGATCGGGCTCGCCGTACGGTCCGACCACAGGGCGATGACGAGCCGGCCCACGATCACAAGCCCAAGGAGCTGGGGGAACACGTCGCCGAGCGGATCCGTGGGAGCCGCCGGGTTCCCGCTGGAGTGCGTCCACGTGCCCACCGCCCACGAGGCCGTTCCGGCCGACATCAGCACGGCCACCGGCCAGGGCGACGCCAGCGTGCGGGCGAGCGGGGGGCGACGCCCACGCGCCGACAACAGGTACGCCGACGCGAACAGCACCGAGGCGCCGGTCGCCACGACCACACCGAGGACGCCCGCCACCCAGAATCCGAGGCCCGCCGCCAGCGGCAGGGCGGCCCAGCGCACCCCTGGGAGCCGCCGGGGCGCCGGTCGCGGCACGGTGCGCGCACCGCCCCGCCCGCAGGCGGCGAGAGCCAGGACGGCCAGCAGTCCGAGGCCGGCGAGGACGGCGGCGCGGTAGACCCGGTCGGGCGGGTAGGTGAGCTCGACCGTGCCCACGGTGCCCGCCGGCACGATCCAGCCCTGTTTCCAGCCGTCCAACCGGACCGGGCGCAGGGCGGTGGTTCCGATCGTGGCCCGCCATCCGGCGTTGTAGTTCTCGTTCACCACCAGGAACGACCGGCGGTCGGCCTCGACGTGCAGTTCACGAGAGTCCTGCGACCAGCGCCGCACTTGCACGCTGCGAGTCCGCACCTTCTCCTCTTGCGCCGTCCATGGCAGGGCGGTTCGGCCCTGCGCGGGCGGCCGCCGCAGTGAGCCGTCCACGTCGAGCACCGCCGACTCGATCCGGTACGAGCCGAACGGAGCCGGCTGCAACCGGTTCTCCCCTGCGACGACCTGCGCGGTCCGGCACGCCTGGTACCGCAGCGGCTGCCCCTCCAGCAGGTCGTCCATCCCGCCGGACACCCGAGTGGGGATCCTGACGCCGTTGACGTCCAGCCATGGACCGAAGCCGCAGGCCAGGTTGAACGGAAGCCGGCCCAGCGGGGGCATCGGCGCCACACCCGGCACCCTGAGGTCGGTGATCTGGAGGGCGAGCTGGCCCGACACGGAGAACTTGAGGGTGAGGCTCTTGGTGATCATCGGGGCGAAGACCAGCCGGCCGTTCCGGTCGAGCAGTCCCTCGCGGGTGTCGCCGTCGTCCCCACGCACCTGAACCCGCAACGCGCCCCGCGCGGCCGGCGGGCGGTCCACAGCGATCCGGTCGACCCTGAGCCGGTGCCCCCAGTTCACCCGGAATCGCGGTGCGAGGTCCTGTTCGCCCGCGATCCAGGTGGTGGCGGGATCGCCGTCGAAGGCCGAGCGCGCGAGGAGCGCGGGGTCCGAGGACAGACTCGAACTGGCCGCGACCCGGACCCGCGCGTTGAGGGACGTGTACCGCTGGATCATCCGCGCGTCGGTCATGGTCGCCAGGCCCGACAGGGCCCCCCGGCCCGGCAGCGTCGCGGTGAAGGAGCGGTCGAAGCCGCCGCCCTCCTCGTCGTGCCGCTGCAGCGTGGGCGCACAGACCCAGCGCTTCGATCCCTTCATGCAGCCCGGCGTGGCACCCGGGCTTCGCGTCATGACGAACGAGGTCGGCGCCGCCTCGGCCGGCGGTGCGGGCAGTGCGTAATGGCGGCCGGCGCGCACCCCGTCGATCGTGAGTTCGGAGATGCCGACGCGAGTGAGCAGCGGGGCGGCGACCGGCGAGGCGAGTCGCAGGATCCGGATCCGGATCCAGCGGGTCTGTCCCGGTGGCACCCGCAGCACCTGTGGGGACGATCTGCTCACGACGGGCTGAACGAGCCTCCCGGCCTCGGTCTCCACCGCGATCCGGCTCGGCGGCGGCCCGAGCACGTTCTGGTTCGACACGAAGGTCGCCGACACCCGTGCCGGAGCGACCGGCCGGTCGAACCGAACGCTGAGCCACTGGCCGATCGGCCCGTTCCAGCCCCCCGTCTCCCAGTACGTCCAGGGATCACCGTCCATGGCGGCGTAGGGGAGCCTGCCAGGGTCGTGCAACTGCGGAATCGCGCCGGCGTCCGCCGCCGACGTCGAGGCCGAGACGGACGCGACGCCGCTCAGGGCCGCCACGGTCGCGTAGCGCTCCCAGCCCGGCGCGACGACGTCGGCGGCGACGCCCCGCTCGGCGGCCGTCAGCGTGGGCGAGGCCTGGTTCAGCTCGCCGAAGTTGCGCTCCACCATCCGCAGCGAGTCGGAGACGACCGGCGTGCCACCGCTGCCCGGTGCGTCGTCGTTGAGCAGTACCTGCCGCCCCTTCAACGCCCCGTCGTCGGCGAGCGCGAGCAGCGACTCCGGCGACCCGTACACCCGGAGCGCGCTGGCGGCGTCGGCAAGCGTCACCGTGCCGCCCCGCGGGGTGACGGCCGCGGCCTCCGCGGGATCGGCGCCGGGGCGGACCTCCTGGTCCTGGGGGGCGACCTCGTACACCTCCAGGGGCGGGTACGGCTGGTCGAACGCGCCGATGGCGTCATCGGAGACCGACCAGCCGACGGGCCGGGCGCCGAACGAGGCGACCTGCCGCAGCCCGGGTGAGCCGTCGAGCGCCTGGTGCAGCCGCGCCGGCCACGCACCCCGGAGGCCCTCACGCCGCAGGTCGTTGCGCACGAGTACGTAGCGGATGCCCATGCGCGACAGGAACTCCGACAACCCCGGGGAGCGCCGTCCCGCGGTCACCTGCCGGTCGATCGCGTCGAGCGCGCGCGTGTACCCGGGCGATCCCACCGGGACGAGCTGCCGGACGGCCCACCGCGACGACATCAGCGGCTGCATGATGTCGTCCATCGGCCGGCCCCACAGGTAGTCCCCGAACGGGCTGCCCGGCACCGCCAGCACGCCCTGCCCGCCGGTCCGTCCGGACAGCCAGCTCGCGGCGTCCCGCCAGTACCCCGGGGTCTCGCGGAAGTCACCGGGACCCGACAGCCCGTTGCTCACCGCCGCCAGGGCGATGCCGGCCAGGGCCGTGAACGCGACGGCCAGCGTGCGAAGCCGGGGCTGCGGTCTGCGCACCGAAGCGATCAGATGTGCCACACCGAGGGCGAGCGGCAGCCGGACCACCGCGTCGAACCTGTGCAGATTCCGCAGGGGCGCCAGCGGCCCGTCCAGGATCTCCCGCGCGGGCGCGGCGAGGGGGCCCTCGATCATGCTGATGTGCCCGGCAGTGATGATCGCCAGCCCGGCCAGGAGCGTCAGCAGCAGGAACGCCCGCTCGGGCAGACCCGCGCGCACCAGCCCGGCCAGGCCGAGCGCCGCCACGACACCCGTGCACAGCACCGGCACGGTGCTGAGCGAGAGCGCATGGCCGACCGGCCACCAGGCCTGCCCGTCGAGAACGAGGTAACCCACCCAGCGCTCGGCGCCGCGCAGCACGGTCACGAGCCCCGTGGGTCCGGTGGTCGTCGCGGCCTTCTCGGTGTAGGTCAGCCACGAGAAGCCGTACTTCGAGGTCAGTACCAGCGGGATCAGCCACCAGCAGGTGGCCATCGCCACCGAGACAGACCAGCCGGCCAGCACGCGCAGGCGCGGCGTGCCGCGCGGTCTCGTCAGCAGGTAGATCACGGGCACGACCAGCACCGCGGCGGTGGCGGTTGCGTTGATCCCGCCGCAGCACGCCACCGCGAGGCCCGAGCGGGCCACCGACTTGACGATCAGTCGACCACGGCCGCCGCGGGCGGGCAGGTCGTGCACGGCGGTGATCAGCGGGAGCACGATCCACGGCGCCATGGCGAACGGCAGATAGTCCGACGAGATCTGGCCGAGGGAGGCCAGCCCGGTCGGGGCGAGGGCGTAGACCATGCCGGCGACGAGACCGCCGACCGGCCCGCCGATGCCGAGGCGGGCGGCCAGGCGGCGAGCACCGAGGAACGCCACGCAAAGGAGCATGGCCAGCCAGAGACGCTGAGTGATCCAGGCGGGCAGACCGGCGAGGTCGCCCAGGACGTAGAACGGCCCCATCGGGAAGAGGTATCCGACGGCCTGGTTCTGCAACTGGCCGAACTGCTCGGGGTCCCAGAGGTGGAGCGCGCGGCCGAGGAAGGCCAGCGGGTTCAGCGGCATGTCGATCTTGGTGTCGGCCAGGATGCGACCGGGCCTCGTCGACGTGGCCAGGCAGGTCAGGGCCAGACAGCAGGCGATGACCCGCAGCCGGTCCCTCACTGCGTTCTCTTGCCTCGCCCCGCTCGGCGGCTCGGGGCGCTTCGAGGCGGCGGCCGCGTACGTGCCCGCGCCTTCGTCGCGGCGGCTCGGGGCGCTCGAAGTCGGCGGCTTCCCTCGTCGCTCCCGAGCGCTCGCTTCTCGCACTCGCTCGCTCCTCAGTCCAGCCACCGCCGCGCCGCGTACATGGCCGCGCCTCCGGCACGGCGGCTCTTCAGCACTTGTTCGATCAATACAGGGTTCCCACGGGAGTGCTGAGTCACCGCGGCTGTTCGTCGGGGCGGCCGAGGAGGCGTTCCAGCGGAGTCGCGGGCCTTACCTCTCGTACGGCCTGGTCTCGCAGCAGGAGGTCGCGGACCGGGCCCTCGACCACCTGCGGTTGGTCGACACCGTACCCGTTCACGACATATGCGCGGTCATCGGCCGTGGACGCGGAGCCGAGCCGGACCGCTGCCGCGATCAGCGCTTCGGCCCGGCTCGCGGTGCGGGCCCAGTCGAACTGCGCGGCCCAGTGGCCGCATGCGGACACCACCTCATGGCGCCGGGCCGGATCGCCGAGTTCCTTGAGCGCCCGTTCGACCACGCCGGCGAGGTCCTCTCCGTCTCGGACGAGCCAGCCCGTGGTGCCCTCGCGCACCGCCTCTCGCAGGCCGTCGACGTCGTAGGCGACGGTCGGCACCCCGAGTGCGGCGGCCTCGACCACCGACAGCCCCCAGCCCTCCCCGCGGGAGGCGCTGAGGTGGAGGTCGGCGCCCGCGAGCAGGGCGAGTTTGGTCTCCTCGGGCACGAAGCCGTGCAGCGTGACGACGTCGGCCAGGCCGAGAGAGGTGATCAGTTCCCTCAGCGCCGGCGCCTCGGGGCCGTCGCCCACGATGTGCACGCGCAGGCCGGGCCACCGAAGCCGCAGCCGGTCGGCCAGGTCGACGACCCGCTCTACCCGCTTGTGCGGCACGAGCCGGCTCACGCACACCAGTTCGGGTGCGTCGCGGCGGATCACGGGCGGGCCCGCGACGGGCACGGAGTGGCCGTTCGGCACCACGTAGGCCGGCACGCTCCAGCGGAGCCGCTCCCGCAACGCCTGGAGGGTGGACAGAGAGACGACGACGCAGGCGTGGCGCCGATAGGTCCAGCGCGCGACCGGGCCCTCGAGAACCCGTCCGATCCAGGCCAGCCAGGCCGGGAAGTACAGACCGAACTGCTGGTCGTGCACGTGATGGATCACGCAGAACACCGGGAGCGCGCGCGGCAGTACCCACGGGGTGAAGAACGGGATGCCGTTCTGACAGTCGATCACCGCGTCGAAGGCGCGGCGCCTGGTCAGCATCCAGAGCAGCACCAGCGGATACACGGTGAAGCGCCCGCCGAGACGGACGAACTCGACGCCTTCGACGTGCTCCCGGCGGCGCTGACCGGGGGCGCGGCACGTCACGTAACGCACTCGGCCGCCGCCGGCGCCGAGCCTGCGGGCGAGCTCCCACGCGTAGCGCTCCGCCCCGCCGGCGGCCGGGTGCCAGGGGTCCCGCCAGTTGACGACCGCCACTCGCAGGCCCGCGGCGCTCGAGGTCATCCGGGGCCTGCCCCCTGAGTCTCGGAGAGCAGGAGCGGTCGCGGCGGGGCGTACGGAGCGTCGAACCGCCGCGCGTTCGCCCGGATGCGGGCGAGGTCGCGCGCGCAGCGGAGGGTGTGGCGGCGGACCGAGAAGGTCGTACCGGGCACGTCGCGCCACACGACCGGCAGGTCGGTGACCTGGCCGCCGTGGCGGATGCAGTGCATGAGCAACTCGACGTCGAACGCGAAGCCCGGGGTGCGCAGATCGGCGACCGCGGCCCTGACCAGCGGACCGGAGAAGAACTTGAAGCCGCACTGGGTGTCCGCCGCGCCTCCGGTCAGGTCGCGGACCAGCCGGTTGAAGATGATGGCGCCCATCCTGCGGAGCGGGCGGCCGTACTCCTCCACCACGGACTCGGGATGGCGGCGGGAGCCCACCACCATCGAGTGTCCCTCGACGAGCAGCCGCAGCACGTCATCGAGAGACTCCAGATCGGTCGCCATGTCGGCGTCGCAGAAGCCGACGTACGGCGCGCTCGTCGCGAGAAGACCCATGCGGACCGCGGCGCCCTTGCCCCGCTCGGCGCAGTGCAACACCCGGACCGGAGCCGAGGTCGCGAAGCCGCGCGCGATCGCCGAGGTCTCGTCCGTGCTGGCATTGTCCACGACCACGACGGCCGCGGAAACGGGCAGGTCACGCAGCTTGTGCAGGAGCAGGGAAAGTCCGCGGGGCAGCCGCCTGGCCTCGTTGTACGCCGGCACCACGATCTCGAGCTGTACGGGATCGCCGGCGAAGGTCACCGTGAGCCGTAGTTGTGGAGCGGCTTGGTGACGGGCTCATTCTGAGAGGCGTTGACGACCTGCACGACGCCGACGGAAGCGAGGGCGGCCAGGACGACTCCGGCCACTGCCGCGATTGCGATCCTCATCGGAAGGTCCTCCTACACGTACGGCGGGGTGGGTGGCCGCCACAGTAGTACGTACTTACTGACGAGTACTAGACATCTGAACCAACAAGGACGATGAACTACCAATCACCCATATCCGGTTACTGCGGGTGGTCATGCTCCCGGGCACGAGGCCCTGTGCGGCCACCACACCGTGTTCGCGTCCCGCCGTCACCGCCGGTAGCGGCTCTTCGTCAGGCCCGCGGGATCCGGAAGAGCGTCACGTCCGGCCGATCCAGGAGCAGCTCCGCGCCGGCCAGCCGGTCTCGCGGCGCGGTCGTCCCCGGCGCGGTGGCGCCGGGAAAAGGGTCGTCCACGAACACGTACCTGACACCGGCCGCCCGCAGCGGGCCGGTGAGTTCGGCGCCCGACCTGATGAGCGGATCCAGTTCGCGCACCCGCGGGTCCTCCGCGGGGATCACCACGGACCCGACGGTCACCGCGTCATTGACGATGACCTCCCGGTGCAGGTAGCGCGGCAGCGGGTCGAGCACCCGCCGCCGGTCGTTCCACCGGTAGCCGCGGTGCGCCGCCCACGGCAGCACGAGCACCTCGCCGGGGGCCCGGTCGGCCTCGATGATCGCGCGGGCGCGCGCCCAGTCCCGCGGGTAGTCGACTGCGTGCAGCCGGCCGCCCGCGCCCCAGGCCAGGGACGGCAGCAGCGCCACGGGCACGAGGACGGCGAGTACGCCCATCGCGCGGCCGGCCAGGTCGCCACGCGTGATCCGGTCGACGCCGAGGCCGAGGCCGACGGCCACGACGACGGCCACGGGCGCCACGTACTGCTGGCCGTCCCGGAACACCGCGAATCCCGGCCAGGCCGCGATCAGTCGCTCGAGCAGCGCCGGCGCCACGGCGCCGAGCGAGGCGACCGCGAACCCCACCACAGCCGCGAGGCCCAGCCCCTTCGTCCACCGGTGCCCGGGCCCGGCCGACCGGCGCCCCAGCGCGTAGACCACCAGCGCCACCGCCACCACGGCCAGCCAGGCCGTGGCGGTGAGCGCCATGCCGTAGCCGGTGGGCACGGTCTCGCGGTTCCACCCGCCGCCGAGCAGCAGCAGGCTGCCGAGCGTCCCGAACGGCGTGTCCGCGCGGGCCGCGAAGGCCTCGACCGCGGCCCTGTCGGCGGGCAGACCCGACGGACGCAGCAGGCCGGTGATCAACCATGGTGAGCTGAGCACCACGACCGCGACGGCGGTCCGCCCGAACGCGCGGGCTCTGGCGGAGGTGGCGGTGACCGCGACGATCACGGCGGTGAGACCGGACACGGCCATCGCGGCGAACCCGCCCACCGCGGCGGGCAGCAGAGCGCGCGCCAGCCGCCATCCCCCGCCCCGCTCGGTGACGACGCAGGCGGCGCCGACCACCCACGGCAGCGCGGCATAGCCGAGCAGCAGTGCCCAGTGGCCCAGCAGCAACCGCTCCGCCACGAACGGGTTCCAGGCGTAACAGACCCCCGCCGCGAGCCGGGCCGGCAACCGCTCCGAGGGCACCAGAGCGGCGGCCGAGGTGCAGGCCATGACGAACACCGCGAGGAGCACGAGCTTCTGTACGAGGTCGCCCGGGATCAGGGTGGAGAGCGCGGTGACGAACGCGTCGCTCGGCACGTGCCTGGGCACCGTGCCGGTGAGTCCGAAGGTGAACCTGCTGAACACCGGGTCGGGCACGAACACCATGTCGTACGACAGCACGAAGCCGCCTGCGAGCCCCGGCCCCAGGGCGAGCACGCCCAGCCCGAGGCCCGTGAGAGCGGCGGCCCATAGCCGTGTCCGTTCAGTGGCGAAGAGTCGCGTCCGTCCGCTCATTAGGGAAAAGAGGCTATCCAACGACGGCCCGGGCGGCGTCCGGAGTCGGCCACGGCGGCCGCTCGGACCGGCTTTTCGGAAACCGATAGATCACAGGTTCATTTCTTGGGCTTGCGCATCGCGCGAGGTCGGTGTGATATACACCGCATCCGACACTACTCACTAGTACAAACCAATCGGGCATCGACGGACAAAGTCCCGCGCGCTGCCCGGTGGACCCACCCCACGGCCTCGGCCGTTGCCAGGAGGTAGACAAATGCGCCGAACCCTCGGTTGGGTCGCGCTCGTGCTTGGGTTCTCGCTCATCGCACTCGCCCCGCTGCAGCGCTTCTACGTGGCCGAGCAGCTCATCGGCGTACCGAAGGACACCTACCAGAAGTCGACCCTCGAAGCGGCGGGGGCGTCCTACTTCGACGCGGACACCGCGCAGATGCGCACCGGTGCCACGCTCGTCGCCACGAACACCACCGCCGGTAACGCCAAGGCGAGCACCGACGACGTCACCGTGCTCGACTCGTTCACCGTGCTCGAGGACCTGAGCACCGGCAAGCAGGTGGAGGTTCAGGTCCAGAAGGCGGCCCTGAACCGCAAGACCTCCGAGCTCACCAACTGCTGCGGCGCGGGCATCGGCTCGCAGACCGGCTTCGACAGCTCGGTGCGCCAGTCGGGACTCGGGATCTCCTGGCCGATCGCGGACGTCGAGAAGAAGAGCTACCAGTTCTTCGACACCACGACGAAGCGGACCTGGCCGATGAACTTCGAGGGTGAGGAGAAGATCCAGGGCCTCGACACCTACAAGTTCGTCATGCACGTCGGCCCCACCGCGATCGCCAAGATCGACGGTTTCTCCGGGCAGTTGCTCGGCCTGGACGCGAAGCAGAACTACCCGGTCGACCGCGTCTACGAGGCGAACGTGTCGATGTGGGTGGATCCGCGCACCGGCGCACCCGTCAACCGTGAGCAGCAGGTCACGACGACCCTGCGCACCAGCGACGGCACCGGCAGCATGACGGCGGCCAGCTTCAACCTCAAGATGACCCCGGACAGCCAGAAGGCACTGGTCAAGACCGCCGACGAGAGCGCGCAACTGATCTCGATGCTCAGGACGATCACCCCGGTGGCGTCCTTGCTCATCGGCGCGGCGCTGGCGGCCGCGGGCATCTTCCTGATCCGCCGCTCCCCCGGCCGTGGGAGGGATGCCGCTCCCGACGCGTGAGCCGGGCCCTCGAAAACGGACGCGTGAGCCGGGCCCCCGAGCCCGGTCGTCAGCGCCCTCCTCCGTCCACCCGGCCTGCCCCGGGACCCCGCTCCCCCGCGCTCAGCGCGGGTCGGGGTCCCGCGGCAGGCCGAGGATGCGTTCGCCGATGACGTTGAGATTGACCTCGGTGGTGCCACCGCCGATCGTCATCGCCCGCGAGGCCAGCAGGTAGCGCGTCCATCGGCGCCGGAGGCCGGTGTCCCAGCCGCCGGTCAGCGCCCCCTCGGCCCCGAGCAGCGTGAAGCCGAACTCGGTGACGTCCTGGCCGTGCTCCATGGCCACCAGCTTGCGCACGTTGGCCGTCGCACCGGGATCGGTGCCGGACAGCTGCTTCAGCGTCGCCCGCAGGCCGAGCAGCCGGAACGCGTGTTGGTCGCACGCCAGCGCGCCCAGCCGGTCCCGTACCAGCGGGTCATCGGCCAGCCCGAGCGAGTCCACCAGCTCCACCAGCGCGGGCACATCGCCACCGAGCTGGAACGACGACGTCAGGCCGACGCGCTCGTTGGCGAGGGTCGTGCGCGCGACCCGCCAGCCCTGGTCGACCGGGCCGACGACCAGATCGTCGGCCACGAAGACGCCGTCGAGGAAGACCTCGTTGAAGACCGCGTCTCCGGTGCACTCCCGCAGGGGACGGATGTCGATGCCCTCAGCCGCCATGTCCACGAGGAAATACGTGATGCCCTGGTGCTTCGGCGCAGCGGGGTCGGTCCGGGCGATGCAGATGCCCCATTGCGCGTCGCGCGCCAACGAGGTCCAGATCTTCTGCCCGGTGACCCGCCAGCCGCCCTCCACTCGCTCCGCCCGGGTCGACAGCCCCGCCAGGTCCGAGCCCGCCCCCGGTTCGCTGAACAGCTGACACCAGACGATCTCACCGCGCAGCGTCGCCGCCAGGAACCGTTCCTGCTGGGCGGGGGTGCCGTACTGCACCAGGGACGGCACCACCCAGGCCCCGATCATGAGCGGCACCGGACTCACCTTCGCGCGCCGCATCTCCTGCTGGATGACGACCTGTTCCACCGGCCCCGCCGCCCGTCCCCACGGCCTCGGTAGATGCGGGGTCACCCAGCCGCCGGCCGCCATCGCCGCGCGCTGTGACGGCTGGTCCATCGCGGCGAGCCCGGCGACGCTCTCGCGGATCTCCTCCCGGAGCGGCTCGGCGTCCGCCGCCAGTTCCACGTCCATCGGCCGCCGCACCCCGGCGAGCACCCGGTCGGCGACCGCCGCGCGGTGTCCGGCGCTTCGGCCGGCCAGCGCCCGCAAGGTGAGCGCCCGCCGGTAGTACAGGTGGGCGTCGTGTTCCCAGGTGTACCCGATGCCTCCGTGCACCTGGATGTTGTCCTCGGCGCAGGCGACGGCCACGTCCGGCGCCAGGGCGCCGGCGACCGCGACGGCGTACGCGCGCTGGTCCGGATCGGCGCCGGTCGCCCGCGCGGCGTCCCAGACGGCGGCCCGCGCCCGTTCCAGCTCGACCAGCATCCGCGCGCACTTGTGCTTGACGCCCTGGAACTGCCCGATCGGCCGGCCGAACTGCTCGCGCACGCGGGCGTACGACACCGCGGTGTCCACCGCCCAGCCCGCCACGCCGCACGCCTCGGCGCCGAACAGGACCGCGGCCAGGCCACGCGGATCGACCGAGCCGGGCAGTACCCGCCCCGCCCGGACGGTGACGCCGTCGACGGTCACCCGGTGCACGCGCCGGGTGAGGTCGAGGCCGTCCAGGGCCTCGACGGAGGCGTCGGCCGCGTCGACGACCACCCACCGCTCCACCGCGTCCCCGTCCGCGGCCTCGCCGGCGACCCGGACCGGCAGCACGAGCAGGTCCGCGAGGCCGGCGCCGAGCACAGGCTCGAGTGCGCCGCCGACGGTGAGCCCGCCGTCGCCGAGATCGCCGGCCGGTGCTCCCGTGGGCGCTCCGGCCAATGTTCCGGTCAGCGCCACGGCGGCGGTACGGGAGCCGTCCGCGAGTCCGGGAAGCAGGTCATGGGCCGCACCGGAGCCGCTGATGACCGCGCTCGCGAGCACGGTCGGCAGGTACGGCCCCGGAGCGTTCGCCCGGCCCAGTTCCTCGAGCGCCACCGCCAGCTCGGCCAGGCCGAAACCCTGCCCTCCGCAGCTCTCCGGCAGGTGCAGACCGAGCAGGCCCTGCTCGGCCAGCACCGGCCAGAACGCCGGCCGTACATGCTCCGTCGCGTCGACCGCGGCACGTACGGACTGGGCGGTCACGTACCGCTCGGCGAAGCCGCGCACCGACGCCGCCAGCGCCTCGTGCTCCTCGGACAGCCCGATCGCCATGGCTCACCTCATTCATCCGGAGGGCCACAGCCTATAGAACGTTATTCGGTTTATCGGGGCCCGTCGGCCGGACTCGAACCGGGACGGCGGATCAGCGGGCCAGGTGGAGGTTACTCAGGAAGTAGCTGACGTCGGCCCAGAGCTTGCGGTGGGTGCTCGGGATCCCGATGAACAGCACCGCCGGGGCCTTGCCGCCGGTGTCGATGACGGCGGTGACCAGGAGCTCGCCCGTCGCCTTCACACCCGGTCGCTGGTATCGCAGGTAGGAGCTGATCAACCAGCCCTTGCGCCCGTCCACCGTGAGCGCCTGCGAGGCGTAGGGCTGGGTCTTGTGCGGGAAGCCGTAGAAGCGCGTCTCGATGCTGTGGGCGAAGGCGACGGCCGCGGCCTTCTCGGTGCCCGTCCCGCCGTACATGCTGAGCTCGGCCGGGTTGAGGGTCCCGCTGAGCAGCTGCCCGTACCAGAGCCGGGTGCCGCGCTGCTCGGTCACCACGATCTGCTGCCCCGACCAGCCGAGCTGGCCGAGCTTGTTCTGTTTCGTGGGCAGTTGCCAGGGCGGACCGAACCTCGGGTACGACAGGCCGGCGCGAGTGTCGGTGAACCGGCCGATGACGTTGCTGCGGGTGCCCGGGAACGGCCTGAGCGCCTTGTCGGCGGGCGTCGGCAGGGGATTCTGCTTCTGGTCACCCGCGGCGGGCCGGCCGGGGCTGGTCGTGCGCTCGGCGGGCTCGGCGCCCGAGTCGCCCCCGGACTTGAGGACGTAGACCACCGCGGACGCGATCAGCGCGACGACGAGCAGCCCCACGCCGGCGAACAGCGCGACCCGGGACCCCGCGCCCGAGTCCTCGGCCTTGTCCGCACCTCTGTTCTTGTGCCGGGTCTTGTCCTTGGCCCTGCTCCTGGGCTTGGTCCCGAAGTCGTCCTCGTCGGAGGGGCCCCCGGCCCCGCCCCCGTTCTCCTCCCGCATCCAGTCGGGAATGCGCAGGTTCCCGCTGCTGGGCGTGCCGGGCTTCGGCGGGGTGCTCGGCCCCGACAGCGACACCGGCGCGTAGCGCCCATCACCAGGCTCGGAGTCGGCGGTGCCGTCGAACAGCGACCCCTCCCAGCCGCCCGCCGGCGGCGCGGAGAACTCCATCCGAGCCGCGGCCCTGTCGGCCTCCTCACGGTCGTCGTCCGGTGTCCCGGGCGCGCCGAATTCCGGTCCGGATTCGGGTGCCGCGTAGTCCGCCGGCCCATATTCAGAAGGCCCGTACTCGGACGGCCCGTAGCCCGGCCCGTAGCCGGATGGGCCGTAGTCCGAAGCCGTGCGCTCGGTGCGGTCCGTGGCCTGGTAATCGGAGGCCGGGTAATCCGACCCCGCGTAGTCCGACCCCAGGTAGTCCGACCCGGTGTAGTCCGATGACGTGTACTCCGACGCGGTGCGGTCGGTGCCGGCGTACTGGGCGCCCGCGTCGTCAGAGCCTGAGCGGCCCGTGTCGGTGTAGTCCGTGGCCGGCGCATCCGTGCCGCCGTAGGGCTTGGCGTCGTAACCCGTGCCCGTGTGACCCGTGGCCGGGTAGTCCATGCCCAGTTCGTCCGTGCCGAAGTAGTCCGATGCCCTGGGCGGTCTCGGCATCCGCTCCGGCAGCGCGGGCGCCGCGCCCTCGGCAAAGGGCTCGTCCTCCGCCGCAGGGACCTGAGCCTCAGGGAACACCAGCCGTCCCGGCGGTGGCTCATCCTCCGGCTCGAACCCGGCCGACGTGAAGGTCGCCTGCTGCGGGCCTGTCGGCCAGGCCTCCGCCTGGCCGCTCTCGGCCTCGTCGGTCTGGCCCTGGTCGGTCTGGCCCTGGCCGGTATCGGCCAGCTCGGCCTCGGTCGAGTCGGACCAGACCGGGGCCGGTCCGTACTCGTCCACCGGATCCACAGCCGGTATCGGACCCGTCGCATCATCGGCGGGATTGAAGGCATTGGTGTCGTCGCTCTGCGCGTTCCAGCGCTTCGCGAGATCCCCCTGATCGGACATGCGGGACAGGCTACGCGAAGATCAACATTCTCGCTCGGAGCCTGAAATCACGCTCGGGACACAGCTCGTCATCGGCTCGGTCCGGTGCCGGGGAGACCGCTGGTAGGGAGGCCCGGCACACCCGGAGCGGACAGCCCGACATTCGCCGGCGCGAGTCGTTCCCTCGCGAGGAGCGTGCCGCCCGCGACCGCGCCGGGCATCGCGAACACGGCGCCCAGCGGAATGAGGAACAGCACCACCGTCGCCGCGCCGAACCCGACCACGAGCAGCCAGTTCCGCCTGAGCAGGGCGAACCGATCCTTTCGGCGCAGGCCACGGCGCTCCAAGGCGATGGCGGTCAGCTCGCCGGCCAGGAAGAAGCCGGTGACGCAGGCCGCGGCCACCGGCACCACCGTCTGACCGATGACCGGCACGAAACCGAGCACGAAGAAGACCACGCCGAAACCGATGGCCATGAGCCCGATGACGATCGCATCGCGCACGCCGCGAAGAATCTGGACGTGGAGCGGCACGTCCGGCTCTGGCGGGGCACCGCCCTGCGACTCCTCGACCCGGACGGCGATGCTCTCGTAGAAGGGCTCACCGATCAGCAGGGTGACCGCTGTGAACAAGATCACTGAAAGGAACGCCCCGGTCCCGAAGATCGCGAGTGCCGTGATGACCCGCAGGGCCGACCGCGAGCCCGACGACCAGCCGTCGGCGAACGGAGTGATCCATTCCGCCAGGTCGCCGGCGTAGATCCCCAGGAAGACCAGCCCAGTACCGAACAGCGCCAGCGCGATGAACGCCGGGATTAGTCCGAACAGATACTGTTTGGGGCGTTTCGCGACCCAGGCCAGTCCTCGTCCGAGGTAGCCCACGCCCGTGAACAGATCCCCAGGTCGCTGCCGCCGCCGCGGCTGTGGCTCATACACAGGGGCAGCGTACTGTGATCTCCCGCCAGCGGAAATCGCGAACTCGAACCCTGCACAAGCGCGTACTCGAACCCCTGCAAGAGCGCGAGGCGCGAGGCGCGGGGGTGTGGGGGCAGAGCCCCCACAGCGGGCGGCTCCGGGGGGTCGTCCCCCCGGGAAAACACAGCGGGCCCCGGCGAAGGCGCGCGCAGCGCGCCGAGCCGTGATCGGCACCCGCTCCGCGGTCCACATCACCACTGCTGGCGATGATGGGATCGCCCTGCGCAGCGTCGATGTCGGCGGTCTGGTCGACATCACCGCCATCTTCGCCCCGGACGTCAGGACAACGCCGTTCTTGACGCCGCTCACACAGGCCATAGCGCATCACAGCCTGCGCCACGGCCTTTCTGCAAAGCGCACCGAAGATGACTACCTCCGGGTGCTTGTGAAAGAGGTACGACCCGGCGCGGAAAACGACGTCGAGAAGGCACTCCGCGTCGACATAGATTCCCGACTCGAAGCTGATTCCGATGGTGCCGGGTTCACCGGGGTCACGCCCCGTCGCAGCCCTCGGCCAGGCCCCCTACCTCGTCGAATAACAAGGCCGGGCGCTGGAGAACGTCCGACCACGGCCGCCCGGCTTGAAGCCGACAAGCTGTCAGCCGGATAGCGCGAACCCCTCACTATGCTCGACCGATCGATGACGCCCGAGCACGAGCATGCATGCAGTGCCTGCCACCGACTGTCCCGAAGGACGTCAGAGGGGTCTGTACGGTCATTCGGACAGTCCCGTCACGCGTCGTCGGATCGCCGACCTACCCACGTGCCCAGCCCGTTGCGAACGGAGTATCCCCAGCCGATCAGGCCGGCCGCGCCCACGACCATCAAGAAGCCCGCGACAAGGCGTGCCTCCAAGGTTGAGCCCACCCAATTCTCCGGGCCGTCGAGAACGGAGGCGTACCCTGGGTCGACCATGACGATCAGAGCTCCGAACAGGATCGTCGCGGGCAGAGTCCACGCCATGGCGGCGCAGAGTCGCACCGCCCACCCGTTGAAGGCGAGCCCGAAGAGCAGCAGGGGCACGCCGAGACCGAGCCACAGCACGGTGGGGCGCCAGTCACCATAGACCTCTCCGAACACCGCCCTGCCGATGATGACAGCGCCGAACACCATCAGAGCCCACCCGATGACGCCCATGCAGCCATCAGGCTGCTCGGCCTCCTCCGCGGCCCTTTGGCCCTCCTGCCGCCTCGCTCGCCCGTCCTGCTCACTCATGTATCGCATTATTTCGCCTCAATGGCCGTCATGGTTGCTGAACGAACCACCTGCCGTGCTCTGGGTAACCACAGCCGCTCTCCGCAAGACCGTACGGTTTTGTTCATGGGGCGCTGATCGCCCTCAATGGAGGGAAAAGGCCGCCGGATCGTCGATCCGGCGGCGGACGAGGCGGACGGTCCGGATGAAGCTGATCCGGTCGGGGTCTTCGTCGGCTTCGTCGGCGGCCCGGCACATCAGCTCACGGATCGCGTAGTGGGTCAGCAGGACGCCCGACATCTCCTGTTCAACCAGGTCAGAGCTCCGGGAGCGGAGGATCCCGCCGCCGCCGCGTAGGTGGGTTTCGATCTCGTCCAGTCCCGACTCGTGCTCCCAGCGCTGGTAGTAAGCGAAGGCGACCTCGGCCGCATCACCCGTATCGATGCTGATGCGTATGGCTGGGTGACGACGTACACGTTCCGGAGAACGGTTGCGACCCGGCTCGACGAGGCCGGCCTGAGTGCCCGCGCAATCGCCGACCACCTTGGGCACGCCAAGCCGTAGGTGACACAGGACGTGTACATGGGCGGCGGTGTGGCGTCCGCCCAGGCGGCCGAGATTCTCGGCAGGCGGGACTCCTAAAGTGGGCGTAAAGTGGGCGCACAGCCAAGAAGCCGCCAGCCAGATGGGCTCTGGCCAGCGGCTTCTAGATGGGTGGAGGTGGCGGGAATCGAACCCGCGTCCTTCGGTAGTGATACAGGGCTTCTCCGGGTGCAGCCTGTTAATCGTTTTCTCAGCCCCGGCGCTCACACAGGCAAGTCACCGACAGGCTCAGTCGCTGTTGGGTTTCCCTACCGGTCCCGCGACCGGATCGGCAGGTTGAGTCTCCTTACGATGCCAGATCCCGGGCCGGAGACACTCCCGGGCTGACAGAGTCGCTACTCGCCTCAGGCGGCGAGGGCGAACTCAGTGCGCTTAGAGTTGGCACTTGTTGGTTTGCGACAACAGGATTAACGAGGTCGTCATCGCAACCCTCGACCCGCTTCACCTGACTCGACCACCGAAGTCGAAGCCAGTCACCCCCATGTTGAGTTGTCAACCGGACGCCGAGACGCCCGTATTTCCTCACCGTACATGGTCAACGCACGGGGCGCCAACGAGATTCCCGGCAGGCCGACACGCCGCCAAGGCCTCTGATCGAGACCACGCGGAGGAGGGGACCGGAGGCGGCAGTGATCACGCCTTCGCACGTGAGAGCCCCGGGGGCGCGAAACAGTGTCGCACCCCCGGGGCCGACCGGCAGGGTCGGGCCGGTCCGGACGGCAGAGCCTCCCCCGAGACGAGGCTCTGGTCTCATCACGGCGACTGAGTCCGCAACCCCCCAAGCGGAAGCTCAGTCACTCTTAAAGACGTCCGGATGCCCCTCGAAGGTTGCGACCCCAAGGTAAAGGAATAACAAAACGGTAACGAGTGCCCGGAATCCCTTGTGGCCAGGGCGTTCTCGTGGGTCAGCCGAGCGTCAGGAACCGGTTGGCGAGCTGGGCGGCGGACGCCTTGCCCTCGACGGCGATCGCGAAGGCGAACTCGCCACGGGACCCCACGAACCACGACACCGTCTTCTGCCGACCTTCGTCGGTGTAGTCGACGGCGGCGGAGACGCCGTACACCGTCGCACCGGTCTGGGTCCTGGCGGCCTTCGCGGTGCCCTGGAAGACCGACCGCTGAGTCAGCTTCCGCAGATCCTGGAACCCCTCGGGCTCGAGCGGCTGGGGCTGGAGCGTCTGCGGAACCAGGGGGTCGGTCAGCAGCCTCGGCGGGCGCCAGGTACCCGAGTCGGCGGCCCCCGCCACCAGGGCCATGGCGAGCGGGCTGACCCGCACCCCACCCTGGCCCAGCATGATTCCGGCCTTCTCCGCGTCGTTCGCCGGGCGCGGAACCGAACCGGAGAAGGCCGGTACCGGAAGCCCCCACTGCTTGCCGAGGCCGAAGCGGTCCACCTCGCGCATCAGCGTGTCGATGTCGACGGTGGTGCTCAGGCCGGCCAGCGTCGTCGCGCAGGAGTAGGCGAAGTTCATCTGGAAGGTCGACTTGCCCCTGGCCGGGCCCGGATTGGTGATCTTCTGGCCGCCCACGGTGGTGCTCGCCGGGCAGTCCGTCCGCTTGTTCGCGCCCATCCCCTTGAGCAGCAGCGCCTCGGCCGACACGATCCCGAAGGCCAGGCCCGGCGGATAGCTGCCCTCCATCGCCAGGTTGCGCGAGCCGGTCCCGTGGTTGGCCACCGCCAGGATCTCGCCGGTGGCCTTGTGCACGGCCACCAGTGAGGCCGGCACGCTCAGGTGCTGCAGCGCGAGCTCGGCCCGGGTCTGCAGCTTGCGGTTCAGGGTCGTACGGACGCGGCCGCTGGGCTGGCCGCTCCACTCCCGCAGCACCTCCTGCTTGCCCTGCGCGCCCTCGATCACGACCTTGATCGCGGGAATGCCGGCGAGCCGGCGCTGGTAGAGCATCTGGAGCCCGGTGACGCCGATGGTGTCGCCGGGCTGGTACGGCGCGCCGACCTCCTGCAACCGTTGCGCGGTCGCGGGTCCGAGCCGGCCCACCAGTTCACCGGACAGTGCCGGAGCGATCGGCGCGTCGATCGGGTGGAAGGTAAGGCCGTCGATCTGCCTCAGCTTCATGCTGAGCCCCGCGTTCTCGGGCTGCTGCAGGGTCACGAGCGGCAGGAACTCATTGGGCGGCGCGGAGCGCACCCGGCCGATCAGCCGCTCGGAGTCGAGCTTGGTATCGCGCGCCAGCCGAGTGATCGTCTGCGCCACGTTCTGCAGCGTTCCGGGATAGACGCCCACGATGTCGGCACGCACGGTGCGCAGCAGGGATCTGCCGTTGGCGTCCAGGACCGCTCCCCGGATCGGCGACTCGCTCACGATCGCGAGCCGTTCGCCCTGGTCCAGGTTGGGGTGGACGATGGAAGGGCTCCAAATGATCTTCCAGTCGCCGTCGATCCGCCGCAGGTTCATCCGGCCCAGGTACTGCCAGGGCTCCCCGTTCTCGCCGAGGTCCACCTTGACCTCGAAGCGGGCGTTGGCCTCGTTGCCCTGCTTGCGGATCTGGCCCATGCGCAGCCTCAGCGACGCGGCGTCGAGCTGGCCGCGGATCTGGGCGAGGGCCGATTCGACCACGGCCGGGTTCCCCGTCGTGTGCTTGGCCGCCGCCTGGTAGTTGCCGACCTGCCATGCGATCAGGAAGTCCCGTACGGTCGGCAGCACCGACGGCTCGGCGAAGCAGGCCGAGGTGCCCGTGGCCACGAGCAGCGCCGATACACCCGCCGCGATCACCCGGCGGACCCGCGAACGTGTCCCTCGCATCCCCCGCGTCCCTCGCACGCCTATGCTCCGGCGCGCCGGGAGGCGGGCCGCGACCGGTGGCGCACCGCCCGCTCCATATCTCGTTTGGCCTCGCGCTTCGCGATGTCCTGGCGTTTGTCGTGCGTGCGCTTGCCGCGGCCGAGCCCGATCTCGACCTTGGCCTTGCCGTCCTTGAAGTAGAGGGACAGCGGGATGAGCGTGAGCCCCTGCTCCTGCGTCATGCCGACGAGACGGCTGATCTCCCGCCGGTGGAGCAGCAGCTTGCGCGGGCGGCGCGGTTCGTGGTTGGTCCACGTGCCCTGTGTGTACTCGGGAATGTGGACGCCCATGAGCCACACCTCGCCGTCGCGCACCACGGCGTAACCGTCGACGAGCGAGGCGCGGCCCGCCCGCAGCGACTTCACCTCGGTGCCCTGGAGCACCATGCCGGCTTCCCAGGTGTCGTCGATGTGGTAGTCGTAGCGGGCGCGCTTGTTCTGGGCGACAAGCTTGCGTCCAGTCTCACGTGGCACGTAATCAGCCTCGGCCCCTTGTAGGCATCACAGTCATCCGCAACGTGGCGAGCAGGCCGCACGGCACGCGGCTGCTGAGCCCGAGCATGCCAAGATTGTACGCGGATCAGATCTTCAGGTACCTGCGCAGAGTCAGGAACGAGGCCAGCGCGCACAACAGGACACCGACGCAGACCGAGAAGATGATGATGCCGACCACCGAACCCCAGCTCAGCTGACTCGCGAACTGCAACGAGCCCTGCAATCGATCGATGAGGAAGATCTTGCTCCCCACCAGCAGGATCGCCGCGAACATACCGCCGACCAGGCCGGCGATGGCGCCCTCGAGGATGAACGGCAGCTGGATGTACATGTTCGACGAGCCGACGAGCCGCATGATCCCGGTCTCGCGCCGCCGGTTGAACGCCGACAGCCGGATCGTGTTGCCCACGATCAGCACCGCCGCGATGACCTGGATGCCGGCGATCAGCAGGGCGGCCCACTTCAGGCCGTTGAGGATCCGGAAGAACTTCTTCAGGATCTCCTGCTCGTTGACCACCTGGTCGACGCCCGGACGGCCGAGCATGGCGTTGGAGACCGCCTTGTACTCCTCCGGGTTCTTCAGCCGGACCCGGTAGGAGTCGGGGATGTCACCGGCCTTGGTGCTCTGCACCATGCCGGGCGTGCTGGAGAACTGGTCCTTGAAACGGGCGAACGCCGCTTCCTTGCTCTCGTACTCGACCTTGGAGACCTGCGGCAGCTTCTCCAGATCGGCCTTGATCGAGTTTTTCTGCTCAGCGGTCGCGTCGGCCTTGCTGCAGCTGGTGTTGGAGCTGGTCTTGGAGCACAGGAAGATCGAGACCTCGATCTTGTCGTACCAGTAGCTCGTGGAGTTGGAGACCTGCTTGTTGATCAGCAGGCCGGTGCCGAACAGCGCCATCGCGATCGCGACGGTGATGACGAGAGAGATCGACATCGTGAGGTTTCGGCGGAGACCGATCCAGATCTCCTGGAGAACGAACTGTACCCGCATGTTGTTGGCTGTCCTCGCTGGTCGTTGGCCGGGGGTCTTGGCCGGGCTGGGCCGAGTCGGGCCAAATCAGTGGGCCTGGCTCAGTAGGCCTGGCCGTAAACCCCGCGCGACTGGTCGCGGACCACGCGGCCGTCCTCGAGCTCGACGACCCGTTTACGGAAGGCGTCGACGATCGCGGCATCGTGCGTGGCCATCACGACGGTTGTGCCGGTCCGGTTGATCCGGTCAAGCACCTTCATGATGCCGATCGAGGTGGCCGGGTCGATGTTCCCGGTCGGCTCGTCGGCGAGCAGGATCATCGGGCGGTTGACGAACGCCCGGGCGATGGCGACGCGCTGCTGTTCGCCGCCGGAGAGTTCATCGGGCATCCGGTGGGCCTTGCCCTCCAGCCCGACCAGGTCGATGACCTCGGGCACGACCTTGCCGATGAAGCGCCGGGGCTTTCCGATGACCTCGAGCGCGAACGCGACGTTCTCGAAGACGTTCTTGTTGGGGAGCAGCCGGAAGTCCTGGAAGACGCAGCCGATCCTGCGGCGGAGGTGTGGCACCTTCCAGTTGTTCAACCGGCTCAGGTCCTTGCCGGCCACGTGGACATGACCTTGCGAGGGCCTTTCCTCCTTGAGGACCAGCCGTAGGAAGGTCGACTTGCCCGACCCCGAGGGACCCACCAGGAACACGAACTCGCCCTTCTCAACGGCGACGTTCACATGCTGGAGGGCCGGTCGGTTCTGGCTCGGGTAAACCTTGGTGACGTTGTCGAAGTGGATCACGAGTGCATCACGGCGTGCCAGTCTAGGGTCTGTTGGACGACGGTGTCCTCATTTGGGACAAATGCCGCCGCGGGCCTCCGGTTTGGCGGTCCGGTTGGCCATGTCGCAGTCTAGAGGGGACACTGACATGGATAGTCCAACTTGGACTTAACCGGTCCCTCGATCGGGGATCCACGAGGAGGGCGCGGAATGAGCTGCGAACACTTGATCTGTGCTCGATGCTCCAGCCCGGTCGTCGAAGGACGCTGCCCCACCTGCCGGGTCGCCCGTGCGGAGATCCACCACCACCACGGCCCCGCGGTGCCGCCGAGTGTGATCCTCATCGCCCTCGTACTGGCGTTCGCCCTGGCCTTCGCCCTCGCGCTACAGCACCTCTCCTAGCCGGTCCTCGGCCGGCCGCGGGCCGGCGCAGGCGCCGACGGCGTCGGCGCGAGCCGGGGACGGCCGCTCACGAGGTGCCGCTCTCCTGCTGGCGCATCCAGCGGATCTCGGCCTCGATGAACTCGTCGATGTCACCGTCGAGCACGGCGGAAGGGTTGCCCGCCTCGACCCCGGTGCGCAGGTCCTTGACGATCTGGTACGGGTGCAGCACGTAGTTGCGGATCTGCGTGCCCCAGCTGCTCGTGCCCTCACCGCGCAACTCGGCCATCTTGTCGGCCTCCTCCTGCCGCTTGCGCTCGAGGAGCTTGGCCTGCAGGACGCCCATCGCCGAGGCGCGGTTCTGCAGCTGGCTGCGTTCGTTCTGGCAGGACACGACGATGCCGCTCGGCAGGTGGGTGATGCGCACCGCCGAGTCGGTGGTGTTGACGCCCTGGCCGCCGGGACCGCTGGAGCGGTAGACGTCGATCCGCAGCTCGCTCTCGTCGATGTCGATGTGGTCGCTCTGCTCCACGACCGGCACCACGTCGAGACCGGCGAAGGACGTCTGCCGCCGCCCCTGGTTGTCGAACGGCGAGATGCGCACGAGCCGGTGGGTGCCGTGTTCTCCGCGCAACGTGCCGTAGGCGTAGGGCGCCCGCACCACGAAGGTGGTCGACTTGATGCCGGCCTCCTCCGCGTAGGAGGTGTCGTAGATCTCGGTGGCGTAGCCGTGCCGCTCCGCCCAGCGGAGGTACATCCGCTGCAGCTGCTGGGCCCAGTCGGCCGCATCGACCCCACCCGCCTGGGCGTTGATCGTGACGAGGGCCTCGCGCGCGTCGTACTCCCCGGCCATCAGCGTGCGGACCTCGAGCAGCTGGATGTCCTTGCGCAGGGCGCCGAGCTCGCTCTCGGCCTCGCCGAGCACCTCGCCGTCGTCCTCCTCCCTGGCCAGCTCGAAGAGCACGCCGAGATCGTCGAGGCGGTTGCGCAACCCCTCGACCCGGCTGAACTCGCTCTCGAGGTAGGACAGCCGGCGGGTCACCTGCTGCGCGTGGTCCTGGTCGCTCCACAGCTCGGGATCGGCGGACTCCTCACGCAGCTTCGCGATGCCTCGCCGCATGCCGTCCAGGTCGAGCACCGCCTCGATGCCGGTGAGCGTCGAGTTGAGGTCCTTGAGCTGTTCTTGAGCATCGATGGCTGCCACAGGTCGAGTTTATCGGCGGAAGAGCACCGGTGAGCGACGGCACCGTCTCCATCCACCGGCGGGGGGTGGCAGAATCACGGATCAGCGAACGTAGATCATGACAAGCCCGGGGGCCTCGGACGGTGAAGCAGAGGACGGTGCGACGGCATACGCTCCGAACGATCGGACTGACGACGGCGGCCGCGCTGGCGCTCACCGCCGTCATGGGGTGCTCGGAAGAGCGCGAACGGCCCACGGCGCCGGCGGCCTTCGCCTCCAGCCCCGCGCCCGAGCGGCTGACCCCCGAGGTCGCCAGGCAGGCGTTCCGCGCGTACGCCATCAATGAGGACGTGGCGCGCGCGAGCGGCGACGAGCGGCTCGCGTTGTCGTGGGCCGGCGACGGTCAGTCGCAGCTGATCGCCGCGGCCTTCCGCAAGGCGGCCTTCACGGGCGAGCCCGTACCCCGCTATGACTACGGCACCCCCCGCCTCTACGTGCCGAGGCTGTCGAACTATCCGCACTGGTTCGTCGCGGTCGCCGACCGGACGACCAGGAGCGGGGACGGCGCAGGCGGCGACGCCGGAGCGGGGAACCGTGACGGCCGGAACGGCTCCCCCACCGCGGGCCGGGCGACCGCCTCGAAGCCGGGGTCCAAGCGCACCGCCCTCATGGCGTTCCACCGCGCGTCCCCGTCCGCCCGCTGGCGGCTCAGCCTCACGACGGTGCTGAACGGGAAGACCAAGGTCCCGCACGTCGCGGTCGACGGCGAGGGCTACGCGACGCCACTGGCGACCTTCGACGCCGGGCTGTTGATCCAGCCCCGCAGCGTCCCCGGCATCCAGGCCACGCTCGCGGCGGAGGGCGCCGGATCGGTCGCCGCGGGGGTGATGCGGACCGGCCCCTACACCTCCGGTTTCTACGCGCAGACGCGCAGGTCCAAGCAGCAGGGCTCGGAGGCCGGGCTCGCCTACGACACCGTCTTCACCGCGACCGGCTTCCCGATCTTTCCGCTGCGCACGACCGACGGCGGCGGCCTCGTGCTGTACGCGCTGAGCCAGAACACCGTGACGTTCCTCAAGAACAGGCAGAGCCACCTGTCCATCCCCCGCGACGCCGCCCACCTGCTGGACACGCTCGTGCTGAAGGACGAGCTCAACGTCACCCAGACGCTGCAGTTCGCCGCCACCGTTCCCGCTCAGGCTCCGGCGCGCACGCCGACCCAGACGCCGACCACGGAGGCCGGGCGGAAGTCGGCCCCCAAGGCCGAGGTCATCGCGCACGACGGCGCCGTCACCAAGGCGTTCACCCGGAAATCCGGGTAATCGCAATCTCCGCATTCACAGAGTGACGGTCCGATCACTCTGCGATGATGCTCCCCGGAATGCTCGTCTTCCCCCGGGGGGTCTCATGCGTCATCGCCAGGCCGTTCTCGCGGCCCTAACCGTTCCCCTGTCCCTGATCGTCGCCCTGACCTCGTGCAGCGGCTCGGGCGTCGGGCCCGGCGACCCGTCACCGGCGCCGCCGCTCACCTTGAGCGAGGCACGCGAGGTGCTCAACAAGTACGAGAGCACCAACAACCAGGCCAACAAGGCCCTGGACGACAAGCTGCTGGCGTCCGCCGAGACCGGCGCGCAACTGGACATGGACACGGCCGCGTACAAGCTGCGCCGCGCGACCAAGCAGAGCTTCACCCAGTTCAACTACGCCAAGCCGGCGTTCTTCATCCCCAGGCTGAACAGCCATCCCCGCTGGTTCGCCGTCGGCGCCGCCTCTCGTGAGGCCCGGACCGGTTCGCGCAAGGGAACCGGCAGGCAGCGTGCGCTCGAGCACCAGCACGCACTGCTGTTCGTCCAGGACAAGGCCGGTGCGGCCTGGCGGCTCGCCGCCGATCCGTACCCCACCGGCGGCCCGATCGGCGGAGTGGCCGTGGACAAGGACGGCTACGCGACCTCCGTGTCCGCCGGCGACCAGCAACTCGCCCTCGCCCCGTCGAAGATCGCCGCCGCACACGCGGCGCTGCTCACGAGCGGGCCCAAATCCCCGGCCGCGGCCGGGATCGGCGCGGGGCCGCACACCACCCAGGCCTACGAGGCGCTCAAGAAGGCCACCTCTCAGTTCTCCCGAGTGGGCGTGGGCCTGACCTCGCTGTTCGCACCGAGCACCGCACCGGTCTACGCACTCCGCACCACCGACGGCGGCGCTCTCGTCTGGTACGTCCTGCAGCAGAACGAGCGCTACACCGCGAAGAAGCCCGGGGCGATCTCCGTCACCGGTGATCTCGTCGGGCTCGCTCCACCCGGCAAGGTCAACGGACGGCTCGACACCACCGTGCTCGTGCAGTACCTGTCCAAGGTCCCGCCCAAGGACAAGGGCGCGGTGCAGGTCACCGGCACCTACCGCAAGGCCGTGCAGGCGGCAGCCTCCTGAACCCCGTTGGGCGCCGGCGTGCTCAGCGCCTCCTTGACCGCTGTGTGCTAAGCACACCGGCGCCCGACGGTGCTCGACTCAGGGCCGTTTCACTCGGGAGTGAACGTTCACTTGGACCCTTCACTTGGGGAGTGAACCGGCGGTGACCAACGTGCGGGTGGCGCCGAGGGCGACCGACAGGGTGGCCAGGTCGAAGCTGTCGCTCTCCCAGATCTCGCTCAACATCTGGCCGGCCCGCTCGACCGCCGCCGCGTTCTTGGCGGTCCACGTGGCCAGCCGCTCCTCGGGTCCCGCGCCGGGTCGGCTCGTGGCGAGGACGTCGCGGGTCAGCGCGGCGTGCGCCGTGTAGAGGTCGTCACGCAGCGCCGACCGCGCCATCGACTTCCACCGATCCGGCCGCGGCAGCGCGATGATCCGCTCCCTCAGCCGGGCCAGTTGCAGCCGCTCGGCCAGGTCGAAGTAGACCTCGGCGGTCTCCTCCACCGACCGTCCGGTGGCATGTGCGATCTCGACGAGATCGAAGGTGGAGTAGGCCGGGACCATCATCGCCACCTGCTCGGCCAGTTCGTCGGGGACGCCCTGCTCGGCGAAGCCGTCCCGGCGCTCTTCGAAGGCGGACAGGTCCCGTCCGACCAGCAGCTTGGGCAGGCTGGGCGCGAGCGCCACGGCGCCCTCGGCGAAGAACTCGATGGTCTGCCGGATGTCGACGGGCGGCCGCCGGTTGCGCAGCAGCCAGCGCGCTCCCCGCTCGGTGAGCTTGCGCGCCTCGAGCCGCATGGACAGCTGGGTCGACACGTCGACCTGCTGCGACAACTCCTCGATCGAGTGCCAGAACCGCGGCATGTCGAACACCTCGCGGGCCACCAGATAGGCCCGGGTGATGTCCTGCGGGGACGCACCGGTCTCCTCGTTCAACCGGAACATGAACGTCACACCGCTGTTGTTGATCAGCTCGTTCACGACCCGGGTGGCGATGATCTCGCGACGCAGCGGGTGCCGGTCCATGTAGCTCCGGAAGCGCTCGCGCAACGGCGACGGGAAGTAGTCGACCAGCCACGACGCCAGGTAGGGATCGTCGGGCAGGTCCGAGTTGATCAGGTCGTGGTCGAGGGTCAGCTTGGCGTAGGCGAGCAGCGTCGCGAACTCCGGCCCGAACAGGCCGGGCCCCGTACCCGCCGCACCCATCGTCGAGTCGCCCGAATGCCGGCGCTCGGCGAGCACCTTGTCGTCGGGCAGGAACTCCAGCCGCCGGTCCAGATCGCCGTCGCGCTCCAGCTTGCGCAGGTAGCGCACGTGAACGTGCATCATATTCGCGGCCTGCTTGCGGGCGGCGGCGAGCACGACGTTCTGCCCGTAGTTGTCGTCCAGCACCAGATCGGCGACCTCGTCGGTCATGTCGTACATCAGTTTGTTGCGCTGCTTGCCGGTCAGTTCGCCGTCGCGCACGACCTGATCCAGCAGGATCTTGATGTTCACCTCGTGGTCGGAGGTGTCGACGCCGGCGGAGTTGTCGATGAAGTCGGTGTTGACGAGCCCTCCGCCCCGGGCGAACTCGATCCTGCCGAGCTGGGTCAGCCCCAGGTTGCCGCCCTCACCGATCACCCGGCAGCGCAGATCGACGGCATCGACCCGGACCGGGTCGTTGGCCTTGTCCCCGACGTCGGCGTTGTTCTCCGACGTCGCCTTGACGTACGTGCCGATGCCGCCGTTCCACAGCAGATCGACGGGGGCGCACAGGGCCGCGCGGATCAGCTCGTACGGCGTCATCGCGGTGACGTCGCTCCCGATGCCGAGCGCCTCGCGGATCTGCGGGGTCAGTTTGATCGACTTGGCCGTCCGCGGGAACACCCCACCCCCGGCGGAGATCAGCGACGTGTCGTAGTCGGCCCATGAGCTGCGCGGCAGCTCGAACAGCCGCTTGCGCTCCTCGAACGACGCCGCGGGGTCGGGGTCGGGGTCGATGAAGACGTGCCGGTGGTCGAAGGCCGCGACGAGCTTGATGTGCCGCGACAGCAGCATCCCGTTGCCGAACACGTCACCGGACATGTCGCCGACGCCGACGACGGTGAAGTCCTGGGTGCGGACGTCCAGGCCGAGGAACCGGAAGTGGTACTTCACCGACTCCCAGGCGCCGCGCGCGGTGATGCCCATCGCCTTGTGGTCGTAACCGACCGATCCGCCGGAGGCGAACGCGTCGCCGAGCCAGTGTCCGTACGCCGCCGCCACCTCGTTGGCGACGTCGGAGAACGTCGCCGTCCCCTTGTCGGCGGCGACGACGAGGTAGGTGTCGTCGCCGTCATGCCGGACGACCTCGGGAGCCGGCGCCACCTCGCCGTCGACCAGGTTGTCGGTGATGTCCAGCAGCCCGCTGATGAACTGCTTGTAGCAGGCGATGCCCTCGGCCAGGAAGGCGCCTCGCTCGCCGGCGTCGGGCAGTTGCTTGCAGACGAAGCCGCCCTTGGCGCCGGCGGGCACGATGACGGTGTTCTTCACCGCCTGCGCCTTGACCAGTCCGAGGATCTCGGTCCGGAAGTCCTCCAGCCGGTCCGACCAGCGCAGGCCGCCTCGGGCGACCGAGCCGAACCGCAGATGCACTCCCTCGATCCGCGGCGAGTAGACGAAGATCTCGAACTTCGGCCGTGGCGCCGGCAGGTCCGGGATCCCCCGCGGGTCGAACTTCAGCGACAGGTACGGCTTGTACCGGCCGCTTCCGACCCGCGCGGACGCCGTCTCGCCCTCCGCCTCAGCGCCGTTGCCGCGGGCGTTCTCTCCGGTGCCGGCGGCCGTCCCGCCGCCCGGCCGCTGAAAGAAGTTGGTACGGAGCGTCGCCTGGATCAGCGCCAGGTAGGCCCGCAGGATGCGGTCCTGGTCGAGGCTCGCGACCTCATCGACGGCGGCCACGATCTCGGTGGCGATCTCTGCGCTGCGCTGCTCCTCCCCCTCGGTGCGGGACGGGTCGAGGCGCGACTCGAACAGCCGCACCAGCAGCCGGGTGATCGGCGCGTTGGCGCGCAGGACCTGCTCGATGTAGCTCTGGCTGAAGGTGATGCCCACCTGCCGCAGGTACTTGGCGTACGCCCGCAGGACCATCGCCTGCCGCCAGTTCAGCTCGGCGTGCAGCACCAGCGCGTTGAACCCGTCGCTTTCGATGTCACCTCGCCACAGCGCGGTGAAGGCCTCCTGGAACAACCGCTTGACCTCGGCCTCGTCGACGCCGGCCGACGGCGCGTAGCGAAGCCCGAGGTCATAGATCCACATCCCGGGCCGGTCAGTTCTGGCGATCTTGTACGGCCGCTCGTCGACGACCTCCACGCCCATGTTCTGCAGCAGTGGCAGAACATGGGAGAGCGAGATCGGCGGCCCGAGCCGATAGATCTTGAGCCGGCGCTCGCCCGGCGCGGCGTTGTATGCCTCGTACAGGTTGATGGAGGTGTCGCCGTCGTCGGTGAGCCGGTCGAGCCGCTTGAGGTCCGCCACCGCCGTACGCGCGGGGAAATCGGCTTTGTAACCCTCTGAGAAGGCGTCGCCGAAGCTGCGGAACAGCGCTGCGGACCGCTCCTCTCCGGTCTGCTCGACCAGCGCGTCGACGAGGTCGTCGGCCCACGACCGGATGGCGGTGGTGAGCTCGGCCTCGAGGTCGTCGGTGTCGACGTCGGGCAGCGGCTTGCCGCGTTCGCCCCGTACGACGACATGCAGGCGGGCCAGCACGGACTCGGAGACCATCGCGCTGTAGTCGACCGTCACGCCGCTGAAGGCCCGGCGCAGGATCCGCTGGATGCGCAGCCTGATCTGCGTGGTGTAGCGGTCCCTGGGCAGGTAGACGAGGCAGGACATGTACCGGCCGTAGTCGTCCTTGCGCAGGAAGAGCTTCAGCTTCCGGCGCTCGCGCAACCGGAGTACGCCGAGTGCGATCGGCACCAGTTCGTCGACCGACGTCTGGAACAGCTCGTCGCGCGGGTATGCCTCGAGGATCTCGATGAGGTCCTGGCCGTCGTAGCTGTCCGGGGTGAACCCCGCCCGCACCAGCACCTCGTCGAGCTTGCGCTTGAGCATCGGGATGTGCGAGATCGACTCGCTGTAGGCCACGTGGGTGAACAGGCCGAGGAACCTGCGTTCGCCGATGACCTCGCCCTCGGGGCTGAACTTCTTCACCCCGACGTAGTCGAGATAGCTCGGCCGGTGCACGGTCGCCCGGGAGTTGGCCTTGGTGAGGATGAGGATCCTCGTCTCACGCGCCTTCGCCCGCACCTCGGGCGGCAGCGCGGCGAAGCTCTTGGACTCCAGTTTGTCCGAGCGCAGGAGGCCGAGCCCGGTACCGGTGACCGGGCGCAGGACCGTCCCGTCATCGGTGAGGTTGTAGTCGCGGTAGCCGAGGAAGATGAAATGATCATCAGCCAGCCAGTCGAGCAGCTCGATGCTCTCGGCGATCTCCGTGCCCGGCAGCGGCGGGGCGTGCTGGGAGATCTCCATGGCGATGGCGCCGGCGAGGGACCGCATCTTCGGCTCGTCCTCGACCGCGACACGCACGTCCATCAGTACCCGATCGAGATCCTTCTCCAGCCGGTCGAGCACCGCGCGGTCGCTGGTGCGGTCGATCTCAATGTGGATCCAGGCCTCGTCGAGGTCCTGCGCGTCGTCCATCGCGCCGCGAAAACCCCTGAGGTGGCCGGCCACGTCGCGGTCCACACCGAACTGCGGGTGCACGATGAGATGCGTCGACAGCTCGTGCCGGCTCAGCTCCATCGTCACCGAGTCGATCAAGAACGGCATGTCGTCGGTGACGATCTGCAGGATCGAGTGGCCCGGATCCCAGCCGTGCTCCTCGATCGACGGGGTGAAGATCCGCACCTTGGCGCGGCCCTGGGGCCGCTCCTCCCCCAGCTGCCGGTGGGCCATCGCGGGGCCGCACACGTCCGCTGGGTCTCGGCCGAGCAGGTCCTCCGGGGCTACATGCCGATAGTAGAGTCGCAGGTAGTCAAAGGTGTCGTGGGCCCAGTCGGGTCTGGCACCGGGACTCTGGGCACAGGTCTCAGCCGCCCGCCGGAGTAGATCGTCCTTGGCCTCGTCGAGCTTCCCGCCCATGTCCCGCTCCCCATCGAGTGACCCCGCCACGCCGTTGTGGCACTTCGCTCAATGCGTCAGCGTAGTGGGGAATGCCGCTTTGTCCGAGCGCCGCCCCGACTCTTGATCATCAGCCTGTGATCAGCGGTGTCTCGACCCGATCATCCGGTTGCGGACTCGACCGTGCACTCCCCGGACCCGCAGGATGCGCCGGCCTTGTCGTCGGCGCCGCCCCAGCCGTCCGTATCGTCGGCCGGGGGCGGATCCGTCCAGGTGGGGGTGGGCGTCGGTGTCCACGTGGGCGAGTGGGTCGGCGTGACGGTGTGCGTCGGCGTCGGGTGCGACTCGTTCGTCGGCCTGGTCGGCACGGGGGCGATGCGCGTCGGGCTGGCCGAGGCCGGCCGCGGCGAGCCCGCACCGGTGTCGGTGGGCACGCTGTTCTGGTTGAGGGACGGAATGCCCGCCTGCGTACCCGGGCTCGACGTGGCGGAGGTGTTCCCCCCGTCCCGGCCCTTCCCGGAGTCCGCGGAGGCGACCAGCACCAGGCACACGGCCGCTGCCGCCGCTGCCAGGCCGCCGGCGCAGACCAGCGCGGCGCGCCGTCGGAGCCCGCCCCCGTGCCGTCCGCCGGTGCCGTACGCCTGATGCGTCTGCTCCTGGTACGCCTGAGCCTGATGAGTCTGAGCGTGATCTGTCTGGTCTGGGAAGGCCCGTGCCCACTGAGCGGCCGCATCGTCATGAGCGGCCGCGCTACCGGCACCGGCCGCGCTTCCAGGGCCGCCAGAGCCACCGAAACCGGCCGCGCCACCGAGACCGGCCGCCGCCGCATGACCGGCGACCGCCTCATGACCGGCCATCGGCCGGGTCCGGCCGATGGGCGCCGCGCCCGCACCCTGGGCCATCGGGGTGGTCGCTGCCGGGCCGAGCCCGGGGGTGAAGGGCATCCGGGGGGCGGCGAGGGTCGCCGCCTGAGCCAGCACGTCCGCACCCACCTCGCCGGAGGTCGCGTCCGCAGCCGCCGGCACCGCGTCCTCTTCGGCCAGCAGCCGCAGCAGGATCTGACGGGCCGACGGGCGTCGCTCCGGGTCCTTGGCCAGGCAGTCGTTCACCAGCGCGCGGACCGGGTCGGACAGGTCGCCGAGATCGGGTTCGTCGGACAGGATCCGGTTCACCACGAGCGGGATGGCGTCCGCGCCGAACGGCGGGCGACCGGTGCCGGTGAACACCATGGTGGCGGCCCAGGCGAAGACGTCGACGGCCGGCGTGATCGAGTCGCCCTGCAACTGCTCGGGGGCCATGTACGCCGGGGTGCCGATGATCTGGCTCGAGACCGTCGAGGTGCCGCTGAGCGCCTTGGCGATGCCGAAGTCGATGACGCGGGGGCCGTCGGGGGCCGCCAGCACGTTCGCCGGCTTGAGGTCGCGATGCACGATCCCGGCCTGGTGGATGGCGACCAGTGCCGTCGCAGTGCCGATCGCCAGCCGCTCCAACGCGGCGCCCGAGACCGGCCCCTGCTCTCTGACCAGGCGGAGCAGTGAGGGCCCCTGGACGTACTCGCTGACGATGTACGGACGGTCGCCCGCCACGTCGGCGTCCACCACCTGGGCCGCACAGAAGCGGGCCACCTGCCGAGCCGCCATCGCCTCACGGACGAACCGGCCCCGGGCGTCGGTGTCCTCGGCGAGGTCGGCGCGCAGAAGTTTGATCGCGACCAGGTCCCCGGAGGGCCCCCGGCCGAGGAAGACCGCGCCCTGACCGCCGGCGCCGAGCCGGCCGATCAGTTCGTAGGCGCCCAGCGTTCGCGGGTCGCCCGGCTGCAGGGGGTCGGCTGTCGTGTCGGCGGTCGCTCCCATGGCGAACCGTTCCTTTCAAAATCTCCGTGGCCGCGGTCGGAATGACCGTTCGGTCCCGTACGCAGTGAGATGCACCTGCCGACGTACGGGTTCGCGGCTTACGCCGGTTCTGCGACGGAGGTGAGGCGGAGCTGCGACTCCAACCGGCCGAGCGGGTCGGGAATGCCGGAGACGGTCATCCACGCGTTGACCGCCGACCCTTTGACCACGGCCGTGATCTGCCGGTAGCCAGCGGCGTCCATGGGCTGCGGACCGTGCCGGATGACGGACTCATACACCGACTCCGACGCCAGGAACACCAGGTCGGCCCCGGAGGCGGCGAGCGCCTCGCGGGCGGGCTGCGCGTCGACGAGGCGGGCGGCATGGATAACGGCCTGTCCGGATATTCCATGTTCGTCGCGGTGGACGGGGCCAACGTGCAGCGCCGCGCGCAACTGAATGCGGGCGACCGGGCTTGCGCACTTGTTGTACCGCCTGATCTCGGCCTGCAGCCAGACGGGCAGGGCGACGACCCGGTCCATCGGGATGGTCGGCGGGATGACCGACAGCGCCCCGTCACCGCGGTCCTCGTGGTAGCAGGCGTCCCAGGAGATGCCGGCCCGGTCGAAGGCCTTTCCGAGGATGCGATAGAGGCCCCAGCGCGCGAACATCTGAACGTCGTCGTCCCGGTCCGGGTCACCGAATCCGGCGATGTCGAAGAACAGGATCGGGCAATAGGCGCCCGAGGGAACCGGCTCTGGGCGGCCGGAGGTGCAGCAAGAGACGCAGTGCGGTCGCGCCGTGGGGAATGGCGGGGCCTGAGGACGAGAATGTTCCATTGGTACGACCTCCCGGAGACCCGTTCCGTGGGGGGTGGGACAATGCCGGCCGGCCGCTCCGGCGATGCCCCCGCAGACGCCGATGGCTTCGTGCTGGTGGTTTCTTGCCTTGTCGCACGAGTATGCGCAGGTGGTCATCGCGGGAAACGCGAGCTTCCCCACGGGTTCAGCCAGCTTCATCCGCGACTTTCAGCGATTGCCCGCAGTTGTCGCGACGCCTCCCAGTCCGTCCCGGGTTTACCCACCTTTACGAGCGCCGGGCGTCGGGCGGCATTTCGCCATCACACCGGTTGACGCCCTGGCTATCCTGCTTTTATCTGACCATCCCGATGTCTCCCATATTTCAGGGAGCAGGATCCGGGAGGCGGCGGGAGGTGTCGGGAGGTGCCCAGGACCCGGAGGGATGCCAAGCCGTCGACCACGCGGTTCATCGCCCTCCTGCGAGCGCTCGGGCTGGCCGTGAGCTCGTTCGGCGTGTCCCACGCGCAACTCGAACGGCGCCTGTGCGACCGGATCTCGGCTGGCCACCGCGCCCTGCGGGCCATGCAGGACGACCCGGCCCAGAACGAGCGCGAAGAACTGCGGCGCCTGATCACCCGTAAGTCCGCCGCCGAGGAGAGCGGGCTCGCCCGGTCCGACGGTCGTCGCGACAGAGCGGGCGGGCAGCGGATCGGCGAGCTGCTGGCCGGCAAGTACCCGCGGGACGCGATGCCGTCGCGACGGCGGGTCGAGGTGTGCGTCGACGTGCTCCTGGAGGTCGTCGAGGAGAAGGATCCCGACGGCTATGCCGATGGCCGGTACGGAACGCGGCAGATGTGGCAGGAGCTGTGGCTCGAGGCCGACCAGGGCCGGGTGCCCGCGATCGGTGCGGGGATGGCCAGGACGGTCGCCGGTTATCTCGACGTCGCCATCGAGCAACTGGCCAGAACGGCCGGTGTGAACGGCCCGCCCGGCACCGCACCGGCCGAACCGCCGGCCCTCCGGGAAGCCACGGACGCTCCGGCGACGCGACCGCCGGAGGCCTTGGGATCACGACCGGACCCGGCCACACCGGCGAGAGGCGACACCACCGAACCGAGCATGGCATCGGCTCCGGCCACCGGCACTCGCCACGAGACCGTCCACCGTCAGGACACTCCGCGGCTCCCATCGCAGGCCGCTCCTCTGGACTCACCGCAGGGCGCTCCGTCCGATTCGACGCAGGGCGCTGTGCCGGACTCGACGCAGAGCGTCCTGCCCGCCTCGACGCAGGGTGCTGTGCCGGACTCGACGCAGAGCGTCCTGCCCGCCTCGACGCAGCGCTCTTCGCGGCGTCCACGAAAGACGGCGCTCATCTGGCGGCCGGCGCGCATGCGATCGCCCGTACGGATGCGCACCTGGCTGGTGCTGGCGGCCTGCCTGGCATGCTTCATCGCCGGCGGCTTCGTAGGGCGGATTCCCACGTCCGCCGCACAGCCCGCGCAGTTGATCAGCACGCAGCCGTACCCGATCGTCGCCGGGCAGCCGATCACCATTCCGATCCGGCCGTCCTCGCGGCAGGACTGGTATCTGGACCTGCGCCTCAATCTCGGCCACACCAAGGAGCAGGGTCTGCAGTTCTGCAGTTACCGCGGCACGCTGACCTACCACGTCGAGGTGGACGGCAAGTCGTTCCCCACCGCCCGATCGCCCCGTGGCCGGCGCGACGTGGCGGTGAACGGCGTCCACGTCGGCCCGGTCACGAGCATGAACATCGTGGTGACGTTCGACACCGAGAAGCCGTACCGCACTCCCACGGCGCGCCAGGTCGCCGAGCCGCCGCGGTGCGAGCTCACCCTCGACCTGACCGGCTCGGTCCTGCGCACCGCCGACCACCCGGAAACCCCGATTCCGAGCCACGAGGTGCAGGGCAACGGGCCGCTCGCCGGGAAGAAACGACTCAAGATCGCCGTGAAGATCGACCAGCCGGGCATCGGGGAGATCGTCGACTACGACCGCCGGGGCATCGACATCGACGTCGCCAACTACATCGCCCAGAAGCTCGGCGCGATGCCCGAGTGGCACGACGTGACGTCACAGAACCGCGAGACCCTCATCGAGTCCGGTCAGGTCGACCTGGTCATCGCCAGCTACTCCATGAACGAGGACCGGCTCGACAAGATCACATTTGCCGGGCCCTACCTCATAGCCGGCCAGGACATCCTGATCCACAAGTCGGACGCCGACGCCATCACGGGCAGGGAGAGCCTCAAGGACCGGAAGGTGTGCGGCGTGTTCAACTCCGCGTCGACCGAGCGCCTCATCCGTCGGTTCGGGACGAGCTGGAACAGTCCTCGGCACCTGATCTGGCGGAACGGGTACGGAGAGTGCGTCAACGAACTCCTGGCCCGCAAGGTCGACGCCATCTCCACCGACAACTCGCTGCTGGCCGGTTACGTCGCGAAGTACCCGGACCGGCTGCAGCTGGTCGGACGCCCCTTCTCCACCGAGGAGTACGGCATCGGCCTGCCCAAGAACGCCACGCGTGACGCGAGCCGGATCAACGCCATCCTGCAACAAATGATCAATGACGGGAGCTGGGCCGAGAGCATCAGGCACCATCTCGGCCGCGAGGCGGAGCCCTTCGTCGAGACCCCGCCCAACCTCTACCCCTGACCCGGGCCCCTGACCCGGGCCCCTGACCTGGCCGCCCCTGAGCTGGCCACTTCTACCTGGCGCCCGGCGAGATCAGCCCGGGTCGCCGAGGGCCTGCCGCAGGTGTGCGGCGGCGGCCAGCTCCAGATCGCCCAGGTCGCTGCTCACCGTGGCGAAGGTGAATCCGGCGTCGAGCCGCTGCACCGCCGTCGCGCCGTCGCCGCAGTGCATCCCGCAGGCGATGCCCGCCGCCTCGGCGGCGGCCACGATGGTCTTGAGCGCGTCGGCGAGCGGGGCGGCGACGGCGAGATCACCGGGGGTGCTCCCACCCAGTGCCAGCGTGAGGTCCGACGGGCCCACATAGAGGCCGTCGAGCCCGTCGACCGCACAGATCTCCTCGACGTTCGCCAGACCGTCCGCCGTCTCGATCATCACGACACAGGCCACCTGCTCGTTGGCCTCCGCCGGGTCCGGCCCGACCCGCAGCGCCGACCGCATGGGCCCGAAGCTGCGCACCCCGTGCGGCGGATACCGGCAGGCCCCTACCGCCGCCGCGGCCTCCTCCGCGCTGTTCACGAGCGGCACGATCACCGCTCGCGCACCGACGTCCAGAGCCCGCCCGATCCACGTGGGGTCGTTGGCGGGTACCCGGACGATCCCGGCCGCCCGGCCGCCAGCGTCGATCGCCGTCATGGCGGCGAGCCAGCCGGCGTAGTCCAGCAGACCGTGCTGGCCGTCCACACAGACGTAGTCGTAGCCCGCCCGTGCGATCCGCTCGGTGCCCACCGGGTTGTCGCAGACGATCCAGTAGCCGAGCAGCCGCTGCCGCCCACGCAGCCTGCCCGCGAAGTTCTCCGCCGTACTCATGTCACCTGCCGAAGTCGATGCCCGCCCGATCGCGACGCCCGTCGCACTCACACCCTCCCACCCACCGGGGCGGCGTCGTGACCGCCCGCCCGTCCCGCGCCGTTCCGCGCGTACGTCATGGCCGCTCGGCGGTGGCGGCGAGGTGGCCGTCGAGTCTCCCGGCGATGCTCGCCCAGGCGGATCGGGCACCGCCTTGGACGCCGAGGTTCGGGAGCCGTTCGTGGATGATCGTCATCTCGGTGGTGTCATCGTCGGGCCGGAGCGTGACGGTGACCTGGGTGGTCTGGTCGTCGGTGCTGCCGGCCGACCAGGTGAAGACGAGCCGGCGGGACGGTTCGACGACGAGGTATTCGCCGGTGACCTCGTCCGCGCCGCTTTCGAAGATCTTGACGATCCGGTAGCGGCCGCCCACCACGGGATCGCATGAGGCTTCGGCGACGATTCCGGGGTCGGGGCAGAGCCACTGCTGGAGCCGGTCCGCGTCGGTCCAGGCGTCGAACACCTCCTCCGGCGAGGCCTTGAGAATGCGTTTGACCTGAACGACGCCGCTCATTTCTCCCCCTCGGCCGCGCGCTTCTCCACGTGCTCGACCAGTGCGTCCGCACGGCGCTCCCAGAAGCCGGTGTAATCGGCGATCCACTGCTCGGCCTCGGTCAGCCGCTCGGTCTCGGCACGCAGGTAGTGGTCCCGTCCCCTGATCTCCCGCCGCACCAGGCCGGCGCGTTCGAGCACCGAGATGTGCTTGGAGACCGCGTTCAGCGACATCGGCAACGGCCGGGCGATGTCCGTGACCCGGGCCTCGGCGTGCCGCAGCCGATGCAGGATCGCGCGCCGGGTGGGATCCGCCAGCGCCGCGTAGGTCAGGTCCAGGGGCGCCTGAGAACCTGCCGGTGCTGCGTACCGATCTCGGCGCGAGCCTGTCGCATCTGGAATGGACGATCAACGCCTACAACCTGGCCCTCGCGTGCCTGATCCTCACCGGGTCCTCGCTCGGCGACCGGTTCGGCCGCCGCCGGATGTACGTCATCGGGCTGGGGGTCTTCACCCTCGCCTCGGCGGCCGCCGCGCTGTCGGGGAGCGTCGAGGCGCTCATCGTGGCCCGCGTGGTGCAGGGTGCCGGGGCGGCCGTGGTGCTGTCGCTGACCCTCACACTGATCAGCGATGTCTTCCCCGCGGAGAAGCGCGGAGCGGTGATCGGGATGTGGGGAGGGGTCTCGGGTCTCGGCGTGGCCGCCGGCCCACTGGTCGGCGGCGCGATCATCGAGGGCATCTCCTGGCAGTGGATCTTCTGGATCAACATGCCGATCGGGCTCGTCCTCCTGCCGCTGTCCGCACGCCTGCTCAGGGAGAGCCGCGGTCCCCGCCCCCAGCTCGACATCACCGGCCTGGGTCTGATCGGCCTCGGGATGTTCGCGCTGACCTGGGCGCCGGTACGGGCGCCCGCGATCGGCTGGGACAGCGCCGAGGTGATCGGGGCGCTGCTGATCGGCGTCCTGCTCGTGGCGGCCTTCCTGGGCTGGGAGCGGCGGGCGACCCACCCGATGCTGCCGCTGCGCTACTTCCGCCTGCGCGGGTTCTCCACAGCCGACGGGATGGTCTTCTGCCAGTTCCTGTCGCTTCTCGGCGCCCTGTTCCTGATCACCCAGCTGTTCCAGATCGGGCTGGGCCACTCTCCGCTGGAGGCGGGCCTGCGCATCCTGCCCTGGACGGGCATGCCGATGCTGGTGGCTCCGCTCGCCGGCGCGCTCGCGGATCGGTTCGGCAACCGGCCCTTCATGGTCCTCGGCCTGTTCCTGCAGGCGGCCGGCCTCGCCTGGGTCGCGGCCGTCGTCGAGCCGGGAACGGGATACGGGGAGCTGGTCGGCGGCCTGATCGTGGCCGGGATCGGCATCGCGATGTGCTTCCCCACGGTCGCCAACGCCGTGGTCTCCTCGGTCCCGCTCGATGACACGGGCTTGCCCTGGGGCACCAACAACGCGCTGCGCGAGGTGGGCGGCGTGTTCGGCATCGCGATCGTCGCCGCGGTCTTCGCCGGCAACGGCGGAGCTCACCGGCCGCGTTCATCGACGGGTTCAAACCGGCGCTGTGGGTCTCGGCCGCCCTGGCGGCAGCGGGCCTGGCGGCCGGGCTGCTCGCCCCATCACATCCACGCCGCAAGCCCCCGGCCACCACGGTCGCCGCACCGGCCGCGGTGTCAGCGGGGGGAACGCGATGACCACGCTCTCGGGGAGCACCGCACTGGTGACCGGCGCGAGCCGCGGCTTCGGCCGGGCCATCGCCCGCGCGCTCTGCGCGGCCGACGCGGACGTCGTCGGCGACGCGGCCGATCCCGCCGTCGCGTACCGGCTCCTCGACGACCACAGGCCCGGCATCCTGGTGCTCAACGCCGGAGCGGCGCCGGTGTCGGTACCACTCCACGAGCACACCTGGGAGACCTTCGGCCGGCACTGGGAGGTCGACGTCCGGCACGCCTTCCACTGGACCCCGTCAGGCGACTGCTCCGCCCGCTCTCCCCCGGCAGCGTGGTGGTCACGATGTCCAGCGGCGCCGCGCTTCACGGGTCACCTCTCAGCGGCGGCTATGCCGGAGCCAAGGCCGCCATCAGGTTCCTGACCGCCTACGCGGCGGCCGAGGCGCGGCGAAGCGGGCTCGGCATCAGGTTCGTCTCCGTGCTTCCGGGGCTGACACCGGCGACGGAGCTGGGCCTGGACGCGGCCGCCGCCTACGCGGCCAGGGAGGGCGTGGACGTCCAGACCTTTCTGGAGGCGCGTGGCCCGGCACTCACCCTCGAACAGGTGGGAAAGGCCGTCGTCGACCTGGTCACCGACACCGGCCACCACCACGACGCCTACCTGCTCGGGCCTTCCGGTCTCTCCGTGGTGGAGTGATCGTGGTGGAGTGACCGTGGTGGAGTGATCGTGGTGGAGTGACCGTGGTGGAGTGACCGCGACGAAGGGACGGGTCGGTGCCGCGGCGGCCGACGGCCGAGATCACTTGGCCGGCATGAAGTGCGCGAGGACCTCGGGGTTGGCCAGGGCATCGAGGTTGGCGGCGCGTTCCACGGGGGTGCCGAGCAGGATCTTGCGGACCGGGACCTCCAGTTTCTTGCCGGACAGCGTGCGCGGGATTCCGGGCACCTCGGTGATCTCGTCGGGCACGTGCCGCGGAGACAGGGCGGAGCGCAGGGACCCGCGCAGCCGCCGCACCAGATCGTCGGAGAGCGTCGCGTCCGGGGCCAGCGTGACGAAGAGGAGGAGCCGGCCTTCGCCGCCCAGTTGCCCGGTGTCGACGACCAGGCTGTCGGCGATCTCGTCGAACGCCTCGACGACCCGGTAGAAGTCCGACGTGCCCATCCGCACCCCGCCGCGGTTGAGCGTGGAGTCGGACCGGCCGTAGATCACACAGCCGCCGTCAGGAAGGATCTTGATCCAGTCGCCGTGCCGCCAGACACCGGGATAGGTGTCGAAGTAGGACTCACGGTAGCGCTCGCCCTGCGGATCGCCCCAGAAGCCGACCGGCATCGACGGCATCGGCTCGGTGATGACCAGTTCCCCGACCTCGTCGATCACCGGCTCGCCGGTGGGCCCATAGGCCTCGACCTTGGCGCCGAGGCCGCGGCACTGGATGATGCCCGCCCGGACCGGGAGCAGCGGGGAACCCCCGACGAACCCGCTGCACAGGTCCGTGCCTCCGGAGAACGAGCCGAGCGGGATGTCGCCGGCGACGGCGTCGTACACCCACGCGAAGCCCTCCGGCGGCAGCGGCGAGCCGGTCGAGCCGAGACCGCGGAGCCGCGACAGGTCCAGCTCCTCGCCGGGGCGCAGGCCCGCCTTCATGGACGCCACGATGTACGGCGCGCCGACGCCGAAGTAGGTCACCCCGGTCTCAGCGGCGAGCCGCCACAGCGTGTCGCCGTTCGGCGCGCCGTCGTACATCACCACGGTGGCACCGACCAGGAGGCCGCCGATGAGGTAGTTCCACATCATCCAGCCGGTGGTGGTGAACCAGAAGAACACATCGCCCGGCCCGAGATCCTGGTGGAACGACAGTGCCTTGAGATGCTCCAGCACCACACCGCCGTGACCGTGCACGATCGGCTTGGGCAGCCCCGTCGTGCCCGAGGAGTAGAGGATCCAGAGCGGATGGTCGAAGGGCAGCGCCTCGACGTCGAGCCCGGCCGCCCCGGGATCGTCGACCGTCGCCCCGGCCAGTTCCGCGTACGTCATCGCGCCCTCGGCCAGGCGTGCGCCGGGGTCGAGATACGGGATCAGCACCGTGGACTCGAGGGTGGGCAGCGCCGCTCGAATGTCGCCGACGACCGGCAGGCGGTCGTGCTCCCTGCCGTTGTAGCGGTAGCCGTCGACGGCCACCAGCACCTTGGGCTCGATCTGGGTGAACCGGTCGATGACGCTGGGCGCGCCGAAGTCAGGCGAGCACGACGACCAGACGGCGCCGAGACTCGCCACCGCGAGGAAGACGATCAGCGCTTCGGGGATGTTGGGGAGGTAGCCCGCGACCCGGTCGCCGCGCCGTACGCCGAGACCGCGCAGGCCCGCCCGCACGGCGACGACCTCGTGGGCGAGCTCGGCCCAGGTGAGCGTGCGTTCCACGCCACCCTCGGCCCGGAAGACCACGGCCGTACGGTCCCGGACCGCCGGATCACCGGCCCTGCGCAGCACATTGCCGGTGTAGTTGATCGTCGCGCCGGGAAACCAGCGCAGGGGGTCGGGCGAGGTCGGCATGGGACCGGCGGAGCGGACCGGGCCGTCGCCCCTCGTGCCTCGCACATCGAAAAAGCTCCACAGCGAGTCCCAGAAGGCGTCCACCTCGGTGACCGACCAGCGCCACAGCTCCTCGTACGACCGGGCCCGCACGCCACGGTCCGACAGCCAGGTCATGTAGCGGGTGACCCGGGCGCCGGCGATGACCTCGGCGGACGGCTTCCAGAGCCGGACACCCTCCGGTACGGATGCGAGCTCGTTGTCGGCGGTCATGGCGTCTGCTCCCCGTGTTGTCGCTGCGGCAGTCCCAGCATCGGACTCCAGTCGTGATCATGCAACGGCCCTATGCCCGGCGGGGCGGGCAACTGCATGATCGCGGCGGTGGAGGGGCCCGCCGGGAGGCACGGCCAGGGTCGTGCCACGTTATCCGGCATGGCCAGGGTCTTGGGGGTGTGTCTCCTGGCCCGGCCCGAGGGGGTCGCCCGTCATCTGCTGGACGATCTTCTCCAGGGCGGTGCGCATGTGGTGTCGTTCCTCGGCGGTGACCGACTCGGTGAGGCGCGGGCCGCACGGTGGGAGGCCTCACACCACAAGCCCCGGGACGTCCTCAGGCGGCGGAAGGGGTCGTGAAGTGGCCGATCGCGCGGATCACCGTCTGGGTGTCGGCGAGCGTGGGCAACACCAGGTCGGCGCCCGCCGCGCGCAGCGCGGCCTCGTTGGCGGTGCCGGTCGCGACCGCGATGACCTTGATCCGGGCGATCTGGGCCGCCTGCACGTCCCGTGGTGAGTCGGCGATGAGCACGGTGGCCGGCTCCCCGATCGGCAGGCCGAATCGCTTCTCGATGTACTTCTCCGCGGTCCTCGAACGGGCCAGCCCGATCAGCGCGCTCTTGGGATAACTCTCCGAGCCGTATCCGCCGACCTCGAAGTCGACGTACTGGTCCAGGCGGAGCTCGGTCAGCTTGACGATCGCGTTGGGCCGGATCGAGCCGGTCAGCACGGACTGCACGACACCAGGCTGTCTGTCGACCCCGGCGAGCGCCTCCCGGGCGCCGGGCAGCACCCGGCCGTGCGTGCGGACGTCACGCTGGCGAACGCGGAAGGCCTCGGCCAGCGCCGCGATGAACTTCGGCAGGTGCTCGTCGTCGGTGATGACGTCGTTGAACGCCAGCGTCTCAAAAATGATCTCGGACTCGGAGCGGCCCGCGGTCGCGGCCAGCGTGACCAACTGGCGTCCCGTCACTCTGCGGAAGGCGTCGGCGTAGGCCTCCCTGGTCACGCGTCCCACGTCGACAAGCGTGTGATCGATGTTCCACAGCACCAGACGCTGAATCGTCGACATTCACGTTCCCATGCATAAAGGCACCAGTGACGGTGCGGGGGTGCACCCATCGTCGGGCCTGGCCACCGGTCCTGGCAACCGCTCCCGGCAAGCGGTCCTGCGACCGGTGCCGGTCGCAGGACCTGGTCGCTCCTACGCGTTCCCCGGCCGCCGGCGCCCGAGGCGCGCCGGCGGCGGAACCGCCGGTCATCCCATGTGCGGATACCGGTGGTCGGTGGGCGGTACGAAGGTCTCCTTGATCGTCCGGGTGTTGACCCAGCGGGTCAGGTTCCAGATCGATCCGGCCTTGTCGTTGGTGCCGCTCGCCCGGGCGCCGCCGAAGGGCTGCTGCCCGACCACGGCGCCGGTCGGCTTGTCGTTGATGTAGAAGTTCCCGGCGGCGAACCGCAGGGCCTCGCTCGCCGCCGCGATCGCCGCACGATCCTGCGCGATGATCGCCCCGGTCAGGCCGTACGGCGCGGCGCTCTCCATCTGCCGGAGCATCGCGTCGTAGTCGCGGTCCTCGTAGACGTGCACGCCGAGGATCGGGCCGAAGTACTCGGTGGTGAAGATCTCATCGGCCGGGTCGGCGGACACGAGCACGGTCGGCTCGACGAAGTATCCGGTGCTGTCGTCGGCACCGCCGCCGACGAGTACGTCGACTCCGTCGGCCGCCTTCGCGCGCTCCAGCGCGGCGCGGTGCTTGGCGAACGCCCGGTCGTCGATCACGGCTCCCATGAAGGCCGACAGGTCGTCGGCGACGTTGCCCATGGTGAGCGAACCGGCGGTCGCCAAGAACTCGTCGCGCATGCCGTTCCACACCGAACGCGGGAGGTAGGCCCGCGACGCCGCCGAGCACTTCTGCCCCTGGTACTCGTACGCGCCCCGGATCAGCGCCGTGGCCAGGACGGCGGGGTCGGCCGAGGGGTGGGCGACGATGAAGTCCTTGCCGCCGGTCTCTCCGACCAGCCGCGGGTAGGACGCGTACCCGGCGATGTTCTCGCCCACGGTCCGCCACAGGTGCTGGAACGTGCCGGTGCTGCCGGTGAAGTGCACACCGGCCAGCTCCGGGTGCCGGAGCGCCACGTTGGAGATCGCCTGGCCGTCCCCTGTCACCATGTTGATCACGCCGGAGGGCAGCCCCGCCGCTTCGAACAGCCGCATGGTGAAGTGGGCGGCGAACTGCTGGGTCGGCGAGGGCTTCCAGACGACCACGTTGCCCATGAGCGCGGCGGCGGCCGGCAGGTTGGCGGCGATCGCGGTGAAGTTGAACGGCGTGATCGCGAGGACGAAGCCCTCCAGCGGGCGGTACTCCATCCGGTTCCACACGCCCGGAGACGACAGCGGCTGCTGGGCGTAGACCTGACGGGCGAAGTCGACGTTGAACCGCAGGAAGTCGATCAGCTCGCAGGCGGCGTCGATCTCGGCCTGCTGCACGGACTTGGACTGCCCGAGCACGGTGGCCGCGTTGAGCGTCGCCCGCCAGGGGCCGGACAGCAGCTCGGCCGCCTTGAGGAAGATCGCGGCCCGGTCGTCGAAGGACATCGCTCGCCAGCCCGGGGCGGCCAGGCGAGCGGCGTCGATCGCGGCGCGGACGTCGTCGTCGGTCGCGTTCCGCGCCTGGCCCAGCACATGGGCGTGGTTGTGCGGCTCCACGACGTCGATCGGGGCGCCGCCCCCGAGACGCCGCTCTCCGCCCACCGTCATGGTGAGATCGATCTGCTCGTCGCCAAGTTGCTTGATCTTGGCCTCGAGCGCGGCGCGCTCCGCGCTGCCGGGCGCGTAGGTCTTGACCGGTTCGTTCGCCGGTGCGGGCACGTTCGTGACGGCGTCCATCAGCCTTGCTCCCAAAATTCCGACATCGATGTCGATACGCGCATCGTCGCATGCCTTGACCAGGCCAGCGAATCCGGCTTCGACCTGGCGTCACCCCCGCTCAGCGAACCCTCTGGAGCGGGCCACACCGCCCCGGCGGACGCGGATCAGTACGCAGCGCGGACCAGGACAGGCGGATCAAGGCAGTAGGTGCGACAGCTCCTGGGTGGCGTACCACAGGAGCTCGTGGCCCTCTGCGCCGTCGACGGTGAAGCGGGCGTCGTCGTCACCGGCGTCGGCGGCGGCCAGCGCGGCGGCGGCGGCCCGGACGTCGTCCGCGGCCCCCGGGTCGTCGACATGCCCGGAGGCGATCTTCTTGGCCGGGACCGGCGCGGTCAGCCGTACGGCCGCGCGTTCGTCCTCGTCGGCCACCCCGGCGTCGCCCGGCACTCGGCCCACCGCCTGGTCGGGCACCTCGACGGCGAGCACGACCCTGCGCGGCGGCGCCGCCGGGTCGTCGGCGAGCATCCGCAGCGAGGCCCGCGCGGCGGCGGTCAGCGCGGCGTACTCGAGTTCCTCCAGGTCACCCTCCGCGTACCACTCGCGTAGCTCGGGGGTCACCGCGTACGCGGTCAGCGGCACAGGGCCGATCTCGCCGGCGGCGAGGGCGCGGCCGAGCGAGGGAAGCGTTGAGGGAAGGTAGACGCGCATGCCTTCTCGAGGGTAGGAGCAGACGGCGATCAACGGGACGCGATCGCTCCGAGTGTGCCAGCTATGGAGCGTAGACCTTCACCCGGCCCGACCGCCCCGAAGCGCGGACCGGCTGCCTCCGGCGTGTCGCAAGGGCGCATGACGCGGGTTCCGCCATGTCGCGGGCACGAACCTCGCTCGCGCCCGCGACACACCGGACTCAGCGCATGCCCAGGCGCCGCAGGGCCAGCCCGGCCGCGCCGAGCGCGCCGTCGCCGGCCCGGGTCGGATCAACGGCGAACCGTTCGCGCAGGCCGGCGTGCACGGCGTCGCTCACCGGCCCGCTGCCGAGCACCGATCCGGCCATGACCACCGGAGGGGAACCGACATCGATCGCGGAACGCACCGCCGCCACGTCCATGAGCAGCCATTCGGCCGCCTCGTCGGCGATCCGCCGGGCGACGGGGTCGCCGGCGAGGGCGGCGGCACTGACCACCGGCCCGAGCCGCCCGAGTGCCGCGGGTGGCCGCCCGTACACCTCTTTGATGATCGCCTGGGTCAGCGCGACATTGGGCGTGACGATGGGCCGCTCCAGCGTCGCGGTGGGTCCCGGCTGGACCTGCTGCACGCCCCCGCCGCCCAGGCCTGCCATGACCATCGCCGGTGTGCGTCCACGGGAGGTCTCCCTGGACGTACGGAAGCCATGACCGTGCCGGGCCGAGCGGACGACCGGAACGCCCAGTGCGGTGAGCCTGGCGGCGCCGAGCAGCGCCCGTGGAACCGACTCGGCCAGCAGGGTCGGGGCGCCACGGCCGTCGTAGGCGGCGAGGACCGCCCGGACCGCCTCTCTGCCCAGCCAGACCGCCGAGCCCTCGTCACCGACCAGCCAGCCATAGCCGTCGGCGCGCCGCTTGATCGCGCCGTCGCTGATCGCGGCCGCCCCTGCCCCGGTGCCCGAGAAGACCACGATGCCCTCGGGCGCGGACGAGCCGGCGGCGAAGGCGACGGCGATATCGGTCACCACGGCCGGGGAGCCGCGAAGCCCAACGGCGCGCCATGCCCGTCTGGCCGCGGTCACCGCCGCGGGCCGGCCGGCGGCTCCGGCTCCGGCGATGCCGAAGACGCCGTTGAGGATGAGGGAACGATCGAGGTCGCCCACCGCGGCACTGAGCGCGGTGGTCAGCGCGCCCGCGGTGTCGCCCCCGGAGTTGGGGTTGGCGCCAGGCCCGGAGCCGGAACCGGCCAGGGCGCCACTCAATGTCATTACGGCACAGCGGGTACTTGTGCCACCCGCGTCAATGCCGACCACGAAGGGACCGGCCAAATGGGTCAACACAACGTGACCGTAGACCCTTTCGAGATTGACACCATATGGGGCCCGTAAGAAACTTTCCTCCATGAGGAAACCTGCCGGACAGGATCCGGGGGACGGGGAACCGATGGGAGCGGCGTTCACCGCCGTGTTCGGCGGAAGCGACACCCCCGCGCCCCCCACCGCAACACCACCGCTCAGCACCGTCGTGCGGGTGCGGTCGCTACTGCCCTCGCTGCCGCCGGCCGAACGCCGGGTCGCGCAGCGGGTGATCGACGACCCCGAGGGGGTCGCCAACTCCACCATCACCGAACTCGCCCACGCGTGCGGCACGTCGGAAACGACCGTCATCAGGTTCTGCCGGGCCATCGGATTCACCGGCTACCCGGAGCTGAGGCTGACCCTGGCGACCGAGGTGGGGCGAGCACAGATCTCCTCCGGCGGCAGGATCGTCGGCAGCGACATCAGTCCCGACGACACTCTCGAACAGATCGTCGAGAAGGTCACCTTCGCCGACGCCCGGGCGGTGGAGGAGACCGCGGCCCAGCTCGACGTCAAGAATCTCGAACAGGTCGTCGACGCCGTGGCCGGCGCCCGGCGCGTCGACATCTACGGGGTCGGCGCCAGCGCCTTCGTCGCCATGGATTTCCAGCAGAAGCTGCACCGCATAGGACGGATCTCCTACGCCTGGTCGGACGCGCACATCATGCTGACCAGCGCGGCCGTGATGGGGCCTGGAGACGTCGCCGTCGGCATCTCCCACACGGGGGCCACCGTCGACACCATCGACGCGCTGACCGTCGCCAAGCGCCGTGGGGTCACCACGGTGGCGCTCACCAACTTTCCCAGGTCCGCCATCACCGAGGTGGCCGACCTCGTCCTGACCACCGCCGCCCGCGAGACGACCTTCCGATCCGGTGCGACCGCGAGCCGACTGGCCCAGCTCACGGTCATCGATTGTGTGTTCGTCGGGGTGGCACAGCGGACCTTCGGTTCGACCCGTGGCGCCCTCGAGGCGACCTACGAGGCGGTCCGGGGCCGAACCATGCGCACTGACCGGAGGCGTCGGTGATCGAGCAAGAGCGGTGTGACATCCCCACCGAATGGCGTAATCCCCGGACCATGGAGGTCGACACCCTCCCGACGATCGACGTGCTGCGCCTCATCAACGCCGAGGACGAGCGCGTTCCCCTCGCGGTGGCCGAGGTACTGCCGCGTGTGGCGACGATCGTGGACCTCGCGGTCGAGAGCCTGCGCGGCGGCGGCCGGGTCCACTACTTCGGGGCCGGCACCTCGGGACGGCTGGCCGTGATCGACGCCGCCGAACTGCCGCCGACCTTCGGTATCGACGGAGGGCATGTGGTCGCCCACCAGGCCGGAGGGGAAGGCGCCATGTCCCATGCCGTCGAGGACGTCGAGGACGATCCGGATCTCGGCGCCCGCGACGCGGCCGACGTACGGCCCGGTGACGTGGCGATCGGGATCGCCGCGAGCGGCCGCACCCCGTACGTCGTAGGGGCCTTGCGCGCGGCCGCGCGGGCGGGGGCGCACACGGCACTGATCAGCGCGAACCCGCTGGCCCCGTTCGGCGCCGAGGTGGACGTGCACATCGGGCTGTCCACAGGCCCGGAGGTGATCAGCGGATCCACCCGGATGAAGGCGGGCACGGCCACCAAGCTGGTCCTGAACGCCTTCTCCACGACCGTGATGGTCCAGTTGGGCCGCACCTACTCCAACCTGATGGTCAGCGTCAACGCCCTCAACTCCAAGCTGAGAGGACGGCTCGTCCGCATCCTGATGGAGGCGACCGACATGGACGCCCGGACGTGCGAGACGGCGCTGGCCGAAGCGGGCGGCGACACCCGCGTCGCGCTGGTGTCGCTGCTCGGCGAGGTGCCGCCCGAGCACGCGGCGGCCGCGCTGCGCGACGCCCAGGGCTCGGTCCGCGCGGCCCTCCGCAGGCTGGGCACACCCTGACTCCTGCGAACCCGTCGTTCACCCGCCCCGGCCGTCGTTGCCCCGTCCGGACCCATGGCCCGGGCATCCCCTACCATCGGGCACGTGACCGAACCGGATTCAACTGTTCGTGGTGTGCTCACCGACTGGGGCGGCGTCCTGACTCCGCCGCTGAAGGACTCCGTCGCCTCATGGTTGGCGGCGGACGGCCTCGACGTCGAGCACTACCGCGAGGTCATGCGGGCGTGGGTGGGGCAGGCCTATGACGGAGGGGCCGTCAACCCGATCCACGGGCTCGAGGACGGCACGCTCGAGCCGGCCGAGTTCGAGCGGCTGCTCGCCGCCGAGCTGCGGCTGGCCGACGGCGGTCCGGTGCGCGCCGAGGGGCTGCTGCGCCGGATGTTCCACGGCTTCCAGCCGGTCGAGGCGATGTACGAGGCCCTGCGCCGCGCCCGGGCCGGTGGGGCCCGCACCGGCCTGATCTCGAACTCCTGGGGCAACGACTACCCCCGAGAGCTGTGGGACGAACTGTTCGACTGCGTCGTGATCTCCGCCGAGATCGGCATGCGCAAGCCCGACGAGGGCATCTTCCGGCACGCCCTCGAATCGCTCGGGCTGGAGCCGGACGAGTGCGTCTTCATCGACGACATCGAGCACAACGTCCGAGCCGCCGAGACCATCGGCATGATCGGGCTGCACCACACCGACGTGGCGACGACGGTCGGCCGGCTGGAAGGGCTCCTCGAGATCTCCCTTAGCGGCTGATCCGCCCGGGGTGACGCCGTCCTGATCGGCATGCTCATGTCCGTCGTATGGCCGGAGCATCCCCGCACCGGTGTTAACGTCGGGTGCTCATCATGCTTCGCATCATGCCGCGTCCCGTTCTCGTGCTCATCGTCGCCGCGGCGGCGATGGCACCGCTGATCTCGTGCACCTCCGAGGGCACGAGGGGGCCTGCGCCGGTGCGCACCCCCAGCGGAACGCCCACTCCACCGTCGGCGGTGCCCGGGCTGGTCGCACGGATGTCCGTGCGGGAGAAGGTCGGCCAGCTGTTCGTCCCGACCTTCCAGACCCAGGCGCAGGCCGTCGCCATGATCAAGCGCTACCACGTCGGCGGGTTCATCTACTTCCCCGTCAACACCCGGGCCCCACGGCAGACCGCACAGCTGTCCAACGCACTGCAGAAGACGGCGAAGGTGCCGTTGCTGATCAGCGTCGACGAGGAACAGGGCCTGGTCACCCGGCTGCCGTACATCACCCACTTCCCGGGGAACATGGCGCTCGGGGCCACCCGGAGCCCGGGCGACGTCCGCGCGGCCGCTCGGGTGACCGGCGCCGAGCTCCGGGCGGTGGGCATCAACCAGGACTTCTCGCCGGTCGCCGACGTCAACGTCGACCCCGCCAACCCGGTGATCGGCACCCGATCGTTCGGCTCCGACCCCGACCTGGCGGCCCGGCTCGTCGGCTCGGCGGTGGACGGCTTCCGGGACGCGGGCGTGGCGGCCACCGCCAAGCACTTCCCCGGCCACGGTGACACCTCGACCGACAGCCACACCGGCCTGCCCGTGATCAGACATACCCGGGGGGAGTGGGAGAAGGTCGACGCCCCGCCGTTCCGTGCCGCGATCGCCCACCACGTCGACTCGATCATGTCGGCGCACATCGTGGTCCGCGGGCTCGACGACTCCGGCGATCCGGCGACGTTGTCGCCCAAGGTGCTGACCGGCGTGCTCCGCGGCGATCTCGGCTATCAGGGCGTGATCATCACCGACTCACTGCAGATGGCCGGTGTACGGCGGAAGTACGGCGACAGGGGCGCCCCGGTGCGCGCGATCAAGGCCGGAGCCGATCAGCTGCTCATGCCGCCGAGCCTGCCGAAGGCCTACGACGCGGTGCTCGACGCGGTGCAGGCGGGGTCGATCCCCAAGCGGCGTCTCGACGACGCGGTCACCCGCGTGCTTCGGCTCAAGGAGCAACGTGGCCTGTTCGCCGGCACGGCGGCCGACCCGGCCGCGGCCGACGCCGTCATCGGCTCGGCGCAGCACCGGGCGACGGCCCGGCAGGTCGCCGAGCACTCGATCACGCTCGTGAAGAACGAGGGCCGGCTGCTCCCGCTGCGCGCGAAGAGCGTGTACGTCACCGGCACGGACGCCCCGTCGGTGGCCGGTGCCCTGCGCAGGCAGGGCGTACGGGTCGTCGGCACCGCGCGGTCGGCCGACGTCGCCGTGCTCACGACGCGGAACACCGGAGCCGCCACCGCGGCGCGGGTTCGGGCGCTCGGCACCAAGCCGGTGATCGTTGCCGCGCTGGGCCTGCCGTACGACCTCCGCCACGCCGGAGGCGCCAAGGCCGCGCTCGCGACCTACTCCGCCGGCTCGGCCTCCGTCACCGCTCTCGCCAGGGTGCTGACGGGCTCGGCACGGCCGACCGGCAAACTCCCCGTCGCCATACCGAAGACGTACGGCTTCGGCCATGGACTGACGTACCCGTAGACGGCGTCATATCCGGCCTGGGAGGATTCCGGCACGGCAGGTGAGGAGGTCCCGAGTGCGTGTCAGGCTGCCCATCGCAGCTCTGGTGCTCGTTCCGTTGCTCGCTTCGTGCGGGTCCGGCGGCGACATCGAGACCTCCATACCACCGCTGACCCCAGAGCCCACAATCACGCTGCCGCCGCAGGACGCCGCCAGCGAACGGCGTTCCCTGCCCGCCCGCACCGTCCTTTACCGCTACCTGCGGAGCCTCGCCGCAGGCGACCCCCGGGGCTGCGGCCATCTCGCCCCCGCCTACGACCGGGCCACCTTCGGCAGCGGCGGCTGCCGGAACTGGATGCCCCAGGCCGCACGGCGGCTGACCGCCGGCGACCTCAACGCGCTGCGGGGGGTCACCGTGCCGATCGCCAGCGAGGGCCCCGGACGGGCCGACTACACCGTGCATTTCACCGATCTTCAGTGGCGCACGGAGCCGGCCCAACCCGGCGACGTCCTGGCGTCGAGCTACGTCATCCGCCGCACGGGCACCCGCTGGCTCATCGTCGCGTGAGCGGGCTGGGCGGCCCCGCCAGATGCCCCGTGCCTCCTAGATACCCAGTGCCTCGTGGGCGGCCGCGCGGGCGCCGGCGGCCGACGAGGCCGAACGGGCCGCGGCCGCGGCCTGACGGCATTCGCCCAAGGTCTGCCGGGCCAGCGCGGCTCGTACCAGCGGCAGCGACGGCGCGCTCATCGACAGCGATGTCGCCCCCAGGCCCGTCAGCACGCACGCGAGGACCGGATCTCCGGCCGCCTCTCCGCACACCCCGCACGGTTTGCCGGCCTTGCGTGCCGCGTCGGCGGCGATGGCGACCAGGTCGAGCAGGGCGGGCAGCCACGGGTCCTGCAACCGGGCCAGCCGGCCAACCTGCCGATCGGCGGCGCCGGTGTACTGAGCGAGATCGTTGGTGCCGATGCTGAAGAACTCAACCTCATCGGCGAGGTCCCCGGCGCGCAGCGCCGCGGCCGGTACCTCGATCATGATGCCCGGCATCTCGACCCCGGCGTCGCGGCAGGCCTCCGCGAAGAACCTGGCGTCGTCGAGGTCGGTCACCATGGGGGCCATGACCTGCAGGATCGCGGTGGTACCGGCGGCCGCCCGGGCGAGCGCGCCGAGTTGCTCGGCCAGCAGTTCGGGGTGGCGGCGCAGCATCCGCAGGCCGCGCTCGCCCAGCGCCGGATTGGGCTCCTCACCGGGCGGCGACAGGAAGCCGAGGGGCTTGTCCGCGCCCGCGTCGAGGACTCGTACGATCACCCGGCCCTTCGGGAACGCCTCGAGAACGCGCCGGTAGACGGCCTCCTGCTCGTCGCCTCCGGGCCTGTTGGAACGATCGAGGTAAAGGAACTCGGTGCGGAAGAGCCCCACGCCCTCGGCACCGGCGGCCACCGCCGCCTCGATGTCCCTGGGGCCACCGATGTTGGCGAGCAACGGCACGGCGTGGCCGTCCCTGGTCGCCCCGTGCTTCACACCGGGCCCGGACGCCTCCAGGGCGGCTCGGTCCCGCTCCGCCGCGGCGGCTCGCGCGAGTACGACGTCCTCCTCCGCCGGGTCCGGTCGTACGACACCGGACGTGCCGTCGACCAGCACCGTGCTGCCGCCCGGCAGCGACGCGCATCCGGGACAGGCCACCACGGCGGGGACGCCAATGGCGCGGGCCAGGATCGCCGTATGGCTGGTCGGCCCGCCCTCCTCGGTCACGAATGCGACCACGTGGGAGGGGTCGAGCAGCGCGGTGTCCGCCGGAGCGAGATCGCGTGCGACCAGCACGAACGGTTCATCCGACACCGGCAGTCCCGGCATCGGCCGGCCGAGCAGCCGCGCGACCGCCCGGTCGCGCACGTCGTCGAGGTCGGCGACCCGGCCGGCGACGTACTCCCCCGCCGCGCCCAGCACCTCGCGGTAGAAGGCGAACGCCTCGAAGACGGCGCGAGGTGCGGAGATGCCGTCGTCGATCTTCGCCGAGACGAGGTCGGCGAGGCCGGGGTCGCGGGCCATCATGGCCTGGGCGTCGAGCACGTCCCGGGCCTCGGCACGGCCGGCGGAGGCGGCCTGCTCACCACGGGACCGCAGATCCCGCGCCACGGCGTCCAGCGCGCCGGCGGCCGCCTCCTTCGCCCGGCGGGCGTCACCGTCGTGGCGCTCCGCCGGTGGCTCCGGTACGGCGCCCGCGATCACCCGGACCGGGCCGAACCCGATCCCGGGGCTGACCCCGATGCCGCGCAGCCCGGACTCCCCGGCGACCGGCCCACCGGTCCCCGAACCGCTCAGACCGGATGCGCCATCAGGCACCCTCGGGCTCCGACACGAGCTCCTCCAGCTCGTTCAGCACGACGTCGGCGTCGGTCGTGTCCTCACCGTCGCCGACGATGATCAAGATCTCCTCGCCCTGCCGGACGTCGAGTCCGAGCACCGCGAGGATGCTCTTCGCGTTGACGGGGTCGCCGTCCGGCCTGGCGATGCCGACGTCCACCGGCACTCTCGCGGCCGCCTGCACGAACAGCGCGGCCGGTCGGGCGTGCAGCCCAACCGACGACGCTACCTTCACCCGGCGCTCAGCCATGCTTGCCTCCTCTGTCGCAGGCCCTGGGCCAGGTCGGCGCGCAGGGCATGTCCACTGTCCCCAACGTGGCACGACCTCCAGGAAGTCCCACGGCGCCACGACGGTCCGGGCAGGTCAGCCGGTCTGGGTCACCTTGTTGAGGCCACGTGGGACGTCCGGGTCGATGCCGAGCCGGCGGGCCAGTGCCTCGACCAGGAGCTGCCCCGGAACGATCAGGGCCAGCGGAGCGACCCACTCGGGCAGGTCCGGGCCGGGCAACGTGTGCGAGCACACCTCGGCCAGCGCGTGCCCGCCCACGCCGTACGCCCGGGAGCCGGCCCCCGTCACCCGGCCCGCCAGCGCGATCGTGCCCGCCAGGTTGGGCCCGGAATCGGCCGCCAGCAGGATCGCCGGGGTGCCCGAGTCGACGACGGCGATGGGGCCGTGCAGCAGATCGGCGTACGAGAGGCCCATCGCGTGCAGGTAGCACGCCTCCTTGAGCTTGAGTGCGAGCTCCAGCGCGGTGCCGAAGACCATCCCCCGTCCCGACACGACCGCCCCGGGGACGCCGGCCAACTCCTCGGTGATGGCCGGGAGCGCCTCGGACGACTCCGTCGCCTCGATCACCCGGGCCACCTCGTCCGGCACCCGGCGCAGGTGGGACAGGTCCACGTCGGCGCCCAGCCCCAGCCCGATGACGGCGAGCGCGGCCAGCTGTGTGGTGTAGGTCTTGGTCGCGGGCACGGCCAGCTCATCACCGGCCTCGGTGATCAGCGCGACCTCGGCGGCCTCCGCGAGCGGCGAGCCGGCGCCGTTGGTGACGGCGATCGTACGGGCACCGCAGTCGGCCGCCCAGCCGAGCGTCTCGACGATCTCCTCCGTCTTACCGGACTGGCTGATCGCGACGGCCAGCACGCCGGACAGGTCCAGCTTCTTCTTGTACGTCGTCGCGATCGACGGCGCGGCCAGCGTCGCCAGCCGTCCGGCGTGACTCTCGACGAGGTAGCGCCCGTAGACGGCGGCGTTGTCGGAGGAGCCGCGCGCGATGAAGAGCACCTGACGGGTGCCGCGCGCGACCAGCCCGACGTCGGACATTCTCGGCAGCAGGACGTCGAGCGTGCGGCGCAGCGCCTCGGGCTGCTCACCGATCTCGGCCCGCATGCGCGTGGCGCCCCTGCTCGCGCTCTCGGTCATCTCTGCTCCTTTGCGTGTCACCGAACCGCGCGGCCCTGCTCTACGGCCGGTGTCCTGCTCGGCGATGTCTCGATGGTCCTGGCTTCTCGCCCTCGGCCTGCCGGTCGTGGCCTGCCGCCCACGGGGTCGGTAACGAGTGCTCACGTCCGCTTTCGGAAGACGGCCCGGCCGGCCACCCAGGTCGCCCGCGTACGCAGATCGTCCCCGAGCCAGACCAGGTCGGCGGCGGCCCCCGGTGCGATCCGGCCGAGATCGACGCGGCCGATCAGGTCGGCCGGAATCCGGGTGGCCGCGTCCACGGCCGTCGTGAGGTCGACTCCTAGTCCCACGGTATTGCCGATCGCCTCGTCCAGCCGCAACGCGGAACCGGCGAGCGTGCCGTCCGCCCGTAGCGGCGGGCCGCTCTCGGGGAGCACGATCGGCTCACCGCCCAGCTCGTACCGCCCGGGCGGCATGCCCGCGGACGCCGCCGCGTCGGTCACCAGCACGATGCGGTCGCCGGCGGCGGCGAAGGCGAGCCGGCACACGACCGGTGAGACGTGGTGCAGGTCGACGATGAGCCCGGGACTCAGCCGGGGATCGGTGAGCGCCTGCGCGGCGACGCCGGGTGCGCGGTGGTCGACGCCGGTCTGCGCGTTGAACAGGTGCGTCACCTTGCGCGCACCGGCGGTCACGGCCTGCGCGACCTGGTCGGCGGTGGCGTCGCTGTGCCCGACGCTGACGACCACTCCCGCCTCGGTGAGCGTGCGCACGGCGTCGAGACCGCCGGGGCGTTCCGGCGCCAGCGTCATGAGCTTGACCAGCCCCGTCTCCAGCAGCGCCGCCAGTGCCCGCGGCGTCGGATCGGTGAGCCACTCGCGATTGTGCGCGCCGCGGCGCCGCTCGGACAGGAACGGCCCCTCGAGGTGGACGCCGAGCACCCGGGAGCCCTGGGACAGCCCCGGCAGCACCTGTGCCGTCCGGCGCAGCGCGGCCGTGAGCCTGTCGACGGGAGCGGTGATGAACGTGGGCAGGAAGGCGGTGACCCCGGTCTCCGGCAGCCGGCCGACCACGGTCTGCCAGCCGGCCTCGTCTGCGTCGGCCAGATCATGGCCGAAATATCCGTTGACCTGCAGGTCGACCAGGCCGGGCGACAGCGTGCCACCGGTCAGCGTCACGTCGGGCGGATCACTCGGGCTGCCCTCGACCACCTCTGTGATCACGCCGTCGGTGATGCGTACATGACCCGGGCCGATCAGCCGGGACTCCTTCTCGCCGACGATCAGGCGGTCCGCCGCGATGACTGTGGTGGGGCTCATGAGCTCGCTGACGCCATTCGTTCGCCTCTGGGTCCTGTAGCGATGAGATCGCGTCACCGGTCGTCCCGGTCCGCGTTGACATGACGGTGAATGCTGTGGTCTAGTCCGGCCTAGACCAGTACGCACCATACCTCCCCCGCCGCCCAGTCACCAGAGGTGGTCCGTGGGCGCGATCGATCCCACCAGTCCCGTACCGAAGTACCTGCAGTTGCGAGCGAGCCTCGTGGCGCTCATCGACGCCGCGGAGCTGCCCGTGGACGCGCCGATCCCGTCCGAGCGGGAACTGGGCCAGGAGTACGGCCTGTCCCGCATGACGGTGCGTCAGGCCGTCGAGCAGCTCGTCTCCGAAGGGCGGCTGCGCCGTGTCCCGGGCCGGGGCACGTTCGTCGCCCGGCCCAAGATCGAGATGCCGCTGCGGCTCGTGTCGTTCACCGCCGACATGCTGGCCCGCGGGATGCGGCCGGGCGCCCGCGACCTGAACCGGCACACCGTACGCGCAACCGCGCACCTGGCACGGATCTTCGACGTCCGGACGGGCACCGACCTCCATGTCGTCGAACGACTCCGCACGGCCGACGGGGAGCCGATGGCCATCGAGCGGGCGCACATCCCGGCGTCACTCGCCCCTGATCTGTTCGACCGGCCGCTGGCCGACCGATCCCTCTACGAGGTGCTCGAAGCCGACTACGGCATCGTGTTCGACGCGGGAGAGCAGACCATCGAGGCGGGGCTCGCCGACGCCGCCGACGCCGAACTCCTCCACATCGCGCCCGCCGGCGCGGTGCTGCTGCTGGAACGCCACTCCTACGCCGGTGACGTGTGCGCCGAGGCCACCATGTCGACCTACCGGGCCGACCGGTATCACCTCTACACGGCGCTGGAGAACCCGCGTCGGGGCCGCACCTCCACTCGCTGATCCCGGACCCATGGTGGCCGGATCCGGCCGCGACGTATCAGAAGGCCTGCCCAGCGCCTCTGTTGTGTGCCGTCCCCGCCCCCTGAGGGCGCCGGGAACCGAACCACCGCAGAGGAGACGCCCATGAGCGCGCGCACGTCTCGCCGATCCGCCGTCCGGCTGTTCGCCTATCCCGCCGGCCGCACGACCGGACCGGGCCACGAGGCGATCGCCGTCGACGGGTCGCTCGCCCTGACTCCCGGACACGCCCCGTCCACGGGGCCGCCGCGCCGGCCCCGCACCGGCGGGCCGCCGACCGCGTCCGCGAGGGCCCGTTCGGCGCTTCGCTCCGTACGGCAGCGCGACGGCGGGCCGGACGACGGACTGGCGACGGCGGCCGAAGTCATCATCAGGCTGGCCCTTGAGGCGTTCGCCGGACGGCGACCGTTCCATCATCTGGCCCGATGGGTGACGCTCCGCGTGGCGGAGGAGCTCTCCTGTCACCGCCCGCCGGCTCCGGCCACGGGCCGCGTGTCACCGCCGCGGATTCTCAGCTCGTGGATTCAGACGCCCGCCGCCGACCACGCGGAGGTGGGCGCCGTCGCGCTGCTGGGCGGCGAGGTCCAGGCGATCGCGCTTCGGCTGGAGCGGTTCCGCGGCCGCTGGCGGTGCCGGGCGCTGGAGACGACGATGCGCCGCCGCTGAGACGGCCGGTCGAACACCGCACCCCGCCATGATTCACGTGATCATGGCGGGGTGCGGTTACGGTTCAGGCGTTGCGCGGGTCGCCGTGGCAGCGCTTGTACTTCTTGCCCGAGCCGCAGGGGCACGGGTCGTTGCGCGACACGTCGGTGAACTTGTCCGGGCCGGCCTCGGTGTGCTGCTCGACGCCGCCGCCCTCGCTGGGCGCGGAGTACTGCAGCTTCGTCGGCCGCTTCGGCTCCTCGAGGCCCTTGGCGCGGATCTCGGGCTCCTCGGCGGAGTCCTTGACGTCGCCGTCGGCGGAGTCCTTGACGAGGGACGGCGCCGCGCCCACCGTGGGCGCGGCCGGCTGCTCCTCGACCTCGACCTCGATGCGGTAGAGGTGGCCGACGGACTCCTCCTTGATGGCGTCCATCATGGCGGCGAACATGTCGTAGCCCTCGCGCTGGTACTCCACCAGCGGGTCGCGCTGCGCGTAGGCGCGCAGAGCGATGCCCTCCTGGAGGTAGTCCATCTCGTAGAGGTGCTCGCGCCATTTCTGGTCGAGGACCGTCAGCACGACCTGGCGCTCGACCTTGCGCACGATCTCGGCGCCGAGATCCTCCTCGCGCTTGTCGTAGGCGGCCTGCGCGTCCTTCTGCACCCGCTCGGCGATCGTCTCGGCGTCGAGCGAGGACAGCTCGCCGCCGACCTCCTCGACCAGCTCGTCGACGGTGATCGAGATCGGATAGAGCTGCTTGAACGCCTTCCAGAGCCGGTCGAGATCCCATTCCTCGGCGAAGCCGTCGGCGGTGGCGCCCGCGACATAGCCCTCGACGACCTCGTCGATCATCGAGCGGATCTGGTCCTCGAGGTCGGCGCCCTCGAGCACCCGGCGGCGCTCCTCGTAGATGACCTTGCGCTGCCGGTTGAGGACCTCGTCGTACTTGAGGACGTTCTTGCGGATCTCGAAGTTCTGCTGCTCGACCTGGTGCTGGGCGGACCGAATCGCGTTGGACACGATCTTGGACTCGATCGGCACGTCGTCCGGGATGTTCAGCCGGGTCATGATCGCTTCGACCCGGGCGGAGTTGAACAGCCGCATCAGGTCGTCCTCGAGGGAGAGGTAGAACCTGGACTCACCGGGGTCGCCCTGACGGCCGGACCGGCCGCGAAGCTGGTTGTCGATGCGCCGCGACTCGTGCCGCTCGGTGCCGAGCACGTAGAGCCCACCGGCCTCGGTGACCTCCTCGTGCTCGCCCTTGACGGCCTCCTTGGCCTTCTCGAGCGCCTCGGTCCAGGCGGCCTCGTACTCCTCCGCCGTCTCGAGCGGCGACAGCCCGCGCTGGTGCAGTTCGAGGTCGGCCCGGAAGTCGGGGTTGCCGCCGAGCATGATGTCGGTGCCTCGCCCGGCCATGTTGGTCGCGACCGTGACGGCGGCCTTCCGGCCGGCCTCGGCGATGATCGCGCTCTCTCGCTCGTGCTGCTTGGCGTTGAGGACCTCGTGCTTGATGCCGCGCCGCTTCAGCATCTTGGACAGCTTCTCCGACTTCTCGACGGAGGTGGTGCCCACCAGCACCGGCTGGCCCTTGTCGTACCGCTCGGCGATGTCGTCGACCACGGCCTCGAACTTGGCCTGCTCGGTCTTGTAGACGACGTCGGCGACGTCCTCACGGACCATCGGCCGGTTCGTCGGGATCGGGATCACACCGAGCTTGTAGATCTTGTTGAACTCGGCGGCCTCGGTCTGGGCCGTACCGGTCATGCCGCTGAGCCTGTCGTACAGCCGGAAGTAGTTCTGCAGAGTGATCGTGGCGAGGGTCTGGTTCTCGTCCTTGATCGTGACGCCCTCTTTGGCCTCGATCGACTGGTGCATGCCCTCGTTGTAGCGACGGCCGTGCAGGATGCGCCCGGTGAACTCGTCGACGATCAGGACCTCGCCGTTCATGACGACGTAGTCCTTGTCCTTCTTGTAGAGCTCCTTGGCCTTGAGCGCGTTGTTCAGGAAGCTCACGAGCGGCGTGTTGACCGAGTCGTAGAGGTTGTCGATGCCGAGCCAGTCCTCGACCTTCTCGACCCCGGACTCGAGGATGCCGACGGTGCGCTTCTTCTCGTCGACCTCGTAGTCGCCGGTCGCCTCGACGCCGTCCTTGGCCGCCTCACCGCGGCGCAGCCGGGGCACGATCTTGGCGAACTCGCCGTACCAGCGCGTGTTCTGCTCGGCCGGGCCGGAGATGATCAGCGGGGTACGGGCCTCGTCGATGAGGATCGAGTCGACCTCGTCGACGACCGCGAAGTTGTGGCCGCGCTGCACGCACTCGTCGAGGCTCCACGCCATGTTGTCGCGCAGGTAGTCGAAGCCGAACTCGTTGTTGGTGCCGTACGTGATGTCGGCGTTGTAGGCCTTGCGGCGCTCGTCGGGCGTCATCTGCCCCAGGATCACGCCCACCTCGAGACCGAGGAACTGGTGGACGCGGCCCATCCATTCGGCGTCGCGCTTGGCGAGGTAGTCGTTGACCGTGACGACGTGCACGCCCTTGCCGGACAACGCGTTGAGGTACGCGGGGAGCACACAGGTGAGGGTCTTGCCCTCACCGGTCTTCATCTCCGCGATGTTGCCCATGTGCAGCGCTGCGCCACCCATGACCTGCACGTCGAAGTGCCGCTGGCCGAGGGTGCGCTTGGCCGCTTCGCGAGCGGTCGCGAAGGCCTCGGGAAGCAGGTCATCAAGGGACTCGCCGTCGGCGAGGCGCTCCTTGTACTTGTCGGTGAGCTCGCGCAGTTCGGCGTCGCTCATCTCGAGAAAGTCTTCTTCGATCGAGTTCACCTGGGCGGCGATCCGCTTGAGCTTACGCAGGATCTTGCCCTCGCCCGCGCGAAGGATCTTGTCGATGACTTGTGGCACTCTCGGAGGCTCCTCGCAGATCGTGGGTCACCGCGGACCGGCCGCGCACACACCACCCGTACGCTGCCATCGTAGGCGAATCTCAGGATGCTGGAGGCCACCCTCCGATGCAATCCATACTGATCTGTTTCGCTTGTGTTTCAGTTCAAGCTCCAGCGGAAGGTCTCCCAAAGAGCCCATATCACTTGTCCTCAGGGGCTCCCTCAACGTTCAAGGAGCAGTGATGGCCCGAGGTTCACACGGCGGACGTCCGAGTTCATGGATCGCGGTGGGCGTCATCATCCTGGGGTTCACCATCGGCGGCGCCGGACTGACCATGGGCCCGTCCTGGCCGATCTTCTGGGTCGGCGTGGCGGTGACGGTGGTCGGTGGACTCATGGCACTCGCCGCCGATGTCTTCGCCGACGTGGTCCTGGACGAGACGCGGGTGGTTCCGGAGATCGTGGACTATTCGGCGATCGGCGGTCCGGGCGAACAGCGGCGTGGCGGACCGTACGGCGAGACGACCGACAAGCCCACGAGGCGCGAACCAGAAGAGTTCCCCCACGGGTGACGGGCGCTCCGAAGGCGCACGACCTGCTCTCACACCCGGCGTGTCGTCCCGGCCCACCGGCCGTCCGGCGGGCCGGGACGATCGATCGACACTGACGTAACCGGTTTGTCGGTGTCGCCGCATACGATCGGCGGCGTGGCAATCCCCTCGCATGAGAACACCGGCCCCTCGCGTGAAAACACCGTCGAGATTTCAGCCGACGACGCCCGGCGTGCCCAGCTCCGAGCCCAGGGACTGGTCGGCGCCGAGGGCCGCCGGGGCGGCGTGCCCGGCATGCTGGCACGGCTCGGCGCCGTGCAACTCGACACGATCTCGGTGCTCGCCCGCTCTCACGAACTGGTGCCGTACGCCCGGCTCGGCCCGGTCGGCCGCGCCCGGGTCGAAGGGTCCTACTGGGGCCCGCGCAAGGGCGGCGCGACCACCTTCGAGTACTGGTGTCACGCCGCCTGCCTGCTGCCGGTGCGGGACTGGCCCTACTACTCGTTCCGTCGGCGGGCCTTCCGCGAGCGCGAGTACCGCTGGCACAAGGTCCCCGAGCACGCCCCCGCCGAGGTCCTCGCGCGGCTGAAGGGCGAGGGTCCGCTGACCGCCACCCAGCTGGGCGGCGCGCGCGGCGGCGGGGAATGGTGGGACTGGTCCGACACCAAGATCGCGGTCGAGTGGCTGCTGGACATCGGCGAGGTCGTGTGCGTGCAGCGGGTCGGCTGGCGGCGGGTCTACGACCTGGCCGAGCGGGCACTGCCCGCCGGGCTGGCGGGCCAGGAGCCCGATGACGCCACCTGCGTGACGCACCTCGCGGGGGTGGCCGGGCGCGCGCTCGGCGTCGCGACCCGCGCCGATCTGGTCGAGTTCCTGCGGCTGCGCCGCGAGCAGGCCACCGTGCTGGACGGCCTCCTCGCCGACGGCGCCACGGGCCTCGTCCCGGTGCGCGTCACCGGATGGCGCCCGGACGGGGCGCGTGTGCAGGCGTGGGCCGACCCGGCCGCGCTCGCCTCGCCGGTGCGCGGCCGGCACCGTACGACGCTGCTCTCGCCCTTCGACTCGCTGATCTGGGACCGCAAGCGCACGTCGCGGGTGTTCGGCTTCGACCATCGGCTCGAGGCCTATGTTCCGAAGGACAAGCGCGTGCACGGCTACTTCACCATGCCGCTGCTGGCCGGCGGCGACCTGATCGGCCGTGTCGACCCGGCCCGGGAGGACGGCACGCTCGTGGCCCGCCGGGTCTCGTTCGAGCCCCGGGCCACGCGCACGCCCGCCCGGGCCGAGGCCGCGCTGGCGGCGCTGCACACGGCACTGTGGGAGGCGGCCGGCTGGGTCGGCTGCGAGGACGTACGGATCGAGATCGTCGATCCGCCCGCGCTCGCCGAGCCGACACGCCGGGCGATGCACCGCACCCTGAAGGGCACACGCTGACCCGCCGGCCCGCCCTCGTCAGGTGATCTCGAGCAGCTTCTCCCGCACGGCGTAGACGACGGCCTCCATCCGGGAGTGCAGCTGCAGCTTCTCCAGGATGTTGCGGATGTGGTTCTTCACCGTGTTCTCGGAGATGAACAGCTCCTTGGCGATCTCACGGTTGCCGAGACCGCGGGCCACGAGGCGGAGCACCTCCATCTCACGATCGGTGAGCTTCGGGGCGGGGACCTGCTGCTGGCGTTCCTCGCTCCGCTTGGCCAGCGACGCGAACTCGGTGATGAGCTTCGACGCCATGGACGGGCTGATCAACGACTGCCCACCGTGCACGGCGCGTACCGCCTGCGGGACCTCATCGATCGAGATCTCCTTGAGCAGGTATCCCGTGGCACCGGCCTTGATCGCCTCGAAGAGGTCCTCCTCCTCGTCGCTGATCGTCAACATGACTATCTTGGCGCTGGGGACCGCGTCCTTGATCGCTGTACATGCCTCAATACCGCTGCGGCGGGGCATCCGTATGTCCATGAGGACGATGTCCGGTAGCAGGTCGCCGGCCATCTCGACGGCCTCAAGCCCGTCGCTACCCTCACCGACCACCTCGATGCCGTCTTCCCCCGCGAGCACCATCTCGAGACCGCGGCGGAACAAGGCGTGATCGTCCACGATCAGCACGCGAATCGGGTCGGTGGCCACCGCGCCGCGAGTCTCGGGGTTCTCGCTCACTCGTCCTCCCTTGCCGAGTGGCCCATGCCGGACTTTCTAGATCATGACATGGCCGGAGTAGTGACATGACGCATGCGCCGTATCACTCTTCGACAAGGCGGATGACTCCGTAGTCCCATCCACGCCTGCGGTAGACCACGCTCGAATGGCTGGTCTCCTTGTCACGGAACAGAAAGAAGTCGTGTCCGACAAGCTCCATCTCTAGTAGAGCCTGCTCGATGGTCATCGGTTCGGCCTTGTGGAACTTCTCCCGCAGGACGACCGGCCCGTCCCCGTCCATCGGAATGGGGACGAGGTGACCGTCGAGGTCCGGCGGAGTCTCATAGTCGCTGTCGACCTCGTCGGCCAACGCTGTGCCGGCGGGCTCGCGCCGCGCCTGCGGAACGGGTTCCGCGATCTCGGCGCCGGTCTCCGCGAGCGGCTCCATCGTCGCCAGCTTCGCGGTGGCCCGCTGGCCGTGGTGCACCTTGCGCCGATCGCTGGTGCGGCGCAGCCGGGACTCCAGTTTGTCGAGGGCGAGATCGAGTGCCCCGTACCTGTCCTCGGCAGCCGCCTCGGCCCGGATGACGGGGCCGCGCGACTGGATCGTCAACTCGACGCGCTCGCGTCGGTCGGCCTGCCGCGGATTGGGTTCGCGAGACACCTCCACATCCACCCGGATGACTTTTTGGTCCAGCTTTTCGATCTTGGCCAACTTGGTGCCGACGTGCTGACGGAACCGGTCGTTCACGTCCGTGCGACGGCCCTTGACGATGATGTCCACGCAACACCCACCTTCTCTCGGAAACTACGGGCTCCCGATGTGCGGGGGCACCCGCCCGGCCGACCTGGTCTTCGTCCCCACATCCGCCTGCTGAGGATCTCGCGGCGCTCTCGCCACTACTGTCCTTCTCTCCGGCTGGGGGATATCTGATCCCCCGAGGAGGCAGGACTTACTTCTAAGCCGCACCGTGATCGGTCGACGAGAAGTCGCCTTACGTGGGCCGTTTCGCCTGCGGCTGGCATCGGCTAGTCGGACCTGGTTCGGCCTGACGCAACCACGGACCCGGGCGGGTGCCATGTCAGGAACGCTAACCGCTCGCGTCTCGAATGTCAGGGGGGTGGCCGGAGGAAATACTCACGGACTGTGACCCATCCTTCCCGTTGCGAGGCGGCGGAGCCGTTCACATGCGGTGAAACCCTTATGTGGCAGAGCATACGGTGTACGTCTCCCCACTGGCCACGATCGTGTGGCCACATGGCAAGTTTCCGATGTCAAGCCCGGGAAGATGACTCCATGTAACCAATTTCGATGATCATTCCCCGTGTGTAGGGGAAGGTCATGACGATCATCATCACGCAGCGTGATTATGTGCCCGATAATCTCCGCCTAGTGAAAAAACTCACCATGGACGGGCGTTTCCCGCCCGCCGCGGCGTGGCGGCCACGACCGCGGCGCCCGCGACCGTCGCGCCGGCCGCCCGCAACGAGCGCGCCGCCTCGGCGAGCGTCGCCCCGGTGGTGAGAACGTCGTCCACCACGATCACCCGCCGGCCCTCCACGACCCCGGGCCGCGCGACCGCCAAGGCGCCGGAGAGGTTCTCCGCGCGCTCGACCGCCGTCAGCGCGGACTGATCGGCCACCGGCCTGACCTGCCTCAGCACGCTCAGCGGACGCGCGGGCACGCCGCTCAGGCGCAGGCCCTCCACCGCCACAGCGGTGATCCCGCGAATCGGGTCATGCCCCCGCCGCCGCGTCGCCGCCCGAGCGGAGGGCACCGGCACCAGCCACACCGGCTCTCTCCTCCTCACCCGGCCGCCCACTCCCCCGAGCCCACCCGCCAAGTCACCCGCCACCCCAACGCCCGCCCCCACGCCCGAGCCGCCGGTAACCCCGCCGCCCGCCACCGCACCACCCGTCACCCCGCCGCCCGCGCCGCCCGTGATCGCCGCGAAGGCACTGCGCGCGAGCGCCGACCCGAGGGGACGAGCCAGCCCAGTGCGGCCTGACTCCTTGTACGCGAGGATCACCGCTCGCACGGCGCTCTCGTAGGCGGCGACGGCCCATGGCCGCGGAAGCCCTACGGGCGCCGGCACCGGCCGAGCCGGCCACGCCGCCCCGCCCAGCCGGCCGGAGCACTCCGGGCACAGCAGCCCGCGCGCCGCCTCGCATCCGGCACAGCACTGCGGCAGCACCAGCTCCAGCAGCTCACCAAGTAACCCCACCCGGCGACCCTGTCACGCTCACCACCCCTCGGCGCCCCACCCGAAGGAATGTGGAAAACCCCCCGCGTGATCATGCAGTTGTCGCTCCTGAGGCCCCCTGGAGCGAAGCCACCAACGAGCCTGCTCTGCGAGGGGCGCGGCGGCGTCTGGACTGAGGAGCGCAGGGAGCGAGGTACGAGCGACCGGAGCGACGAGGGAAGACGCCGCCGCCAAAGCGCCCCGAGCCGCGCGAGCGGAGCGAGCGCAATGAACAGAGCTCAGCCGGGGTAGAAGGGGTTGTAGCCCTCCACGAAGCAGTCCCATTCGCTGAGCCGGTCCTGTTGATCGCTCAGCCGGCACACCTGGTCCTTCTTCGAGTCCTTGCCGGGGACCTTCGCGCTCACGAGCACCGGGGAGTTGGGCGCCGCGCTGATGGAACCGATCTCGCCCTGGGCGCCGAAGCCGATCCCGCCTATCTTTCCGCCGCTGACCGGTACCCAGTACGGCAGCATCTGGGCCGTGATGCGCTGGAGCCGGCCGAGTACGGCGAGTTCGTCGGCGTCCTGCCAGGCGAGGTGGGCGACGTCGACGAGCTCCGAGCTGATCGGCAGGAACTCCCCGGCGGTGATCACGGCGCCGTTTCGCACGATGCGGCCGATCCGGATCTGCGCATGGCGGCCGCTGTCCACGACGATCGCGGCGGCGCGTACGCCGTCCAGAGCGATGCGCAGCTCTCGCACCCGGTAAGCGCTCAGCCCCCAGTAGGCGTCCGCTACGCGTACGGCCGGTTTGCCGCTGGTCTTGATCCACAGCCAGGATCTGTCCCTGGTGGACTCGACCGTCCACATCGTGCCGTTGCGGTCCCAGGACGGCGTGGTGAAGGTGCCGCCGCGGTGGCTCGCCGACAGCGCCGTGCGCAGTCGCGTCGGCCCGCCGCCCGTGACCAGGTCGCCGGTCAGGACCTCGTCACGTTCCTGGTTCAGGCCGGCGACGACGCGGCGGTCGAGTGAGATCGAGGGGTCGAGCAGCGGGCCGTTCTCCAGGGTGCCGACCTGGCTCTTGCCGTCGGCGTACAACTGGTCCAGGCGGCCGCCGGCGCTCTGCAGATAGGCCTGCTGCGCGGCGCTACCCGTCACGCCGTCGGGGTTGTTGACCTGCCAGTCCCCCGGCGACTGGGTGGGACCGACGTCGTCGCCGGGAGACCTCGTCTCGCCGTCTATCTGGAGCTTCATGAGCTTGACCTCGGCGAGCTGCCGCAGGGTCCACATCAGCTGTGCCGACATGCCCGCGACGTTGCCCCGGTCGGCCTCACGGCTGAGGTTCACCGTCGCGACGCCCTCGGTGATCTGCACGCCGTCGCCGAGCAGCTTGGTGCCCGGCGGGAACGAGTTGTGGACCGCGTCGCGCAGCCAGACGGTCGGCCCGCTCAGCAGGGCGTGCACGAGCTGGCTCGGCAGATCCTGCCGGTTCACGAGCGGCAGGAAGATCGCGTTGGGCACGAGCACCCGGTCGTCGGGCGCGAAGAAGTACAGGTTCATCGTCCGGAAGGCCCGCTCGACGTCGCGGCGGCTGAGCAGCAGACCGCTGGCGAGCGAGTCCGGCAGCTGGGAGATGCGCCACTGGTTCTGCGCGTTCCTCGCGAGGTGGAAGGTCTCGTTGACCGCCCTCGGCTCGGCCTCGTACTGGCCGTCGGGGCGGATGATGCCGAGCTGGCTCCCGGTCACCTGCACCCTGGCCTGCCTGTCCTCGGTACGGAACAGCATGACCTCCAGGCTGCCGCTCTCGTAGACCGTGACGCTCGGCCACGGGTCGGGCCGCCACTGGGCGTCGGGGAGGAGGTACTCGCGGGCGATCCCGTGCCTGTCGTCGAAGCTGGCGGACGCCGACAGGAATCCGTTGACGATCTCGGAGGGCTGCCAGTCGCGGCCCGGGCGCACTGGCACGAGCCGTACGTAGGGGTCGTCGAACGGCTCGGCCCGCGCGGCCGACCGCCCGGTCGACACCCGCCCGCCGGTGGGCACGCCCGCACACGAGGCGAGCAGACCGACGACCGACAGCAGGGCCGACACCCTGGCGCACCGACGCATTCTTGTGCAGATCACTCGCCCATCTCCAAGTGTGCGAAGGGCGTGGGGGACAGCTCGTCCCCTGGCGGAACCAGGGGGAGCGGGGAGCCGCGCAGTTCCGCGCCGGCCACCCGGGGCAGTGAGAGCCGGAACTGCGAACCGGCGCCGGGCTCGCCCCAGGCCTGCAGCCAGCCGCCGTGCAGCCGGGCGTCCTCACGCGAGATCGCCAGACCGAGCCCGGTGCCGCCGGTCGTACGGGCCCGGGCGGGGTCTGCGCGCCAGAACCGGTCGAAGACCATCTGCGCCTCGCCCGGCTTCAGCCCGACCCCGTGGTCGCGAACGCCCACCGCGACGGCGTCGCGGTCGGCGACGACGATCACCACGATGTCCCTGCCCTCACCGTGCTCGACGGCGTTGACCAGCAGATTGCGCATGATCCGCTCGACCCGGCGCCAGTCCACCTCGGCCATGCAGGGCTCGCCCGGCAGTTGCAGGACGAGTTTGCTGCCCTTGCGCTCGGCGAGCCCCTCGGTGTCACCGACCGCCCGCAGCACCAGGTCTCGGACGTCCACCGACTCGGCGTCGAGCGTGGCCGCGCCCGCGTCGTACCGGCTGATCTCGAGCAGGTCGGCGAGCAGGGACTCGAACCGCTCCAGCTGGTTCTGCAGCAGCTCGGCCGACCGGCCGACCGCCGGGTCGAACTGGTCGCGATGCTCGTACAACAGGTCCGCGGCGATCCGGATGGTGGTCAGCGGGGTCCGCAGCTCGTGCGAGACGTCGGACACGAACTGCCGCTGCACCTGCGACAGCTCCTCCAGTTGGACGATCTTCTCCTGGAGGTTCGCGGCCATGTCGTTGAACGAGGTGGCCAGCCGCGCGAGGTCGTCCTCGCCGCGCACCTTCATGCGCTCTTCGAGCCGCCCGGCCGCGAGCCGTACGGACGCCTGCGCCGCCAGCCGTACGGGGATCACCACCTGCCGGGTGACCACGGCCGCCACCGCGGCGAGCAGCAGGACGAGCGCCGCGCACACCCCGATCAGCGTGCGCTGCACGAAGGTGAGCGTCTGCTGCTCCTGGGTCAGCGGGAACAGGTAGTAGAGCTCGAACCGCCCCACGTTGCTGCCCACGATGAGACCGGGCACCGGGGCGTGACCGATATAGGTCAGTTCACCGTACGTGCGCTCGGGGGTGCCGGCCCGGCCCTGCGCCACCTCGCGGCGCAGCCGGTCGGGGACGCTCTGCTGGCGGAGTTCGTTCGTGGTGAACCCGTCCGAGAACCTGTCGCCGGTGTCCCGGATGTAGACCTCGTAGAGCCCGGACGGCCCGCTGCGCGACTTGAGGTTGTTGGCGACGTCCTCGAGCTTCTCGCGGCTGTCGGCCGCGGCCGGGCTCACGGAGACCAGTTGCTGCTGCACCACGCTCAGGCCATCGTCGAGCTGCAGCATCGCCGCCTTGCCCTTGGCGTCGAGCAGCGCCTTGGTGATCTGCTGCATGAGGAAGACGCCGAGAACGGCGACCACGATCGCCGAGATCAGCAGCGTCGTCGCGACCACCCGGATCTGGATGGAGCGCCGCCACCGTGCGTACGACCGCCGCAACCCGCCGCGGACGACCCGGCGCAGCCGGATGAGGCAACGGCGGACGAACCTCTTCCACGCCTTCACGGGGCCTTCACGGGGGGTATCGGGCGTCAGGTCATGCGGGCCCGGCCTTGTAGCCGACCCCGCGTACGGTCACGACGATCTCCGGGTGCTCCGGGTCCTTTTCGATCTTGGCGCGCAGTCGCTGCACGTGGACGTTGACGAGCCGGGTGTCGGCCGCGTGGCGGTAGCCCCAGACCTGTTCGAGCAGCACCTCGCGGGTGAACACCTGACGCGGCTTGCGGGCCAGCGCCACCAGCAGGTCGAACTCCAGGGGGGTCAGCGGGATGCTCCGGTCGGCGCGCTTCACCGAGTGACCCGCGACGTCGATCGCGATGTCGCCGATCTGCAGCGTCTCGGGGGCCGGCTCGTCGGTGCGACGGAGCCTCGCGCGGACGCGGGCCACGAGTTCCTTGGGCTTGAACGGCTTGACGATGTAGTCGTCGGCGCCGGACTCCAGTCCGAGGACCACGTCGACCGTGTCGCTCTTGGCGGTGAGCATCACGATCGGGATCCCGGACTCGGCGCGGATCTGGCGACACACGTCGATGCCGTCGGCGCCCGGCAGCATGAGGTCGAGAAGCACCAGGTCGGGCCGGGCCTCCCGGAACGCCTCCAGTGCCTTGTCGCCATCGTGGACGAATGACGGCTCGAAGCCCTCGCCCCTCAGCACAATGCCGAGCATCTCCGCGAGCGCAAGGTCGTCGTCGACGACCAGTACACGTCCTCTCATGACCCTCATCGTTACACGTAGTCACGGGCACAAGCGCCCTGGCGAGATAGGTTACCCGCGTTTGCCCTGCACATGACCCGGCCGCGCATGGCGCAACCCGGGACGTGGCCCCGCCGAACGTCGGATTGTAAGTATGACTCCTGAACGACACCTCTGGTTGCCCTGCGGTTCACCGGAACTTGCCGCCCCTGCTCATCCGAACCCGCTCACCCGAACCTGCGCCGTCGGCGAGGCGACACGCGCCCCCGCGCGCCCGGAACCGGCGGAACCATCCGGCGAAGCCGGTCGGTTCCGTCCGTGACCGGTAAGCTCGATGTTACTTTACTCACATCATACGGTTCCCATTCAAAGCCGGGAAGATCGCATGGGAATCTCGTGGATTCGCCACAAGACCAGCTTCGGCTGACGCGGTACGGGACGGGCCGGGCTTGAGGATTCCCGGGACTCACGCCGTGACAGGATGACCTGAGGCAGTCATCGCGCGGGGAGCAGTCATGACGGACGACCCACAGCCCTGGACCACACCGGGCTCCGGCCTACCCTCGGGTCCTCCCGCGCCGCCCTCCCCCGCCTCCGCCGGGCGCCCCTCGGCGGCCCGGCGGGCGCTCATCGACTCCTCGGAACTGCTCGGCGGCGACATCCCGCTGCGACCGCTCGGAACCTCAGAACTCCTCGACGGCGCCATCACCAGCATCCGCCGCAACGCCCGCCCGGTGCTCGCGGTCTCGCTCGCGGTCGCCTGCGTCATCCAGGTGCTGGTCACGATCGCGACGTACTTCTTCATCGGCGGCGACGGCGGCGACGAACTGACCCCCGTGCCGGTGATGCGGACGCTCGGCACCCAGCTTACCGTGGGCGCGGTGGGGCTGCTGCTGTCCGCGTTGGGCGTGCTCGTGCTCGCCGGGCTGCTCGGCCCGGTCATGGGCCGCACGCTGTTCGGCATGTCGACCTCGCTGCGCGAGGCGTGGAGCCATACCCGGCCGCAACTGCCACGGCTGCTCGGCGTGTCTCTGATCATCATGGCGATCTCCCTGCTGGCCATGACGCTGCCCCTCGTACCGTTCGTGCTGCTCGCGGCCACCGACGGTCCGGCCGTGGCGGGCGTGCTGGCGGGGATCGTCGGCTTCCCGGCCGCCATCGTGGCGACCCTGTGGCTGTACGTCCTGTTCGTCCTGGCCGCCCCCGCCGTGGTGATGGAGCGGCGCGGTGTGATCGATTCGATGCGGCGGGCTCACCAGCTCGTACAACGCAAATGGTGGCGAACCTTCGGCACCCTGTTCGTCACGGCGCTCATCACGGTCTTCATGGGCTTCCTCGCGCTGCGGGTCCCCTTCACCGTCGTGCAGTTCGCCGCGTTCGGAACGGATCCGAGCGGGGTCGCGCTCGTGCTGTCGCTGGCGGTCGACACACTGGGCCGGATCATCGCCTGGACCCTGATGAGTCCGTTCGACGCGGGCGTCATCGCACTCTTCTACATCGACCAGCGCATGCGGCGTGAGGGGCTCGACCTGGAACTCCAGACCCGTCCGAGTGACGAGCCTCCGCCCGAGGACTTCCTCGAGCTGTGGCGGACCAGCCCGCTCGTGCCCTCGCCGGGCCGCGCCGGCCGCTCTCGGCCGCCGGCCCCGCCCGCCGCCGTGCCGGCGCATCCGGCCGCCGCCGCACCGGCGCATCAGGTCCCCTCCCCCGGCTCAGGATGGAACGGCTCATGATCCTTGGGGAGCCGATCGGACGTGATGAGGCGCGTGAGCTGGCCCGCCGCGAGCTGGAGGACCCGGCCTACCACCGCGACCAGCCGTCCCTGGTCGAGCGGCTGATCCAGCGGATCAGTGAGTGGTTCCAGGAGATCTTCAACAAGATCTTCGATTCGAGCCGAGGCGGCAGCGGTGGCGGCTGGACCGCCGTCATCGTCTTCTGCGTGATCTTCTTGGTCATCGTGGGGATCGTGTTCTGGGTGATGCGGGGACGCAGGAACGTCAAGTCCGATCGAGCCGACGCCCTGCTGGGGGCGGAGCACTCGAGCGCGCGCGACCACCGGGCCGACGCAATGCGCCTCGCGGCGGCCGGCCAATGGGCCGAGGCCATCCGCGAACGGCTCCGTGCCGTCGCCCGTGACCTCGAGGAACGCGTCATCCTCGATCCCCGGCCCGGACGGACGGCCGACGAGCTCGCGACGGAGGCCGCACAGGCGCTGCCCGACATCGCCGAGGCCTTCCACGCCGGTGTCCGGGTCTTCGACGATGTCTGGTACGGCGACCGGCCGGGCACCCGGGAGGGGTACGAACACTTGGCCGTGCTCGACGAACTCACGCAGGCGGCCACACCCCGTCCCCTCGAGGCGGGCGAACTCGCGGACGCGAACTTCCGGAGCCCCCAGTGAGCGGGTGCATCAGGTCATGAACGCCATGAACGCCGACACCACGGTGAGCGCGCCGGCGGCCGACGCGGCCGCCGGCGAGAGGGCCGACGCGCCCGCCGCCGGAGAGCCGGCGAGCGCGGCCGAGGTCGCGAGGCGCCGCTGGCGCGCCTCGCGCTACGTGCTGCTCACGGCGCTGGCCCTCCTGACACTGGTGGTGATCCTCGCGGCGCTGCGGCCCACCGTTCAGCCCCAGTACCTCGACCCGGAGTCACCGAGCCAGGGCGGCACACGGGCGCTCGCCCAGATCCTCGGCGACCGGGGCGTCGGGGTGAACGTGACCCGCGACGCGTCGTCGGCGGCCGCCCGGATGGGATCCGACTCGAACGCGACCCTGGTCGTCGTACGGTCCGAGCGGCTGACGCAGGCCGACCTCGACACGCTGAGCCGCGCACCCGGCGACCTGCTGCTGGTCGAACCGCGCCAGCTCGCCCTCGATCGGCTGGCGCCCGGGGTGCGCCTCGCCACGCAGAGTAGCGAAGATCGCGCCACCCCCCGCTGTGACCTCTCGGCCGCGGCGATGGCGGGTGAGGTCGGGTTCCAGGGTTCGCACACCTACGAGGCGCCGGCCTCCGCAGTGAAGTGCTATACCGCCGAGGGACTCCCGCGGCTGGTCCGGCTGCCCGTGAACGGCCGTACGGTCACGGTGCTCGGCTCCGGCTCCCCGCTGACGAATCAGCATCTCGCCGACGACGGCAACGCCGCCCTCGGGATGAACCTCGTCGCGGAGCGGCCCTCGGTGGTGTGGCTCATCCCGAATCTGCCGCCGGTCGGCGGCGACGGGGAGAAGACGTTCACGGAGCTGCTGCCGGCCGGCGTGAAGCTGGCCGTCCTGCAGCTGCTCATCGCCGTGGTGATCACCGCGCTGTGGCGGTCGCGCCGGCTCGGCCCCGTCGTCGCCGAGCCGCTGCCCGTGGTCGTACGCTCCGCCGAGACGGTGGAGGGCCGCTCCCGGCTCTATCGCGCCCAGCACGCCAGGGACCGGGCCGCCGACGCCCTCCGGGCCGGAGCGCGCGAACGGCTCGTGCCCATGCTCGGCCTGCCGCGCAGCAGCGCGCAGGACCCGGCCTTCGCCCAAGAGGTGGTGGCCGCTCTGGTGAGCCGGGCTCCGTGGGACGCGACGGCCATAGGCATCGCGCTGTACGGTCCTGCACCAGCGGACGACGCCGAGTTGGTCCGGCTGACCGACTTCCTTGATGACCTGGAAAGGCAGGTTCGCCAGTCTTGAGTACCGAATATCCGCCGGCGCCCGTGAACTTCGGCAAAGAAGCCGACGATCCGGCGCACGCGGACCACACGCCCGCAGGATCCTCCTCCGCGGGATCCGCGGCCGCGGACTCTGCCGCCTCCGCGCCCGCTGGCCCGTCTCCGGCGGTCGCCGGCGAAGAGGAGGTCGCGGCCCGCAAGTCGCTGACCGCGCTGCGCGGCGAGGTGGCCAAGGCCGTCGTGGGCCAGGACGCCGTGGTCACGGGTCTCGTGATCGCCTTGCTGTGCCGGGGCCATGTCCTGCTGGAAGGCGTGCCGGGCGTCGCGAAGACGCTGCTGGTGCGCACCCTGGCGCAGACGCTGTCGCTCGACTTCAAGCGCGTGCAGTTCACCCCCGACCTGATGCCGGGGGACGTGACGGGTTCGCTCGTCTACGACAACCGCACCGCGGAGTTCGAGTTCCGGGAGGGGCCGGTCTTCACGAACCTGCTGCTCGCCGACGAGATCAACCGCACCCCGCCGAAGACCCAGGCGTCGCTGCTGGAGTCGATGGAGGAGCGGCAGGTGTCGGTGGAGGGCATGCCGCGGCAACTGCCGGACCCCTTCATGGTGTGCGCCACCCAGAACCCGATCGAGTACGAGGGCACGTACCCACTGCCCGAGGCCCAGCTGGACCGGTTCCTGCTGAAGCTCACCGTGCCGGTGCCCGGTCGCGACGAGGAGATCGCCGTCCTGCAGCGGCACGCCTCCGGCTTCGACCCGCGCGACCTGTCCGGGGTGAACGCGGTGGCGGGCGCGACCGAACTCGCCGCCGGCCGCGAGGCCGTACGCCGGATCCACGTCGACCCGAAGGTCGCCGGCTATGTCGTGGACCTGTGCCGCGCCACCCGGCAGTCGCCCTCACTGCAACTGGGAGTGTCGCCGCGTGGCGCCACGGCGCTGCTGGCCACCGCCCGCGCGTGGGCCTGGCTGTCCGGGCGCGACTACGTGACCCCGGACGACGCCAAGGCCCTCGCCCGGCCGACGCTGCGGCACCGGGTGCAGTTGCGCCCCGAGGCCGAGCTCGAGGGCGCGACGGCCGACGGCGTGCTCGCCGGCGTTCTCGCCACCGTCCCCGCCCCGCGTTGACGCCGTGAACAGACGGAGGCCCGTCCACCACTCGCCGCGTCACCTCGCGATCGCCGGTGGGAGGGCGGCATGGCACTGACCGGGCGGCTCGGGCTGCTGGCCGCGCTCGCCGCGATCATCTTGATCTTCGTTCCGAGCTGGTGGGCGCTGCTCGCCATCGAAGGCGTCCTGCTGGCCGGGGTGATCTTCGACCTGGCCATGGCGGGCAACGTACGGAGTCTGCGTCTGCACCGTGCGGGCGACGCCAACGTCCGGCTTGGTGAGACGGCCAAGGTCTCGCTGACCCTGGAGAACCTCGGCCGGCGCCGTGTGCGGGCCGCGGTACGGGACGCCTGGCCGCCGAGCGCCGCCGCCGAGCCTCGGTCGGCCGACCTGACGATCCCCGCCGGCGAACGGCGCCGGATCGACATGAAGCTGACGCCCACACGGCGCGGCGACCGCTCGGCCGCCACGGTGACGGTGCGGTCGACAGGGCCGCTCGGCCTCGCCGCCCGGCAGTTGTCCCGGCCCGCGCCGTGGACCGTGCGCGTGCTGCCCGCGTTCCCGTCCCGCCGGCATCTGCCGGCCAAACTGGCCCGGCTGCGCGAGCTGACCGGGCAGCATGTCGCGCTCATCCGCGGGCAGGGCACGGAGTTCGACTCGCTGCGCGAGTACGTGGACGGCGACGATGTGCGGTCGATCGACTGGCGGGCCACCGCGCGCCGCGCCGACGTGGTCGTACGGACGTGGCGGCCGGAGCGGGACCGGCGGATCTACCTGGTGCTCGATACCGGCCGTACGGCCGCCGGACGGGTCGGCGACATCCCCCGGCTGGACTGCTCGATGGACGCGGCCCTGCTGCTCGGCGCGCTCGCGTCGCGGGCCGGCGACCGTGTGGACCTGCTGGCCTATGACCGGCGCGTGCGGGCGCGGGTCGAGGGCACCTCCCGCACCGATCTGCTCACCTCGATGGTGCAGGCGATGGCGCCGCTGGAGCCCGAGCTCATCGAGTCCGACGCCGCCGGCATGGTCTCGACCCTGATGGCCCGGGTGCGGCAGCGCTGTCTCGTCGTGCTGCTCACCGAACTCAACACGGCCGCGATCGAGGAGGGCCTGCTTCCCCTCCTGCCGCAGCTCACGTCACGGCACCTGCTCATGATCGCCGCTGTCTCGGACCCCCGGGTGAGCGAGATGGCGGCGTCGCGCGGCGATCTGGCGGCCGTCTACGACGCGGCGGCGGCCGAACGGGCCCGCGCCGAGCGGCAGCGGCTCACCGCCGAGCTCCGCAAGTACGGCGTGGAGGTCGTGGACGCTCCCCCGGACGACCTCGCCCCCGCGCTGGCCGACGCCTATCTCGCCCTCAAGGCGGCCGGCCGGCTCTGAGCCGCGCACATCACCTCGGCCGGAAGATTCGTCATCCGGGCGACACCGTTAGGTCAGGTTACATTCGGTGATATGGCCGACCCCTGCCTGCGTCGAAGCGGGAGGATGAAAAATGACCGCTTTGCCGGAATGGATGTCGACACTTCCCGAGGAAGGTGTCACCGCAGAGGAATACGATCGGATGCCGCAAGAAGTCTGCCGACGCATTGAAATCGTCGACGGGAGCATCATCGTGTACCCTTCCGCGACTCCGCGGCACAATCGGATCGCCAGGCTGCTCGCCAATGCGCTGGAGGAGGCCGCGCCGTCCCCCTGGCAGGTGACAACGGACGTAGATCTCCGTCTGGCCGATGTCCCATTGCATAATAGACGGCCTGATATTGTTGTCTTCCGGGGCGATCCCGACCATCTGCCGATTCGGCCGCCGCAGGTACTGCTTGCGGCCGAGATCATGAGCAGGGTCAGCGTGAGCGCCGATCGGATCGATAAACCGGCCGAATATGCGATAGCGGGACTTCCGCATTATTGGCGCATCGAACAAGAAGAATCCACATTGATCGCGTACACCTATGCACTCGATCCGACCGGGCGATCCTACGAATCCGCGGGCGTGCACTCGGTCGTTCTCAAAATGGACGACCCGTTCCCGGTCACCGTCGATCTCGACGCTCTGCTCTGACCGATTCGGTCCGGCACCGCCCTCCACCGCCGCTCTCCTCTGGCCGACTCATCTGGCCGACTCATCTGGCCGACTCATCTGGCCGGCGGCCTGCCGCGAAGGGCCTGCGACGGGAGCGGTCGCTGCCGCAGGAGGCGGAGCGCCTTCTCCTTCTCGAAGTCGAGGGCGCGCACGGGCGGGGCGGACAGCCGGCCGATACGCTCTCCGAGCTCTCGGACGCGAGCCTGCACGTCGGGCTCGGCCAGCACCCGTAGCCCGAAGGCGAGCTCGGCGGGCCCGATGTCATAGCGCTGCTCCAGCGCCAGGCCCAGGGCCACCGCGCGCAGCTCCGGCTCGCCGAAGCGCCGGTGACCGGTGCGTTCCCGGGTGGCGGGCAGCAGCCCGAGAGCCTCGCGGTAGCGGAGCATGCGGGGTGAGGTGCCGAGCCGCCGGGCGGCCTCCGTGATACGCATGGGATGATTCTGACAAATCAGTGTTAGAAACGCATGGCCGACCGTGCAGTCGCCGCGTTGCCCTGCCTAGACTCGCTGTCGTACACCGCCGGCGAGGCCGCGGCGAAGCCCGAAGAAGCGCATCGAGGAGCCACGAACGATGGACTACAAGGTCGCCGACCTTTCACTGGCGGCGTTCGGCCGCAAGGAGATTCAGCTCGCCGAGCATGAGATGCCCGGGCTGATGGCCGTGCGCCGTGAGTTCGCCGACGCGCAGCCGCTGCGCGGCGCGAAGATCATGGGCTCACTGCACATGACGATCCAGACCGCCGTGCTCATCGAGACGCTGGTCGCGCTCGGCGCCGATGTCCGCTGGGTCAGCTGCAACATCTTCTCCACCCAGGACCACGCCGCCGCGGCGACCGTCGTCGGCCCCGAGGGCACCGTCGAGGACCCCAAGGGTGTTCCGGTGTTCGCCTGGAAGGGCGAGACGCTCTCGGAGTACTGGTGGTGCACCGACCAGGCGCTGGCATGGCCGGACGGCAGCGGACCCAACATGATCCTTGACGACGGTGGCGACGCCACGATGCTCGTCCACAAGGGCGCCGAGTACGAGAAGGCCGGCGCCGTCCCCTCGGCGGCCGAGGACGACCCCGAGGAGTGGGGCATCGTGCTCGAGACCCTGCGCCGCACCATCGGCGAGCGGCCGGGCCGCTGGACCGCCACCGCCGAGGGCATCAAGGGCGTGACCGAAGAGACCACGACCGGCGTGCACCGTCTCTACGAGATGGCCAAGGCCGGCACGCTCGCCTTCCCGGCGATCAACGTCAACGACTCGGTGACGAAGTCGAAGTTCGACAACAAGTACGGCTGCCGCCACTCTGTCATCGACGGCCTCAACCGGGCCACCGACGTGCTGATCGGCGGCAAGGTCGCGGTCGTCGCCGGCTACGGCGACGTGGGCAAGGGCTGCGCCGACGCGCTGCGCGGCCAGGGCGCTCGCGTCATCATCACCGAGATCGACCCTATCTGCGCCCTTCAGGCGGCCATGGACGGCTTCCAGGTCACCACGCTGGAGGACGTCGTCGGAATCGCCGACATCTTCGTCACCACAACGGGCAACTTCAACATCATCCGGGCCGACCACATGGCGCGGATGAAGCACCAGGCCATCGTCAGCAACATCGGCCACTTCGACAATGAGATCGACATGGCCGGGCTGGCGAAGACCGACGGCATCGTGAAGAACAACATCAAGCCGCAGGTCGACGAGTGGATCTTCCCGGACGGGCACTCCATCCTGGTGCTCGCCGAGGGCCGGCTGATGAACCTCGGCTGCGCCACGGGCCACCCGTCCTTCGTGATGTCGAACTCCTTCACCAACCAGGTGATCGCGCAGATCGAGCTGTTCACCAAGACCGAGGAGTACCCGGTCGGCGTCTACGTGCTGCCCAAGCACCTCGACGAGAAGGTCGCCCGGCTGCATCTCGACGCGCTCGGCGTCAAGCTCACCGAGCTGACGAAGGAGCAGGCCTCCTACATCGGCGTCGACGTCGAAGGCCCCTACAAGGCCGACCACTACCGCTACTGATCCCTCCCCTGTCGTGATCATGCAGTTGTTCCCCTCGGGTTTCCGCCTTCCCGGGGCCGGGCTCCACGCGCGCGCGTTGGACGCGCTCACGGTGGCGCGAACAACTGCATGATCACGGCTGGTCATAGGGGGCGAGGAGTGCTGACGACGTGAGTGCGCAGGGCTCGTACGACACATGCGACTCGGACGGCTCGCACGACATCGCGGACGCCGGGCTGGCGGGCGCGGGGGTCCGTCGCATCGAGTGGGCCGACCGCTCCATGCCGGTACTGCGCCAGATCCGCGCGCGCTTCGCCGAAGATCGGCCGCTGGACGGGCTCAAGATCGCGGCCTGCATGCACGTCACCACCGAGACGGCCAACCTCATCCGCACCCTGCAGGCCGGCGGCGCGCGGGTCTCACTGGCCGCCTCGAACCCGCTGTCCACCCAGGACGACACGGCCGCCGCGCTGGTCGAGGAGTACGGAGCCTCGGTCTTCGCCCGCGCCGGCACCGACCGCGCGGGCTACTACCGGCACATCCACCAGGCGCTGGAGATCGAGCCGGATCTGGTGCTGGACGACGGCTGCGACCTGGTCAACACCCTGCACACCGAGCGCACCGACCTGCTCGGCTCGGTGAAGGGCGGGTGCGAGGAGACCACCAGCGGGGTCATCAGGCTGCACCAGATGGCCCGTGAGGGCGTACTGCGGTTCCCGATGGTCGCGGTGAACGACACCTACACCAACCACATGTTCGACAACCGGTACGGCACCGGTCAGTCCACACTGGACGGCATCATCCGGGCCACCAACACGCTGCTGTCCGGGAAGACGATCGTCGTCGCCGGCTTCGGTCACTGCGGCAAGGGCCTCGCCGAGCGGGCCCGGGGAATGGGCGCCCGCGTGGTGGTCACCGAGATCGACCCGGTCAAGGCGCTCGACGCGACGCTGCAGGGCTACCGGGTGCTGCCGATGGACGAGGCGGCCCGGCACGGGGAGGTCTTCATCACCGTGACCGGCAACCGTGAGGTGATCCGGCCGGAGCATTTCGCTGTGATGAAGGACGGTGCGATCCTGGCGAACTCCGGGCACTTCGACGTCGAGATCGACGTACGGGGACTCACCGACCTCGCCGTCGAGGTCCACCACGGCATCCGGCCGCACACCGACGAGTACGTCCTCGCCGACGGCCGCCGTCTCGTCCTGCTGGCCGAGGGCCGCCTGGTCAATCTGGCGGCCGCCGAGGGTCATCCGGCCGCCGTCATGGACATGTCGTTCGCCGACCAGGCACTGGCCTGCGGCTGGCTGGCGAGGTCGCACCAGGACCTCGGCCCCACGGTCCACCGCGTGCCCGCCGAGATCGACACCGAGGTCGCGCGGCTGAAGCTGGACTCGATGGACATCGCGATCGACGTCCTGAGCGCCGCGCAGGAGGAGTACCTCAGCTCCTGGAGATCCGGTTCGTAGGCCGCGTCCCCGCCCATTGACAGGATGACGACGGCCACGAGAAGGTCCCGCGATGGAGATCGCCGATCTGACGCCCGCGGAGCGACGGGTGTGGCGGGCGTTCCCCCGCGGCGAGGTGGTCGACTTCCGGGAGTCCACCGACGAGGATCCCGCGCACGGCGGCGGCTGGGGCCCGGACCGCACCGTACGGGCCGAGGCACTGAGACCCCTGTTGCTGGGCGGCGTCACCGGCGACGGTGAGATCGCGGCGCTGCGGCTGGTCGGCGCGCGTATCTCCGGCCCACTGAACCTGCAGTACGGAACCGTCGACCACGCCGTTCGGCTGACCGCCTGTCATCTCGACCACGCGGCGATCCTGTACGGGGCCGAGGTACGCCAGCTCAACCTGAGCGAGTCCTACCTTCCCGCGCTCGACGCCGCGACCATCCGCATCGGCGGCGTCCTGCGGATCACCGACTGCCGCATCCCCGGCCACGTACGGCTCGGCGGCGCGAAGATCTCCGGCGCGATCTTCTGCGACCGGGCGCACCTCGGCGACGAGCAGCGGGATCGAGGCGACGGGGGAGAACCGGCCCTGCAGCTCAACCAGGCCACGGTCGGCGACGACCTGTACGGCCGCGGGCTGGTGGTCCACGGCCAGGTCCGGTTGAGCGGAGCCAGGATCGCCGGGTCTTTGAACCTCGACGACAGCGAGCTGAGCGATCCCGGCGGCACCGCGCTGAACGCCGAGACCCTCACCGTGGGATCCGATCTGCACGCGATGCGCCTGCGCGCCGAGGGCAGGGTCAACCTCAGAGGCGCCCATATCCCCGGGCAGCTCAACCTCGCGTACGCGCGGCTGTCCAACCCGGGTGGGGTGGCACTGCGCGCGAGCAGTTGCACGGCCGGGGAGTTCTGGCTTCGCGAGGCCGCCCCGATCGAAGGCTCGGTGAACCTGCGCCGCTCCCAGTTCGATCTGCTCCACGCCACCCCCGACGTGTGGCCCGACCAGGTCAGGCTCGACGGGCTCGCCCACGGCGTCCTCGCGCCGCACCTGCCCGCCGGACGGCGGCTGGACCTGCTGGAACGCGACGAGGACGGCTACGTGCCGCAGGCGTACGAGCAGCTCACCGCCGCCTACCGCCAAGTGGGCGACGACGCCGGAGCCCGTACGGTCCAGCTCGCCAAGCAGCGCCGTCATCGCACGACCCTGCCCTGGTACGCCAGGATCTGGGGGTACCTGCAGGACGTCACCGTCGGCTACGGCTTCCGGCCGATGCGGGCGGCGGCCTGGCTGCTCGCCCTGCTGCTCACCGGAGCCGTCGCGTACGGGCTGCACCCTCCGGCCCCGATGAAATCTGGTGAGACGCCCGACTTCAACGCGCTGTTCTACGCCCTCGACCTGCTGCTGCCGATCATCGACTTCGGCCAGGAGAAGGCCTTCAACCCACGCGGCGGGTACCAGTGGCTCTCCTATCTCCTGATCGCCGCCGGTTGGATCCTCGCCACGACGATCGCCACGGGCATCACGCGAGCCGTCAGCCGCCAGTAGGTGCGTGGCCCGCCGACGACACTGCCCGTGAGCCCCGGATGGCGCGGCGACCTCGTCCTCTGAAAGGCTGATCACGTGCCGCGCGGAACGTATGCCGACCCGCAGAGCGGGACCGAGGAGGCCTTCCAGTGCGCGCCCGGCGTGGGCGGCTGGCGGTATGTCTCCGAACGCTCCGACGGCCTGCGCACCGACCTCACCGTGGACAGCCGGTGGCTGCAGATCCGCGTTCAGGTCGGCGCCGGTGAACTCCTCATCCGCGGCGGGCTGGCCGGCAGGGAACTGCTGTGGGTCCGTTCCGCCGGAAAGTACGGCGAAGAGCACTCGGCCGAAGCGGCGGGGTTCCTCGGTGACTCCCCCGGTTTCCTGGTGGCCGTGGCCAGGTCTCTGCGACTGGAGCCGGGTTCCCATGCGGACGTACGGCTGGTACGGCTGAGCGCGCCGGCGCTGTCGGCGCTCACGGTGACGCAGCGGTGGCGGCTCACCGACGTCACGACGTACGACACCGACCTGGCGCCCCTTCCGGTGGAGCGCTACGAGGTCACCGACCTGGCGACCGGCGAGGCGAGCGCCGTTCATCTCGCCGGGGACGTCGTCCTGGACGCCCAGGGCGTGGAGCTGGTCGACCTCGAACGCCCTCCCACGCTCCCGCAGCATTGACCCACAACCCCGCCGTGGACCGCCAGGCGAAACGACGTCTTTATGGCGTTGCGGGTCGGCTAGGCACCCCTAGCCTGAGGCGTCACCAGCGTGTAGCTCAGTCAGTAGAGCGCCGGGCTCAAAACCCGTAGGGCGCGGGGGCGGAACCCGCCACGCTGGCCATGAACCACGATGACGCACAGATGCGGGTGGAGACCGGATACGTCAGCGGGCAGATGGCGAAGGCCTTCACCACCGCCTTGAGCCATGCGGACGCCGCCACCCGCAGACGTGCGGAGGAACGGCTCCGCCGCTGGGAACAGGTCCTCGCCGGCATGTCCGACGGGACGCTCGCCATCGGGTCGAGGACACCGGTCGACGGCCTGCCGGCGTGGGTGACTCCCGAGGTCGTACGGGGCGGGTTCGCCACGGGCGAGGCGGCGGCGGGCGGGCCGCTGACATCGCACGAGATCGAGGCCGCCCGCCGGGCCGGAGTGCCCGCCGACCGCCGGGCGCTGTTCCTCCATCACCTGACCGACGCGGGCATGGCCGAGCTGGGCGCGTTGCTGGACAGCGGCCGCTACGAGATCACCGTGCCCGAGACGGCGGCCCTGCTCACGGTGGCGTGGCTGCTGCGGGCGGGCGACGGCGACGCGGCGCTGACCCTGCTGGAGGAGATCGAGCCGTTCGCCGGCCGGCTGCGCTTCCTTCCGCAGCCGAGCGACGCACCGCCACCGGACGGGACTGTCGTCCACCGCGAGACGGTCGGCGAGGTACACGACCGGCTCGGCGAGCGCCGCCCGAATCAGGCCGTCGAGGCGATGAACGAGGCGTTGGCGGTCTGGAACCCCTTCGCGGACGAGCTGCTGGCGCATTGGCTGGAGACCGTCGAGTCCGGGCAGGTCGCGAGCACAGAGCCGGAGGGCTGGCGAGAGCGCGGCTCCGAGCTGCTGGAACGGTACCGGCGTCTCGCCGCCGCCCACACCCTGTGCTCCAAGCACCGCAGGCCCAAGGAGAACCTCGCGGTTCTGCGGACGGCGCTGGAGGAGATCGTCGCCGGGCGCGGCCTGAACCAGCGGCGGCGCGGACTGGTGCAGCACGCCATGGACTCGATGGTCTCTCGGCGGGGCGCCCCCGGATCGCCGCGGCACACCGGGCTGCGCGACGGCCAGTCCCTGGTCGCGGCCCGGCCGACGCACCACGCCCTGGCGCAGGTGCTGATCGCACGCATGTCGGCACTGCCGCGGGACGCCGGCCTGCCCTCGACGGACTGGCTGACCGAGCCGGTGACCGAGGACGAGGAGGACCGTACGGGGGTGGCCGCGGGCAGTGAGATCCCCGGCTCGCTACGGCGCCCGGTCGACCGGGCGCTCAGCGCGCCGGCCGCCGTCCTGGTCGAACGTGGCGTGATCCCGTCGGCGGAGGTGCTGGCCGCGCTCGTTCCCCGGCTGGTCGCCTCGACGACCCCGCTGGCGTATCGGGACGACACCCTGCGTTCGCTCATGGCCGCGGCCTACCGGGCCTTCCGCAAGCGGCGGTCACTGCTGCTCCTCAACCTGGAGCACCAGGTCCGGCTCGAGGAGCTGCCCTGGGTGCGGGCGGTGTCCGGGTACCGCCGTGAACCCGGCGAGGCCAGGCGGCACGCGCGCGTCGCCCTGGTCGAGCTCGGGGAGGTGGCGCTGCGGGGCTTCCCGGCGACCATCCTGCCCAACCCGCTGATCCAGGAGCTCGGCGCGCTGGCCACGCGGGCGGGCGTCGAGGTGCCGCTCGTGGAGGAGCTGGCAGCCGACATCTTCATGGGCGCCTTCTCCGGCAAGTTCCTGCGGGCGGCGCAGCTCGCCGCCGACGTGCTGGAGGGGACGCTGTACGAGCGCTACTACGGAATCGACTACGCGGCGATTCGCGCCATCGACGACACGGCCCAGCACCGGGGTTTCCAGGCGCGTACGTCCGAGACGTTCGCCGCGCTGTGCCGGCGTCGAGCCGGTGATCCTGGGGGCCGCTGGGTGGCCGCCAACGGAATGGTGATCGAGCAGGCGCAGATCCTCACCTCCCACAATCTGGCCGCGCTCGTGCACCCGATCGGGGTGGACCCCGCTCCGGGCCGGTCCGACCTGGCCCGCCGCGCGTTCGTGACCGTCTGCCGCCTCGTGACGCGGGTGCACGGCAATCCGCGCCCGTTGGGGATCATCAAGGACGCCGCGTACGCCTGGCGGCAGATGCTGTTCTACATGGCGTTGTGCGGTCTGGAGGACCAGATCACCCTCACCGCGTGGATCCAGGACGAGGCCAAGCGGCACCCCGAGCACGCCGTACGGCGGCTCGCCCCCGTGCTGGCCGGGCTGCGTCACGTTCTCGTCGGCGGCCGCCTCGACGGCGGAGGCGCTCCCGAGACCCGCCCGTTCCTCGGATGGAGCTCCGACGGCCACTGGATGCGCCACCTGCCCGCCCGAGCCCGGGGCATGGCCGCTCGTTCCCACCGTGCCTGACCTGGATCGCTGTGCCATCGCGGCCGGCGGCACAGCCGCATCGCCGGCCCGGCCGCGTACAGGTGCGCATGGCAAAGAGACGTACATCTTCACGCCAGCCGACACCGGAGATCCGTTCAACGTGCGTGCCTAGCTTCTGCCACATGCCTGGATGTGATTTCACCCGTAGGGACATGCTTCGCTGGTCGGCGGTGGCCGCGGCCGCCGTACCCTTGGCCGCCGTCGATCCGGCGCGAGGTCACGCCGCTACGGGTTCGGGGCGACCCGACGCCGTGCTGCCCGTCAATCTGGAACTCGTCACGCTCACCGAAGACCGCGCCATCGTCACCTGGTACACCGGCGTACCCGGCACCGACGACGGCCTCGGACGAATGGTGCCCGCCCCGGCCGACGGGGAGGTGCGTTACGGCACCCATCCCACGCGGCTGAACCGGGTGGCGCATGGGATCTCCTCCCACACGCCGTACCACCATGTCGAGCTGACCGACCTCGAGCCCGGGCAGACCTATTACTACCAGGCGCGCTCCAACGGCAAGCCCGTCTCGCCGATGCGGTTCACCCTCATCTCGGGCAACGCCGTGGGCACCTCCGACCATGGCCTCGGCACGACCGGGCCGTTCTCGTTCACGACGCCGCAGCCCCCGCCGGGACGCTTCCTGTTCTCCGTCGTCCTCTGCAACGACCTGCACATGGGCGAGACCCAGGCCGGGCTGGTCGGGGGCCAGCCGCAGTACATCGGGATCTCCCAGGTTCCAGGCCTCCCGCCGTACCCGGAGGTGATGCTCGAGTCCCTGGTCGAGGACGTCGAGAGGCTCAAACCGACCTACCTGCTCGCGGCCGGCGACATCTCCGCCGAGGCCGTGCCCGCCGATCTGAGCCGGTCACGGCGACTGCTGAACAGGTTCGGCGAGTACCGCGAGGACTACTTCGTCACGCGCGGCAACCACGATCGCGCGCACACCGGTGACCCGTACGCCGCCTGCCGCGCCGGGCAGTGGCAGGGCAACGACTGCTTCCACGACGCCTACTTCGCTAAGGACGAGCTCACGTACTTCTCCAGCGACCTGTCCGGCCTGCGCGTGATCGGGCTCGACACCTATGACAAGCCGGGCGGCGGTGGCGATGCCGGCGGGCTGTCGCCGGAACAGCTTTCCTGGTTCCGCTCCACCCTCGCCGCGCACAAGGACCAGCCCACCCTGGTGTTCGGGCACCACCCGCTCGTCATGGCCGACTCCGCCTTCCCGATCACGGCCGGCAACTCCCTGGACGCCGCTCAGGCCGCGTCGATCCTCGACACCTACAAGCGGACTCCCGGAGTCTTCCTGCACCATGCCGGCCACACCCATCGCAACCACCGGACGGTCAGCCCGGCCGCACCCGGCGTGACGCTGCAGGAGGTCGCCGCGGTCAAGGAGTACCCCGGAGGCTTCTCGCTGCTGAGACTGCACACCGAGGGCTACGCGCTGAACTTCCACAAGTCACGCAGTGAACTGGCCCGCGCGTGGAGCGAGCGCAGCCGGCAGGAGATCATGGGGTACTGGCCGCAGTTCGCCCTGGGCAACAACGTCTCCGACCGCAACACCGTCGTCAGACGGGACCTGTCGGGCCTCCGTCGGCCGCACCGTCACCGGGGACACGGCAAGGGCGATCACCACCCGCGGGGCCACGCCCCGCTCGCCACGGACTGAGGTACGGCAGAGTAGTGCCCAGGTCGACGGTGATGCGAGACGCGGTATCCGGCCAGAGGGGCGAGCGAGCGGAGGTGGGCACACGTGCGAGGCGAGCCCATGCCCGGCCGGTATCCGATCTCCAGTGGAACGGCCGAACTGCTGCAGGACGCCGACCGTGAGAACGGCTGGGTACTGAACGTCGGTGGCGTGCCCCAGTCCTATGTCGACCTCTCCGAGCCGACGTATCTGGACTTCGGGTACATGGAGATCATGGGCGGCGTGGTCGACCGTCTCGGTCCCCGGCGGGCGGCCATCGACGCCGTCCACGTGGGCGGAGCCGCCTGCACGCTGCCGCGGTACGTCGCGGCCACCCGGCCGGGGTCCCGCCAGGTGGTGTTCGAACCGGACGCCGGGCTCGTACAGATGGTCCGTGAGCAACTCGCCCTCGACACGGTCCCGCGGCTCGACGTCCGGATCGTCGACGGGCGGGCCGGGGTGACGGCCCTTCCCGGGGACTCCGCCGATCTGGTGGTGGTCGACGCCTACACCGCGGCCACGATGCCGATCGAACTGGCCACGGACGAGTTCACGCGTGAGGTCGCACGCGTTCTCCGCCCGGGCGGGGTGCATCTCACCAACGTGTCCGACGGGTCCCGGCTGGCCTTCGTACGGCGGGTCGTCGCGACGGTGTCCGGTGTGTTCCCGCACGCGATGCTCCTCGCGGACCCGGACGTGCTGAGCGGGCGCCGGTTCGGAAACCTCATCGTCGCGGCCGCACCGGCGCCGCTGCCGGTCTCAGGCCCTGTGCCGGGTCCGCTCCGGGCGGCCGCCGGTGCCCTGGTACGCGCCGGCCGACTGGACGGCGACGATCTCGCCCGCTTCCACGCGGGTGCCCGGCCGCTGCACGACGGCGAGGAGACGCCCACGTCGACGCCACCGCCTCAGGTCTTCGGCCAAGACTGAGCCCGGCGGCGTCGCGATGATCACCACCGACGGCCGTACAAGCTCATGGCGGCGTTCCGACGCAACGGCGCGAGTGACCGAAAGAGCGGCACCAAACGGCAAATATCGACAAAACCGACCTACGGCGTTGACCTGATCATCGCGGCGACACGAGGCTGATCCTTCCCGTCGTGGAGTTCTCGCGTGCTGCGCGAACTCCGCCACACCCCTCATCCAGGAGCCGCGATGACGCGCGTTGTTCCCTCCTTCCTCGCCGCGATCACCTTGGCGGCCGGGGTCGCCATGGCCGGTCCGGCCATGGCCGCCGCCCCGCCGGGCCAGGACCGCAGCAAGGACCGGCTCGAAGTCTTCTCCGGACAGATCACCCCGGATCAGCTGAAGACACTCCGCGAACTCGGTCTCGATCACGAGGACATCGCCCTGGGCAAGTCCGTGAACGGCAAGGCCAGTGTCGAAGTCGTCATGAGCCGTGCGCGGGGTGACGCCCTGCGCGCGAAGGGCATTCCCCTCCAGGTCAAGAAGGTCAAGGGACAGACCGCCGCTGAGCGCTCGAAGGCCCTGGCCGCGGAGGGCACGGTGTTCCGCCCGTACAGCGGACCCGGAAACCTCCGCGAGGAAATCGTCAACGCGGCGAACGCGCACCGGTCGATCGCCGAGCCGATCGACATCGGCAAGTCGCTGAAGGGCAAGCCGATCACGGCCATTCGGGTGACGAAGGGTGCCCGCACCCTGCACGCGAACGGCAAGCGCCCGGCCGTCGTCTTCCAGGCGGCGCAGCACGCTCGTGAGTGGATCACACCCGAGACGGTCCGCCGAGAGCTCCACCACTTCCTGAACAACTACGGCAAGAACGCCGAGATCACCAAGATCGTCGACACGACCGACCTCTACTTCATCCCGGTCGTCAACGTCGACGGTTACGACCTGACCTTCAACCCCGACTACCGGATGTGGCGCAAGAACCTGCGCGACAACGACGGGGACGGGCAGATCACCACCGTCGACGGCGTCGACCCCAACCGCAACTTCAGCTACAAGTGGGGCTACGACAACGAGGGCTCCTCCCCGGCGCCCGACAGCGAGACCTTCCGCGGCGCCTCCCCGGGCTCGGAGCCGGAGACGAAGGCGCAGGACGCGTTCGTGAAGCGGCTCCGGCCCAAGTACATGATCAACTACCATTCCGCCGCCGAACTGCTGCTGTACGGCGTGGGCTGGCAGACGCAGACCCCGTCGCCGGACGACCACATCTTCGAGGCACTGGTCGGCGACGACCAGCACCCGGCCGTGCCCGGGTACGACCCCGACCTCGGCGCGGAGCTCTACACCACCAACGGCGAGACCGACGGTCACATGACCGAGCGGTACGGGACGTTGACGGTCACGCCGGAGATGTCGACCTGCCAGACGGCCAGCGCCGTCGACCCGAACGACCGGTGGAAGCCCGAGGACTGCCTCAGCGTCTTCCACTTCCCCGACGACGAGAAGCTGATCCAGCAGGAGTTCGAGAAGAACCTCCCGCTGGTGCTCGCCACCGCGAAGTCGGCGCACACGCCGGACCAGCCCGTCTCGGTCGTCGACAAGGCCACGCCGGACCTGGACGTCGACGCCTTCCCGGTGTCGCACGGCCGTACCCAGCCGGTGGCGGTCGACGCGCGCCGCTCGCTCAAGGGCCTGACGCTGCGCTACCGGATCAACGGCGGCCGTACGCACAGCACCGGCACCCGCGAATGGCGGGGCGGCGAACGCTACGGAGACGAGGGCGACGTCTACTACGGCGAGTTCCGCGGCACCGTACGGGACACCAGGCCCAAGGACAAGGTGGAGGTCTGGTTCGAAGCGGTGAAGAAGGGCAAGCGGATCTCCAGTGAGCGCTTCACCTACACCGTCGCGAGCGACATCGGCGGCAAGGTGCTCGTCCTCGCGGCCGAGGACGTCACGGGCGCCAGCCCGGCGCAGGGCGTGACGACGGCGAAGTACGCCGGCGCCTACACCAAGGCGCTGACCGCCGCCGGCCACAGCTCCGACGTCTACGACGTCGACGCCAACGGCCGTACGGCACCTCACCACCTCGGCGTGCTGAGCCACTACAAGGCCGTGGTCTGGGAGACCGGCGACGACATCATCACCCGGGCGGTCGGCCAGCCGGGCGGCACGACCGCGAAGCTCGCCGTGGACACCGAGCTGAACGTCCGCGACTATCTCAACGAGGGCGGCAAGCTGCTCCACACCGGCAAGTACGCCGGGCTGGCGCAGGGCGCCAACGGCGCGTACTTCTATGAGCCGGACGTCCCGGCCCAGCCGGAGTGCGCGGTCCTGTCCGACCCGCCCTGCCTGCCGATCCTGAACGACTTCCTGCAGTACTACCTCGGCGCCTACTCGTACGTGGACGGCGGGGGCACCGGTGCTGACGGGAAGCCGTATCCGGTCAAGGGCGCCGGCGGTGCGTTCACCGGCTTCCAGAGCACACTGAACGGAGGCGACTCGGCGAACAACCAGGATCACACCGCGTCCTTCCTGACGACGTCGAGCTTCCTGCCGAAGGCGCAGTTCCCGCAGTTCGGCAGCTCCGCGCCCATCGCATGGGACCGGCCCGGCGGAGCACCGTTCGACCCGCGCACCGGTGCCTGGTACGCCTACAGCCAGTCGGCCGACATGTCGTACAAGAGGCTCACCCGGACGGTCGACCTGACCGGCAAGAGCGCCGGCGAACTGACCTTCTCCGCCTCCTACGACACCGAGGCCGGCTGGGACCACCTGTTCGTCGAGGCGCACACCGTGGGCGAAGACGACTGGACGACACTGCCGGACGCGGGCGGGCACACGAGTCAGGAGACCGGCGACAGCTGCGCCTCCGGCTGGCGTGACATCCACCCGTTCACCGCCCACTACCAGGGCGCGGACTGCTCGCCCACGGGCACGACGGGCGCGTGGCACGCGGCATCCGGCAAGTCCAACGGCTGGCAGGACTGGAAGATCGACCTGTCCGCGTACGCGGGCAAGCAGGTCGAACTCTCGATCACCTACGCCAGCGACTGGGGAACCCAGGGCATCGGCGTCTTCATCGACGACACCAAGGTCACCACGGACGGCGCGGCGGTCGCGGAGACCTCCTTCGAGACCGACCTCGGCGGCTGGACGGTGGCCGGCCCGCCCCCGGGTTCGGCGGCGGCCGCCAACGACTGGACCCGGTCGCAGCGGGCGTTCGAGGAGGGCGCGGGCGTCGCCACCAAGGACACCGTGTACGTCGGTTTCGGCGGTGAGGGCCTGAGCACCCAGGCCGCTCGGAACGACTTCGTCAGGAGGGCGATGAAGCACCTGCTCGGCTGATCGGCGAGTACGCGCCGACAAGGGCCCGCCCGGCACCGGGCGGGCCCTTCCGCGTCTCCCGGCAAGTAGCGGCATACTTCTCACGTGGGTACAGATTCGGAAGAGTCATACGAATTCTGGACAGATGGCCCTCGTGTCATCGTGGCCGGCGTGGACGGTTCGACCACATCGATGCGGGCGGGCAGCTATGCGGCCGGGCTGGCACGCCGGCAGAACGCACGCCTGGTGATCGTCTACGTGGCCGGCAGGAGCAGCCTCGCCGACATGGCCCCGGGCGGCGCGCTGGTGACCGAGCAGACCATGGACGAGATCGCCGACGACCTTCGCCGCGAGATCACGGACGGCGCGGCGCGTCTGGGCGTGCGAGCGGAGTTCATCGTGACCCACGGCGATCCGCTCAGTGAACTCGCGCGCATCGCCGACGAGGTCCACGCCGACGGTGTCGTGGTCGGCGTATCCGAGAAGATCGGCCACCGGCTCGTCGGCTCACTCGCCGTCCGCCTCGTCCGCATCGGCCACTGGCCCGTCACCGTCGTGCCCTGACCGTCCGCGCCCCGCAGGCGGCGTCATCGCCCGGTCACATGGCGGCCGACAGGTACCTGCCCCACGAGGACCTGGCAGCCGACGTCACGATCGAGCAGATCTGACCGGACAGGTGCCCGGCGCGGGGCCACACGGAGTTCGGCGCTGAAGGCGGTTCAGCCTCCCGTGCTCGTGCGGCCGAGCCGGGCCCGGGTCGCCTCGACGTCCATGCCGTGCAGGCGCAGCAGGTTCTCTCCCAGGATCTTGCGCTTGGCCTGGTCGGTGAGCTGCGAGTAGCCGTACCCGTCGCAGAGGTCCTGCGGGATCTGGAAGTCCATGAAGACCCGCAGCGCCCACTGCGGATGGAAGATCGGCGCTTCGGACCCGTACACGATCTTGTCCTCGCCGCGCCAGAAGAGCAGCTTCCCGATGATCTCGGCGAACATCCGCGGGGCCCGTACGAGGAACAGACGCTGCTGGCCGCGGCCGACCTCGGCATGCCGCGTAACGCCCTCTTCCTTCCGGCCCGTCCCTACCGTGCCGGCATCGAGCCGGTCAGTGGGAACGCGGTGGCACGCCCCCCGGTGACCGCTGCTGCACACCCTGCATCGGTGGCTGTGGCGCCCCGTACTGCTGCGGCGCCCCGTACTGCTGCGGCCCGCCGTACTGCTGCGGTGCCCCGGATGGCCCGGGCGAGGGAGGCATCGGACCGGGAGGCATCGCACCCGAAGGCATCGAACCGGGCCGAGGCTGCGCGGGCGAGCCGGCCGCGACGGGGACCTGAGCCTGGGTTCCGGTGAAGGAGCGCTGCAGCAGAGCCGTCCGGCGGACCAGGCGCTGGTGCAGCCGCCACTCCTCGCGGCGGCGGCGCTCGGCGAGCACCGCCGACAGCAGGATCTCCGGACGGACGCCCCGGGGCGGCGGCGGGCTGACCACGGCCACCACCTGCTCGGCGATCCGCTGCCCCATCGCGTCGCGCACCTCGGGCATCAGCTCCCAGAAGCGGGTGAGGTACTGCCGGGCGGTGAGCGCGAGACCGTCCGAGACCCTGGACAGCTCCAGCGACTGCCCCCAGCCCGCCAGTTGCTGCGGCATCACGGCGACGGGGCCGAACAGCGCCGAGGCGGGCACCCGGTCCTGGATGACGATCGTGCCCGCGAAGATGTCGCCGATCCGCTTGCCGCGGAGGTTGAGCAGCGAGGCGATGAGCGCGGGCGAGCCGAAGAGCAGCCAGAACTCCACGAACCCGGCGAGCGCGCGCACCAGCGCCTGCCGGAAGCGGACGGGGCCGCCGTCGTCGCTCACCACGCGCAGGCCCAGCGCCATCTTGCCGAGCGTACGGCCACGGGTCAGGGTCTCGAGCGCGGCCGGATACCCGATGATGACGGCGGCGAGCGCGACGACGGAGAGCCCGGCGCCCCACGCCTCGTCGGCGACGAGCGCCGTCATGCCCGTCAGGTAAAGCACGACGTTGAGGATCGAGGCCTGGAAGAGCAGATCCAGCAGGAGCGCGATCGCCCGGCTGGCCAGCCGGGCCACCCTGATGTCGAGTGCGACGGCCTCGCCGGTGACGAGTTCGGCCATGGATCTCCTCCGGATGCAGAACGGGCTACCGTCTAGTTTGCCCGGTAAGTAGTCCGAGAGGTTAGTCTCACCCGGTGGACGTCGATGCTTTCGTTGCCGCGCATCATCAGGATTGGCTGCGCCTGGAGAGCCTGATCAACCGTGGCCGCAAGCTGACCGGTACGGAGATCGACGAACTGGTCGAGCTCTACCAGCGCACCGCCACCCATCTGTCGACGGTGCGTTCCAGCTCGCCCGACCCGGTGCTCGTCGGCCGGCTGTCCTCACTCGTGGCGCGCGGCCGGGCCGCCGTCACCGGCGCGCGGGCACCGCTCTGGCGCGATGCCGGGCGGTTCTTCACCACCTCGTTCCCGGCGGTCGCCTACCGCATGCGGTGGTGGTGGCTGGGCACCACGGCCATCAGCCTCGGCGTGTCGCTCATCATCGCGATCTGGGTGGCCCGCAACCCCGAGGTCCAGTCCTCGATCGGCACGCCCTTCGAGATCCGGCAACTGGTCGAGCACGACTTCGCGAACTACTACACCGAGCACTCGGCGGCGTCCTTCGCCTTCCACGTATGGACCAACAACGTCCTGGTGTCGGCCATCAGCCTCATCGGGGGCGTGCTTCTCGGCATCCCGGTGATCCTCGGCGTCCCTCCTTTCGGCGGTCTGCTGGCCCTTCAGGCGAACCTCGGCGTGACCGCGGGGCTCATGTTCGCCTATGGCAAGGGCGACATCTTCTTCGGCCTGATCCTGCCGCACGGGATGCTGGAGCTCAGCGCGGTCTACCTCGCCTCCGCGACCGGCCTCAAGCTGGGCTGGACGATCATCGACCCGGGCAATCGGCGGCGCGGCCAGGCGCTGGCCGAGGAGGGCCGGGCGGCGATGGGCGTCGCGCTGGGGCTGGTCGTGGTGCTGCTGGTCTCGGGGCTGATCGAGGGGTTCGTGACCGGCTGGGTGCACACCACCTGGCTGCGCATCGGCATCGGCGTCGTGGCCGAGGCCGCGTTCCTGTTCTATGTGATCGCGCTGGGCCGCAAGGCCGTCCGCGCGGGCGTCACCGGCGACGCCGAGCTCAAGCCCGACCTGGCCCCCGTGGCGGGCTGAACGTCACACCCGTACTGGCGCATCCGCCCGGAGGGGAGTGTCGGCGTAGGCCTCGAGGGCCGGGGCGACGTCCATGGAGATCCCGAACCGGCGGCGAGCGCGTCAGACCGTCGTGTTGTCGCCGGGGGTGACCAGGCCCGACTCGTAGGCCAGCATCACGGCCTGGGCCCGGTCGCGCAGGTGCAGCTTGGTGAAGACACGGGCGACATGGGTCTTCACGGTGTGCTCGCTGACCACCAGCCGGGCGGCGATCTCGCTGTTGGACAGCCCCCCGGCCATGAGCATCAGCACCTCGGTCTCGCGTGCCGTCAGGCTGGCCAGCTCGGCGGGCGGCTGCGGCTGGTTACGGCGCTGCCTGGTGAACTCGCGGATCAGCCGCCCGGTCACCTGCGGGGCCAGCAGCGCGTCCCCGCGTGCGACCACCCGCACCGCACCGACGAGGTCCTCGGCCGTGGCGTCCTTCAGCAGGAATCCGCTGGCGCCCGCGGCGAGGGCCGCATAGACGTACTCATCGACGTCGAACGTGGTGAGCACCAGTACGCGCAGGGCGTCCGCACCGGGCCGGGCAAGGATGCGGCGGGTCGCCTCGATACCGTCCATGCCGGGCATGCGGATGTCCATGACGACCACGTCGGGCGAGGTGGCCGCCGCCAGCCGCACGGCCTCGCGCCCGTCGCCCGCCTCCCCGACGACGCTGATGTCGGCCTGGGCGTTCAACAGTGCTGCGAACCCGGCGCGCACGATCGTCTGGTCGTCGACGATCAGCACTCGGATCACGACCGGGGGGGCTCCTCACGTGTGACGGGCAACTCGGCCTCCACCATGAACCCGCCCTCGGTCGCGGGCCCGGCGGAGAACCGTCCGCCGAGTATCGTCGCACGTTCCCGCATTCCGACAAGCCCGTGTCCGCCCCCTGTTTCATTGCGGTCGAGGATCTTGGTGGCCGCCGCCGCGTCACCGTTGTTCCGTACCCGCACCGCCAGCCGGTCGGGCAGATAGGTCAGTTCCACCCGCACCTGGGCTCCGGGGGCGTGCCGGCGCGCGTTCGTCAGCGCCTCCTGCACGATCCGGTACGCCGACAGCTCGATGGTCGCCGACAGGTCGCGTGGGGCGCCGTGCACGGACATCTCGGCCCGGCCGCCCGCTCCCCTGTGCTGCTCGATGAGGTCGGGCAGCCGATCCAGCCTCGGCTGCGGGGTCACCTCCGCCTCGGTCTTCCCGTCGGCCCTCAGCACCGAGAGCAGCCGGCGCATCTCCACGAGCGCCTCACGGGCGGTACGGGCGATCTCGGCGTAGCCGCGCTCGGCCTCCGGTGACAGTTTCGCCATTGTGTACGGCGCCGTCTCGGCCTGAACGGCGATCATGGAGACCGAGTGCGCCACCACGTCGTGCAGTTCCCTCGCGATACGGGCCCGCTCGCGCAGGATCGCCTGCTCACGCGTCACCTCGTGGAGCTTCGTCAGCGTCTCGGTCGTACGCTCCCGCGCCTCGGCGTTGGTGCGCTCGGCCGTCTCGACCACCCGCCGGGCGTCGCCGAGCCCGATGGCGGCCAGCACGGCGATGATCCCGGCGGGCCACGGAATGTCGCTCAGGCTGCCCGACGCCAGGTAGACGACGATCAATGCGGCCACGCTGCCCACCGCAAGGACGCCGGCCGACTGCCGGGGCATGTGCTGGGCGAGCAGATAGAGCGTGTACAGCGCCGCGAACGCGGTGGTCACGAGCAGCTGCTGGCCGGAGAGCAGGCTCGCCGCGAAGGCCCCGAGCACGATGGCCGCGACCGGGCGCAGCGACTCCCTGCGCCACACCAGGGGAAGCGTGGCGGCGACCGCGAAGGCGCCCGCGAGGCTCACCGGGCGCACACCGTGCGGCGCCAGCTCGGCGATGGCCGCGATGGTCAGCGCCAGCCCGGTCAGCGGGGCGAAGAACCATGACTCCGCGAACTCCCGCCAGCCGTTGATCCACCGGGGCATCGGCGCCGTGGGCGGCTCCGTCCGGGTGAAGCCGTCCCGCCCCGCCGCCCCAGGCGGCCCGTACGGGCCGGGGGCGCCGCGAGGCATCTGTGGCCCCGCGGGTCCGTGCGGCCCCTGGGGCCCGAACGACCCGTAGGGCCCTGGCGGACCCTGCGGTCCAGGCGCCCGGGGTCCCTGTGGCGACGGTGTCGCGGGACCGTACAGGCGCGCGTTGATCCGGGCCGTCAGCGGCCGGAGCAGCCGGCCGATGCCGGTGAGGATCCACAGGAGCACTTGGCCCACGCCCGCCACGATCCGCCCGGACAGCCTCCAGGCATGCTGGGCGTAGCGTTCCGATCCGGACATCCCTCCGTGCTGTGCACCATGAGGTGGATCGGTGGGCTCATCACGGGTCATCGCCCCATTTTCCCCCAAGGTCATGGCGGACCGCCTCACCGCCCGGTGCCATACCGGTCGCGAGCATCCCCCTAGAGAACGACGTCCGGTCCCTCCTCGGGGGGGACGCCCGGCGACCTGCGTGGACGTAATGTCATCAACGTGACGAAAGCGGTGGTGCTTTCGGCGAGGGGGTTCGGACGCGCCGCCGCTGTCACACAACGCCGCCCGGAACAGGGGGTTCCGGGCGGTGCGTGAAGGAGACGCCCCTCGCCGGTTCGGCCGTCGTCGTGTCTCCTGCGGAGGGACGGCCGGTCTCGCCTGGGCTGGGGCGGATGACCGGATCGGCCAACCGGCGGGGGTGTCCCCCTCCCATGCGTTCCGGCGACCTTCACGGCCGCCCACGGGTGATCTGTACGGAAAATTTACCGCCGGCTCGCCCTGACCATCCCAGGACGCGGGCGTCCACTTGGTAGATCTCCCTGAAGGACGAGCTCAGGGGGCCTCGATCATGACACGACGTCTCACCGCATCGGCGCTGGCCGCCTGCGCGGTGGTGCTCGGCACACCGGCGCCGACCATGGCGGACTGTGAGTGCTGGCACTACGTGCGCGCCGAGGGCTCCACCGAGAACACCACCTTCAGCGAGGTCTCCGCCCCGTCGTTCACCACCGCCCTTGCCGCCGGCAGCCGGGGCAGCACTCCACTGCTCGCGCACTGGAACGGCGTCCGCTGGCGCGAGGCGGTCCTGCCGTTGCCGCGCGACACCGCGATGGAGGGCGTGGCGGCCTCGTCCATCCGGGACGCCTGGGCCGTCGGCTACACCCCGGGCGGCACGGCCTACACCGCCCGCTGGGCCGGCGACCGTACGTGGGAGGCGGTGCCGATGCGGGCCCGGGAGCCGAGCTTCCCACGGGCCGTCGACGCCCGGTCGCCCCGGGACGCCTGGATCGTCGGCAGCAGCGGGCATCCCCACGCCCGGGCCGCGTCCTGGCACTGGAACGGTCGCCACTGGCAGGCCGTACCGGTCCCGGACCTCTCCGAGATCCCCGGGCAGGGCCACAGCGAGCTGGTCGCCGTCTCGGCGCTCGCCGCCGACGACGTCTGGGCGGTCGGCAGCGGCGGGACCACCCCGCCGCACTCCCGGTCCATCGCCGACCGGGGCGACGGTGCCGTCCCGCACGCCCTCATCGCCCACTGGGACGGCCGGGCGTGGACGTCGGTACCCGCGGAACCTTCAGCGGGCGGCGGCCCCTCAGCGAGCGTCCTGGCCGATGTGGTCGCGCTGTCGGCCGACGACGTATGGGCGGTCGGCACCGCCTGGCCGGGCACCGATGTGCCGATGGCGTGGCACTGGAACGGGACGGTCTGGCAGAACGTGGCCATTCCCTGGAAGCGGGGCCGGCTCTACTCGGTGGCGGGTGACGGGCGCGGCGGCGTCTGGGCGGCCGGCGAGAGCGCCGCCGGCACCGCTCTGCTGGCGCACTGGAACGGCGAACGCTGGGACGTCTCGGGCGCCCCGACCCCCGGCGACACCGAGCCCGGCGAGGGCGCCCCGACCGGGCACGGGGCAGGGGCCGTCCGCGGTCTGGCCAACGCCCGCGGGACGTCGTACCTCTGGGCGGTCGGCGCCTACGCCCGGCCCGGCCCGAACGAGCCGGTCCCCCACCTGCTCACCTGGACCAACGCCCCGCACCACCGCTGAAGGCGCCTGCGGGCACCGGTTCGGACGGTGACGGTCGGCCGCGCCGATCCGGCGCGCCGGTCAGGAGATGCCGGTCAGGGCGTGTCGGTCAGGGCGTGGAGGCCTCGGTCCGGGTGGTGTGCTGCTTCCTCGGCGGCTCGTCGAGGGCCGGCTCCAGGTAGATCATGCGGGCGATCGGCACGGCCTCGCGCACCTTGGCCTCGGCGGCGTCGATGCCCCGCGCGACCTCGGCGGCGGTGTCGTCGTGGTTGACCGCGATCTTGGCGGCGACGAGCAGTTCCTCCGGCCCGATGTGCTGGGTGCGGATGTGGATGACGCGGTCGACCTGGTCGACCGACTCGAGCGCCTCGACGATCTTGCGCTCGTTCTCGGGGCCGGCGCCCTCGCCGATGAGCAGGCTCTTGGTCTCGATGGCGAGGATGACCGCGATGACCCCCAGCAGGACGCCGATGCAGAGCGTGCCGATGCCGTCCCAGACGACGTCCCCGGTGATGACCGCCATCGTGACGCCGCCCAGCGCCAGGATCAGGCCGACCAGCGCTCCGAGGTCCTCCAGGAGCACCACGGGCAGTTCGGGCGACTTGGACCGGCGGATGAACGCCACCCAGGACCGGTCTCCGCGGACGTGGTTGGACTCGACGATCGCCGTGCGGAACGAGAACGTCTCCAGGACGATCGCGATGATCAGCACGCTGAAGGCCCAGGCCGGCTGGTCGATGCCCCCGTGGTGGTGGGCCGCTTCAGAGATCTTGTGATAGCCCTCGTACAGCGAGAAGACCGAACCGACGGTGAAGAGCACCACGGCGACGACGAAGGCGTAGAAGTAGCGTTCCCGGCCGTACCCGAACGGGTGCTCAGGCGTCCGCGCGCGCTCCGATCGCTTGCGGCCGACCAGCAGCAGCCCCTGATTGCCGGAGTCCGCGACCGAGTGGATCGATTCGGCCAGCATGGAGGACGAACCGGTGAACGCGAACGCCACGAACTTGGCGACCGCGATCCCAAGGTTGGCGGCCAATGCGGCGACGATCGCCTTGGTCCCACCCTCTGCACTCATAGTTACGCAATCCTCGCCTTGAGCTCTTGAATGGCAGACACCGGTGTCGGGTCGACACCGAGCGCGATAGCCAAGTAAACCGTGGCGTAGTCGACCAGTGCGATCAAAGTGGCGATCCGCTCCAGTGGGTGGTCGCCTTCCGCTGTGATCTCGGTCACAGGCACGCCCCGCATCCGGGCCAGCTCGACCGAGGCCTCGCGGCGCTTGATGACCTGCGAGTGCTCGCGGGTGTCCCGCAGCACGAGCAGGTGCAGCCGGGAGTCGGGCTCCTCGGAACGGTCGCGGAAGAAGTCGCCGCCGTCCTGCGACCCGCCGGCGAGGCGGCCGAAGAAGCCGTCGAAGGCGACGACCTGGTTGTGGTCGGCCTCGGGCAGCTCGCCCCAGACGGCCGGGTACTTGGCGTTCTCGTTGCACTGGCAGGCGAACCGGTAGGCGGCCACGCCGGCGAGCGCGGAGGTGCCCCAGACCATCGGCACCGCCCCGGCGAGATCCAGGGCCAGTTGCTTGCCGGGATTGAGGAACGACTCACTGCTCGGCCGGCAGCGGTTGCTGATGTCCTCCAGCCGGCTCGCGGTGGCCTCGAAGACCTCGTCCGGGGCCTCGGTCAGCCCGAGTTCGCGCGCGGCGAGAATCAGCGGAACGGTCAGACCCCACAGCGTGGCGCGTGGCTGCCCCACCGAGCGCACCGGCACGAACACCGCCTTGACCTGCGCCGCGAGTGCGGCCAGCGGGGAATCCGCAGCACCGACGCACAGCAGCCGGCAGCCTCGGCGAATCGCCTCGGCGGCGACCGCCAGGGTCTCCTCGGTGCCGCCCGAGCACGACACGGCGATGACCAGATCGGCGGCGCCCACCCAGCCGGGCAGCTGATAGCCGCGTACGGTCATGATCGGCACCGGGCAACCCGGCCCGGCGACGGCGGCCAGCACGTCACCCGAGATGGCCGACCCGCCCATGCCCACGACCACGACGGCCCGGGGACGGCTCTCGCCGGCCAGCCGTGCGATGCCCGCCTCGGCGGTCATCAGCTGCGCCTCCCGGATCTGCGCGGCCGACGAGGCGACCTGCCGCAGCATCTCGCCGGGATCCGCCGCCGTCAGAGCCTCGAAGTCCTCGAGCACGCCGGCGTTCACCCGCGCGCCGACGTCCGGACCGCTCATGTGGCCGGTGCCCGGGCCTCGTCGACGAGGAGGACCGGGATGTCGTCCCGCACGGGGTAGGCGTAACGGCACTCGCCGGCGCAGACGAGCTCGTCCGCGGCCTCGTCCGGCGTCAACGGACCGCCGCACTTGGGGCAGGCCAGGATCTCCAGCAGCCAAGAGTCGATCTTCATTGTGTCTCCCTCACGATGGCCAGCACCTCGTCGCGCACGGCCGTCATGGTCTCGTCGTCAGCGGCCTCGGCGTTGAGCCGCAGCAGCGGCTCGGTGTTGGAGGGCCGCAGATTGAACCACCAGTCCTCGGCTTCGACGGTGAGGCCGTCGAGGTCGTCGATGGTCACCCCCGCTCGGCCGGCGAAGGTGGCGCGGACCTTCTCGGTCGCCGTCGCCTGGTCGGCCACCTCGCTGTTGATCTCGCCTGAGGCGACGTACCTGCTGTACTCCCGCAGCAGTTCCGACAGCGGCCGCGCGGCCGAACCGGGCTGCTCCCCGAGCGCCGCGAGCACGTGGAGCGCGGCCAGCATGCCCGAGTCGGCGAACCAGAAGTCGCGGAAGTAGAAGTGCGCGGAGTGCTCCCCGCCGAACACCGCACCGGTCTCGGCCATGGTCTGCTTGATGAACGAATGCCCGACCCGGGTACGGACGGGCTCGCCGCCGTGCTCCCGGATGATCTCCGGTACGGCGCGGGAGGTGATCAGGTTGTGCACGATGCTCGCGCCGGGGTACTTGGCGAGTTCACGTGCCGCGACCAGGGCGGTGATCGCCGAAGGCGGGACGATCTCGCCGCGCTCGTCCACGACGAAGCAGCGGTCGGCATCGCCGTCGAAGGCCAGCCCGACGTCGGCGCCGTGCTCGCGCACCGCCGCCTGGAGATCGCGCAGGTTCTCGGGCTCGATCGGGTTCGCCTCGTGGTTCGGAAAGGTCCCGTCGAGCTCGAAGTACAGGGGTACGAGGTCGATCGGCAGGTCCTGGAACACCGTCGGCACGGTGTGCCCGCCCATCCCGTTGCCCGCGTCGACGACCACCTTGAGCCGCCGGATCCCCGACAGGTCCACCAGCGTCTTGAGGTGATCGGCGTAGCCGGACAGCACATCGCGCTGCGACACCGTGCCGGGAGCGCCGTCGTAGGCCGGAACGCCGTTCGCCACGAGGTCGCGAATCTCGTTCAGGCCGGTGGCACTGCCGACCGGCCTGGCCGCCGAGCGGCAGAGCTTCATGCCGTTGTACTTCGCGGGGTTGTGGCTGGCGGTGAACATCGCGCCCGGCAGGTCCAGGCTGCCGCTGGCGTAGTAGAGCATGTCGGTGGAGCCGAGACCGGCCTCGATCACGTCGGCGCCCTGGCCGGCCGCGCCACGGGCGAACGCCGTGGCGAGCGGCACCGAGGACGCCCGCATGTCATGCGCCGTGACGACCGCCGACGCCCCCGTCACCCGCACGAACGCCGCACCCACGGCCTCGGCCGTTTCGGCGTCGAGTTCGTCCGGCACGATCCCGCGGATGTCATAGGCCTTAAAGATCTTGGCGAGGTCGCCCAACTTCCGCTCCCTGCTCGTCGCAAGCCTCCGGCGACGTGCATCGGCGCACATCGCCGCGTCGCATCGTTGACCGAGCCTACCGGGACCGGCGCGGCCGACCTCTACTCGGACGGCTCGTCGGTCGGCCGTGGGGACGACGATCTCAGGACGCGGAGATGGCCTCGGCGGCCGACCTCGATGCCCTGGCCCACCGGCTCCTGACGCGTCACCGGCCTGGCGGCCTCGCGCACCGCGTCGGCGAGCGCCTCGAGATCGTCACTGCTCGGCTCGCCCTCCTCGGCCGGCAACCTGACGAGCTCCCATCCCATGGGAGCGGTCAGCCGCTCCGCGTGCGCCGCGCACAGGTCATAACAGTGCGGCTCGACGTACGTGGCGAGCGGGCCGAGGACCGCGGTGGAGTCGCGGTAGACGTACGTGAGCGTGAAGACTGCAGGCTGCTTGCACGCGGTGCGGGAGCAGGTGCGGACGGGGCTCACGATGGCCGACCGTACCTCCCCTGGCCCCCCTTCGCCACCATCTCGGCGCACGTGTCGCCGTAAACAGCTCATTTACCTAACAAACCCCGCATTCCAGCCGCCCCTCGGACACGGGGAGGTCCCGGCCGATGACGGCTCGTGGCCGAGACCGGCGGGAGTCCGATATAGGCCCCTGTGATCGAGAAGCCTGATGGCTTTGCGCACGGCGGACGGTAAGCTGGACGACGTGCGATCCCGCGTGGCAGGCGCCCGACGCCGCGACCGGCATGGCCGCGGTCTCCGAGGCCCTCTAACACCTCCGGAGGCGCCGGTCTCCCGCACCCGCGCCGAACGTTTCCAAGATCTCGTCCGAGACGAGGTACGCCGACTCGGCCAGCGATGGAGCCGAGAGCTCGCCGGGGTCGAGTTCGCCGTCGAGGAAGTCCCCCCGGTCCAGGCATGGGCCGACGGGGCGGATCCCGTCGTCCTCAGCCACACCCGTACCGCCGAGCCCGGCCGGCCGCCAAGGGTCGTGGTCTACCGGCGGCCGGTCGAGGCCCGCAGCGGCGGTGACGAGCGCGACCTCGCCCGCCTGGTGCGCGACCTGGTCGTCGAGGAGGTCGCGGAACTGCTCGGGCTGTCGCCCGAGTCCGTCGACCCGACCTACGAGGACTGAGCCGACCCGCCCGTGACGGCCGACCCGCCGTCACGGGATCAGGGACGTCACGGGATCAAGGACGTCATCGAGTCGCCTACCGGCGGACGCGGCGCCAGGACGGGCGCTGAGACGATCGGCAGGACGGTGAACAGCCTGCCTCCTCCCTTGCCCATCGAGAGCACCCGCGCCGCGTGGACCGGCCCTGAGCCCGGCAGCGGCGTGATGATCAGGCCGAACCCGTCCTGCCCTCCGGAGGGGACGGGGACCTGCACCTCCAGGGTCCGGCCGGCCGCGACCTTGACGTCCTGAGGCGTCCCGGCACCTCCCTGACCGGTGGCCGCGGCGACCCGTACGGTCGCCGCTTTGGCGGGGGCGGTCAGCAGCACCGTGGTGCCGGACCGGTTGTCGGCGACCACCCCGCCGGGCCCGAGCGGAAGGGTCGCCGAGCCGTACGCCACGTCGGCGCCCTGCTGGGCGGTGAAGCCGACCGTGATGGGCCGGTCGGAGCTGAGCCGGATGGCGGCCGGCTTACCCGACAGGGCACGTTCGAGGTCGATCGGCGTGACGGTCTGCGCGGGCGCGTCCAGCGTGTCCCTGCCCTCGGGGGCGAAGCTGCCCGCGGGCGTCATCACCCACATCCTGACGCGGGCGTCGGCGTCTCCGGGTACGGCGACGAGCAGCTGGCGCCGGCCGCTCCCTCCGGGGATGCCCGGCACGACGACCTCGGTGGCGGGCGGCGCGGCGACGGGCAGCCAGTCGACGCCCTTGCGATCGCCGACGCGGACCCGTACGGCCGCCGCGACCCGCCCCGTCGTCACCCGTACGTGCAGCGCGAGCACGCGGGCCGTGTTGACGATGTCGCCGAGGCCCTCGGTGGTCTTGCCGATCCGCACGGACAGATCGGAGTGCGGCGGCACCGAGGTGCCGCGGCCGTCGGTCGTGTCGAGGGGGCCCTCTCCCGACATCGCCAGCATGTCGACGGCCGCCGGCTGGTCGTCGACGTTCGTGAGATAGAGCTCGATGTCGTCGGCGTCCACCGGGCCGGGGCCGAGGAACCACATGTCGGTGCCCGGGTCGGCGCAGCGCACCCCGGCCAGGCCGCGATCAGCGCCCTTCGTGACCGCGCTCGTCTGCTCGACCTCCAGTCCGCCCGCGAGCGGACCATTCGCCCGGACGGTGTACGACCCCGTCTCGCCGCGCCGGGCACGGCCGCCCGACGTGGCCGCGCCGGCGCGCAGGTCCTGTGTCCAGGCGGTTCCGGCCACCGTCCCGGCATTGATCGCCGCGCCGCCCCGCGTAGGGGCGAGGTCGACCCGTCCCGCACTGCCGGGCCGCGCCGCGCTGAGCGCGCTGAGCCTGGCGCCGGCCGGGGCCGGGCAGCCGAGCACGGCGGACGTGACCGGGGCGTTTCCACCCTGCGCCCGCGCCAGGTCGGACGGCCGGGAGAACTCCGCCACCCCGTACAGCGCGAGCAGCGCCAGCAGGACGAGCAAGGCGGTCGCGTAGCGGTATCCGGCGATCCGGATCACCCTGTCGAGGTCGAGCCGTCCCCCACCGGTACGGACGCGCGCGGCGGCCCGCCGGGAACGTCCGGACGCGCGGGTCCTCCCGCCACCGGTCTCGTCGTTCTCTTCGGCACCCGCCGCCTGGGCCTCGCCGGTGCGGTCTGCGGTCTCACCGTTGGGCTGTGTCTCACCGTTGGGCTGTGTCCCACCGTTGGGCTGTGTCCCACCGTTGGGCTGTGTCCCACCGCCCGGCCGTGCGGTCTCGCCCGCCGCCTGCCCGGTGGATTCGCCGGTGGGCTCGCCTGTGGCGTCCTCACCGGCCGCGCCGGCGGGATCGCTCTCGTCTCCGCCCGTGGCGGCGTTCATGGTCTCGCCTCTCCGGCCGGCTCGGCCCGCTTACCGGTCGCCGTCCGCTCCTGCACGCCCACGCCATCGACGTCGGCGCCCTCGGCCGACTGGACGCTCTCGGCGCCGTCGGTCCGGTCGTCGGCCTCGGCCGCACCGGCGCTCGCGTCACCGTCGCCCGCCTTGGCCCGCCCGGCGAAGCGGCCCGATGCCCGGCGGGTCCCGGCTCGCCGTCGCGACCTGACGACGACCCGCTCCACGGTGCCACCCGCGGGGCTCCCCCCGGGGCTCTCCGCAGGGTTCTCGCCCGTGCTCTCGCCGACGCTCTCCACGGTGCTCTCTGTGCCGCTCTCAGCGGTGCTCTCGGCGGTGCGGACCCGGCGCCCGCGAGACCGGTGGCGCTCCCTCGCGGCTGCGACGCTCTCCTCCATCTGACCGCCGGGCAGCGCGAGGACGAGGACCAGGAGCACCCCGGCCGCCTGCAGCCAGATCCACCCCTGGCGCGACACCGTGCCGCGCGACAGCGTGAACTCGCCTCCCGAGGCCGGGACCCGGTAGCCCTGTGCCCACCCGTCCACGACCCGGCCCTTCGCCTCGGAACCGCCGATCCGCGCGTGCCAGCCGCCGTCGGCCGGCTCGGCCAGCAACAGGGTGCGCGTGGCGGAGCCCGGCGGGATCCGCACCAGAGCCGTGGTGTCCCTGGCGGGAAGCACAGTGATCACCGGGCCGTCGACGAGCATGAGCCGGCCGCCGGGTGTCAGCAACCGCCAGATCGCGAACCCGGTGGTCCGGCCCAGCCTGGTCAGCTCGGGTGCGGCGTCGAGCACCTTCGTCACCGGGTCGCCGGCCGGATCCGGCACGAGGACGTACGCGATGCCCATCCGGGTCAGAGCCTGACCGTCGCCGGCACCTCGGCCGGAGGCGAGCCCGGCGACGAGCCCGTCCATGCGCCGCCTGGCGGCGTCGGCGGTCGGCAGCTCGGGCTCGCCGAGCCTCGGCTCCGTGCCGCGCACCACGGTGTAGGACACCCGTCCGTGGGCGTCGCGGCTCAGCACGAGCGTGCGCGGCCGCGTGGCGCTGCTGGACAGCCCGGGTACGGCTTCGGTGCTCACCTCGCTCAGCGGCCCCGCGGCTCCGGTCACCACCCAGCTCGCGGCGGCGAGAACGGGCGCGGTGAGCGCGACGAGCACGACGAGCGCCGCACCCGCCCGGTACAGCAGATGCCGCCCGGCGAGGATCTCGATGGCACGCAGCAGCACCGCCGTCGCCGCGACCATGACTCCGGCGGCCGCGAAGGTGAGCGCCGTTCCCGGCCACGCCGGCGCCCGGTCGGCGCCCTTGGTGACCATGAGGGCGCTCATCAGGATGGCGGCGAGCAGGCCGAACAATGCGAGCATCCAGCCCGCCAGCACGGCCGTACGGCGGCTGCGCAGACGCAACCCGAGGACGGCCACCACGAGCAGGCCGAGCGTGACCCACATCGTGGGGGTGCCCGGCCCGCCGGGGTCGAGTGCCAGCATCGATCCCGCCGGCAGCGGGGTCTCGACGAGTTCGGGCCGGTGCAGCCCCGCCTCGAGCAGGAACCGCGACGGGTGCAGGATCAGGCCGATCGTCCAGGGCAGCACCAGCAACGGCGGCACGCCCAGCGCGATCAGCAGGTTGCGGTTCGTTCCCGGCCCCGCGCTCCCGAAGGCCACCCATGCCAGGACGCCGACGATGACGGCGAGCAGCCAGATCAGCGGCACGAACCCCATCGCCACGGCGAGGAGCAGCGCGACGGCCCAGGCCGCGCGCCGTGCCTGGGCCGCCGGTGAGACGGGCCTGGCCCCGGAGGCCGCCCGGCCCGCGCGCGAGACCCCTGCGCCGCCCGTGGCGGCGGCCTTCGTGCGATGCGGCAGGCCGAACAACCGCGCGCTGAAGAGCCCGATCAGCGGGAGCAGCACTATGACGACCGCGGTGCCCAGCCGGCCGGCTGAGACGGCCCCGGTCACGGCGGGCAGCAGCGCGTAGGTAACGGCGATCCACAGCCGCACCGCCGTGACCGGGATCCGCCGGCGCGCGGCGAGGGCGCGACGGCCGCTCGGCGGCGGGTCGAGCACGACCGAGCGCGCGGCGACGTACGCGGTGAGGCCGGCCAGCGGCACGCAGCCGAGCAGCAGCACCATGACGGCGACCCATGGCTTGCCGAACAGCAGCGTGGACAGCAGCGCGAGCACGCCGATGTACGGAGGTGAGCCGGTGTCGGAACCGAGCCCGACCGGATGCCAGCCGGCGAGGTACTGCGCCCACAGATCGCTCGCACCGCCCCACGCGGGGACGAGCGCACCGCCGCCGAGCTGCCCGGCCGTGGTGAGCAGGGACCGTTCGGCGGCGACGGCCAGCGCCGCGAGGGCCAGCACGAGCAGCACCCCGGGGTGGCCAAGGAAGCGCCGGACGAGGCCGGGCGTGTCCGTGAGCGGTTCCGCCTCCTCGTCGGCGCCGTGCCGTCCGTGGGAGTCGGGTGCCGCCAGCGCGGCCACCTGCTCGGCGAGGCGGCGCAGCGCCACGCGGCGGGGCTGGAAACGCTTGATGCTGCGGTAGACGCGCTTGCGATTGTGCGCTCGTCTCGACCGGGCCCGGCGCAGTCGGCCGGGAGCGCTCAGCACGTCCCCGAGCGCGCCGAGTTCGTCACGGGCCGCTACGGGCTGCTTGGCGAGCAGCAGGAACAGAGCGCGCAGCAGCGAGCCGACGGTGTTGCGCACGAGGGCCGCCAGCATCGCCGGCAGCGGCAGATTGGCGAGCAGGACGTACAGCGCGTTGCGCCGGTCGCGGCGCCGGCCGTGCTCGGCGGTCATGCCGGTCTCGCGCAGGCCGCGCGCCGACGCCTCGGCGTGATAGGCGACGGCGTCGGTCACCACGACGACGCGGTGGCCGCTCGCATGCGCCCGCCAGCCCAGGTCGACGTCCTCGCGGAAGAGCCCGAACTCCAGGTCGAACCCGCCGAGGTCCTCCCACACGTCCCGGCGGATCAGCATGCCGGCCGTGCTGACCGCGAGGACGTCATGGACGCCGTCGTGCTGGCCCTGGTCGAACTCGCCCCGGTCGATGCCGGTCCATCGGCGGCCCGCTCCGTCGATGCTCACACCGATCTCCAGCAGCATCCGCCGGTCTCGCCAGTCGCGCAGCTTGGGCCCGAGGATGGTGGCGTTGGGATCGGACTCGGCCGTGGTCAGCAGCCGGTCGAGCGCGTCGTGGGCGGGCGCGCAGTCATCGTGGACGAGCCAGACCCATTCGACCTGCGGCTCGTTGGACTCGCCGGGAGGAACGGGGATCGCGGCGGCGGGATGCCGCAGCGCCTCGGCGATCGCCTCGCCGTATCCGGTCGTACGGGGCAGCCGCAGCAGGTTCCCCGCGCCGACGACCTCAGAGAGCACGGCGGGGCCACGGTCATGGCTGCCGCTGTCCACGGCCACGAGCCGTTGCACCGGCCGCGTCTGTGTGAGCAGCGCCTTCAGCGTCTCGGGCAGCCAGCGCGCACCATCATGGGCGACGAGAACTGCCGTGACGACATGGCGTTCTAGGGAGGGCGACAATGGTCCGCTCGAACTGTGTCTCAGGCTGAGCGTCAGCCTGTGCGAGGCGCGTCAGTGGTCGGCCGTGCCGACCGAACCGGTCGGCACGGCTGACCACTGTACGCCAAGCACCCTGGCGGGGGTGGCGCCCCCGCCAACCCCTGTGTCACCCGGCCGACCGACTCCGGTCAGCCGACCTGCCGTTTGAGCTTGCGGCGCTCCCGTTCCGACATCCCCCCCCAAATGCCGAAACGCTCGTCGTGCTGGAGCGCATATTCCAAGCACTCCGCACGAACCTCGCAAGCCCGGCACACTTTCTTGGCCTCGCGGGTCGAGCCGCCCTTCTCCGGAAAGAAAGCCTCCGGATCGGTCTGCGCGCACAGTGCGCGCTCCTGCCAGCCCAACTCTTCGCCATCTGTGCCGTGCGCCAGCGGGATGAGCACCTCGCTCACAGCGCACCTCCTAGCCCCCTGGAGCCCCATGGTCAGCCTTCCCCCGAGCTCCGTCCCCCTGGGAAGGCGTAGAACTACACCACTGAAATTACACGCGTGTGGTGCACCAGCCGTCAAGCCGGAAAGAATTTCGGGGGGTACGAAAGGGGTGTCTAGCCGTGATATTGACCGTGCACTGAGCTGAGATTACTGACGACCACGGTCATCGCGGTACCAGGTGCCCTCATCGGCCTCGCGCTGCTCCGGCTGAGAATACCGCTGGCCGTAATCCTGACCCGGCTGCGCGCCGTGCTGCGGGTCGTCGCCGGCGCCGTACGCCTGGGTCCACTGACCGGGGTCATTCTCGCCCTCTGCGCGGCCTTGCGGCGCGAAGCCCTGTTGGCCGTACCCCTGCTGCGAGGGGTACTGCTGGTCGTAGCCCTGCTGCGCCTGTGCGCCCTGCTGCGGGTACTGCTGCTGGTCGTAACCCGGCTGCTGCTCGTAGCCCTGCGGTGCCTGCGCGCCCTGCTGCTGCTCGTAACCTTGCGGGTACTGCTGCTGGTAGTAGCCCTGCTGCTGCTGCTCATAGCCCTGGGGGTACTGCTGCTGGCCCTGCTGTGCCTGGCCCTGCTGGCCCTGCTGGTACCCGTACTCGCCGTAACCCGGCGGCACCGCTCCCTGAGGCTGCGCGGGGCGGGGCGGCTGCAGCGCCTTGAACACGGTCAGGATCAGCCATCCGCCGATGCCCACCACGGCGAGCTTGGCCGCGCCGTACAGGAACGCCGAGAACTTCACCATTGCGGCGACGTCGGCGAAGACGGCGGACAGCCAGACGATCACGCCGAACAGCGCGATGCCCCCGATGACCCCGAGTGCGCCCATCACGATGGTGCGGGCGTGCGGGGAGGGCGCCTCGCCGTGCGTGACCAGCAGGACCGCGATGACCAGCAGCCCGACGACGGTCACGCTCGTGAACAGCTGCCCGCCGGTCAGTTCGGTGATCACGCGCACGCCGTACGGGGCGCCCGTCGACACCTCATCCCCTCCTGGCAGGGTGACCTTCTTTCCACCCCCGAAGAGCAACGCCACTATCCCGGCGAGGAGCTGCAGGCCGGCTGACGCCAGGAGAGCCCAGGCGGCCGGTTCGCGCAGGCGCTGGACGGCTTCCTTGTTCACGAGAGACTCCAGAGAGAGATAAGCAGATTTCGGCCCCAAGCTTTGCATATCGCATCCGCACCCGTGGCCCGACCGACGCGCCGATCGAACCGGGCACCGGCGTCCGGCCACGTCAGGACGAGATGCCAGACTGACACGCATGCGCAAGGACACGAGCCCCATCACGAAAATCGTGGTGCCGGCCGGGGGCATCGGTGGGGCGCGCTTTCTGCGCGGACTGCTGCGGGCCGCCCCGGAAGCGGACATCACGGTCATCGGCAACACCGGCGACGACATCAGCCTTTTCGGTCTTCGTGTCTGCCCGGATCTCGACACGGTGATGTACACGCTCGGCGGCGGGATCAACGAGGAGCAGGGCTGGGGACGGGCGGACGAGACCTTCTCGGTGAAGGAGGAGCTCGCGGGCTACGGCGTCGGACCGGACTGGTTCGGTCTCGGCGACCGCGACTTCGCCACCCACATCGTGCGGACCCAGATGCTCGATGCCGGTTATCCCCTGTCGGCGGTGACCGAGGCGCTGTGCGAGCGCTGGCTCGGGCCGGCGGGCGACCGGCGCCTGCGCCTCGTCCCGATGACCGACGACCGGGTCGAGACGCACGTCGTCATCACCGACTCCGAGGGCCGGCGGGCCGTGCACTTCCAGGAATGGTGGGTGCGGCTGCGGGCGTCGGTGCCGGCCGAGTCGATCGTCGCGGTGGGCGCCGAGGAGGCCAAGCCCGCGCCGGGCGTGCTCGACGCGATCGCCGAAGCCGACGCGGTGATCCTGCCGCCGTCCAACCCGGTGGTGAGCGTCGGCACGATCCTGTCCGTGCCGGGCGTCCGGTCCGCGTTGGCCGAGAAGACGGTCGTCGGGATCTCACCGATCATCGGCGGCGCACCGGTACGGGGCATGGCCGATGCCTGCCTGACCGCCATCGGGGTGGAGACGTCGGCCCGGGCGGTCGCCGCCCACTACGGTCCCGAACTGCTCGACGGCTGGCTGGTCGACACGGCGGACGCGGCCGACGCGGCGGACACCCCCGTGCCGGGCACCAAGATTCTGGGCACCACCGTGCGAGCCCGCCCGCTGCTGATGACCGATCTCGCCGCCACCACCGACATCGCCCAAGCCGCCCTGGACCTCGCCGCCGACCTGCGGTGACCCCGGTGCGTTTCTCATTCGAGGAGACACGGCCGTTGACCAGACATTTGGAAATCTTCGGAGTGCCCGGCCTTCCGGAGGTCGGCGCGGGCGACGATCTCGCCGCGCTCATCGCCGCCGCCCTGCCGTCCTCGCCGCCGGCGCCCGGTGAGCCCGTGGCCGCCGGCGGAGCGCTGCGCGACGGCGACGTCGTCGTGGTGACCTCGAAAATCGTCAGTAAGGCCGAGGGGCGCCTCCTCCAGGCCGACGACCGCGAGAAGGCCATCGACGCCGAGACGGTGCGAGTCGTCGCGCGTCGCACCCACCCGGGCGGCGAGACCCGGATCGTCGAGACCCGGCATGGGCTGGTCCTCGCCGCCGCCGGCGTCGACGCGTCCAACACCGTGCCCGGCACCGTGCTGCTGCTGCCCGAGGACTCCGACGCCTCCGCACGGCGACTGCGCGCGGGGCTGAGCGACCGGCTCGGCGTGAACGTCGGCGTCATCGTCTCCGACACGCTCGGCCGACCCTGGCGGATGGGCCTCGTCGACGCCGCCATCGGCATCGCCGGGGTACGGCCGCTCGACGACCTGCGCGGTCGCACCGACTCCTTCGGCAATCGCCTCGACGCCACGATCACCGCGACCGCCGACGAGATCGCCGCCGCGGCCGAACTGGTCAAGGGCAAGCTGTCCGACGTACCGGTCGGCGTCGTGCGCGGCCTGGGCCACCTCGTGACAGAGGAGCCCGGGCCGGGTGCCCGCGCGCTCGTCCGGCCCGCTGCCGACGACATGTTCCGGTACGGCTCGGCCGAAGTGATTCACGCTCGGCGGACGGTGCGGGAGTTCACCGCCGACCCGGTCGACCCGGGCGCCGTACGGCGGGCGGTGGCGGCGGCCATCACGGCACCCGCGCCGCACCACACCACGCCATGGCGGTTCGTCCTGCTGGAGTCGGCCTCGGCGAGGAACGACCTGCTCGATGCGATGCGCGATGCCTGGATCGCCGACCTGCGCCGGGACGGGTTCTCCGAGGAATCGATCGCACGGCGGGTGAAGCGCGGCGAGGTACTGCGGCGAGCGCCGTATCTGGTCGTCCCATGTCTGGTGACCGAGGGCTCGCACGCCTACCCGGACGCGCGACGGGCGCGCGCCGAGCGGGAGATGTTCCTCGTGTCCATGGGCGCCGGGGTGCAGAACCTGCTCGTCGCGCTCGCTGTCGAAGGGCTGGGCTCCTGCTGGGTGTCGAGCACGATGTTCTGCGCCGACGTCGTACGGGAGGCCCTCGACCTGCCGGAGGCGTGGGACCCGATGGGCGCGGTCGGCGTCGGCCACGCGGCCGCCCCGCCCCGCGAGCGCCCACCGCGCGAACCCGACGCCTTCATCGAGGTCAGGTGACGAGCGGGGTCAGGTGACGAGCGGGAGGAAGTGGCCGACGCCGTCGGTGCGCCGTGCCGCTTCGATCCGCTCCTGCGGCACCTCGCCGTACGTGGTGGTGCGCTGCCGGGCCGGCCGGCCGGCCCGCGCGGCGAGCTCCTCCAGCGAGCTCATCGTCTTGAACGAACCGTTCTCCGAGCCCGCCATCCGGCTGATCGTCTCTTCCATCAGCGTGCCCCCGAGGTCGTTGACGCCGCCCTGGAGCACCTGGGCGCAGAGTTCGTCGGCGAGCTTCACCCATGAGCACTGAATGTTGTCGATGGCACCGTGCAGCAGGATGCGCGCGAGCGCGTGCACGGCCCGGTTCTCCCGCGCCGTCGGGCCTGGGCGGGCCAGCCCGGCCAGATAGATCGGCGAGTTGTGGTGGACGAACGGCAGCAGCACGAACTCGGTGAATCCCCCGGTGCGCTCCTGGATGCCGCGTAGCAGCCTGAGATGCCCGACCCAGTGCGCCGGGGTGTCGACGTGGCCGTACATCATCGTCGACGTCGTCGGGATGCCGAGCCCGTGCGCGGTGGTGACGACCTCGACCCACTGCTCGGTGGGCAGCTTGCCCTTGGTGAGCACCCATCGCACGTCGTCGTCGAGGATCTCCGCGGCGGTGCCCGGCAGTGAGTCCACGCCCGCCTCCTTCGCCGCCGTCAGCCACTCCCCGATGGACAGGTCGCTGCGGCTGGCGCCGTTGACGACCTCCATCGGGCTGTAGGAGTGCAGGTGGATCTCAGGCGCGCGGCGCTTGACCTCACGCGCGAGATCGAAGTACGCCGTACCAGGAAGATCCGGGTGGATGCCGCCCTGCATGCAGATCTCGGTGGCGCCCGCCGCCCATGCCTCCTCGGCCCGGTCTCCGACCTGCCGCATGGACAGCGTGTACGCGTCCGCATCGGTGCGGCGCTGCGCGAAGGCGCAGAACCGGCAGCCGGTGTAACAGACGTTGGTGAAGTTGATGTTGCGGGTGACGACGTAGGTCACCTCGTCGCCGACCGCGTCCCTGCGCAGGTCGTCGGCGAGCCGCGCGACCGCGTCGAGCTCCGGTCCCTCCGCGTGCAGCAGGGCCAGGGCCTCGTCGTCGGAGATCGCCCCGGGGTCGCGCTCGGCGCTCGCCAGCGCCGCTCGCACGTCGCCGTCGAAGCGGCGTACCGCTCCCCCGCGGGCAGCCGCGAGATCACGACCGTCGTGGGGGGCCGGCTCCGAGGCGCCGGGGAGCCGGGCGCGGAGGGCCTCCCAGTCTCCGTAGACCTCGTCGAAGTCGTCGCGCCGGTCGCCGGTGCGGCCGGTGGTGTCGATCTCGACGTGCAGATCCGTGCGGCCGCTGGACTCCAGAAAGCCTCCGTCCGGCTCCTGCCAGGGCAGCCCTTCGGGTCGTGCCTCCTCGCGCGCCAGCCCTCGCTCGTCGGCGAGCGCGGCGACATGAGCCGACAGCCGGGGGTCGAGCCAGGGCTCGCCGCGCCGGACGTACTCGGGATAGATGGTCAGGCGCTCGCGCAGCGTGAACCCCGCGGCCGCGGTGCGGCCGGCCAGATCGTCGATCTGCGGCCAGGGTCGCTCGGGGTTCACGTGGTCGGGGGTGAGCGGGGAGACCCCGCCCCAGTCGTCGATCCCGGCCCGCAGCATCAGTTCGTACTGTGAGTCGACCAGGTTCGGCGGCGCCTGGATCCGTGCCTTGGGGCCGAGCACCAGCCTGGCGACGGCGATGGTCGCGGCGAGCTCCTCGAGCTCGGCGTCCGGGGTGTCGCGCATCTTCGTGTCGGGCTTGGCGCGGAAGTTCTGGACGATGACCTCCTGGATCGCGCCGTACTCCCGCATGGTGCGGCGGATCGCGAACAGGGCGTCGGCACGCTCCTCGACCGTCTCGCCGATGCCGATGAGGATGCCGGTGGTGAACGGCACGTTGCAGCGGCCCGCGTCCTCGAGCACCCGCAGCCGTACGGCCGGGTCCTTGTCCGGCGAGCCGAAGTGCGGGCCGCCCTTCTCGGTGAACAGCCGCGTCGCGGTGGTCTCCAGCATCATCCCCATCGAGGGGGCCACCGGCTTGAGCCGCTGGAAGTCGCGCCAGCTCAGCACGCCGGGGTTGAGGTGCGGCAGCAGGCCGGTCTCCTCCAGCACCCGGATGGCCATGGCCCGCACGTAGGACAGCGTGTCGTCGTAGCCGCCCGCGTCCAGCCACTCGCGGGCCGCGCTCCAGCGGTCCTCGGGCCGGTCGCCGAGGGTGAACAGCGCCTCCTTGCAGCCCATGGCGGCGCCCTGGCGCGCGATCTCGAGCACCTCGTCGGGGCTGAGATAAGGGGCCTCGACGCGGTGCGGCACCGTGGCGAAGGTGCAGTAGCCACAGCGGTCCCGGCACAGCCGCGTCAACGGGATGAAGACCTTGCGGCTGTAGGTGATGACACCCGGCCGCCCGGCCGCCTCCAGTCCGGCGTCCCGGGTGCGGGAGGCGTGTTCCAGCAGCGTGTCGAGCTGCTCACCGCGGGCGTGCAGCAACGTCGTGGCCTCGGAGAGGTCCAGGGTCTTTCCGTCCCGGGCCCGGGCGAGCGCCCGCCGCAGGGCGTTCGCCGACGGAAGTGCGGTCGCCGACGTGGGATTCGACCGGGAGTTCTCGGCGAGATCGCTCATGTCGGAACCATACGCCGCAGGTAGTGGATCTATTCCCGGCAGGGCACCCGACCACGCCGCCTTGACCATGCCGCCATGGCCATGCCGCCTGTCCACGGCACCTGTCCACGGCACCTGTCCACGGCATCGGCCCGCCGGCGGCACACTGAACGCATGCTCTCGAGGGAATGGCGGCCGCCGTGGCCGGTCGACATCCGGCTGACGCTGTCACCGCACCGGCGCGGCTCGGGCGACCCCGCGTTCCGCATCACGCCGGACGGTGCGGTCTGGCGGGCCGTCATGAGCCCCGACGGCCCGGGCACGCTGCGGCTCAGCGCGCGCCCGGACCTCGGGGTGATCGAGGCGGCCGCCTGGGGCCAGGGAGCGGAATGGCTGCTCGACGGAGTGCCGGAGCTGCTCGGCGCCGAGGACGACCCGGGCTCCTTCGCACCCGCCCATCCGGCCCTACGGGACGCGACGGACGGGCGGACCGGCCTGCGGATCGGCCGCACCCGGCGGGTCTTCGAGGCCCTCGTGCCGGCGGTACTCGAACAGAAGGTGGTGGGGGCCGAGGCATGGCGGGCATGGCGCCATCTGCTGTGGCGCTTCGGCGATCCCGCACCGGGCCCGCCGAGCGCACCCGGCATGAGGGTGCCACCGCCGCCCGCCGTGTGGGCCCGCATCCCTTCGTGGGAGTGGCACCGGTCGGGCGCCGAGGCCGTACGGGCTCGCACCATCATGAACGCGGCCCGGGTGGCGTCACGCCTCGAGGAGGACGCGGGCGAGGGGCGCCTGCGCTCGCTGCCGGGCATCGGGGTGTGGACCGCTGCCGAGATCCGGCAGCGGGCGGTCGGCGATCCCGACGCCGTCTCGGTCGGCGACTACAACCTGCCCGCGCTGGTGGGCTGGTCGCTGGCCGGCCGCAAGGTGGACGACGCCGGGATGCTGGAGCTGCTGGAACCGTATGCGGGGCACCGTTACCGGGTCACCCGGCTACTGGAGCTGTACGGCACGCGGCCGCCGAGGCGGGGTCCGCGGATGTCGATTCGTGACTACCGCTCGTTCTGACGGCGGATGCGCCCGAGGATCGGCGGCCCGAACGGCGGCGGAGCCAGAAGTTGCCGGAGGTCCAGTCGAGGCCGTCTCGGCTGTCGGCGCCGAAGATCGGGGCCAGTGCGGCGAGCACGACGAAGAGAGCGAGCATGAATGACATGGGAGGGTCCTTGCCGGTCGAAGTGACGGTCTAGGCCGTGGGCCGTGGCCACGGCCCGGGACGTTCCCGCGGGGCGACACCGAGGTCAGGTGGCCCGATCGGGCCCTTTCCTCGCTCGCATATTCAGTGTGCGCCTTCCGACCGTTCAGGTCCAGCGAGAAGTTGTGGACCGAATTGATAAGCAGCGCTGAACGGTTGCGCGTCTCGGGCGCCGCCCGAGGTCCTGCTCGAAGCTACTGTTCGACGGCCCGCTGGTAGGCGGCCAGATGGGCCTCCGCCGAGGTCGCCCACGTGAACTCCTGAGAGCGCGCGTAGGCGGCGTCGGCCAGGGTCTTGCGCTGCGCCCCGTCGTCGATCAGCTCCCGCAGCGCCGTGCCGATGCCGGCGGCGTCGGGCTCGGTGTAGGCGACCGCGTCGCCGCCGACCTCGGGGAGCGAGGCGCGCCGCGTGGTCAGCACCGGCGCGCCGCATGCCATGGCCTCGAGGACCGGCAGCCCGAACCCCTCGCCGCGGCTCGGCAGCGCCACCACGAGGGCGCCGCCGAAGAACCCGGGCAGTGACGACGACCGCAGATAACCGGGCCGGATCACCTGTAGTTCCAGTGGCACCGTCGCCATCGCGCTGTCGACCTCGTCGTCCCAGCCGCCGCTGCCGGCGAGGACCAGCACGGGCGGGTCGGGCTGCCGCGTCACCGCCTGGACCCAGCCGCGGATGAGGTTCGGCACGTTCTTGCGGGGTTCGAGGGCTCCGAGGAAGGCGATGTACGGGCGGCCGCGCAAGCCGAGCCGGTCGGACAGCCGCCGCCGTTCGTCCTCGCTCGGCCGGTGGAAGGCGTCATGGTCGACGCCGTGATAGGCCACGTCCATCCGGGTCGGGTCGGCGCCGAGCAGCCGTACGAGATCGTCTCGTGTCGCCTTGGACGGCACGATCAGCCGGGTGGCGCGGCGGCACGCCGTACGGGTGGCCGACTTGATGTAGGTGGACTGCACCGGGTTGTGCGCCTCGGGCTCGGTGAAGAACGCGGCGTCGTGGATGGTGACGACCGTGGGCCGGCCCGCCTGGATCGGCATCGAGTAGTAGGGCAGGTGGATCACGTCGGCGCCCACCTGCGCGGCGATGCGGGGCAGGCCGGTCTGCTCCCAGGCCAGCCGCGTCGCCCGATGCACTATCGCGGGCGGGCCCGCGACCACCCGGGCCGGGGGTACGAGCCGCCCGTACCGCTCCTCGTCGGACCGCTGGCAGGCGACGGTGAGATCGGCACCGGCGGCGCAGAGGGCGACGACCAGACCGTCGACGTAACGGCCGAGCGCCCCACGATCGGCGTGCACGACAGTGGCGTCCACGAGAACCCCAAGCGCCACGATCCTCCCCAAGGCTCGGTCGGTGGGGGATCACTCCCCAATCCGGCAGCCTACGCCGGTCGCCAGTTTTGTGGGGTCAGAAACGCCTCCGCGCGCGGATCAAGACAATGCTGCCCCGCTCGTTGGGCGCCCGCCGGTCGGCCAGCGCGACCAGCGGAGTGAGCGGCGCGGCCGCGTTGAACCCGATCCTGCCGCCGTAGGCGGACAGCGAGAGGTAGAGCCGCTCGGCCGCCCTGCCGCGGAACTGGTAGGAGTGGTCGACCAGGTCGAGACCACGGTCGCCGAGCAGTTCGCCGAGGCTCTCGTGCGTGTAGGTGTGCTTCACGGAGTACTTGGACCGGTGCGCGTCGCGCAGCTTCGGCCACTCGTCGGCTCGGCTCAGCACGTCGGCGGACATGAGGATCTCGCCGCCCGGCTTGAGCACCCTGCCCATCTCGTCCAGCGACCGGCCGCCGTCGTCGAAGTGCTCGATCGCGCAGACCGACAGGACCGCGTCGAAGGCGGCGTCGGCGAAGGGCAGCGTCAGCGCGTCGGACTCGATGAGCGGCGGCGCGTGGGTCAGCGTCCGGCCGTACAACATCTTGCGTCGGGCGAGGTCGATCGAGACCGCCTCGGCACCGCGCTTGGCGGCCCGTCCCGCCCAGTAACCGTCGCCGCCGGCCACGTCGAGGACCCGCTTGCCGCGCAGGTCCTCGCCCATCCAGCGGAGCAGGGTGCCCGCCTCTCGGTAGCGGCATACGTGCACCTGATGTCCCAGAAACGCCTTGGCATCGCTCAGCTTCACGCTCCAGATCTGGCGGCTCCGGCGGCCCGAGCGCGCGCTCGCCGCGCGGCTGTGCCCGAGCCCCTACTCTGAGTTGATGATTTCCTGGTCATCGAGCCGCCTGGCGCGCGCGGCGTTCGTCCTCGTCGCGCTGGCGTTATGCGCGTACGGGCTGGTCTCCCGGTGGGCCGAGATCGGCCACGCGCTGGCCCGGCTGTCGGCGTGGACGGTCACCGGCGCGCTGGGCGCCGGTCTCGCCGGGCTGGGCGCCTCGATGCTGGCGTGGCGTGCGCTGCTGGCCGGCCTGGGCTCACCGCTGCCCGTGCCGGCCGCGATCCGGGTGATGTTCCTCGCCCAGCTCGGCAAGTACGTCCCCGGTTCGGTGTGGGCACTGGTCGGCCAGGTCGAGCTGGCCCGCGAGCACGACGTCCCCCGGCGCCACGGGGCGGGCGCCACGCTGCTGGCCATGGCCGTCACGATCGCGACCGGCTGCGCCGTGGCGGCCGTGACGCTGCCCCTGACCTCGGCCGAGGCGACGAGGCGCTACTGGTGGCTGCTGCTCCTCGCGCCGGCCCTGGCGGCGTGCCTGCATCCGCGCGTGATCGTCGCCCTGCTCGACCGCACGCTGGCCTTCGCCCGGCGGCCGCCGGTGACCGGGGCCGTCCCCCTCGGCGCGATGGCGCGGGCGGCCGGCTGGAGCCTGCTCGCCTGGTGCCTGTTCGGCGCGCACGCCTGGCTGCTGACCCGCTCGCTGGGCGACGCCGGGTTCTTCCTGTCCACCGGGGCCTACGCGCTCGCCTTCACGGCCGGCTTCCTCGTCGTCATCGCGCCCGGCGGGCTCGGCGCCCGCGAGGCCGCCCTCGTGATCGCGCTCGCTCCCGGTCTGCCGGGCGGGGGTCCGCTCGTGGTGGCCCTGGCCTCGCGGGTCGTGCTGACCGTCGCCGACCTTCTCTGGGCGGCGGTGGCCGTCGCTCTCAGGCGTACGGCACCGCGAGCCGGCTCCGTGCGGGCCGGCGGCGCGGCCCCGACCGGCCCGGCCGGCTGAACCGGCCGATCACTTTCGCGCCCCGCCGGTCTCCACCGGAGCGACCTTCGCATGGCGGGCGGCCAGGCCGGCGAGCCCGGCGCAGACGAGATCTCCCACCGACACGACGATCCGCGAGCACAGCGCCGCCGCGATCGCCGTCCCTCCGTCGAGAACCGGCGCCAGTGCCGCCACCATGGCGACCTCGCGCACCCCGGCCCCCGCCGGGGCGACGACCACGATGAACCCCAGGCACCAGGCGAGCGCGAACGCCCCGAACGACAGGGTCATGGCCTTGGCCCCGGTCGCGCCCAGCCCGGCCACGATCAGCGCCAGGTGCACGCCGTACGCGGCCCAGCCCGCGAACGCCCACCCCACGGAGGTCAGCACGCCGCGCCGGGTCAGCGGGCGCTCCAGGGGCGGCCGCTTGAGCAGCCTGAGCCCGAATCCGAGCACGGCGTTGACGACGCGGGGGTGCAGTCCCACGACCAGGACCGGCAACAGCAGGAGCAGCCACGCGTAGCGCGCCACCGAGTCACCCGCGAACGCGGGCAGGGTGACGACGGCCACCGACAGACCACTGGCCAGATAGATCGGATAGGTCAGGAAGAACGCGGCGGCGCTGCGGGAGCGCGGGACGCCGAGATCCTTACCCATCTCCATCTGCGCGAGCACGGGCCAGAGCGAGCCGGGGATGTACTTGCCGAGCTGCCCCACGAAGAACACCTTGGCCGCGTCGGCGAACGGGAGCGACGAGCCGAGATCGGCCAGCAGCGCCCGCCACATCAGCATGCCCGCCGTCAGCGAGGCCAGCACGGCGACGAGGGAGCCCGCCAGGAGCGGCCAGGACAGCCTGGCGAAGCCGTCGGCCACCTCCGACCACCGGCCCGCGATCGCCCAGACCCCGAATCCCAGGGCGACGACGAGGAACCCGAGCCGGATCAGCCTCTTCCGCGTGCCGTTCACGGGGTGCGTACGGGCTCGGGGGGCTGCGGGAGCGCCGGCCCGAGAGGCCTCCGGGGCGACTTGGTGGCGATCCACAGGTAGGTCGGCACGACCGGCAGGACGGCCCGCAGCGCGGCGCGCGGTGTCCGCGCGAGGCCGCCCTGGGCCGCCCGTCCGGCGGCGCCGGCGAACAGCTCCCCACCGGCGAACCGCTCCGGCGAGGCCAGCACGGGGAAGGTGTAGTCCCAGATGTGGAAGTCGCCGAGCATCCGCCGCAGCCCGCGCCTGGTCCGGTAGCGCTCGTAGTACTGGTCGGCGCGGCCGGACATGCTGACGTACCGGTCGGCGAGCGAGGGCGGTAGGTACGAAAGGAACGGCAACTTGTAGTGCGGCTCCATCACGCCCAGCCGGTTGCCGAGGCCGAGGTACAGCACGCCGTCGTCGGCGAGCACCCGGTGCATCTCCCGCACGACGGCATCCGGGTCGACCACGTGCTCGTAGATGTGGTTGAAGACCAGGACGTCCATCGACCGGTCGGGAAAGGGCAGCGCGGTGCCGTCGCCGCAGACGAAGGCCACCCGCTCGCCGAACCGCTCGGCCGCCTTGCGCAGCCCGGGCACGTCGATGTCCACGCCGAGCGCCCGCCGGGCGCCCGCCGAGGCCAGCTCGTCGGCGATGAACCCGGCCGAGCACCCGATGTCGGCGACGATCAGCCCGTCCAGCACCGAGGACGCGTCGCCCTCGGGGCCAGGGTCGCGGCCCAGGAAGTGCGCGAGCACAGCGATGATCTTGGCGGCCTTGCGGCGGCGCTTGGCCTCGTCGAGCATCGCGGCCTGGAACTCGGAGTACTCGAGCTGCGCCGCGCGTTCCTTACCCACGCCGCCTAACACTACTGGGCCCCTGAGGCCCACCAGGCTCGCCGGAGGACAGTAGTGCGGTGGCGTACGCCGCCCAGAAGGGGTCGGGGTCGACGGCCTTCACGCCCTGACGCAGCCGTTCCGGCTCGCCCTCCGCGTAGAACCGGTCGACCGCCTCGGTGAGCGCCTCGACCGAGCCCGGCTCGACGAGCAGCCCGTCCACACCGTCGGTGACGTGGTCGGCCAGGGCCCCCACCCGGGTGGCGATGACCGGAAGGCCGTGCTCGTGGCCGAGCCAGGCGTTCTGACTGGCCGTGGCGGAGCGGTAGGGCAGCACGAGCGCGTCCGCCTCGGCGAACAGCCCCGGCACGTCCTCGGAGGCGACGTACGCCGGCCGCAGCTCCACCCGCTCGCCGAGATCCAGCTCCGCGATCAGTGCGCGGGTCTCGTCCAGGCCGCCCCAGAACTCCCCGGCCACCGTGAGCGACACGCCCGGCACCCGGGCGAGCGCGCGCAGCAGCAGGTCGAGGCCCTTGTACGGGCGGACCATGCCGAAGAACAGCAGCCGGTTCCGTACCCCTCCGGCGGACTTGACCATGGCCCTGGCCGGCAGGTGCGGGGGCAGGGCGGCGACGTTCACCGGCGCGGCGGCGAGCCCTCGGGCGACCTCGGCCTGTTCCTGTGAGTGCGCCAGCACCTGGTCGACCCGCCGGAGCAGGGCCTTCACCAGCGGCCGGTCGTACGGCTTGCGCTCGTGCGGCAGGACGTTGTGACAGAGCGCGACCACTCTGGTCCGCCGGCGCAGGCCGTACAGGATGCCGAGGTAGGCGGGCACCTGCACCGGGCTGAGCAGCACGAGCACGACGAGGTCGGCGCCGCGCAGCCGCCGGCCGCAGCGCACCCAGCCGTCGGGGCGGCGCCAGTCGAGGTCGCGCCGCGCGTTCGGGAACGGCTCGCCCTCGGGCTCCGAGATCGTCTGGCGGCCGGGATAGAGGAAGGACGGATACTGCGCGCGCCACGACTCGATCACAACGTCATGGCCCAGGGCGGTCAGCCTGTGGGCCAGCTCCGTGGTGTGCTGCGCCCCGCCGCCCTTGTACGGATGGGTCGGGCCGACGATCCCGATCCGCACGTCACGCGCCTCGGGAGCGAACGATCAGATCCGCCAGCAGCGCGAGCGACCCGATGATCAACCCGGAGAGAATGACCATGACCGTGCTGGCCGGGAAGTAGAACGGGTGCCGGAACATGTCCACGACGCCCTTCACCGTGCCGATCACGATCAGCCAGATCGCCGGCGGCATGAGCACCTTGAGCGGATTGAAGTACATGACCATCCGCAGCACCTGCAGGATGTAGCGGTAGGCGTCCTTGGTGAAGTGGAACTTGGACTTGCCCGCCCGCTTGAAGTAGTCGATCGGCACGTAGCGCACGGTGTGCTGGTTGGACAGGAAGGCCAGCGTGATCGTCGTGACGCAGGAGAATCCGGGCGGCAGCAGCTTGAGGTAGGGCTCCGCGACCGGACGCCGGAACGCCCGCAGGCCGGAGTTGAGGTCGGGGATCTCGGAACCGGCCAGCCGCTCGGCGACCTTTCGGATGAACCACTTGGCCGGCACGCGCAACGCCTTGTGCGACCCTTCCTCCGAGGTCCGCGCCCCGACCACCTGGTCGACCGTCGGGTCGTCGTCCAGCATCCCGACCAGTTCGGGGATCCGCTCGTTCGGGTAGGACATGTCGGCGTCCGTCCACACGACGATGTCCCCGCGGGCCTGCTGGGAACCGATACGCCGTACTGTGCCGGACCCGCTGTTGTGCCGGAACGGGATCACACGCATGTTCGGGAAGCCGGGAGCCGCGTCTTCCAGTCTGGCCAGGGTCTGGTCGGTCGAGCAGTCGTCGACCGCGAGCAGTTCATAGGTCATGTCGCTCGCGTCCATGGCCTTGCAGATACGCTCGACCTCGTCGATGACATGATCTTGCTCGTTGTAACAGGGCAGGATGATCGTCACGTGCACGGCGTCGGTACTCACGGTGGGGCAGGATACTCGCCATGAGCATGCGCCCGGGTGACGCACGTCCGGCGACGTCCGGGGCGGGCGGATGTTCCGGCATAATGCGGCGGAGCGTTCTACACCGGGGAGCCACTGTGGAAGCGGCGATCGAGCGGCACTCGCATGTCTGAATCATCGAAGCACGGGGGCGGCGGACCCGAGGGCGGCGAGCCGAACGGTGGCACGGCCGCCGAGACCGGTTCGGGCCCGGCCGACCAGGCCGCCGCCGAGTCGACGCCGCCCGGAGACGGCGAGGCCCCGCCGAAGAAGCGCAGCGGGCGAAGGCGCGTCCTCAAGTGGACCGCGTTCTCGATGGTGGCGATCCTGATCGCCGGAGCCGGTGCCGGCTATGCCTATTACCGGCAGCTCCAGGGGAACATCGACAAGCAGGACATCAACGGCCTGCTCGGCCAGAACCGGCCGAAAAAGCAGAGCAAGGCCGTCAACATCCTGCTCATCGGCTCCGACAGCCGGGCCGGCGAGAACGCCGCCTACGGCACGCTGGACGGGGCGCGCGCCGACACCACGATGCTCCTGCATCTGTCGCCGGGGGGTGACGAGGCGATCGGGATCAGCTTCCCGCGCGACCTGATGGTGAACATCCCCTCGTGCAAGAGGAAGAACAGCTCGGCCACCCCCGCCCAGTTCGGCATGATCAACTCCGCGTTCGCCTTCGCCGGCCCCTCGTGCACCTGGCAGACGATCGAGGAGCTCACGCAAATCCACATCGATCACTTCGTCGTGATCGACTTCGTGGGCTTCAAGCAGGTGGTGGACGCGCTCGGCGGGGTCGAGATCTGCCTTCCGCGCGCCATCAACGACCGTAAGGCCAGGCTGAACCTCCCCGCGGGCCGCCAGACCGTCAAGGGCGACGCGGCCCTCGGCTACGTGCGCACCCGTACCGGCGGGCTGGGCAACGGCTCGGACCTCGACCGCATCGACCGGCAGAAGAAGTTCATGTCCGCGGTGGTGCAGAAGGCCGGCAGCTCGGACATGCTGACCGATCCCGGCAAGTTCGTCCGCTTCCTCAACGCGGCCACCAAGTCGATCAGCACCGACAAGGACTTCAGCGTCGGTGACATGCGCAAGCTGGCGGGCAGCATCAAGGGCATGGACGCCGGCGGAGTGCGCTTCGTGACGGTGCCCTTCGGCGCCTACGCACCGGATCCGAACCGGGTCGCACTGGACCGCGCGCAGGCCGAGCCGCTCTTCGAGGCCATCCGCAAGGACACCAAGGTGCCCGATCCGGTGCCGACGCCCACCACCGGAAAGTCCGCCGCCGAGAAGTCGGTGAACCGCAGCGTCCTGAGGGTGCGCGTCGACAACGGCGCCGGCCCCGCCGCCCAGGCCGCGGAGGTCGCGGACCGGCTCAAGGCGAAGCGGTACAGGATCGTCGGCACACCGGGCGCGCTGCGGAGCGGCACCGCGGCCAAGACCCGGATCCTGTACGGCGCCGGCGCCGCGCGGAACGCCGCCACGCTCGCCGAACTGGTGCCGGGCGTGAAGCCCCAGGCGAGCAAGTCGGTGTCAGCGGGGGTCGTCTACCTGATCCTCGGCAAGGACTGGAAGGGACTGAAGGGCCAGGGCCCCACCGGCGCCCGCGAGGTCCGCGCCGACCAGAACATCTGCAAGGGCGCCTGACCCCCTGCTCTGCGGCGGACTTACGACTCATCGTCGACAGGCTCGATCTGCTGCCAATCCGTCGGTGTCCCCGGGCCGGCATATCGCTCTACGTACATGTAGAGGTTACTGTCGGGTGGAGCCAGTATCTGGTCGAGCTCGAGGTCTGGAGCCCCCAGGCTCACCCCTTTTCCCGTTCTCCGGTCGTCCAGCCAGAGCGAATCGCACTCCTCGCAGACCCACACCATGAGGCCTGTCCGGATGATTCGATACCGGCCGGCCCAACCGGCTCGGCATTGCCCGCACAAGTACTTCTTCATGGCCGGCTCGTCGAACGTTCGAAGGGCTCGGACGGTTTAAAGGGTTCGCAACACATCATGCACCGCACTTAGGAGATCAGATCGGCGTGGGATGCGCCGTCAAGATTCTATTCGAGTCCTTCTCTACGATGATCTTGATGAACCTCTCTCCGCGCGTACCGACGTCCTCACCCATGTCGATCACATACTCGTCGGTGCGATCAGTGCTGTGGGTCGGCTTTCCCCTCTTCGCCCATGCCTTGTCAACGGTTTGCAGCAGATCTCTGCCATACGTCTTGAACTGAGTGTTGATCAGTTTGCCGGGATCCGGCTGCGAACGTGAGCCATGGGCCAGCAGGTGCCGCAACCGATGACCGTGGACGGACCCGGGGTTGTACACCAGGCCGGCGGGGGACTGCATCGACCCCCCACCGAGGGGGATCATGTTGAAACAAGCGGCGTTGTGCACCAGGACCGGTGTGGTCCCGGCTTCCACATAGTACGTGTGGAGGTCGCCGACGGTCAGGTTGTACACCCGCAGGACCCGGGAGCGTTCGCGGGTGACCAGCACCGACGCCGGTCCGCCGTCCGAAGTGACCAGGGCGTCGCCGTAGGACAGATCACGCGCGTCGACCCATGCGGCCGCGTTGGCGACCCAGAAGGGATGCCGGTCCGTCGCGGTGAGCGTGACGCGGGGCCCGCCGGGAAGCCCGTCGGGATCGACGGTGATGTCGACCAGATTCTTGCGGCCCGCCCCGGTGATCAGCGCGGTCACCGCCCGGGGCCCGCTCCGCCCGAGCACTGGATCGGTCGCCCATACGCGATCGCCGACGGCGACGTCCTCGATCGGTCTTCGCGAACCATCGGCCAGCAACACCGACGTGCCTGGCACGAAGCTGTTGCCGGTGCCCGCCGTACAGACTCGTGCTGCTTTTTCCAGCCGCGTCGTGGCGGCCTGGTTACGCCGGCGGGCGGCGCTGACCCGGTCCCAGAGGCTCTTGAACCTCTTCCACAGTTTGTACGCCTTGGGAATCGATTTAAGGATCTTGAACGCCTTGCCCCACGGCACCACCCCGGCGGCGGCCGTCAGGCAGGCCCCGATGTCACCCTTGGTGAGACAATTCTGGGCATCGGTGATACCGATCAGGTCCGCCAGGAAAGCCTTGATCTCCTCGTCGAACCGGCCGAACTCTCCGTCGGCGGCGCCCATCTCCAGCTGCGCCGCCCCCGACTCGTCGATGGCGTTCTGGAACTCCAGCTCCGCGGGATCATTCGGATCGGTTCCACCGGGACCGCCCCCGGTATCCCCCGGCGCGGTGGGCGGGACGGCGGGTGCCGAGGAACCGGGCGCCGGCACCGCCGGCCCGGTCGACCCACCACCGCTCGGAGTCGCCGGAGGACTGACCGCGGAATCGGTCCCACCGCCCTGGTCGCAGTCCCTGTCACCGCCCACCCGGCACACCGCGCCGGAGATCCCGCCCGTGACCTTCTGCGGCACGCCCCCCGCCACCAGCGACGCCGCCACAGCGGCGACCAGCAGGATCACCGCGAGGTAATTGACCGCGCCCTCGCCCCGATCCAACCGCACACGCACCGAGGCCCCCTGCCGTCGACGATCCTCCACCCAATCAAGGGCCCGGATGGGAAGAAAGAGCCTAAAGGCCCAATCGCACTACACGAGATCCGTTGAGTCCCACCCTTGACAACGACAAGGACTGTTCAGAAATATGCGAGTGGGCAACGCCGAGAAGCCGGTGGGCCGTCAACTCACGTCCTTGGCGTCGTGCGAACGAGACCAGGAGACCTCACGCATCCCGCGTGCCGGGTCGAAATGATCGCGTCGCCACCTCTGGAGATGCTCGGCGGTGCCGAGGTGGATACCGAAGTGCCAGGTGGGGTCGGCGAAAATCGTATCCACGTCGTCGATCTCGATCCCGAGACACTTGACGACCCCCGCGCCGGGGTCGGACCTCTCATCGGTCCAGTAACGCAGGCCCGTACAACGGGGCTCCGTCGATCCGAAGGTCAGGAACGTCCGTTCGTATGAACCGACCGCCGGTTCATCGTCCTCGTCGACGACGATGTCCTCCAGCGCGATCTCGGCCACGTGAGAGAGCTTCAACTGGTCGTACTGGCCGATCGCGTCCATCCGGAGAAGGCCGTGGCCGAGTTCGAGGTACACCGTGTCCGGCACCGGCCGGAACTGGGGAATTCGCTCAGACCGATCAACATATCCGGTGACCAGTACGTTATTTATGACCTCCTGCCGAAGCAACGAGACAAGCCGATCCAGCGCGTTATCGACCATGAGATCTTTCCGTTCCCCCGTCACGCCTTGTCGATGATGATGCTCAGATCGATGCCCTTCCCGCGCTCCAGGAGCGTACGGAACGAGCCATCCTTGTTCAGCACCAGCGTCACCTGGTCATTGCGGAACACGTACCCCCACTCGGTGCCCTTCTTCATGCTCCCGGGTCCCTCGTACTTCAGCGTCCCGTTCTTGATCATGTCGTCGAGGTCCTTGAGGAAGGTCGGCCCGTCCTCCTTGAACTTCTTGTATTTCTTTCCGGTGATCGCTTCCAGCAGTGCCTTGTGCCGCTGGAAGTGATCCCTGAACTTGGCGGGGACCCCGCCGGTGATCGGCCCGCTCGGAGGATCGACGGGGAAGTCGTCGGGTCTCTTGACGGTCGGATCGCCAGGGCCGCATTCGTCCTCTGGTCCCTGGTTGTGGACGAGAACGTCGGTACCGCCGGCGGTCACATGGTAGGTGTGCAGGCCGGCGACGGTGAGGTTGTACACCCGTTGCACCCGGGTGCGTTCACGGATGCCCACCACCGAGGCCGAACGCCCGCCCGGAGCGATGAGGGTGTCGCCGTAGACCAGGTTCTCGGCGTCGATCCACGCCGCGGCGTTGGCCACCCAGAACGGGTGCCCGTCGGTCGCGGTCACGACCACCCGCGATCCGCCCGGAAGGCCGTCAGGGGCGACGGTGACATCGACCAGGTCCTTGCGCCCCGATCCGGTGATCAGAGCGGTGACCGGGCGGGAGCCGCTGACGCCGGTGACGGGATCGGACGCCCACACCCGGTCACCGACCCGCACATCCTCGATCGGTCTTCGCGAACCGTCGGCCAGCAACACCGGCGTGCCCGGCACGAAGCTGTTCTTCGGACGGGTCTTGCACGCCTGAAGCGCCTTCTCCAGCCGGGACTCGGCCGCCTGACGACGCTTACGGGCCGCGTTGACCCGATCCCACAGACTCTTGAACTTCTTCCACAACTTGTAGGCCTTGGGCAGCGACTTCAAAATCTTGAAGGCCTTACCCCACGGCGCCACCTGCGCGGCAGCCGACAAACACGCCCCGATATCACCCTTGCCCAGGCAGTTCTTCGCATCCGTCAGACCGATCAGATCGATCAGAAAACTCTGGAGCTCCTCATCCAGCGTCCCGAACTCGCCCTCGGCGGCCGAAGCCTCCTGTTTCGCCTCATTCGACTCACGCAAAGCGTTCTGATACTCGAGCAGCGTCGGATCGTCCGTGTCACCACCACCGGCACCTGCACCCGGTGGAGAACCGGCCACATCCGGCGAAGAAACCGGCACACCGGGCGAACCGCCACCCGGTGTCGGCGAAGGACCCCCATCCGGGCCACCAGAGTCACAACCCTCGTCACCGACCCGGCACACCGCGGCCGAGATCCCACTGGTGACCTTCCCCGGTACTCCCCCCACCACGGCGGCCGCCGCGACCACCGCCACCAGCAGGACCACCGTGACGTAATTGACAGTCCCCTCGCCCCGGTCCCACCGCCCACCACGCACCCCGAGGTCCTCCTTTTGACGCAGAGCGAAACTCCACCCAACCAAACAGCACGACCGAGCAAAAGGCCCCGAGGAGACAATCCGGCGGATCTGTCGGTCACGGCCGCGAACCGAATTCGACCACCGCCGACATGGGTCGCCATCCGTGAGCGTGGGAATGCTCTTCGTCAGCTCACGACTTGGACGTGGGCTCGCACGTCACGGTTCCATGGATCGCGCCGCGGAACCGTCCGCGCGCAGGCTCGCGGACAATGATCAGTCAGCATCCCGGATGCCGGGCAGCTCCTCCATCAGCGTTTCCAGGCGACCGGCGAAGTCGCTGAACTCGGGGAAGTCGATACCGAGTATCGTGTCCATGAATTCATCATGAAACCGGGGGACGAAAGAAAGCACGCCGCCGACGATCGCCCGCGCCTCGGCCATGCTCAGATGCAGGATGATCTCGTCTCTGCTCTCTATGCTCCAGTCGGCCACGGTCACCGCTCTCCCTTGGTCACGACAACTCGACCTGGGGGCCGCCACCGAATTTCCGGTGATAGTCGCCCTGAGCCATCGACATGTTCCAAGAGAGCGCGTCGAGCTCGTCCCTAGACATCTTCAGCGCCTGCTCCAGTTGCTCGGACGTCAGGACATGCTTCAGCCGGGAAAGACAGACCGCGATGATGGCGAATTCCTCGCGATCCACCGACAGGTCGACCCCGCCGCTCTTGCTGATTTCCCAGTTCATGTGAGAATCACGTCAACTTGAGTAGGTCGTCCAATGTTCCCCGATAAACAGTGCTGCGCGTGGGATCTTGCGTGTTACGAATGATGACAAGCCCCTTGCTCTCATCGTACCAAGCCTCCCGGCCATTCTTGAGATCGCTCCGCTTGATGGCTCCGGATCCCGGTTTCATCACGTTGGTGAGGTGGTCGGCCATATCGTCGACGCTCGAGAAGCCGAGTTCGTCCGCCCGGCCCGAGTGCCGGGCCATGAGCGCCGCGTCCTCCTCGAGGTCGGCCAGGTCGTCGGGCGAGAGACCGCATTCGTCCTCGGGCCCCTGGTTGTGGACGAGAACGTCGGTACCGCCGACTGCGACGTAGTAGGTGTGCAGGCCGGCGACGGTGAGGTTGTACACCCGTTGCACCCGGGTGCGTTCACGGATGCCCACCACCGAGGCCGAACGCCCGCCCGGAGCGATGAGGGTGTCGCCGTAGACCAGGTTCTCGGCGTCGATCCACGCCGCGGCGTTGGCCACCCAGAACGGGTGCCCGTCGGTCGCGGTCACGACGACACGCGGCCCGCCCGGAAGGCCGTCGGGATCGACGGTGACGTCGATGAGCTCCTTGTGGCCGGACCCGGTGATCAGAGCGGTGACCGGGCGGGAGCCGCTGACGCCGGTGACGGGATCGGACGCCCACACCCGATCACCGACCCGCACATCCTCGATCGGTCTTCGCGAACCGTCGGCCAGCAACACCGGCGTGCCCGGCACGAAGCTGTTCTTCGGACGGGTCTTGCACGCCTGAAGCGCCTTCTCCAGCCGGGACTCGGCCGCCTGACGACGCTTACGGGCCGCGTTGACCCGATCCCACAGATTCTTGAACTTCTTCCACAACTTGTAGGCCTTGGGCAGCGACTTCAAAATCTTGAAGGCCTTACCCCACGGAACCACCTGCGCAGCCGAGGACAGACACGCCCCGATATCACCCTTGGTCAGACAATTCTGCGCATCCGTCAGACCGATCAGGTCAATGAGGAAGGCCTGGATCTCCTCGTCGATCGTCCCGAACGCGTTCTCGGCCGCCGAGGCCTCCTGCTTCGCCTCATTCGACTCACGCAAAGCGTTCTGATACTCGAGCAGCGTCGGATCGTTCGGATCACCACCGGTCCCGCCACCGGTCCCGCCACCGGTCCCACCGCCGGTGCCACCCGGCGAGCCGGGCACGGTCGGCACCGGCGAACCGCCATTCGGAGTGGACGAACCGCCATTCGGGGCCGGCGAGGCACTTCCCGTCCCGCCCGCGCCGGGAACACCGTCCGGACCGCAGTCCTTGTCATCGCCCACCCGGCACACCGCAGCCGACACCGCACTGACGACGTTCTGCGGGACCCCTCCCACCACGGCCGCCGCCGCCACCAAGGCCACCAGAAGAACTACGGTGACATAAGTGACCGCGCCCTCGCCCCGGTCCCGCCGTGTACCACACACCCGAGGCCCCCCTCTAGTCCTGACAAATCCTCCACTCAACCAACCGGCTGGGCCCAGAAAAAGGGCCCACGGGCCCAAGATCGGACCCAAATATCAGACTCAAGACCGTCGGCACCGGGGCGCCGGCGCGCTCGGCGTTAGGCTGCCGGACATGAGGCGTTTTGCAGCGATCGGCATCACCGGTGTTCTCATCGTCATGGGGTCGGCCGCATGCTCCGGTGACGATAAGCCGAAGGAGAAGCAGACCGCCGCTCCGGTCGCTGCGCTCTCCCCGGTCACCCTGCCCGATCAGCCCGCCGCGCTGGTCGACGTGATCTCTCGCCAGGTGAAGGCCGCCCGTACGCTCCACGCGGAGATCGTCGTGTCCGCCACGGCCGGGGACAGACAGCAGCAGGAGAAGGTGACGGCCCAGGTCCGTACAGACACGCCGTCGCCGAGCGCACAAATGACGATCATCGAGTCGGACAAGGCCGAGCCCACCACCACCGAGGCGGTGGTGACCGACGGCGTCATCTACACCCGGGTCGAGGGCGAGGAGCAGGCGCCGGGCAAGCCCTGGATCCGGCTCTCCCGCCAGGACCTGAGCAGCCCCGAGCTCGGCCCGTTCGCCAAGGTCTTCACGACCATCTACAACCAGACCGAGCAGTCCCTGCGCGAGGTCTCCGCCGACACCGGGCTCGCCCTCGTGCGAAACGGCGCGTTCACCGGAACGCCGACCACGGAGCCCCTGGACGGCGCCCAGGTCCGCCGCTACACCGGCCGCACCAAGACCGCGACGATGGCGACCGATCCCACGTTCGACCAGATGGCCAAGAACGGGCTGGCCGAGCTGTCCTGGCGGCTCTGGGTGGACGACAAGGGGCTGCCCCGCAAGTACGAGGTCACCATGCTGACCCCGCAGAGCACCAAGGTGCTCCACACCGCCTCTTACACGCAGTGGGGCGGGCCCGTGCTCATCAAGGCCCCGCCGGCCGCCCAGGTCGCCACGCTGAACGACTGATCGCTGGCTTCCGGCGCGATCCGGTGAGGCCCGGCGGGCGCATGCGCAACCCCGGACCGGGCTCGCCCCATCCCGGCCCGCGCCGGACCGCCTACCAGCCGGCGGACGTGCTGCTGATGGTCGAAGTCGTCTCCCCCGACTCGCAGGAACGCGACCGCAAACGCAAACTGTACGCCGAGGCCGACACCCGCACTTTTGGCGGGTGGAGGACATCGCCCGCCACCCCACCGTGTACGTCTATGAACTCGACGCGGGCGTGAAGTAAGCGTCGGCGCGGTGCTCGATCATGATCACGATGACCAGCCGGTTCCCGTCGTGGATCTCGTAGAACACTCAGGCGACCCAGGGTGCAGCACGAACTTCATGGTTAACCTCATGCAGTCGCTTGATTACGGATAGTTTACCGATCGTGCCGTCTATCGATCACGAGATGCCGCTGGAGCTCTTCCGTAACCGGCCTGAACTCGCCGCCGAACTGCTCCAGACGGTCTTCGGCTTCAAACTGCCCGACTTCGCACAGATCTCCTTGGGATCGGAGGTGTTCAATGATTGCGATCCCACTGAGTTCCGGTGTGACGGGACGATCATCGTGGGCGACCCCAATTCCCCCGATCTGGGGATTGTTCTGGAGCGGCAGCTCCGTTCGGACAGGCGCAAGCGCTTCACCTGGCCGGTCTACCTCGCCACGCTGCGTGCTCGCCATGAGTGCCCGGTGGCGCTGTTAGTCCTGTGTCCCGATGAGGCGATCGCAGACGCCTGTGCGGAGCCGATCGAGACCGGTCACCCAGGTTGGGTCCTCACACCCTTGGTTCTGACCCCGGCGCAGATCCCGCCGACCACGGAGCCCGCCGAGGCACGGCGGTTGCCCGAGCTCGCGGTGCTAAGCGCGCCCGCGCACGCGGACGGCCCCCATCAGGAAGCCGTCTTGGATGCGATGTGCGCGGCGATCGATGCCGTCACGGAAGGCGATGAGGACAGGGGCCTTCTGTACTATGAATACGTGCGGTCGCAACTCTCTGTAGTCGCCCGTCACTGCCTGGAGGAGATCATGAAGGCGAGCACCTACGAGTTCGAGAGCGACTTCGCCCGCCGATTCATCACCATAGGGGAGGCCCAGGGTGAGGCGCGGGGCGAGGCGCGGGGCGAGGCCAAGGCTCTCCTCTCTTTCCTGGAGGCCCGCCATCTGACGGTGTCCGACGAGGCCCGCGAGCGCATCATCTCCTGCACCGATCTGGACCAGCTCGAGACATGGATCCAGCGTGCCGCCACCGTGGATTCCGTTGAGGAGCTGTTCGGCTGATCAGCCCGGCTGGCTCCTCCGATCACCACTTCGCACTCCGCGCCGAGCGTCACAGCTCGCGAAACACGGCCGATGGGTGGGTCCAACCCGAGAGGCCGAGGCCAAGCGGTAGGAAAAAGGCCGTGCACTTTGGTGGGAACATGACCGTACAGAAGCTGTCGATCTCGGTACCGCCCGAGATCGTGGAAACGATCAGGGCGGCGGCTGCGGAAGCGGGCAAGCCGGTGTCCGCATGGCTGGCCGAGGCCGCTGTCGAGAAGGCCCACCTTGCGACCCTCCACGCGAAAGGCCGCGCCGCCGCACGTGAGCTCGTGACCGAGTACGAGGACGAGCGCGGTGAGCTTCCCGAAGTGTCTCGGCAGCGTGCCCGGGAGTTCCTGATGGAAGCCGGGCCGCTTGATGACGAGCCCCTGCGGCCGAATAGTGCGCACGATCGTCTACGACACCGGCGCGCTCCTGGATTCTGAGTGGCGAAGCCCGGACTTCCTCGCTCTGCATGATGGGCTGACCAGAGCGCGCATCCGCCCGATCGTGCCCGTGGTGGTCCTCGCCCAAGCCTGGCGCGGCGGACCCCAGCACCAGATCTCCCGCGTCCTCAAGGGCTGCGACATCATCCCCGACGACCAGCGCACCGGCCGCGCCGCTGGCGTCGCCTGTGGAGCCTCAGAGACCGCCGACGTCGTGAACGCGATCGTCGTCACCACCGCCGTCCAGTACCAAGCCTCCGTCGTCACCAGCGCACCAGCGACCCCGATGACCTGACCAACCTCGCCGACTCCATCGGCGTCAAACTCCGGCTCTTCACAGTCTGACCACCCTGCGGTTACATGACCGCGCGGCGTCGTGGCTTGGAACCTGGGGGCGGACATCCGCGGTAGACCGCGCCGTAAACGGGCTGTGGACCGCGCGTACGGTTTCGACTTCACGCCGGAAGCGCACCAGCGCATCGGCCCTCGAATTCATCCCTGATGACCTTGACCGCGCCATGCTGCCCGCCAACCGACCGAGATACACCTGAGCCATGCCGCCGGCGCCCAACCGGCCGAGCAATCTATATCCGCAGCCGAGCTGCTGTAGGCCCAATGAGGCATAATGACCATATGACAGCAGATGACGGGCAGCCCCTGGGGGTCACGCGGTCGCAGCCGAAGGACCGTTCACAACTTACACCTAGAACCATAACCGTCATCTGGTCCGTTATCGTCGTTGCAGGCGAGGGTGCGGCTGTCTGGGCGGCGATCCATAGATACTCGATAGCGCTTCTCTGGGGTGCACTTGGGATATTGCTTATGCCATCGCTGTTCTGGCGAGTGCGCTATGACTTTCAGCGAGCATGGCTCAACGGCACCGTGCTCATTGTCAAGGACTTGACGGGCATACGACGCTGCGACCTTGCGACCACACGTCAGGTCAAGCTGGGCTGGTACCCAGCTATGCGTGGCGAGGATCCGCCTTCGGTGCTCGTCGCGCGCGATGCCAAAACGGGAGTCATGGTGCGTTTTGTACTGAGAGGGGTAGGGAACAGTAAGTTGCACCCCCGCGAGCTCCACCTACTCGCTGATGCGCTCGAAGCGGGACCGCGGTGCGATCCGGGTCACGAGCGTGTTACCTATATGGTCCGCAAGTTGCGGCAGATGGCCGAGTACGGTCGGTAGAAAGTGAGCGCCTTCCTGTTTCCACGACCGATGCCATGAGCATCATCCAAATAAGGCAGCACAGCCCTCAAGATAAGACCAATCTATGAGCCTTAAAGAGATTCGAGCGACAGACGGCGTGTGGAACTAACTAAGTGCTATAGCGAAGTTAACTGTAGGGTCGGGAGCTGGCGCGGCGGCGTTTCCAGACGGTAGGGCTCGGGGCCTGTCTTCCGCCGGTTTCCCGGTCGGTTGTTGCTTTCCCCGATGGCCGTGGCCTGGGTGCTCCGTTTTCCAGCTCACACCGATTCGATCCGTGCATGCGATTCTCCCGCACACGGCTCACCGACGTCGTTCACCGTCGGTATTCGGTTTCACCCGCCAGGGCTTTCCCCCCTGGGTGCGACGGTGATTCCACAAGCTGATCAGGCCGAGGTCGATCGGCTGGGAACAGATCAGCACCTGCCAGCCGAACGCCGGAGCTGTGGCGTCTGCGGAGGAACTGAGCCAGCCGCCACTGGGCATATCGTCTGATCTTGCTGAGGCGCTGGGCCGAGTATCCATAGCGGAAGTACGCAGCCCAGCCGCGAAGGAAGGCATTCAGCTCTCTACGATCGCCTCAGGCAGTAGCAGCATCCAACGCCGGGAGGTGATCTCCCGGATCCGGTCACGAGCATGCTGCATTGCCTTGTCCGCGGGCCAGCGAGCCAGGAACGCCACCTTCGGCTTGCCCCGATCCCCTCCGGAGCACACCAGCCAATGGTGAAAGCCCAGGAACTCAAAGCCGTCACCACCGACTTGAAGGTGAATGATGCGGGTCTTGGCCTGCTTCGGCTCCAAGCCGAGCTCGGCTTCGACCGGCTCCTCGGCGAGGAATCTCCGTCCGGGATCGACCTTGGCCGCCCGGTGAAGCGCATGCTGCAAGGCAGGGACCGGATCACGCGGACGTGATCCCTTCGCGGCGGGACTAGCCTGACCGGCACTCACCGGACCCCTCCTTAACAACGCTGCGCATCGACGAAGCAGCGGCCCTTCCCATCACCGCCGGTTATGTTGTCCGGCCGGCTCAACCGGTACTACGGCCGCCTCCGACGCCCACCCGGCACACCACCACTTCCCGGGTTCACCGGTTATAGGGCGCGACGCTCCGGCTACAACACCGCGGGACCCCTCCCGCTTCCGTAGACACCGTGCCAAGTGGTACGACGGTCTACGAGGAGATA
>NZ_JABVEB010000199.1 GCF_014323665.1 Actinomadura sp. HBU206391 | reverse complement strand
ACGTTGACGACGACCGTGCGTGCCTCGGCGATGGGTACCTCGTGTGCCCGCTCCCAGTTGAAGAGGCCGAAGGCGGCGGTGAGGAGGATGGCGGAGACGAGGAGCACACGCAGGGCGAGCGCGGGCGTGAGCAGGGCGCTGGCCGGATCGCGCGGCGGCCGACGCATGAGGTCAGGCTCGGCGGGTTCGAACGCGAACGGCAGGCCGAGCACGAGCACGGCGGCCATGTTCAGCCAGAGAACCTGGACCGGCAGGATGGGCAGGGCGGTCCCGGCTATGATCGCGACGACGAGTAGTAGCCCGAGGCCGAGGTTGGCCGGCAGCGCCCAGACTATGAACCGGGTGAGGTTGTCGAAGACGCTGCGGCCTTCCTCGACGGCGGCCTCGATCGATGCGAAGTCGTCGTCGGTGAGGACCATGTCCGCCGAGGCCTTGGCGACCTCGGTGCCGCCGTACCCCATGGCCACGCCGATGTCGGCACGTTTGAGGGCGGGCGCGTCGTTGACGCCGTCGCCGGTCATCGCGACCACATGGCCGCGGCTCTGCAGCGCTCGTACGAGGCGCAGTTTCTGCTCGGGTGAGACCCGAGCGAAGATCGTGGTGCGTTCGGCCGCCTCAGGGAGGCGGTCGTCGGGGCATTCCGTCAGGTCGGTACCGGTCATGACGGGTCCGTCGAGTCCGATCCTGGCGGCGATGGCCTGCGCGGTCGTGGCGTGATCCCCTGTGATCATCTTAACCTGGATCCCGGCGTTCCGGCAGGCCTTGACGGCTCCGGCCGACGCTGCCCGCGGTGGATCGAGCATGCCCTGAAGCCCGAGGAAGGTCAGGGCGGGCAGTGTCTCCTCCGACAGGGAAGCCACGCCGGGCGGCGCTTCGGCTCGGGCAAAGGCGATCACGCGCAGGCCGTCACGCCCGAGTCCCTCGGCAACCTCGGTGGCGGCGTCCCGGTCGAGGGCCTGGAGTCGGCCGGTGTGGTCCATCTGGGTGGTGCACAGGTCCAGAACCCGCTCGATCGACCCTTTGACGTAGACGACTCCCGGATGGAGCGTGGCCATGTAACGCCGCTCGGAGGAGAACGGCACCGTGTTCAGCCGGGCCGGCGGATCGGCGAGGCCCGCTCTCGCCGCGCTGACCAGCAAAGCCGCCTCCGTAGGATCGCCGGTGATCTCACCGTCCGGCAGGAGCCGGGCGTCATTGCAGGCCAAACCTGCGATCAAACACTCCATCAGGGCCGCATTCCGGTCGAGGGCGGGCATGTCGGAGGCCTCGGCACCGGCCGGCTCGTAGGTCTCACCGGCCGCGACGGCCGCGGTCACCGTCATCTTGTTCTCGGTGAGCGTGCCGGTCTTGTCGGTGCAGATGACGGTGGTACCGCCGAGTGTCTCGACGACCGGTAGCCGGCGGACGATGACATGGCGCTGGACCATACGGGCCACCCCGAAGGCCAGGACGATCGTCACCATGGCAGGCAGCCCCTCAGGGATCGCGCCGACGGCCAGTGCGATCGCCGAGGCGAGCATCTCGGCGACGGATCGCCCGCGCGCGATCCCGATCGCGAAGGTCGCCGCACCGAGGACCAGGACGGCAATGGTGACGATCCGGCTGAACCTGGCGATCTTGCGGGTAAGCGGTGTCTGTCTCGCGGCGGTGCGCCGCACCAGGCGGTGGACGAGCCCGATCTCGGTTCGCGGACCCGTGGCGGCGACGATTCCCCCGCCGGAGCCGCTGATCACGAGCGTTCCTGAATGACCCATGTTGTACCGGTCGGCGAGTGAGGTGCCCGGCGGCAGAGAGGCCGTGTCCTTGCCGACGGGAGCCGACTCGCCGGTCAGAGCCGACTCGTCCACACGCAGCTCACGCGTTTCGATGAGGCGGAGATCTGCGGGGACCTTGTCGCCGGTCTCCAGCACGACCAGATCGCCGGGCACTACGGCCGAGGAGGGAATCAGGAGCCGTCGACCCTCGCGCATGACGGTCGTGACCCCCTCGGTCATCGCGGCGAGGGCGGCCAGGGCGCCCTCCGCCCGTGACTCCTGCATGAACCCGATGACGGCGTTCACGAGCACAACGGCGAGGATCACCCCCGCGTCCACGTGGTCCCCCAGCAGGGCCGCGGCCACCGCGGAGGCGAGGAGGACATAGAGCAAGGGGCTGTGGAACTGCAGCACGAACCTTGTGAACATGCCATGGGCGGGCGCGGCGGGCAGCGTGTTAGGACCCCACAGCGTGAGCCGGACCGCCGCTTCGGAGTCGGTGAGACCGGTCTCCGCGTCGCCATCCACGGCCCTGACCGCATCGGCTGCCGGAAGCTCCCATAGTCGTTGATCCGTGTCGTTCAGCAACATCTGGCTCATGCTCCCAAGATCCACCAGGCCGGAACCACCGGAGGAGGGGCGAAGGTCCTCGGAGTAGAGCCTTCCGTTGGCCCCCGCAGCTCAAGATCCCGGCATAAGCCATTGCGAGCGCATCCATCGGGACCCGCCCGATCGATCTTTGACCGCCTTTGACACGTCACGAGGCCCGGAACCTGGCTGAGAGAGAGAAATACGCCTCCTCCTCTTGGGTGAAATGTAGGACTAGCACGGCGTGTAAGCCATAGAGACAGGCGCGCAGGTCGTCGAGTTGGTCCGGGCTCGGGCCGTCGTCGCGCGCGAGCTCCAGATGGGTCCCCAATCTGCGGACGAGCCGCTCGATCTCGGCATGCGCCCGGCTCATCGTGGTCGTCACCTCGGGACTGCCCAGCGCTCGCTCGACGGCCGGGTAGAGGCGGACCTCCTCAGCGTGCTCATGGGGCATGACGTCGTCGATGAGGAAGCGGTGAATCTCCCGCAGGCGGCGCAGGGCGGTGGGCCCGGGGGAGTCGGCGAGCGCGTCGGCGGTCGCGCGGATGTTCTCCAGAGACGGCCGGAGCCAGGCATGCTCCTGGTCGAAGCGGCGTAGCAGCGCCTCCGTGCCGGCGTCGAGAAGTGCGCGGGTGCCACGGCCCTCCCGCAGGGCTCGAAGCGCATTGAGGATGACCGCGACGTCGATCGCCTCCTGCAGCAGCGCGCCGGGCGCCGGAGGGATCGTGCCCAGAGCGGCGGCCGTCATGGCCGCCAGCGACAGCAGCATGCCGATGCCCGCGCTCTGCCCCGCTATGCGGCGCGACCTGCGGGCGGTGTCCATGGCGTCGGCCAGCCGGTCGAGACGATCATTGGTGATGACGACGTCGGCGGCTTGGGAGGCGGCGGCTGCCCCACGGGCGCCCATCGCCACGCCGACATCTGCCGCGGCCAGTGCCGGTGCGTCGTTGATGCCATCGCCCACCATCGCGGTCACGGCTTGTTCCGCACGTACCGCTCGTACCTTGGCGTCTGGTGGCTGTTCGGCCAGGACCTGATCCACTCCCAGGACGGCGGCCACGCTCTCGGCGACGTCGGCCCGGTCACCGGTGAGCATGACGATGCGGCGGACGCCTGCGGTACGCAGGCGCCGAAGGGTGCGGGCCGCGTCGGGGCGGACGGTGTCGCGAAGGAGCACGACGCCGCACGTACAGCCGTCGACGCTGATCCACACGGTCATCGCGCCGTCGAGGGCAGCTCGGGCGCGCACTCTCGCCGCCCAGGCGTCCTGCGGTGACACGGCCTTACCGACGGTGACGCGCCGCCCGTTCACCCGTCCTTCGGTGCCGTGGCCCGGTACCTCGCTGACGTTAAGTGGCCGGGGCAGTTCGAGTCCACGATCGCGGGCGACCCGGACGATGGCCTCAGCGAGCACGTGGGAAGACATCTGATCCACCGCGGCGGCCATTCGGAGCAGCTCCGCCGGAGCTCGGCCGGGGGCCGCCAGAACCTCCGCGACTTCGGGCCGACCAGTGGTCAGGGTGCCGGTCTTGTCGAGGACGAGCGTACGGACGCGGCCGAGCGTCTCCAGGGCTCCGCCCCCCTTGACCACGACGCCGTGCCGCGCCGTGCACGACAGCCCGGCCACGATCGCGGCCGGGGCGGCCAGCAGCAGCGGGCACGGAGTCGCGACGACGAGTACCGCCACCGCACGCACGAGTTGGCCCGAGGCCAGCCACGAGGCTCCCGCGAGCAGCAGCGTCAGCGGCAGGAATACGGCGGCGAACCGGTCGGCGAGCCGGACGATAGGAGCGCTCTGCGCCTGAGCCTCGCGGGCCAGCCGGACGATCCCGGCGTAGGTGCTGTCCGTGGCAGTTCCGGTCGCCCGGAGATCGAACGCGTCGCCGGCGTTCACGGTGCCGCTGCGCACTCCGGCGCCCACCGAGTGCTCCACCGGGAGCGCCTCTCCCGTCAGCGCGGATTCGTTCAGCATCGCCATGCCGCCCTCGACGACGCCGTCGACGGGCACGATCTCTCCGGCGGGCACCAGCAGCCGGTCGCCACGCACGATGTCGGCCAGTGCGACCCGGCGTACGGCGCCGTCGTCGTGGCGATAAGCCCATCGCGGTGTGCGCTCCAGCAGGGCGCGTAGATCGCGGCCTGCCCGGCGACTCGCATGGTCCTCCAGCGATCGGCCGGTCGCCAGCATCACGCCGATCAGAGCACCCGCGAGATACTCCCTCACGGCCAATGAACCCGTCAGCGCCAGCACCGCGATCGCGTCCGCGCCGAGCCGCCCGTGCCGCACGGCATCGATCACCCACCAAGTGGCAGGCCCCAGCGCGAGAATCGTCGCCGCCGCCCACAGTGCTCCGGCCGGACCACCAAGGCCCAGGGCGTAGAACACGCCGCCGATGACGAGCGGGCCGAGCGTACCCGGGAGCAGTACCGTTCCGACTAGCCTGGTAGGCACGTGATCACTCCGCCTGGCATGCCATCAGCAACTGGCATGCCATCAGCAACAGGTGACCCAAGCGGGTACCGGTCGCGACGACGCGTCCGGGACGGTCGCGATGGCATAGCTGCCAGACTGCTCCGGGAGCCGTGCCGTGGGTTTGCGAACCAGCCATTGCGGAGCGTATGCAGCGTGTCCCGCTGCCGTTCATGTCCCGGGTCGAAGCCCTCAGAGGTGATCGACCAGGTCCTCATCGTGGTTCTCCGTAGGTCAGCGCCTCAATTCCAGCCGCCGAAAGAACCCCGCCGTAGGGGCGGACTTCCCCTGAGCACGGGACTTCCGTCACTGCCGACCGCATAACGGCGCGTCTCGGCGCAGGCGAGGTCCCGGTGACGTCTGCGACTAGCGACGTCGGACGAGCCGACGGTGTAGCTCGTCGACACCCCACACGATGAAGGGAACGTGGCGATGAGCCCGAGCACGCCCGGTTGCAGCGCGGTGGTACCGAAGATGTGCTGGAAGGCCGGGACATAGACGAGCAGGGCGGTAAAGGCCAGTTCGAAGGCGATGCCCCACAGCAGCAGAGGGTTACTGAGCATCCCGACCTGTCGCAATGAGGCATGTTCGGTGCGGGCGGCGAAGGCCGTACCAACCTGGCACATGACGATGCCGGTGAAGGTAGCGGTGGTGGCTTCGACATACGCATGGTGGAGTTCGCTGTACGGTACTGTCGAGTCGCCGGGGCTCCAGCCGGCCCGCCAAAGCACGAAAAAGAACGCGGCCATGACCAATACGGCGGAGGTCAAGCCCAGATAGCCCCATGCCCGCTTGAGCATGGCACTGGTGATCACGTTTTCGTGGCGACGGCGCGGCGGACGACTCATGATCCCCGGCTCGGCTGGTTCGCGGCCGAGGGCGAGAGCCGGAAGCGTCTCCGTGCCGAGGTCGATGGCGAGGATCTGCAACACGGTCAGCGGTAGTGGCACGGCTCCCGCGCTCAGCGCGAACACCAGGAAGGGAACCACCTCCGGGACGGTGTGCGCGAAGATGTACAGGATGAACTTCCGCACGTTGTCGTAGACCCGGCGTCCCGATTCGATGGCCACCACGATGGTGGCGAAGTCGTCGTCGGTGAGCACCATCGTCGCCGCCTCCCGGGCGACGTCGGTGCCGGAGCGGCCCATGGCGATGCCGATGTCGGCACGGTGCAGTGCCGGGGCGTCATTGACCCCGTCGCCGGTCATGGCGACGACCAGCCCCTTGGCGCGCAAGGCGTCGGCGACCCGCAGTTTCGTCTCCGGCGACGACCGCGCGAAGATGATTTCCACGTCTTCGTCGAGCAGATCGTCCAGTTCGTGGTCACTGATGTCTTCGGCCTCTGAGACGATACGCGTCCTCGGTTCTCCGATGCCTATCTCGTGGGCGACGGCGGCGGCGGTGACACCGTTGTCGCCTGTTACGACGTGCACCCGCAGGCCGGCCTCATGACAGCGCCGTACCGCATCGATCACCTCCGGGCGGGGCGGGTCATAAAGGCCCACCAGGCCAACCAGCCGCAGGTCGTGCTCGGCCTCGTCCCGCTGTGACGGCGCGGGTCCGGACAGCTCCCGGGTGGCGACGGCCAGGACGCGGAGCCCGCGCTCGGCCAGCGCGTCACCGCCATGAGGACCTGATGGGCGTCACTGCCCGCCGTCCGAGCCAATACGGCCTCGGGTGCGCCCTTGACGTGAACCGCCTGGGGGGACAGCCCCGCGGCCACGCCCACGAGCAGGAACGCCACCCCGATACCGACAGCGACCAGGGAGATCAGCCAGGCGACACGCTTGATCTGGCGCTCAAGGGGGCTGTCCTTACGGCCGGTGCGCTCGCTCAGCGCCGCTATCCGGCCCAGTTCGGTGTGCCCGCCGGTGGCGAAGACGAGCGCCTGTGCCTCACCACCGACGCAGGTCGTTCCACTGAAGACCAGATTTCTCTCGCGAAGCAGCGAGGGGCCAGTCGCAGAGGGACCCGCCACCCGTTCGATCGGATTCGACTCTCCCGTGAGCATGGACATGTCCACCTCGAGCCATCCCTGGGTGAGACGCGCGTCGGCGGGCACCTTGTCACCCTCGCGAGCAGGACAAGGTCGCCCGGGACGATGTCGCGTGACTCGATCGTCTGCTCGCGAGCATCGCGCACCGTCCGGCTGCGTTCGGGCAGATATTCGGCGAGCGCTTCGACGGCGCGTACCGCCTGCCGTTCCTGCAGCAGGGCGAACCCGGCATTGATCAGGATGACGGCGACTATCGCGATGCCGAGGGCCGGCGTCTTCGCCGCGAAGGCCAGTGCGCCGGCGACCCACAACAGCAGTGCCAGGGGATGGACGAGCTGCCGCAAGAGATCGTTCAGAAGCGAGCTGCGATATCGGCGGCGTACCTCATTGGGGCCGTATACGGAAAGACGCCGGCTCACCTCGCGCGCGGAGAGGCCACGTGGCCCGGTCCCGAGGACACGGAACAACTGCGGGAGAGGCGCACGAGGGTCGGGCGGCGAGGCTGTGAGGTCGGTCATGGCCCCCAAGGTCGAACCGGCACGGCATCTGTGGCAGGGGCCAAGGTCCCCCGGCCCGGTGACGTCCGCCTGCCGATCTTGCGTGCCGGGCCGCCGATGCTGGACATATGGCCGACCTCGGTGGCACGGAGCCGGTATTCGCCTTGCTCGTCGACGGCACGCAGACGCAGATCCGGGGACTGGGCCCGGCCGACCGGGAGGAGCCATGTCGTCCTCAAGGCACACGTACCGGGTCTCGTCCACAAGACCGAGGCGGGCGCGGTTCAGCTCGACCTGCGATGCGAACGCGCTGTACGGCGTGCCTACCGAGGTGTGGCCAAGCGGTTCGGTGACCGGCTCGCCGGCGTGATGGTCCAGCGGATGGAGGATGACGGGATCGAAGTGCTGTGCGGTATCACCCAAGAACCCATCTTCGGTCCGCTGGTGTTGTTCGGTCTCGGCGGCGTCGCCACCGACGTTCTCGGCGACACCGGCGCCAGGCTGAGCCCGCTGACCGATCTCGACGCCGCCGAACTCATCCGCTCAGTGCGCAGCGCGCCGCTGCTGCTTGGCCACCGTGGCCTGCCCGCAGCGGACGTCGCCGGTATTGAGGGCATCCTTCTCCGGCTGTCGCGTCTGGCCGAAGCGCACTCCGATGTCGCCGAACTCGACCTCAACCCGATCATCGCGCGCCCCGATGAGGTCGTGGCCGTCGACGCGCGAGTGTTCATCACGCCGCAGCGCCCTGGTATGCCCGACCTGCTTCTGCGCCACCGTCGAGGACGTCACCGATCTGACCGGCGAGCACGCCGAGCGGTGGCAGCGCTGGGACTCCTGCTACCAACTCGAGTTCTCTCATCTGCCGGGCGGCAGTGCGCGGTATCGGGAGCCCCAGGCGGCCGCCCGCTTGGGGAATGGCTCTGACCACGTCCAGGCGGGCGTGTGTCGAACGGTCTCGCGCCGGTGTGCATGCCCTTCCTTCCGCAACACACTTCACGATCGACCTCCTATGACGGGTCGAAGGTCATGGGGCCTGTGGACTCAGGGCCCTGCTGGCCAGACATCTCAGTGACGACGCTGGTAATGACTTCGGCTGTTGAGGAGATGCCATGAGCCAGTGCGACGACGCGGGGCCGGTGCTGGTGGGTTATGACGAATCACCGGCCAGCGAGCAGGCACTTCGCTGGGCGGTGGAGGAGGCTCGACTCCGTGATCTTCCACTTGAGATCTGTCATACATGGCAATGGCCTTACCCGTTCCGTACGCCTGAAGATCCCATGCCGGGGGGTGCCGAGACCCTCACGACGCTGGAAGTCCTCCGAAGTATGGCGGCGATCGTTGCGGATGAAGGCGTGCGGAAGGCGCACGCCATGGCCAAGGGCCTGGACGTCCGCTGGCGCCTGGAACAGGGCTTCGCTCCGGCCGCGTTGCTGAGCGCGTCCCACGGCGCGAGCCTGGTGGTGCTCGGCGCACGGGGACACGGCGGATTCGACGGGCTGTCCATAGGGTCTGTCGCGATGCAGGTACCCGCCCATTCAACTCGGCCGGTGATCGTTGTCCGGTCGGCTCCGCCACACTTCGAGGACGGTGGCCAGCCGATCGTTGTCGGTGTCGATGGTTCGCCGGCGAGCGACGCCGCGCTCGGGTTCGCCTTCCAGGAGGCCGCGCTTCGTGATGTGCCGTTGACCGCTGTATGCGCCTGGTGGGATCCCGGTCTGCTGCCCGGTCCCGACCGCGCTCCCTTCATCCGACCGGAGCCGATGCGCCATGAGGCGATGACACGCTTCGAACAGTTCATTGAGCGATGGCAGGTCGATTTTCCCAAGGTGCCGGTCGACATGCGGTTCGTCGTCGAGACGCCACGGCACGCCATCATCAGCGCCGCGCTGGGCGCCGTGCTACTCGTGGTCGGGAACATAGGGATCGGCTCAGCGCCTCATACGCTCCTCGGATCGGTGACCCAGACAGCCATGCACGAGGCCTCCTGTCCCGTCGCGATCGTGCCCGCCACGGCAGGCAGGCGCGATCGAAGTGAGGGATCCTCGACCTCCTGAGCGACCAGGGTGTCGGCTCGCCCGAATTCACGTATTTGATCACCGAGCTGATCTTGTGGCTCGGCCGCGGCCGCGGCCGCGGCGGCGGCGTGGAAGTCCTTCAGCTGGCCGTGCTTGGCAGCTGGGGCGCGCCGACGATGCCAGCCGGGCGAGTTGACGGCGTAGCCCGTCGGCCGCCACCGGTCGCGGTGGGCTGGTCGATGTGGATGGCGACCTCGGCAGCCTGGAGTTCAGCGGACTGATGTCGACATCTTCAGCCCGGCCCATAAAATGCACAGCCCCCGCCAGGGATTTCGGCCACCGGACGAACACCGACCAGCGCGGCTTGTTCTGAGGGGGCCGCAACGCGAGGCTGACAGTTGATGCCCCGCAGACGACCGCGACGCCATCGGCGCCGAGATCGATGGATCCGCCCGGAGAGATCGCTTCAGCGGGAGCGGAGCTTTCGGCACACGGTCACCTCGTCGCCGTCCGGGAGGCGTACGTCCAGCACCGCCACGTCGGGGCCGAGGGTGGGATCCGGGCCAGCGCGCTGTTCGCCGTGTCGGCCTCGCCTGCGACCGTGATGTCGGGTTCGGCCTCGAGCAGGGCGGCGACCCCACGCCGCCTAAACCGACCGGGAGCAGACGCCCGTGGGAGTCGGGCGGCGGCCGCCGCCCGATCAAGGACCAA
>NZ_JABVEB010000198.1 GCF_014323665.1 Actinomadura sp. HBU206391 | reverse complement strand
AGGACGTCGAGGAGCATTCGCAGCCTCACATCGTCCACGTTGCGACCCTCGCGGGAAGCCCGGCGGGTGCTCTCGGCGGCCGCCTCGGCCTGCGAGAGGCGGCCGCGGAGCTTGCGCAGCTCCTTGTCCATGGCGGCGGTGGCGGCCGCCGCAGCGGCGCTCTCCCGCTCCGCCGCCTCGGCGGCGGCGTCCGCGCTCTCCCGCGCCGCCTTGGCCTGCTTGCGTGCTTCGTGCAGCTTGTGCCGCAGCACCGCGATCTCGGCCCGGGCGTCCCGGAGTTCGCCGCGCACCTTGTCCAGTTCCTCGGCGCGCGCCGACCTGGCGGCGGCGATCTCCGCCCGCAACGCGGCGATCTGCTGCTCCACCGCCGCCTCGTCGGCCGCGCTGGCCGCGCGCGTCAACTCGGCCCGTACGGCCTCGACCTGCATCGTCCATCCGGACGGGCGGAGGAGATACGCGATCGCGGCGACGCGGACCGGATCGGCGGCCGGCGGAACCGCCGACGCCTCCACCGCCTCGGCCAGCTCGGGATGGGCCTCGCGCAGCGGTCCGGCCACACGGTCCCGGAACTCGGAATCGCTCTCCAGCTGAGCGGCGATCTGGTTCGCAGCCAGCTTGGCCCGCTTTCGCGCCTCGAACCGGGCGAACATGCGCAGTGGCGCCGGGACCTCGCCGGTGGGCATCGAACCGATCAGATCGGCGGCCGCCTCGATGACCTGCTGCCGTACCGCCTCGGGCAGCGGTCCGCCGAGGTGCTCCTCCGGGCCGGTATCGATGATCGTGCTCCTCACGGGCTGCCGGTGGCGGATCTGAGCGGCGGGCCGGATCGGCCGAGGGCGGCCGAGCACCGGGAACCACGCGTCCGTTCGCACGAACGCACGATCGGCCGCGGCGATGCCCTCGCGGTCACCGGCGCCCCGTTCGCCCGGTCGGCGGCGGCGCGTCCGCGTCGATAACCAGAGTAGACGTGCCGGGCACTCAGCGTGTCGACGTCCCCTAGAACGCCGAGGCCGGCGGAGCGGACGCCCGCCCGTCGAATGTCGGTGCGGGCCCGTACCCTCGCCCGCATGGTGATCGGCGGAGGTATCCAGGGCACCCTTGACGATCTCGGTACGCCCCTCGTCGACGTCACGTTCGTCGTCGTCGACCTGGAGACCACCGGCGGTTCCCCGGCCGAGTCGGCCATCACCGAGATCGGTGCGGTCAAGGTGCGGGGCGGTGAGCAGATCGGCGAGTTCGCCACGCTCGTCGACCCAGGAGGGCCCATCCCTCCGTTCATCACCGTGCTGACCGGCATCACCCAGCAGATGGTCACCGCCGCGCCCGCCATCGGGGCGGTGCTCCCCGCGTTCCTCGAGTTCGCCCGCGGCTGCGTGCTGGTCGCCCACAACGCGCCCTTCGACATGGGTTTCCTACGGGCGGCCTGCGCCGCCGAAGGCCGCGCCTGGCCGGCGTTCCCGGTGGTCGACACCGCCGATCTGGCCCGCCGCGTGCTCACCCGCGACGAGGTTCCCAACTGCAAACTCGCGACGCTCGCCCGCTTCTTCCGCACGGCGACCGAGCCGTGCCACCGGGCGCTCGCCGACGCCCGCGCCACCGTGGACGTGCTGCACGGGCTCATCGAGCGTCTGGGCGCCTTCGGCGTGCGGTCGCTGGAGGAGCTCAAGACCTTCGCCAAGGCGCCGACCCCCGAGCAGCGACGCAAGCGGCACCTCGCCGACGGCCTCCCGAGCGCACCCGGCGTGTACGTCTTCGAGGACGCCCGAGGCGAGATCCTCTACGTGGGCAAGAGCACTGACCTGCGCTCGCGCGTGCGGTCCTATTTCACCGCGTCCGAGACCAGGCGGCGCGTCCGCGAGATGATCGGCATCGCTGAAAGGGTCCGCCCGATCATCTGCGCGACCGGCCTCGAGGCCGAGGTCCGTGAGCTTCGCCTCATCGCCATGCACAAACCGCGGTACAACCGGCGGTCCCGGTTCCCTGAACGCGCGATCTGGCTCAAGTTGACCTCCGAGCCCTTCCCACGGCTGTCGGTCGTCCGGGAGTGCCGCGACGACGTGGCCTATCTCGGGCCGTTCTCGTCCGCCAGGGTGGCCGAGGAGGCGCGGGCGGCGCTTCACGAGGCCGTCCCCCTTCGGCAGTGCACCCAGCGGCTCACGCTGCGCCTGATCGAGCGTGGCCGGGCCCGCACCTGCGCGCTCGCCGAGCTCGGCCGGTGCGGGTCACCCTGCGACGGGCGTGAGCCCATCGAGGCCTACGAGCGGCACACCGCCCTGGCGAGGGCGGTGATGGAGGGCGACGCGCGGCCCGTCGTCGCCGCTCTGCAGACCCGCATCGACCGGCTCGCCGTAGAGCTCCGCTACGAGGAGGCCGCCGAGCAGCGTGACCGGCTGGCCGCGTTCGTCCGGGCCGCGGCCCGCTGCCAGCGGTTGAGCGCGCTGTCCGGCTGCGCCGAGCTGGTGGCCGCCCGGCCCGGGTTCGGCGGCGGTTGGGAGCTCGCGGTCGTGCGGCACGGCCGCCTGGCCGGCTCCGGAGTGGTGCCGCCGGACGCACGGACCGCCGTGGCCGTACGCGCCCACGTCGACGCGGTGATCGCGACCGCCGAGACGGTCGCCCCCACGGCGGGGCCCGCGGGCACCGCGAGCGTCGAGGAGATGGAGTGCGTGCTGCGGTGGCTGGAATCGCCCGGCGCCCGCCTGGTGGAGCTCGACGGCACGTGGAGCTGCCCCGTCCACGGTGCCGAGGGGATGCGCGAACGCATCCAGCGGGCCTACGCCAACCCCGGCGTGTGATCATCTGCATGATCACACGAGCGAAGCGTGTGATCATGCAGATGGTCGCATCCCGGGTGCGAGCGCGTCTTACCCGCGAGCGACCACGGCGGCCCTTGACGGCGGGAACCGCGAAAGGGCGGCCGCCGACCGCAGGACCGGCCGACCGGTACATTGATCCGCGGATCCGTCGCCGGCGAGGGCAGAGGAGAACGCGCGAGTGGCCCTGCCCCTCTATGACAGCCAGCCGACGCGGCGCGCACCGCTGATCACCTACCTGTTGGTCGCGGTCAATGTCGTGGTGTTCCTGATCACGCCCATGGCGGGCTTCGCGCAGACCAACGCGCAGGCCCGGGAGCGTCAGTGCGCCCAGGTGACCTTCATCCGCCAGTACGGCGCCATCCCGCGGGAGCTGATGAGCAACCGGCAGGAGCCGCTGCCGGAGGGGATCATGGCGCAGTGCCGGCCCGAGCCGTTCGACAAGATGCCCTGGCTGTCGGCGTTCTCGTCGATGTTCCTGCACCGGGACTGGGAACACCTTCTGGGCAACATGATCTTTCTGTTCGTCTTCGGCCAGGCTGCCGAGGACCGGCTCGGCCGCCTGCGCTTCACGCTCTTCTACCTGCTGTGGGGCCTCGTCGCGGTCTACGGCTTCGCCGTGACCGACCCGGACAGCATCGTGCCGCTCATCGGCGCCTCAGGAGCGATCGCCGGTGTGCTCGGTGCGCATCTGGTCATGTTCCCGCGGTCACGCACCATCGCCCTGATCCCGCCGGTCCGGCTGCCCGCCTGGCTGCTGCTCGGACAGTTCTTCCTGCTCCAGTGGCAGATGCTGGGATCCGACGACGGCGTGGCCTATGTCGCGCACATCTACGGCTTCGTGGCCGGTGCGGCGTTCGGGCTGTGGGCCCGTCGTGCCCCCGCCCTCCGCCGGGCGGCCGTCCTCGGAAGCCGCCGCTAGGTCCTCGTCGCCCCGGCCGGAACCTCTCTTATAGGGTCGGATCGTCCGCACCGAGGAGGGGCCTGTGATCACCGCGATCGTGCTGGTCAAGACCGAAGTCGCCCGTATCGCCGAGGTCGCCGAGGCGATCGTCGGCCTGGAGGGGGTCAGCGAGGTCTACTCGATCACGGGGGATTCCGATCTCGTCGCGATGGTGCGGGTACGCCGCCACGAGGAACTCGCCGAGGTCATCCCGGGCCGGCTGAACAAGGTGCCGGGCGTCGTGCACACCGAGACCCACATCGCCTTCCAGGCCTACTCGCAGCACGACCTGGAGACCACCTTCTCGCTCGGCCTGCCCGACGCCGACTGAGCCGGTCGCCGCGGGCTCGCACCCGTCGGCAAGCGCGATCCGGTCGCGCCGATTGAGCCGCGAAGCGGCTGCGAGACGCTGCGCAGCCGTGAAGAGGCCGCGAGCGCCGGTCAGCCGCGCAGCCGCTGCGAGACGCCGACCCAGCGGTCGAGCAGCGCCGCCGCGGAGCCGGACTCGATCGCCTCGCTCGCCCGGCCGTAGGCGCCCTTGAGCGTGTCGGTGAGCCGTTCCGGCTCCGGCGTGCCCTCCGCCGCCACGATCACCGCGGCAGCGTTGAGCGCCACCACGTCGCGCACCGGGCCGCGCTCGCCGGCGAACACCCGTCGTGCGACACGGCCGTTGAAGGCGGGGTCGGCGCCCCGGAGGTCGTCGGCCGTCGCGCGCGGTATGCCGAGATCGGCCGGGTCGAAGGCGACCTTGGCCGCCGTTCCCTCGCGGACGACCCAGACGGTGGACGTGCCGGTGGTGGTGAGCTCGTCGAGCCCGTCATCGCCGCGGAAGACGAGCGATGAACAGCCGCGCTCGGCGAACACTCCCGCGATGATCTCCATCATGCGCGGGTGGAACACTCCGACCGCCTGGGCCGTGGGCCGTGCCGGGTTCGTGAGCGGGCCGAGGAAGTTGAACACCGTCGGGGTGCCGAGCTCGCGCCTCGTCCTCGACGCGTGCCTCAGCGCCGGGTGGAACAGCGGCGCGAAGCAGAAGGTGATGCCGACCTCCTCGGCGACCCGGGCCGTCGGGCCGGGCGCCAGGTCGATCGCGACGCCCAGCTCCTCGAGCAGGTCCGCCGAACCGCAGGAGGACGAGGCGGCGCGGTTGCCGTGCTTGACCATCCGCACGCCGGTGGCCGCCGCGACGATCGCGCCCATCGTCGAGACGTTGACCGTGTGGGCACGGTCACCCCCGGTGCCGACCAGGTCGGCGATGACGCCCGGCACGCTGATCGGCGTGGCGTTGGCCAGCATCCCCTCGGCCAGCCCGGCCACCTCGGCGACCGTCTCGCCCTTGGCCCGCATGGCTACGGCGAAACCGGCGATCTGGGCGTCCGTCGCCTCACCCGACATGATCTCGTTCATCGCCCATGATGCCTGCCGGGCCGACAACGACTCGCCGTCGAGCAGCGCATTGAGGAGTCTGGGCCAGGTGGGCGGCTGGTCGTGGGCAGTCGCGTTCACCGGTTTCCTCCTATGGTCCGAGGTCGGGCGATCCGAGGTCGAGCGGTCGGGCGGTCACAGCGGCGGGTGCCGTGTCACGGCGACCGTCCCGGCCGCGGCGCCGTACCCGGGCCTGGAAGCGGGACTAGAGAACGGGCAGCCGGGACGCCCGCTGACGCATGAGATCGGCCACCGCGCCGGCGAGGGCCATCGGATCCAGCGGCTGGCCGACGACGGCATCGGCGCGCGACCAGGTGGCGAGCCAGCCGTCGTCTCGCCTTGCGATCATGACGAGCACCGGAGGGCAGTCGTAGATCTCGTCCTTGGCCTGCCGGCAGATGCCGAGGCCACCGGAGGGCTGAGCCTCCCCGTCGAGCACGGCCACGTCGATGCCGCCCTCGTCGAGCAGGGCCATCAGCGCCGGCTGGGTGGCGCACTCCACGTACTCGACCCGGGGAAGATCCGCCGCGGGCCGGCGGCCGATCGCCATCCGGACCTGGGCGCGGGTGTTGGCATCGTCGCTGTAGACGAGAACCTTCATGACGGCGGAGGCCGGGGACGACTCCCCGCCGGGGTGCCGCAAAGGGCCAGCGGTGCTCATGGGGGAAAGGCTACCGGGTCGGCCGTAGGGTGGCACCGGTCGGCCAGAGGTCGGCTACTACGGGGGGTCGTGCACGCTCGGCGAGCAGGTGCCGTAATAATGCTGCCCGTGGCAACAACATCAGCGATAGAGACGGCACCCCGCGCTCGGGCCAATCGTCCCAACCTGGTGAGCGTGGGGACGATCGTATGGTTGTCGTCCGAGCTCATGTTCTTCGCGGCATTGTTCGCGATGTACTTCACGATCCGGTCGGTGACCAAGGGCCAGGGCGGTGAGTGGCCGGGAGCCGAGCTCGACATTCCGTTCTCGGGGTTCAACACCTTCGTCCTGGTCGCGTCGAGCATCACCTGCCAGATGGGCGTCTTCGCCGCCGAGCGCGGCGACGTGCGCAAGCTGCGGATCTGGTACGTCATCTCCTTCCTGATGGGCGCGTACTTCGTGGGCGGACAGCTCTACGAGTACAGCAAGCTCGTCAGCCACGAGGGCCTCACGCTGTCGTCGTCGGCCTACGGCTCGGTGTTCTACCTGACCACGGGGTTCCACGGGTTGCACGTGACCGGCGGCCTGATCGCGTTCCTGTTCGTGCTCGGGCGCACCTACGCCGCCAAACGCTGGACCCATGAGCAGGCGACGAGCGCGATCGTCATGTCGTACTACTGGCACTTCGTGGACGTGGTCTGGATCGGCCTGTTCGGGACCATCTACCTGATCAAGTAACCCGGAACGAGGATATTCGTGAAACGGTTCACCGCATGGCGACGGCGCCCATGGGCGGGCTACGCCGTCGTGCTGGTCGCGCTCGCGACCATCGGCGTCGTCTACGCGGGCTTCTCGCCCAAGGCCGATACCGCTGAGGCGAGCAACTCGGCCGCGGCCGCCCAGGACATGGCCAACGGCAAACAGCTGTTCAATCAGAACTGCTCGAGCTGCCACGGCCTCAACGCCCAGGGCACCAAGGACGCGAAGGGCAAGCAGATCGCGCCGAGCCTCATCGGCGTGGGCGCCGCATCGGTCGACTTCCAGGTCAGCACCGGGCGGATGCCCGCGATGAACCCGGGCGCCCAGATGCCGCGCAAGAGGCCGGTCGAGGTGTTCCGGAATCCCAAGAACATCTCCGACGTCGCCGCCTACATCCAGTCGCTCGGCGGCGGCCCCACGATCCCGGCTCCGGAGCAGGTCGACCCCGCGAAGGGCGATGTCGCGCTCGGGGGCAAGCTCTTCCGGACCAACTGCGCGCAGTGCCACAACTTCGCGGGTTCGGGTGGCGCCCTGACCGGGGGCAAGTACGCCCCGCCGTTGGACGAGTCGACGCCGACGCAGATCTACGAGGCCATGCTCACCGGCCCGTACGCCATGCCATTGTTCAACGACACCACGCTGACCCCGGCGGACAAGCGGGCCATCATCGCCTACGTCGTGCAGACCCGTGAGGAGCCCAACCCGGGCGGCAACGGGCTCGGCCGCATCGGCCCGGTGGCGGAGGGCGTCGCGGGATGGACGGTCGGCATGGGCCTGCTCGTCCTCGCCGCGATGTGGATCACCGCCAGGAAGCCCAAGAAGCTGAAGAAGCAGCATGACTGACATCAAGAACGACATCGAGGGCTCGCGCGAGCCCAGGGCCACCGACGGCACCGTCGACGGTGGCGAGGACCGTACCCCGAAGCGGGTGATCGGGACGCCGTCCCCGGCCGGGGACCGGCACCTGATCGCCTCAGGTGAGGGGCCGCCGCCCCGGACGCCGGACGCCGAGGCCGACGAGGAGTCGGCGAAGAAGGCGGAGCGCGTCGTCGCGGCCTTCTTCATGCTGGCCTTCCTCGGCAGCCTCGCCTTCATCGTCTACTTCATCGGCTTCAGCGGGCGCGACGGGGGGATGCACGGCATCCACCGCACCCGCGAGGTGAATTACGCGCTCGGCACCGCGATGACGGTGGCGTTCCTGGCGATCGCCATCGGCATGACCATCTGGGTGCGCAGGCTCATGACGAGCCAGCAGATCGTCCAGCAGCGCGGAGAACTGGCCTCGCCGCCGGAGGACAAGCAGGCATTCACGGAGAACTTCCTGCAGGGCGCCGAGGAGAGCGGCATCACCAAGCGGCCGCTGCTGCGGCGCACGCTGCTGCTCGCGGTCGCCCCGCTCGGCCTGGCGCCGCTCCTGCTCCTGCGCGACCTCGGCCCGCTGCCGGAGAAGAAGCTCCGCCACACCTTCTGGGGCGAGGCGGTCAAGGCCGCCCAGCGTTCCGGCAAGAAGGGGGCCCGGCTCCTCGTCGACGGCACCGAGACCCCGCTCAAGGCCAGTGACTTCAACTCTCCCGGCGGCATCATCACCGTGATACCCGAGGGTGTGGAGAAGACCCACGAGCCGCTGAACGAGATCGCCAAGGCGGCGGTGCTGCTGGTCAACATCCCGGCGGACAAGTTCAAGCCGGTCAAAGGCCGGGAGAACTGGCACGTCAACGGAATCGTGGCCTACTCCAAGATCTGCACGCACGTGGGCTGCCCCGCCGCCCTGTACGAGCAGACGACGCACCACATCCTGTGCCCCTGTCACCAGTCGACCTTCGACGCCACCGACGGCGCCAAGGTGATCTTCGGTCCGGCGGCCCGGGCCCTGCCGCAGTTGCCGATCACGGTGGACGACGAGGGCTACCTCGTGGCCACCGCCGACTTCCCCGAGCCGATCGGCCCGAGCTTCTGGGAGCGCGGATGAGCGACGCACAGGCACCAAAGGCGGTCGAAGCACCGCTGACCTTCATCGACGACCGGCTGGGTTCGACGACCTTCTTCAAGCGCAATATGAAGAAGGTCTTTCCGGACCACTGGTCGTTCATGCTCGGTGAGATCGCCCTCTACTCCTTCATCATCCTGCTGCTCACCGGCACCTTCCTGACGCTCTGGTTCAAGCCGAGCATGATGGAGGTGGTGTACGACGGCTCGTACACCAAGCTGAACGGCGTCCGGATGAGCGAGGCCTACGCCTCGACGCTGCACATCACCTTCGATGTGCGTGGCGGGCTGCTCATGCGGCAGCTGCACCACTGGGCGGCCATCCTCTTCATGACCGCGATCATGGCGCACATGCTGCGGGTGTTCTTCACCGGCGCCTACCGCAAGCCGCGCGAGCTGAACTGGCTGATCGGCATCGGCCTGTTCACCCTCGGCATGCTGGAGGGGCTGTTCGGCTACTCGCTGCCGGACGACCTGCTGTCCGGCACGGGTCTGCGGATCACCCAGGGCGTGGCGGAGTCGATCCCGGTCGTGGGCACCTACATTTACATGTTCCTGTTCGGCGGGGAGTTCCCCGGCGAGAGCATCATCCCGCGGTTGTACACGATCCACGTGCTCCTGATCCCGGGCATCATCCTGGCGCTGGTCACCGCGCACATGATGATCATGTGGCATCAGAAGCACACGCAGATGCCGGGCAAGGGCCGGACCAACGCCACGGTCACCGGCTACCCGTTCTACCCGGTGTTCATGGCCAAGACCGGCGCGTACTTCCTGTTCACCTTCGGGGTCACCGCACTGCTCGCCACGTTCGCCCAGATCAACCCGATCTGGTTGTTCGGGCCGTACGACCCGAGCGCGATCTCGGCGGGCTCGCAGCCGGACTTCTACATGGGCATCCTCGAAGGCGCCCTGCGGATCATGCCGAACTGGGAGACCAACGTCCTCGGGCACACGCTCAGCTGGAACGTGCTGATCCCGGCGCTGGTGCCACTCGGCATCATCTTCACGGGCGCGGCGCTCTTCCCCTGGATCGAGCGCTGGGCGACGGGCGACCAGGGCCTGCACCATGTCAACGACCGGCCGCGCAACGCCCCGGTGCGCACGGCGACCGGCGTCGCGGCGGTGGCCTTCTACGGCCTGCTCTGGCTGGCCGGCGGCAACGACGTCATCGCCGAGCGGTTCCACGTCTCGCTGTACGCCACCACCTGGTTCTTCCGCGTCACCGTGATCATCGGGCCGTTCCTGGCCTTCATGATCACCAAGCGGATCTGCCTGGGCCTGCAGCACAGCGACGCGGCCACGATGGCGCACGGCTACGAGAGCGGCGTCATCAAGATGATGCCGAGCGGCGAGTTCATCGAGGTGCACCGAGAGGCGCCCGAGGATCAGGCCGCCGTCATTCTGAGCAAGGTGGAGGGCAAGTCGCTTCGGCCGGCTCTGGACGACAACGGCATCCCGGCACCGGGCAGCCGAAGCCCACTCGGTCACCTGCGGCTGCGGCTCAACCGGTTCTGGCACGTCGACTCGATCCCGATCGAGCAGGGCCACGGGAACGGCGAG
>NZ_JABVEB010000197.1 GCF_014323665.1 Actinomadura sp. HBU206391 | reverse complement strand
CGGAGCGCCACTCGACTGGCCCGACTACACCGGCGGGCAGCGCCGCGCCATCCTCTACGCCGCCGTCTACGAGGGCATGGCGTCCGACCTCGCCGCCGCTGAGAGCGCGCTCGACTCCGGGCGGATCCGGGTGCGCAGCACCCAGCAGCACGACTGCATCGGCTCGGTCGCGGGCATCTACACCGCGTCCATGCCGGTTCTGGTGGTGCGTAACGAGGAGCACGGCAACCTCGCCTTCTGCAATCTGTACGAGGGGGAGAGCCGGCACCGCCTCAACTACGGCTCGTACAACGACGAGGTCGTCGCCGGCCTGCGCTGGCTCGAGACCGTGATGGCCCCCGTCCTGCAGCGGGCGCTGCGCAAGAGCGGGCCGCTGCCGCTCAAGCCGCTGATCGCCCGCGCGCTGCGGCTAGGCGACGAACTGCACAGCCGTAACACCGCGGCCACCCTGCTGTGGACCCGTGAGCTCACCCCGGCATTCCTCGACATGGCCTCCGGCGACGACTCGGCGGGAGTACGGGAGGTCCTCGAGTTCCTGACCCGCAACGAGTACGCCTTCCTGCGGCTGTCGATGGCCGCCGCCAAGGCCACCGCCGACGCGGCGCACGGCGTCCCGTACAGCAGCGTGCTGACCGGGATGGCGATCAACTGCCGCGAGTTCGCGATCCGGGTCAGTGGGCTGGAGGGGGAGTGGTTCCGCGGTGCCCACCCCCGCCTCGAGGGCCGCTTCTTCGAGGGATTCACCCAGGACGACGTCGAGTGGATCGGCGGCGAGAGCTGTGTGACCGAGACCGTCGGTCTCGGCGGCTTCGCCCAGGCCTGTGCCCCCACGCTGCAGGCCTACCAGGGCGGCACCGCAGCGGCGATGCGCGCCGCCAACGAGTCCATGTACGAGATCACTCTCGGTGAGCACCGCGACCTGCGGATGCCCCCGCTGGACTTCCGGGGCACACCGGTCGGCATTGATCTGTTCGCGGTGCTGCGGACCGGCATCACCCCGGTCATCGACGGTGGCCTGGCCGGCAAGGAGGGCGGCCAGATCGGCGCCGGCGTGCTGCGCCCCGAGCTCGACTGCTTCACCGCGGCCGCCGAGGCCTACCGACGCACCTACCCTTCAGCACAGCGTTAGCGAATGAGGAGACTTCATGTCCACATCTGACCGTGTGGTGCGGGAGGTGTCCGACCCGGCCGAGACCGGGCCGGCTCAGCTGACGCGCAACACCATGGGCACGCTCGAGCTGGCCTTCTTCGTGGTCGCCGCCGCGGGGCCGCTGCTCGTGGTCGCGGGTTTCGCGCCCCTGGGCCTGATGATCGGCGGCATCGGCGCTCCCGGCGCGCAGCTCGTCGCCGGGCTCGTCCTGCTGCTCTTCGCCGTCGGCTTCACCAGGATGGCCCTGCGGATCCGCAACCCCGGAGCCTTCTACTCCTACATCGGGCGGAGCCTCGGCAAACTGACCGGCGGCGGGGCCGCGCTGCTCGCCGTCACCGCCTACTCGCTGATCGCGGTCGCCCAGCTGGGCGCGTTCGGCGCCTTCGCGTCCGGCACGATCGGCCGGCTCACCGGATTGAAGCTGTCGTGGGTGGTCTGGTCGCTCGCGGCGCTCGCCGTCGTCGGCCTCCTCGCCCATCGGCGGATCTCGTTGAGCGCCAGGGTGCTCGGCGTGGCACTCCTCGCCGAGATCGCGATCCTGATCGTGCTCGCGGTGGCGGTGCTGCTGAAGGGCGGGCCACAGGGGATGAGCTTCGACTCGTTCAATCCGTCCCTGATCTTCGCGGGCGGCGGGACCGGAGCGATGTTCGCCGTGGTCTTCGGTGCCTTCATCGGCTTCGAGTCGACGGCGATCTACGCCGAGGAGGCGCGCAAGCCGGAGCGCACGGTGCCGCGTGCCACGTTCCTCGCGGTCGGCTTCCTGGCGGTGTTCTACACCTTCATGATGTGGATCGCGGTGATCGCGTTCGGCAAGGGCGACGTGGTCTCGGTCGCGACCGATCACCCGACCGAACTGTTCTCCATCGCCTTCGAGAACTACGTCGGTCACGCCGCCGCGGTGATCATGGAGATCCTGCTCATCTCCAGCGTGTTCGCCTCGACGCTGGCCTTCCACAGCACCACCGCCCGCTACCTGTTCACGCTGGGGCGCGAGCGGCTGCTGCCCGCGCGGCTCGCGGCGGTGCACCCCCGGCACGGGTCGCCATGGGTCGCCAGCGGTGTTCAGACGATCATTGCCGTGGTGTTCGTAGCGATCTTCGGCCTGGCCGGCGCGGACCCGTACCTGCAGCTGTTCCTGCTCATGGCCGCCCCGGGAATCCTCGCGGTGATCGTCTTGCAGGCGCTCTGCGCCATCGCGGTGCTGGTGTTCTTCCGCCGGATCGACCGCACCAGCGGACTGTCGTTCTGGGCGACGGTCGTCGCGCCGCTCGGCAGCCTCGTCGGCCTGGCGGTCGCCACCTGGCTGGTCACGAAGAACTTCGAGCTGCTCACCGGACGCACCGACTGGGTCAACGTGCTGCTGCTCGCCGTTCTCCCCGTGGGTTTCTGCGCCGGTGTGATCGTGACGTGGCGCATCAGGCGCAGCGATCCGGTGCGGTACGCGGGGCTGCTGACCGAGAAGGTGTAGTTACCGAGAAGGTCTAGGCTGACGCTGCTGGATCTTCACGTACGGTGCGGTGACGAGGGTGTCCGGGTCTTCGGCGCAAGCCGATCTCGGACGCCTTCGCCGTTGAAGCAAGGTCCGTTGGAATCAACCTTCGCAGGCAGCAGGGGAACGCATGGTCGATCGGCCGGCACCGAAGAAGGACTCCACTCGCACCGGGTCGATACCCGTCGAGCTCGACGCGACCGACCGTGAGATCCTCCGGAGCCTGGGGCAGGACGGGCGGATGAGCAACACCGACATCGCCCGGCGGATCGGGGTCACCGAGACGACGATCCGCAAGCGGCTCGCCGCGCTGATCGAGGGCGACTACGTCAACATCGTCGCGGTCCCGACGCCGAAGCTCGCCGGCCTCACGGTATCGGCGATCCTCGGGTTCTCGGTCGAGCTGCGGTCGTTGTCGGCGGTGGCCCAGGCGCTGGTGGAACAGCCCGAGGTCCGCTACTGCGGCATCTCGACCGGGCGGTACGACCTCATCGTCGAGGCGTTCTTCGCCGACCACGAACACCTGGTCGATTTCGTGACCAACGTGCTCGGCCGGATGGACGGCGTCACCAACGTCGAGACCTCGCTCATCCTGAAGATCGAGAAGTTCTCCTACGAGTGGGAGATTCCGTAGCGAGGCCCGTGGTGGGAAAACGTCGGAATGCCATGGCGTGCGGGGAGATTTCGGGCGTCAGGGCGAAGTTGATCTACGAATGCCCCCTGTTCGCCCGGTCGGACGGGTATTCGGCTACCCGTAGGGCGCATACTGGTAGCGATGAAAAGATCCCGCGTGACGACCCGCCGCCAGCTGCCTGGAAGTCCCTTCAACGTCCCCTCAGTCGCGCCTCCGGTCAAGGTGTTCGCCTTGGACGACCGCGTGACGCACGACAAGTACGGCCTCGGCCGGGTCATCGGTGTCGAAGACGACTCGGCCGTGCTGGTCGATTTCGGCCCGCGGACCGAGCGAATCACGGCACCGTTCCCCAAGCTGTACAAGCTCTGAGCCCCTCAGCGGCACTCGACCGGTCGGGTCGGGTCGCAGGGCCTCCGCTGGATCGCACGCGGTGGGTCTCCGCGGCCCTACCCGGTCAGTCGGGCATCATCGGCCGCTAGTGGAGCCGGCCCGGCCGAAGCGCCCCGCCGGTCACCGCCTCTTTCTGGGCGGACAGTCGGTGTCGCTTCTCGGCGACGGCTGCGCGGTCTTGGCCGTACCCCTGCTGGTCCTGCATCTGACGCGTGATCCCCTCGCCGCCGGGCTCGCGGCGGCACCGCGCGGTGTCGGATACCTGCTGGTCGGCCTGCCGGCCGGGCCGATCGTCGATCGGCTGAATCCGTGGGCCGTGCTGGTCGTCATGGACGTGATGCGCGCAGGGGTCTTCGTCGCGCTGGCCGTGCTGGCCTGGCTCGGGTCGGCCCGACTGTGGGTCATCCTCGCCCTGGCGTTCGTGGCCGGATCGGCGACGGTCTTCTTCGACGCCGCGCTCACCGTCGCGGTCAAGGATCTGTTCCCCCGCGATGGCCTGTTGCGGGCCAACTCCGTACTCGAGACGGCCGCACAGACCTCACTGGTGCTCGGACCCGCCCTCGTCGCCGCGATCGCCGCCACCGTCGGCATCGCCGGCGCGCTGCTGCTCAACGCGGCGACCTTCGCCGTCTCGTTGCTGTCGCTGGCGGCGGTCATGCGGGGCGACGACGCGGTGCGGCCGCCGCGGCGGGCACGTCGCGGCGGAATCGCACAGGGGCTCGGCGGTGACTTCATGGAAGGACTGCGTTATCTCATCGCCTTCCGGCCGCTCCTGGTCCTCACCGTCATCCAGACCATGCTGAACCTGTGCCTGGCGGTCGACACTCTGATCGTCTACTTCGCCCGTGTCACCCTGGAGCTGCCGTTGCCGCAGGTCAGCGCGGTCGTCGCGGGCGGTGGCGTAGGCGGGATCGCCGGGGCGGTCATGGCAGCCGGGCTCGCCGCCCGCATCCGGGCGCTCCCGCTCATCGCGTCGGGCATCGCGATCGCCGCGGGTGCCCTGCTCGTGATGGGGGTCAGCACGTCGTGGTGGCATCTGCTGGTGGCCAACAGCGTTCAGGTATGGGCGGTGATCGTGGTGAGCGTCGTCAACCGGAGCACTCGTCAGGCCTGGGTTCCTCGTGATCTGCTGGGCCGCGTCACCACCACGGGCCGGGCGCTCTTCATCACGGCAACCCCGGTCGGGGCGGTCCTCGCCGGAGCCGTCACCAGGGCTTTCGGTGACGACCCGCGTCCGGCGTTCCTCGGAGCCGGCGCATTGATGATCGTCATCATCGCGGCCGGATGGCTCGTGGCCCTTCGCCGCTACGACGCGGCCCCACCGCCGCAGAGGTAGATCGGCCGCTCCCGGTCTCGGGGGCGGCGCTGATCTGATTCTGGTTCTACCAGCAACCGTCCGGGCCCGCCGAGCCGTGACGGCGCCTCGGCGCGCTGTCGGCCTGAGGGGTCCCGGGCGGGACCCCTCAGGCGAGGGTCAGCGGGGCAGCGGCGCCGGTCGCTCCGCGGGTGCCCCAAGGGCCGCGGCCTCCCCCGGTTCCCCTGATTCCTCCGGCGCACTCACGGTGATGGGACGGGCGAGCCGGCCCGGCCACCAGAACAGCCGGCCGAGGTCCAGCGCGAGGGCGGGCACCATGATCGACCGGATGAGGAAGGTGTCGATGAGGACCCCGAGGGCGACGAGCACTCCCATCTCGACGAACATGACCATCGGAAGCGCGCCCAGGGTGCCGAAGGTGGCGGCGAGCACGAGACCGGCGCTGGAGATCACTCCGCCCGTCACGGCCAGGCCGCGGAGCACTCCGTCGCGGTGGCCGAGGCGGACCGTCTCCTCACGGACCCGGGAGACCAGGAAGATGTTGTAGTCGACGCCCAGCGCCACCAGGAACAGGAACCCCATGAGCGCGACCTGCACGTCCATCGCGGGGAAACCGAACAGGTGCTTGAAGATCAGCCAGCTTGCGCCGAGCGCCGTGAAGTACGACAGCACGACGGAGGCGATCAGGATCAGTGGTGCGACGAGTGCTCTGAGCAGCACGATCAGCACCAGGAGGACCACGGCCAGCACCAGCGGGATCACCACCCGCCGGTCGTGGCCCTGGGTGCGGGCGATGTCGAGGTCCTGTGCGGTGGCGCCGCCGACCCGGGCGTGTGCCTGAGGCAGGTCCCGCAGCGCCGCCCGGGCTCGATCGACCGACGCCGCGGCCGCGGGACTGTCCGGCGGATCGCTCAGCACCGCGTCGACTCTGGCCAGAGTGCCGTCGGTCGAAGGCCTCGGTGAACGGACCTCGGCCACGCCGCGCACGCCGCGCAATCGTGCGGCGACCGTCTCGGCGTCCGCCGCGTCGGCGATCACTTGCATCGGCCTGGCCTGGCCTGCCGGGTAGTGCGCGGCGACCAGTCGCTGACCGGCCGCCGAGCCGGGTGTGGTGGTCGTGTGGTGCTCGTCGTCCAGGCCGGTCTCGATGCTCAGCGCGGCGAGTGCGATCGTGCCGAGGATGAGCGCCGACGTGACCCAGACGAGCCGCGGCCGGACCGCGACCTTGTCTCCGATCCGACCCCACATCGAACGGTGCACGGTGTCGGCGCTCCCATAGCGCGGGATCATCGGCCAGAACACCCAGCGACCGAAGATTACTAGCAGGGCGGGGAGAAGCGTGATCATTGCGGCGAGACCGGCGGCGATGCCGATGGCCCCGACCGGGCCCAGTGAGTAGTTGAAGCCCATGTCGGCGGCGAGCAGGGCCAGCAGCGCCAGACCCACGGTCGCGGCGGACGCGGCGATCGCCGGCACCGCGCGCCGAAGTGCCACGGCCATCGCCTCGTGCCGGTCGGCGTGGCGGCGCAGTTCCTCCCGGTATCGCGCCAGGAGCAGCAGCGCGTAGTCGGTGCTGACACCGAAGCAGAGCACGGTGAGGATGCTGGCCGCCCCCGGTGCCACGAACATCCCGGCGTACTCGGCCAGCAGGTACGCGATCGCGTTGGCCAGCTGAAGCGCCAGGAACGCGTTGACGAGTGGCAGCAGCCACAGCACCGGGCTGCGATAGATGACCAGGAGCAGCAGGGTGACCACGACGACGGTGATGATCAGCGCCGTGGCGTCGGCACTGGCGAACATCTCGCTCGTGTCCAGCGCCCTGCCGGCCGATCCGGTGAGTTCGGCCCGCAGCCCGCCCGGCAGTGCCGTCTCCATCTGGGTGCGGACCTTCTTGGCGGTGTCGGACAGGTCATCGCCGTCGGCGAGCCCGACGACCACCATCAGCGCCTTGCCGTCGGCCGACGGCCGGGCCTGCGGTATCGGCTCGACCGCGAGGGGGGCGAGCGCCGTGCGGTCGGCCTCGACCTTGGCGCGATCGGCGGCGGTGACGCCGCTGTCGCGTGCGTAGATCATGACGCCCGATGCGACCTTCCCGTCCGGGAATCGATCGGTCAGCTCGGTCACCTGGGTCGATTCCGCGCCGCGGGGCAGCTCGGCGCTCGACTGTTCGGTCACGGCGTCGGACAGCATTCCGGCCAACGGCATCGCGCCCACAATGATCGCCGTCCAGGCCAGAAGGATCAGCCACTTGGCGCGGCGGCCGCCCGGAATCGCGGTGACGCGGGCGGTCAATTTGCCTGAGAGCAGCACGAGGTGCTCTCCTTTCTCTGGAGGTACGTACTCGTGAAGACACGCCTACGGGCGTGGTGGTACGGCTTCCGCTCCTGGGCCGCCGAGTGCCAGCTCGGCGGCCCACTTACGCGGATGCGGTTTCGGGCTCGGCATCGGTCACGCGGGGTTCGGTCACGTGGGGTCAGTCGCCTGGTTCGTCACGCCGCTCCTCCTCGGTGGCGGGGGGCTCGGAAGCCGGGATGGCGAAGAAACGGGTCAGGACGGTGCGCGCGTCGGACGGCGTGTCCTCCTCCGGCCGGTTGTACCGGTAGAGCAGGGCGATATAGGCCTCGAAGAACTCGAGCAGTTCGTCGAGGTTCACCCGGATCGAGCCGCGTGAGAAGGGAAAGGCGTCGGCCCAGGCGCCGAGTTCACCGCGTTCGCGCTCGAAGCGGTTGAGTTCTTCGAGATCGGACAGGAAGAAGCCTCTGTTCATCTCGTCGAACACGGCGCGCATCTCCGGGCTCTGCTCACTCCACCGAGGGAACCGCCGGTCCATCGGTACATGGCGCCACCAGCGTTCCCGGCCGTGCGCCAGCTCTGGCACCTCCTCGACGAAACCGTGCTTGGCGAGCTCGCGCAGGTGGTAACTCGCCAGGCCGGTGCTCACGCCGAGAGCGCGCGCGAGCGTCGTGGAGTTGACCGGGCCACGCCTCAGCTCCTGTTCGATGCGGTGCCGCAGCGGGTGCGCCAGCAGCTTCAGTGCAGCGATGTCGGTGATCTCCTGACGGCGGGACGGGTCGTTCATAAGCAAAAGGTAGACGTTGCAAGTAGGCGTTGCAAGCAGTATTTGCAACGTACGCTTGCAAAGTTCGCTCGCCCGCTTGTGAAAGCCGGACCACCCGGTCCGGCACCGCAGGTCAGGTCAGGTGAGATGGGCGGGAAGGATCGAGCGGGGAATGGGGCCCTTGTTGCGCCGACCCTGCTGGGTCTCCTCCCAGGCATGGGCGAGGATTCCGATGCTCCTGCTGATGACGAACATGCCGCGGGCGAGCGGGGCCGGAAAGCCGAGTTCGGCGTAGATGACGGCGGTGGCGCCGTCGATGTTCATCGGCACCGGTGTGGCGCGCCCGCGGTTGAGGGCGGCCTCCACCGCCCTCGCGGCGCGCAGGTGGTCGCCGGCCACGACGCCGTCCCGCACCGCCTCGTCCACCAGGGACAGCAGCGGGTCCCGGCGCGGGTCCACCGGATGAAAGCGGTGCCCGTAGCCCGGGAGGTAGTGCGGCCAGGTGGCGATGACCTGCTCGACGGCCGTCTCGAGGTCGATTCCGGCGCCCTCCGCTTCGAGGATCTCGGTGAGCAGGCACACGCACTGTTCACCGGCTCCGCCGTGTGAGTCGCCGAGGGCGTTGACCGCGCTCGCGACGGCGTTGTTGAGACCGATTCCGCAGGTGGCCGCCATCCGCGCGATCGCGATCGACGGCGCCTGCGGCCCGTGGTCGACGGAGGCGACCAGTGCGGCTTCGAGCAGCCTCGTCCGGCGCGGGCAAGGCAGCTCACCGCGCAGCATCAGCCAGATCATCGAGGTGAGGCTGGTGGTGCCGATGAGTTCCTGTACGGGATGCCCGCGCAGTTCGATGACGCCGGGTTCCATCCGGGAGACGGCGGTGGCCCACCAGCCGGCGACGGCGCCGGTCGGATCGACGTTGTCGTTCATCAGGTGACGACCTCTTCCGAGGGGGTGCTCCAGCCGGTCACGAGGGCCTCCCGTTCACCGTTGTGCTGGCCGAGCAATGGTGGGGGAGCGGTGGGAGGCAACGGTTCACCGTTGTGCAGCACTCCGTTGCCGGTGACCCGCAGCGTGCGGGCGGGGTGGCCCGGGAAGGGGAGATCGGTGAAGAACCCGCGATGGCTCAGCTGCTCGAGTTCCACCGCCTGCGGCACGGTGGCGACCCGGGCGGCCGGTACGCCGGCGGCGGCGAGGATCCGCTCCCACTCCTGTGCCGGCCGGCGGCGCAACGCGGTGTCGAGCTCCTGGTTGAGTTCGCCGCGATGACGCTTGCGTGCCTCGCGATCGGCGAACCGGGGGTCTGTGATCAGCTCGTGCCGGTCGACGAGCTCGCAGAGGGTCTCGAACTGCTGCTGCCGGTTGGCGGCGATGTTCAGCGGCCCGTCAGCGGTGTCGAAGGTGCCTGAAGGAGCCGCCGTCGCGTTCTGGTCGCCCATCGGCTCGGGCGCCGTCCCGCTGACCAGGTAGTTGGAGACCGCCCAGCCCATCGCCGAGACGGCGGCCTCGAGCATGGACACATCGAGGAAGACGCCCTGGCCCGTCGCGGAACGGCCGGCCAACGCGGCGGCGATGTTCAGTGCCGCGGCCAGGCCGCCCACGGTGTCGCAGACGGGGAAGCCGACCCTCAGCGGCGCCGTCTCGGTCGTCCCGGTGATGCTCATCATCCCGGACAGGCCCTAAATGATCTGGTCGTACGCGGGCGCCCGGCTCATCGGTCCCGTCTGGCCGAAACCCGAGATGGCGCAGTACACCAGGCGCGGGTTCAGCTCGTGCAGCCGGGGCCAGTCGAAGCCGAGGCGGGCGAGCACGCCGGCCCGGAAGTTCTCCAGCAGAACGTCCGCGCCGCAGACCATGTCCTCGAAGGCCGCGCGATCGGTGGCCTCCTTGAGATCGAGCTCGATGGATCTCTTGCCCGCGTTCTGGGCGCGGAGCCGGGCCGCATCGTGGTCGCCCTCGTGGGTGACGGCGGCATGAGCGCACAGCTCCCGGCCGTTCCGATGGCGGTCGAGCAGGGCACTCCCGGTGATCTTCGTGGTGATGAACAACCGCGCCCACGGCACGATCGCCGACCTGCAGGCGGCCAACTTCGGCGCCAGTTACGGC
>NZ_JABVEB010000196.1 GCF_014323665.1 Actinomadura sp. HBU206391 | reverse complement strand
GACGTCACCTTCGACAGCGAGCATCGCGCCCAGATCCAGCGACGCCTTCGAGGCGGTCTCGGTATCGGCTGAGGCGCTCACATATTCCAGCTCCTGCGCCCCCCAGGCCGCTGCACAAACAGCCCGACGGCGACCACCCCACCCAGCGCGACCCACCCAATCCCGATCAGTACGCCGAAAATCGCCTGCCACCTGCCATGCAGCTGCTGGTTGGCGATTGTTGCCAGCGCGGCCACGGGGATCAGCCACAACACCACGCCCCTGACATCGGCGGTGGGCCCGATCATCTTCGACACGGCCGGCCTCCTTCATGGCGGTCCTGCCTCTCTTTGAATCCTTGCCGACCCGGCACCTCCCCGTCAGCCCCGAATTTCTTTCCGGGTTCCCCAGGCGCAGGCTTCGGTCAGGTCTGCCGGATCAAAGGCACCCCGCTGGGCTAGCCCAATTCCCGACGTCACCGTCGCAGAAGTCGGCATCGCCGTCGGTATCGGTGTCCTCATCGACACCTTGCTCGTCCGCTCGATCCAGGTACCAGCCCTGGTGATCATCCTCGGCTAGCAACCGGACCATCAACAGATACAAGAGACGAGGGAACACGAGCGCTGAGGATAGAAGGCCAGGTCAGATGCCTGCACGAGTTCTGGCACCGCACAGGCCCCCAAATGGAGTCCCCCAAAGGCCGAGATCGCCGTAACAACAGACAACCGCAGTCGCGAGTTCGAGTGGCATGGCGCCGTACGTCAGCGAAGATGGACCACCTTGAGGGCGGGGTCCCTCCTGATGTCGTCCGCGCAGAACGGTACCCGCACCCATTGGTTCTTGGAGAACAGGCGAGTCTGGTCGGCGTAGTGCGGCGAGGTGCGGTCGGCCGACTGCGAGTAGGTCAGCAGCGTGCGCGCGTCCGGGCAGCGGCCGCGGCCGAACGTGACCACTTGGACATAGCTGGAGCCGTGCTGCACCTCGGTATACCCCTTGCCGGGCGTCCAGGTCGCCTCGATCTTGTTCAGGACGCCCTGCGCCTCCGTACCGCCGCCGATCGGGATCCGCTCGCCGTTGCGGGTCACGTACTGGTGCTCACCCAAGGGGGCGTCGAGCGGGATCCCGGACTCCCTGAGCTCCGCGATCGCGTCCGTGAGGGCCTTGCGTACGGTGGGCGAGGCGGTGTTGAGGTCGCGAGGGGTGTGCACCGGATCGGAGGCGTTGAACGGCACGCGCCACAGGTCGGAGGCGCGGGCCGCCTTGCGCCAGTAGCGGTCGAACAGGAGGGCGCCCTTACTGTCGACATTGGCCGTGCGGTCCCAGCCTGCCAGGACCTCGCAGGGCTCGCCGAGGTTCATCTGGCGGCACATCGCGGCGGTGTCCTCGGCGGCCAGCTCGCCCGCGTGGTTGCGGTTGGCGAACACCAGCTCCTGCATGGACTCGCGGGTGAAGCGGCCCTTCCTCAGCCGGTCCTCGACGGCGACGAGGCCGCTGCGGGTACGGAGCGAACGGGTGGTCCGCTCCGTTCCGAGAATGCGGTCGAAGCCTTCCAGGGGTTGCTCGGGGTTGGTGAGCCAGTAGCTGTCGTTGGAATTGGTGACGTAGTCGGGCCGGTTCAGGACGGGGTAGCGGTCCGGCGACAGAATGCCCGGCTGCAGTGCGCCGGGTGCCTTACCCGGTGTGCAGGACGACTTGGAGCCGTCCAGGATCGCGGCTCCGGACGACGCGAAGACGGCCTTGCCCAGTGGTGTGTTGCACCGGTCCGCGAACTCGTCAGTGATGTTGGGCAGCACCTGGAACTGGGTGAAGAGGGCGTTGCCGCGCGAGTCCGCCGCGATGGTGTTGACCCACGGCAGGCCCTGGGTGCGCTTGAGCGCGCGCAGGGCGTCATCGGTGGTACGGGCCCTGCCCAGCTCGAACGAGGTGTCGGCGATACGCAGGTTGGAAGCGTTGGGGTCGTTGAACGCGAACGCGTTCGATGCCGTCCATGGGAGCTGAACGGAGCTCACTGAGGTGACGACCGGGCCGTACCGCGTGCGCCACTGCGTCCCGGTAACGGCCCGGACCGAACCGTCCGGCTGCTTGGCCTGGACGGTCACGCGGCGCTGGGTCATCTTCTCCGGTCGCCCGTCCACCAGGTAGGAGGTCGGGTCGCCGGGGACCAGCTGGAGCTGGGTGAGCGAGAACGGGGTGCCCGTGGCGACGGTGTGGCTCCAGGCGAACGTGGAGTTGTGCCCGATCGACACCGATACCGAGCCCAGGAGGGCGCCGCCGCTCACGTCCAGCTTGCCGGGAATGGTCTGCTGCATCTGCCAGAAACGGCGGCCGGTGTGCCAGGGATAATGCGGGTTGCCGAGGAGGAGGCCGCGCCCGTTCGCGCTCGCGCCCTTGCCGACGGCGATGGCGTTGCTGCCCATGTCGGCGTCGGCTTTCAGGCCGCGCACCGCCTCGGCGATCTTCTCGGCGTCAGGGGCGGCCTGCACGGCGCCCGTGGGCGGCTTGGCCGCGGCCATCTGGTCGATCACCAGGCCGGAGCCGCCGAGCATCGCCATCGCGTACCCGCGTTTGTGCACGTCGAACTCGGTGATGGGCCGCAGCCAGGGGGCGCCCTTGCACGCCGGGTCGGTGATCTTCCCCTCGCGCAGGAACTTGTTGTAGCCCGCCGCCCAGCCCCGGCTCAACTCCCGCACCTCGCGGCTCGGCCCGTACGGCGCGGGCCGTTCCAGCAGCCGCTCCACCGCCCGGCTCTGGTTGACCTCGGTGAAGAACAGGTCGCTGGCCAGGTTGCTGGTCGCCGATGACAGCGATTGGTCCGGCGCGGCCTCCGGCCCGAAGTAGCGGGAACGCTCACCGCGCACCGTGACCACGCCCTGGGCGAGCAGGCACACGTTGTCCTTGGCGGCCGCATATCCCGTACCGAACCCGAGGCCCACGTAGTCGCGGGCGACGATGTGCGGAATGCCGTACCGGGTGTAGCGGATCGTCGCCGACAGGCCCTTCCCGGCGTGCACGCCCTCGGCGTTAGCCGTGCTCACGGCGTTCGCAACCGGTGCGGTGACGGGCATCAGGGCGGCGGCGACCAGGACCGCCGCGACTCCAAGGCGGTGCGAACCCGTGCGGGACATACCCCTCCTTGATCACAGAGACCCCGCAAAAGTGGCACAGAAGACGTCCGGTGACAAGCAAGAGGCATGGCTCTGGCCGCATGGTGCGTCGTGTCCGGAGGGCCGCGCCAAGGGAACGACTCCTGGGAGTATCAGGCATGAAACAGCCAGATAGCGCTCATCCACCCTCGTTGCTTGCAATTTGGCTACTTTCCTCACAAACCTCGCGGAACGTGGCACCTTCCAGGGAGCAATAGCGACTCAGGAGGGCATGTGCGCCTGCAACGCGCGTTCTCGATCTTTACCGTGGCGGCATCCATGATCGCGGGCTCCGCCGGGCCCGCGATCGCCGCGGCCACGTCGGCCACCCCCACCCCGGCGACGTCCCATCCCACAGCGCCTCCCCCGACCCGCGGATGCGACCCGATCGCCGGAACCGAATGCCTGTTGCCCTTCCCGAACGACTGGTACACGACCAGCGCCCACACGCCGACGGGCCTGCGGCTCGCCCTCACCGACGAGATGACGCCCAAGAACGCAGCGGGCAAGGCCATCGACCCGGCCGCGTGGAACATCTCCGACGGCTTCTCGCCGGGGTCGATGCTCCTCGCCCAGGTGCCGGGCCTGGACCTCGCCAAGACCGGGGCCGCGCCGGTCACCGATGTCGGACGGTCCCTCAAACGGGACGCCCCGATCGTCATCGTGGACACCCGGACCGGTGAGCGCTGGCCGTACTGGGCGGAGCTCGACGCGAACGCCACCGACCCGGCGCGGCAGGCCCTGATCGTCCGGCCGGCGAAGAACTTCCTGGAGGGCCACCACTACGCCGTCGCCCTCCGCGACCTCAAGGACTCGTCCGGTGCCCGGATCGCGGCGCCCGCGACGTTCACCCGCCTCGCGGGGGCCAAGCTGGGCCGCAGGGACCCGCTCGCCGCGCGCCAGGACGCGCTCCGCGGCACCCTCAAGGACCTCGGCCGCGCGGGGGTGGGCGGCAAGGGCCTCTACCTGGCCTGGGACTTCACCGTCGCCAGCGAGCAGGGCATCGCCGGACAGGTGCTGGACATGCGTGACGACGCGCTCCGCGGCCTGCACGGGCGGTCGCCGAAGTTCACGGTCACCTCGATCACCGACTTCACCCCCGAGCAGGACGCCAACATCGCGCGCGAGGTCAAGGGCGAGTTCCTGGTGCCGAACTACCTCGACCTGCCCGGAGGCCCGCCCGGTTCCAAGCTCAACCGTGACGCGCACGGTGATCCGGCGCGCTTCGGCGACGACGTCCACGCGCAGTTCCAGTGCGAGATCCCGCGGGCCGCGTTCTCCAAGCCCGCGCGGCCGTCCCTGTACGGGCACGGCCTGCTCGGCAGCATGTCCGAGGTCCGTGCGTCCAACGTCCGCGCCATGGCCGGCGAACACGACTTCACCTTCTGCGCCACCGCCTGGATCGGCATGGCCTCGGAGGACATCGCGAACGTCACCGGCGTGTTCCGCGACTACTCCCGCTTCGACACCGTGGTCGACCGCCTCCAGCAGAGCCTGGTCAACTTCGTGTTTCTCGGCCGCACGATGATCACCAAGGACGGGCTGGCGAGCGACAAGGCGTTCCAGGACGGCAAGGGCCGCTCCCTGATCGACTCGCGCGCCGACCTGGTCTACGACGGCAACAGCCAGGGCGCCATCGCGGGCGGCGCCGCCGTCGCCGTCTCCCCCGACGTGCGCTTCGGCGTGCTCGGCGTCGCCGGCATGAACTACAGCACGCTGCTCAACCGCAGCGTCGACTTCGCGCCCTTCCAGGGGGTGATGGACGCCAACTACCCGGACAAGCTCGACCAGCAGCTCTGCTTCGCTCTGCAGCAGATCCTGTGGGACCGCGCCGAGACCAACGGGTACGCCCAGCACCTCGGTGACGACCCGCTGCCGGGCTCGCCCCGCCACCGCATCCTCACGCACGTGGCGTTCGGCGACCACCAGGTGGCGAACGTCACCGCCGAGGTCGAGGCCCGGACGATGGGCGCACGCATCCACCAGCCGGCGATCGCGCAGGGCCGCAACCCCGATGTCTTCCCGTACTGGGGCATCAAGGCACTGCCGCACGGCCCCTACGCGGGTTCGGCGATGGTCGTGTGGGACAGCGGCACGCCCGCTCCCCCAGTGACCAACACGCCGCCGGCCGGTGAGCAGTACGGCGTCGACCCGCACGAGGACCCCCGGGCCGACGCCACGGCGCGGGCGCAGAAGGCGCGCTTCCTCAAGGACGGTGTCGTGGTCGACGTCTGCGGCGGCCGCCCCTGTACGGCACCGCACGCGGAGTAGGCGTCTCCCCGCCGCCGCGGCGCGCCTCCGGGCGTCGCCGCGGCGGCCCAGGCGGGGAGTCGCCGGTGAGCGCTTCGTCGCTACTACTCCGGCGACCGCATTGCCCTCCCCTGAGAGTGATGGGCCTCAGTAGTAGCGGCTCATGAGTTTGGTGGCCCAGGCCGGCTGGGTGACCGGGTGGCGGGGAGCGAACTCGACCAGGTAGGGCTTGATGTCCAGGACCGGTGTGCCTGACAGCGCGTCCAGGTCGGCGACGTGCAGGTCAAGGCCGTCCACGGCGAGCAGGCGGCAGCGCGAGACGCCGAGACGGTTCGGGCGGTACGGTCCGCGATGGGCGAAGATCCCCACGGGTGCCGCGCTCGGATCGCCCCTCGGCGGACGGGGCTCGCCGTGCACCGCGGCCGGGTCGATCCGATCGAAGTGGAATACGACCTCCATGTGGGAGAAGTGCTCCAAGCCGATCACCGCCGATGGCGTGAAGGACTCGCCGTCCAGCCGAATCACCGCTCGAACGTCGTCCCAGTCGTCTTCATACATCTCGCTACGTCCGCCCACCACCTGGCCGACCGGCCGCAGGGTCACGGTTTCCGATGTCATGGTGTTTCTCCGGGTTCTAGTACCGGCCGAGAGTGCCACGGCGTTTCGCGAGTCGTTCGAGCCGGACGAACAGGACCACCCCGGCGGCCGTGATGAGCAACGGCTGGGCGAGCAGCCACCCGAGACCCCAGCCGGTCGAGAGCGTGGCCAGGGAATGCCCGTCGAGCAGGATGTCACGCATGGCCTCGAGACCGGGGGAGATGGGGACCACCAGCCGGCTGAGGAAGGCGATCGGGTCGGGCAGGGCGGCGAGGGGCACCAGGGTGCCGCCTGCGATGGCGTAGACGGCCACGGACAGCTGCGTGACGATCTCGATGCGCTTGAACACCAAGGTGAGCCCGCAAAGGATGAGAGCGAGCCCGCAGGTACCCAGCACGATGGCGGTCAGCGGCACCACCACCTGCGCGTCGAAGGGCACCTTCCCGCCTTGGACGGCGATGGCGGTCGCGCCGGTGGCCAGGACGGCGAGCACGGAGGGCAGGGCAGAGATCACGGCGGCGACCTGACGGCCGAGGATGAGCGCCGCCGAGGGCAGCGGGGTCAGGTAGGTCTGTTCCAGCACGCCGGACTGGATGTCGCCCAGATAGCTCCAGAACACGCGGTTGACCTGCTCGTGGATGAAGGTCAGCGCGACCATGCCTATCAGCGTCGGCAGCAGGAGTTCCGCGCGCAGCTGCCCGCGTCCCATGAAGAGCACGATGAGCAGGTAGAACAGCGGGAACGTGATCATCTGGATCAGGGCTTCGCGCCATCCGGCGACGAGGTTGAGCAGGCCCTTGCGGACCTCTGCGGCGAAGCCGCGGGCGAAGATCATGACGACTCCAGGGCTCGGCGGTGGTTACGGACGAAAAGCACGCCGCTGACGACGGTGAGCGCGAGGGTGTGGATGATCAGCAGTGGCAGGGTGCCGCCGGTCCAGATCTCGCCCAGGGTCCGGCCCTCGAACAGCGTCCGGGTGATCGCCTCGACGCCCAGAGTGGTGGGCAGGAGTCTGGCGAGAACGGCCAGCCAGTCCGGGTAGAAGGCCAGCGGCAGAAACGAGCCGTTGAGCAGCAGCACCAGCGCGGTGAACAGAGCCTGCAACGCGCCGATCATCGGGGAGGCGAGAGCGAGGGCGGCAAGCAGGAAGGTGAAGGCGAGCACGTTCACCCCCAGCAGCAGGGCAGGCAGGAGCGCCGCCCAGCGCAGCGGGATCGTGATCCCGGCCACCAGCATCGGGACCAGGGCGGCGACGGCGGCCACGGTCAGACCGAACACCGAGGCCGTGATCAGCCGGCCGAGCATCGGCAGCCAGGGCGGCGCCGGGGTCATCTGCGTCTGGGCGAAGGTGCCCGCGCGTTTCTCCTCGATGAGGTCGGCCACCATCACGAGAGCGGCGTACTGGAGGAACCAGTAGCCGCCGATCGCGACGAGGGTCTGCGGGAGCAGATCGTCGCGTAGCTGCCCCTGGCCCAGCACGAACTGCAGGCCGAGGTACATCGTGGTGCTCATCAGCAGCGTGATGATGTGGCCGACCGGGTGGGACAGTTGAACTCGCAGGCCCTTGCCGATCTCCGCGCCGAGAACGTCAAGCATCGGACGGCTCCTTGACCAGGGAGAGGAAAACGTCCTCCAGGCCGGGCTGAACCTGGGCCATCGACTCCAGGACGACCCCTTCCGCGCGCAGCCGCTCGACCACGTCGTACACCTCGCTCGGGTCGCTCACCCGCACGCTGAACGTGGCGACGCCCTCGCGGATGACCGCGTCGAACCCGGCCGGAGCCGCTCCCTCGACGCGGATCTCGTAGGTGTCCCGTTCGCGGAAGCGGGCCAGCAGCTCACGCGTGGGCAGGTCGGCCACCAGCCGTCCCTGGCGTATGACGGCCACCCGGTCACACAGTTCCTGGACCACGTCCAGTTGGTGGGTGGTGAGCAGGATCGTGGTTCCCTGCTCACGGGCCAACTCGGCGATCCAGTCCCTGACGGTGCGGGTGGCCTCGACGTCGAGGCCGAGCGTCGGCTCGTCCAGCAGCACGATCGCCGGGTCGGCGATCAGGGCGGTGGCGATCGCCACCTTCTGTTGCATGCCGCGTGAGAAGGCGCCGACCTTGTCGTCGCGGCGCTCCCACAGCCCGAGTCTGGTCAGCAGCTCCCGTGCCCGGACGCGGGCCTCGCCCTTGCGCAGGCCCTTGAGCCGGCCGAAGTACATCAGGTTGTCCCAGGCCGACAGGGTCCAATAGACGTTGCGCGAGCCTTCCAGCACTGCGCCGAACTGTGCCATCGCGGCCGAGCGCTGCCGGGCCACGTCGAAGCCGCCCAGCCGGACCCGGCCCGAGGTGGGGGCCAGCAGGCCGGCCAGCATCTTGATGGTCGTGGTCTTGCCCGCGCCGTTCGGTCCCAGGAAGCCGAAGACCGATCCGGCGGGGACGTGCAGAGACACGTCGTCGACCGCCCGGACCTGCGCCGAGCCGTACACCTTGGTCAACGCTTCAATCTCGATCATGTCTGTTTCCTCGATTCGGAGTCTGCGGTGGCTTTGTTCGTCCGCTTGGAGGTCGGTGCCGAGATGGATGACGTACGTCACTAGGCCTCCACTCTAGAGTTGGACTCTAGTGAGTAAATCTAGAGATAGACTCTAGCCATGAGCGATGTCAAGCCGACGAGCAAGCGGGCACAGAAGGCACAGGCGACCCGCCGACGCATCCTGGGGGCGGCGCTCGAGCTGTTCGTGCAGGACGGATACGGTGCGACGAATCTTCAGGACGTCGCCGACAGGGCCGGCGTCGCGGTTCAGACGATCTACTTCGTCTTCGGCAACAAGCGCGCCCTGCTGAAAGAACTGGTCGACGTCACGATCGCGGGCGACGACGAGCCGGTGGCCACGATGGACCGGCCCTGGTACACGGACGCGCTGGCCGCCGACACGGCACAAGACGTGCTGAGCGCGTTCGTCGCGGGTACGCGGTCGATTCTGGAGCGATTCGCGCCGATCGGGAAGATGGTCGAAGCCGCGGCCGCGAGCGATCCCGAGGTCGCCGGTCTGTGGCCGCAGGACGTCGATCCGCGATACCTGGTTCACGAAGGAGTGGCCAAGGCCCTCGTCGGCAAGCCCGATGCGCGGCCGGAGGTGTCGGTGGAAGAGGCCGCCGACCTGCTGTACGGCCTGCTCAGTCCCGAGCTGTACCTGTTGTTCGTACGCGAACGCGGCTGGCCGCAGGAGCGCTGGGAACGGTGGGTCGGCGAGACCCTGCGCGCCCAGCTCTGTTCCGGTTAGGCCCGTCGGCGGCTGCGGTAAGCCGCGATCTCGGCGCGAGCCGCGCCTGGGTGAGTCAGACTCGTGGGCGATGTGAAGTGTCCTGCTCTCATCGCGTCGCCGTCGGACCGGTGGTCTGCCTGCCAGGCTGTGACACCGGTTCCGATGAGCCTGCGTTATCGGTTTCCACCCGAACCGCCTCCCCCACGGCCGGTAACCGGGCGGAGACCTCTGGGGGCTGCATCGACGGCACTGTGATCGAAAACGGTTCCCAAGGCCTCATCAGCGCCGGCCCGCTCGCTTCCAACAGTGGGTACCGGCGCCGGCGGCAGGGCACGAAGCTGTGGCGTTCCCCGAGCATCGCGCAACCACTCGTCGAGGGCGACGAAGTCCGCATCGGTGAGGCCTCGGCGGGCGTCGACACGGTGGAGCAGGCTCCGTCCTCGATGGTGTGCGGACACCCAGGCCCGATCGACATCCGTGATCTCATCGTCGACCCAGATGAATGGGCGCCCTGCCGCCCAGTCGACGAGGGCGCGGGTCTTCCAGTGCAGTCCGTCGCGCTCATCCCGCTCATCCTGGTCGGACGGCTCCGGCCAGGCCACGACCGCCGACTCCGGCAGGCCGATCAGCGGGGCGATGCTCTCGTTCGCGTCCGCCATCCATGTCGTGGCCCAGACCAGCTCGCACGGTAGCGCCGCCAACCGGGGCCCATGCCCTGGATCGATCCTGGCCAGAAGCGGATTCCCGTCGGCCTCCAGCGGTTCGGAACCTGTCTGGTACGTCGGGTACCCGCCAGGGAACTGCTGCGGCTGCGCACCGAAGGGAATGAGCGGCCCGTCGACGTCGAGGAAGAGCAGTGGACGCTGCTTGGAGCCGGTCACGATCGCACGATAGCGAGCCCGTCCTGACACAGGCCCAGCGCGCTACACGCTCTTTCCGAGAGGCGGGCCCATCTCAGCCATGGCCGGTGGCTCCCGATGAGACGAGAACGACGACACCG
>NZ_JABVEB010000195.1 GCF_014323665.1 Actinomadura sp. HBU206391 | reverse complement strand
GATCATCCTGGACGGCGGAGCGTACGCGTCGTCGACCCCGGCGGTGGTCGGCAACGCGGCCTCGCTGGGCGCGGGCCCCTACAACGTGCCGAACGTCGCGATCGACGCCTACGGGGTCTACACCAACAACCCGCCGTGCGGAGCGATGCGCGGCTTCGGCGCGGTGCAGGCGTGCTTCGCGTACGAGTCCCAGATGGACCGGCTCGCGGAGGCGTGCGGTCTCGATCCGGTCGAGGTGCGCATCCGCAACGCGCTCAGCGAAGGGTCCACGATCGCCACCGGCCAGGTCGTCGACATGCCGGCGCCCCTGATCGACCTGCTGGAGCGGGTCCGCGCGTTCCCGCCGCCCCCCGCCGCGGACGTCGCCGACGAGGACGGCCGACCGGCCCTGCTCGGCCTTCCCGGCGGGGTCGCGAACACCACCCATGGCGAAGGCGTCGTGCGCGGGGTCGGCTACGGCATCGGCATCAAGAACATCTGCTATTCCGAGGGCTTCGACGATCACTCCACCGCCCGGGTACGGCTCGAGGTGGTGGGCGGCGAGCCGTCCGTGCTCGTGCACACCGCGGCCGTCGAGGTGGGGCAGGGCCTGGTCACGCTCCAGGCGCAGATCGCCCGTACCGAGCTCGGCGTCGACCGGGTCACGGTCGCCCCGGCCGACACCGGCGTGGGCTCCGCCGGCTCCTCCAGCGCCTCGCGCCAGTCGTACATGACCGGCGGCGCGGTGCGGACCGCCTGTGCGGCGGTGCGGGCACGGGTCTTCGAGCTCGCCGAGCGGTACCTGACAGCGGACGGGCGGCCCGGCGGAGCGCCGGCGGACCTCGCGCTCGTCGACGGCAAGGTCGTGTCCGAGTCGGAGGGCGTGATCGCCACCCTGGCCGAGGTCCTGCGCGGCGAGCCGGTCGAGGAGACCCGGGAGTTCCGCCACCGGCCCACCCGGCCGATGGACCCGCTGACCGGTCAGGGCGACTCCCACACCCAGTTCGCGTTCTGCGTGCACCGGGCGGTCGTCGACGTGGACGTCGAACTCGGGCTCGTCAAGGTGGTCGAACTGGCCGCGGTGCAGGACGTCGGCAAGATCCTCAATCCGGTCGCGCTGAGGGGCCAGATCCTCGGCGGCAGCGCACAGGGCCTGGGCCTCGCCCTCATGGAGGAGATCCAGGTGGAGAACGGCGTCATCCGCAACCCGTCCTTCACCGACTACCTCATCCCCACCATCCTCGACATGCCGCCGATGCGGATGCAGATCCTGGAGCACGCCGACCCGCACGCTCCCTATGGCCTTCGGGGCGCCGGTGAGCCGCCCACCCTGTCCTCGACTCCGGCGGTGGTCGCCGCGGTCCGCGCCGCCACCGGCCTGCCGCTGACGCGGGTACCGGTCCGCCCCGAGCACATCACCGGACACGTCACAGGGGAACCTGCCCGACATCACCTGCCCTGACATCACCTGGCCCGACTCGACCTGGCCCGACTTGCCGGACCCGGCCTGACCCGGCACTGACTGACCCGGCCTGACCTGGGCCGATCGGGCCGCCGTAGGCCGATGTCGGCGCTCGGCGCGGCCGTACCGCCCCGAGCGCTGGAACAATGTCGATCCGGTCTCCCCACCATCCGGGCGGTACGTGGTGTCAAATAGTTCCGTTGTGGCGTAAGCAGAAGACGAACACTTCCCCCGGTGAAAGGCGTCGACAGTGGTCTCCGCAGACTCTCCCTCTGGGGTCCCGTCCGATGGGCACGTCCTGGTGTCCCCTGACAAGTTCAAGGGGTCGCTGAGCGCGCCGGAAGTGGCCCGGCACGTCGCTGCCGGCCTGCGCCGTGCCCGCCCGTCGGTGCCCGTGACCGTACTGCCGGTCGCCGACGGAGGCGACGGCACGGTCGAGGCGGCGCTGGCGGCCGGCTACCGCAGGGTCGAGCTGGAGGTGTGCGGGCCGACAGGACGGCCGGTCCGCGCGTCCTTCGCCGTCGACGGCGAGACCGCCGTCGTCGAGCTCGCCGAGGCCTCCGGGCTGCGTCATCTGCCGAACGGGCGGCCGCACCCGCTCACCGCGACCAGCATCGGCACGGGACAGCTGCTCGCCGAGGCCGTCCGGCTGGGCGCGCGCCGCCTCGTGCTCGGTCTCGGTGGCAGCGCCTGCACCGACGGAGGCGCGGGCATGATCCAGGGACTCGGCGGCCGGCTGCTCGACGCCCACGGCAGCGACCTGCCGCCAGGGGGCGCCGCCCTACGGTCTCTGCACGCCCTCGACCTACGCGGGCTGGCGAACCTGTCCGGGATCGAGATGATCATCGCCAGCGACGTCGACAACCCGCTGCTGGGCCGCGAGGGCGCCGCCGCCGTCTACGGCCCGCAGAAGGGGGCGACCCGCGAGGACGTACGCGTGCTCGAGGCGGGCCTGCGCCGGTGGGCCGACCTCGCCGAGGCCGCGTCGCGCCGGGCCGCGCGCGACAAGCCGGGCGCCGGGGCGGCGGGCGGTGTGGGCTTCGCGGCGCTGGCTCTCCTCGGCGCCTCGGTCGAGCCGGGGATCACGTACCTGCTGGACCTGCTGGGCTTCGCCGATCGCGCCAAGGGCGCCCGCCTGATCGTCACCGGGGAGGGATCGCTCGACACACAGAGCCTGCGCGGCAAGGCCCCCGTCGGCGTGGCCCGGGCGGCCGCCCGCGTCGGCATCCCCGTCGTCGCGGTGGCCGGCCGCCGCAGCCTGACCGGCGAGCAGCTGCGCCGCGCCCGCATCCAGGCCGCCTACGCGCTCACCGACATCGAGCCCGACATCGAGCGTTGCATCAGCCAGGCCGGACTGCTGCTGGAACAGCTGACGGTCGCCATCGCCGACGAGTGGCTCCCCAACTGACCACTCCCCTTCCACCGCCGCAAACACCACACCACCACCACAGCGACCGCGCCCACCCCGTGCTCACGCAGTCGTCCCCGCGAGCACCCGTGATCACGCAGCCGTTCGACCACCACCGACACCCGTGATCATGCAGTTGTTCCCACCCAACCCTCGTGATCATGCAGTTGTCCCCACGCCCACCACCCTCGTGATCATGCAGTTGTCCCCACGCCCACCACCCTCGTGATCATGAAATTGCTCGCGCGCAAGCACCCGTGATCATGCAGCCGTTCCCGCGCCCACCGCCCCCGTGATCATGCAGTTGTTCCCGCGTGTGCGGATCCCGCCCGGCCACGAGGCGTCGGCCGCCGACCGATTACAACCGCCAACCCGGGTCCACCGCGCACAATTGCATGATCACGGACGGTGTACTCGGCAGGCGGGAGTCCCACACCGGCGGAATCCCCGCAGCAGTAGACCCATCACCGCAGGCACCGGACCCGACGTCGCCTCGTGATCACGCAGCCGTTCGCCCACCGTCCCCGTGATCATGCAGTTGTTCCCACGCCCACCGTCCCGTGACGATGCAGTTGTTCCTACGCCCACCATCCCCGTGACGATGCAGTTGTTCCCGCGCGGGCTCCCGTCTCACACCGCCCGCCGACCCAAAGGGGGGTTCGGCAGGCGGCCGAGAACGACCCCAGAACCTGGGTCGTACGCGAATAACTGCATGATCACGGACGGTGTGCTCCGCAGCCGGGAGTCCGACACTGCGGGATCCACAACGGGCCGGATTTCCGGCTCAGGTGCCGCACCGCCCGCAGACGCTCGACCCGACTTCGCTCACCCCGTGACCACCCAACCGCTCGCCGCCCCACCCCCGTGATCATGAAATTGTTCGCGCGCTCACCACCCCCGTGATCATGCAGTTGTTCACCCTGCCGCCACCCCTGTGATCACTCACTTGTTGGTCCGGCCACCGCTGGCGTGATCATGCAGTTGTTCGTCCTGGCCGCCGCTGGCGTGATCATGCGGTTGTTCGCCCCGCGCCGCTGCCGGGAGCTTGCATCAGCCAGGCCGGACTGCTGCCGGAACAGCTGATGGTCGCCGTCGCCGACGAGTGGCTGCCGGGCTGGTCTCTGGCCGACCGGTCCGGATGAACGGGCCGCCGCGGTGGGCGGGCCTCGCCGTGGCGCCCGGTGTCTCGGCGCCGTCCGGCGGGTAAAGCCGGTGCCAGATAGATCTTGGCCGAAGAACCACGAGGTCACGCCACACATCGCCGATCGTCTTACACCCTGTCATCAAGTCGCCTGATGGCCGTACATGCTGCAGGTGGCATGCCCTTGCCCGAGCCAGCACCCTGGAGGGGATGACCTGCAGGCATTCGGGAGGATCAAGGTGAAGGTCGGCGTTCCGCGCGAGATCAAGAATCACGAATATCGGGTGGCGATCACGCCCGCCGGCGTGCACGAACTGACGCGTCACCAGCACGATGTCTTCGTGGAGCGCGGTGCCGGCCTCGGCTCGTCCATTCCCGACGAGGAGTACATCGCCGCCGGCGCCAAGATCCTCGAGTCGGCCGACGCCGTGTGGGGCGAGGGCGAGCTCATTCTCAAGGTCAAAGAGCCGATCGCCGACGAGTACCACCGGATGCGGCGGGGCCAGACCCTCTTCACCTACCTGCACCTCGCCGCGTCGCGTGCGTGCACGGACGCGCTGCTCGGATCCGGCGTGACCTCGATCGCCTACGAGACCGTGCAGCTGCCGAACCGCTCACTGCCGCTGCTCGCCCCGATGTCCGAGGTCGCGGGCCGGCTCGCGCCGCAGGTTGGCGCCTACAGCCTGATGCGCTCCAACGGCGGCCGCGGCGTGCTTCCCGGCGGCGTGCCGGGTGTGGCCCCGGCCAAGGTGGTCGTGATCGGCGGAGGCGTGTCCGGCCTCAACGCCGCCCAGATCGCCGTCGGCATGGGCGCCGACGTCACGATCCTGGACGTCAACGTCGACCGGCTGCGCCACATCGACGCCATCTACCAGGGCCGGCTGAAGACCCTCGTCTCGAACGGCTACGCCATCGAGCAGGCGGTGCTCGACGCCGACCTGGTGATCGGCGCGGTGCTGATCCCCGGCGCTAAGGCCCCGACCCTGATCTCCAACGACCTCGTGTCGCGGATGAAGCCGGGCTCGGTGCTCGTCGACATCGCGATCGACCAGGGCGGCTGCTTCGAGGACTCCCGGCCCACCACGCACGCCGACCCCACCTACGAGGTTCACGGCTCGGTGTTCTACTGCGTCGCCAACATGCCGGGATCGGTGCCGAACACCTCGACCTACGCGCTGACCAACGTCACGCTGCCCTACGCCGTGGCCATCGCCGACAAGGGCTGGCAGGCCGCCTGCCTCGCCGACCACGCCCTGGCGCTCGGCCTGCACACCCACGACGGCGCGCTCACCCACGACCAGGTCGCCCAAGCGCACGGCATGACGTACACCCCCGCGGACTCCCTGCTCTAGGCGCTCGCTCCGCCCGTGCGGCACGGACGACTTCGACACGGCGGCCCCGCCCCGCGGGGCCGTATGGTGAGTTCATGGGCGAACTGATCATCGTGCGGCACGGGGAGACGGAGTGGAGCCGCGCAGGGCGGCATACCGGGCGCACCGACCCTCCGCTCACCGAGCGCGGCGAGGAGGAGGTCCGTGCCCTCGCCCCGCTACTGGCCAGCCGGAAGATCATCAGAGTCGTCCACAGCCCGGCCCTGCGCGCCCGGCGCACCGTCGAGCTCGCCGGGCCGGCCGGGCTCGCGAACGTCGAGGCCGACGAGGATCTGTGGGAGTGGGACTACGGCGGCTACGAGGGCCGCACCAGCCCGGAGATCCGTGAAGAGCGGCCGGGCTGGTATCTGTGGAACGACGGAGTCGTGCCCGGTGACGCCGAGCATCCGGGTGAGACGGTGCAGCGGGTCGGCGAGCGCGCCGACGCCGTGCTGGCCAAGGTCCGGCCGTCGCTGACCGAAGGCGACGTCATGCTCGTCGCCCACGGTCATGTGCTGCGGGTGCTGACCGCCAGATGGCTCGCTCTGGAGCCCGCGGCCGGCCGACTGTTCGTACTCCGCACCGGGACGCTGTCGACGCTCGGCACCGAGCACGACCGGCCCGTCGTCACCTCCTGGAACGTCCCGCCCGACCCACTGCGAACCTGGCGATAGTCAGTGCGGAAGCGGGTCCGGGCAGGGCTCTTCGTTCTCGCCCGCCTGTGTCCATCGGCTGCCTGCGCCAATACCCCCCTGGGGTTAGGTAGGCTCGATCCCACATAATGGTTGGGTTCCAGCTGACGAGCGCGAGGCAGAGATGGCAACGGCCGACCGACCCACCCGCGGCTACACCGCGACAAAGGATCAACTGACGACACGGCTGCGGCGCATCGAGGGGCAGGTTCGCGGCATCGAGCGCATGGTCGAGGACGACCGTTACTGCATCGACGTGCTCACCCAGATCAGCGCGATTCAGGCGGCGCTCGACAAGGTGGCGCTCGGGCTGCTCGACGGGCACGTACGCCACTGCGTCCAGGAGGGCTCGGAGGCGGGCAAGTCAGAGGAGATGACCACCGAGCTCATGGCCTCGGTCGGCCGACTCCTCCGCCGCGGCTGACCACCCCGCCCGAGCGCATCGAAGGGGCTGGAGCGGTCTGCGCTCGATCCGTACGCGGACTATGAGCACGCGGACCATTTGGCGCGGCCATCAGGTGCGTGGTCTATGACGCGAGGGCCAGCGATTCCGCGGCGGCTCGCTCGAGGGCGCGGGCCCGCTTGGCGTCCGGCGAGTAGCGCAGGGATTCGGGGATGAGGCGCGTGCCGCGGTATAGCGCTTTGAGCGTCATCGTCGCGGTGAGATCTGAGGTCGGCAGGCCGGGCAGGCCGTACATCCGGCGGGCCCAGCGAGGCAGCGTGGCGACCGTCAGCGCGGCGATGCCGGGGGCGGCCAGCTTCAGCGGCAGCATCGTACGCGGCACCGCAGGGTTGAACAGCCGTCTGAGGCCCTCCCGCGCCTCCTTGCAGGCCCAGATCCTGGTGCGCATCTCGTCGTAGTAGGCCTTCATCTCGGCGACCGAGGCGGGCACCTCGGCGGGGTCGAGACCGACGACCTCGGCCGACCGGCGCTGCTCGTCGACGAAGCGATCGGCGTCCTCGCGGTTCAGCGGCACCCCGGCGCGGCGGGCGACGTCGAGGTAGGAGTCCACCTCGCCCATGTGCACCCACAACAGGTTCTCGGGGGCGTCGATCGGGAAGGTCTCGCCGGTGCGCAGATCGAGGCCGGTCAGCTTGGAGTGCAGCTTGCGCACCCGGCGGCCGGCCCGCTCGACCTCGGCCGTGGTCCCGTACGTGCGCACCCGTACGAACTCGATCGTGCGCCCCATCCTGGCCCAGGCGGCGCCCGAGTCCATGAGCTCGGAATTCTGCGCGGTGCCCCACATCGACTGGGGGTGCAGTGCCTGGATCAGCAGCGCGCGTAGCCCGCCCACGATGAGCACGGGCTCGCCCATGACGCGCCAGGTCACCGAGCCCGGCCCGAACAGTCCGTAATCTTCGCTCACCGCGTCCGCCCCTCCGTCCGAACGGCCCCCACTGCTGCCTCAAGCCGTGCATACAGTATTAATTAACGACATATTACCCAGGTATGACCTCAGTCACACGGCCGAAACATCACCGATAACGGGCCACTCCGCAGCGATCATGCGTCAAGAGCTGACGGCGACGATCGAAACGGAAGCATCGGCTGGGCGGTGAGGTCTGCGGTGAGGCCGACGGCATCGGGCGGCGCTCGCCGTCAGGCCGGTGCCGGCCGGTGTCAGTCGGTGTCGTCCTCGGCCATCGTCTGCTCGCTCACCCAGCCGAGATAGTCGGCGCTGCCGGCAACCACCGGGGTGGCGATGATCTCCGGGGTGTCGTAGGAGTGATTCTCCGTGATCAAGCCGGCGAGCTCCTCGAACTGATTCGCCGTGGTCTTGAACACCACCATCCACTCCTCGGCGGACTCGATCTCGCCCTCCCACCAGTACGTGCTGGCGATCGGGCCGACGAGCTGAGCGCACGCGGCCAGCCGTTCCCGAACGGCCGACTTCGCCAGCGCGGCCGCCTCCTGGCGGGAGTCCGTCGTCGTCGTCACCTGAACGTAGGCCTCGGTCATGCGACACCCCCCTTCTCCGCATGATCGTAGCCCGCAGGTTCCCCCCTGAACCGTTTTCGCTCCAGAACTCTGTGGTAGGCCATGGCACACCACACGGGTCGCCCGGACTTGTCCGCCGACCCGGATCTTCTGTAGACAAAATTTGTTGCCTCACGGCCGGCGGCGGGGCTCGACCGTCGCCCGGTCACCAGGATGGACGAACCAGCGAGGTGTGGATGACCCCCGAGCAAGCAGGGGACGCGGCGCTTTCCGGCATCAGAGTCATCGAGGTGGGCGCCTTCATGGCCGCCCCATTCGCCGGCATGCAGCTCGCCGATCTCGGCGCCGAGGTGGTGAAGGTGGAGAATCCCGGCGGTGGTGATCCCGTCCGAGCGACCGGCCCCTTCGTCTCCGGGGAGAGCTCTCCCTTCGCCCGGCTCAACCGCAACAAGAAGTCGGTCGCCCTCGATCTGAAGTCCGCGCCGGGCAAGGAGGCCATGCTCCGCCTGGCCGAGAGCGCCGACGTCCTCGTCGAGAACCTCCGGCCCGGAGCCCTGCGCCGGCTCGGTCTCGGTTACGAGGATCTGCGAGCGGTCAATCCGGCGCTGGTCTATGTCTCGATCTCGGGATGGGGACAGGACGGCCCGCTCGCCGAGTTGGCCGGGCTCGACATCATGGCGCAGGCCCGCGGCGGCCTGATGAGCATCACCGGCACGCCGGACGGCCGGCCGGTCAAGGTCGGTGTGCCCGTCTGTGACCTGGTTTGCGGGCTCTACGCCGCCCTGGCCGCGGTCTCGGCACTGCGGGCCCGCGACCACACCGGCGAGGGACAGTTCGTGGACCTGTCCCTGTACGAGGCCGGGGTCTCCTTGGCGATCTGGGAGGCCGGTAAGTACTTCGCCACCGGCGAGGTCGGCCGCCCCCTCGGCTCCGCGCACCAGAGCACGGCGCCGTATCAGGCCATCCGCACGTCGGACGGCTGGTGCACGGTGGGGGCGATCTCGCCCAAGACCTGGACCGGCATGTGCGACGCGCTCGGTCTCGACCGACTGCGCGACGACGACCGGTACGGCGACGCGCATGACCGGCACGCCCTGCGGCACGAGCTGATCCCGGCGATCGAGGCGGTGACCATGACCCGGACCACGGCCGAGGTGGTGGCGGCGCTCGAGGCGGCGGGGGTGCCGTGCGCGCCGATCGCCGACTACGGCCAGGTGTTCACCGACGAGCACCTGACGCGGCGCGGCTTCTTCTGGGACGCCGAGCATCCCGTCATGGGCGACGTACGGCAGCTCGGCTCGCCGATGCGACTCTCTGCGACCCCACCCCGGCGCGGCCCGGCCGGGCCGCGGCTCGGTGCGGACACGGCGGCGGTCCTCCGCGATCTCGGCTACGGCGACGACGAGATCGCCGGTCTGCGGCCCGGTCCATGACCGAGCCGGTACGGAACAGCAGGAGCGCCGTCATTCCAGTGCGAGGAGATCCCATGTCCACGGATGAGCTGCTCGTCGAGCGGGACGGTCCGATCCAGCGCGTCGTCTTCAACCGGCCCGATCGTCACAACGCCATGACCTGGGCGATGTACGAGGGGCTGTACGAGGCCTGCGAGCAGGCCGACGCCGATGCGGACATCAAGGCGCTGGTCCTGCGCGGCGCCGGAGAGAAGGCCTTCGTCGCGGGTACGGACATCGGGCAGTTCGCCGAGTTCCGCTCGGGGGCCGACGGCGTCGCCTACGAGGAGCGGATCGAGCGGATCGTCGACCGGCTCGAACGGGTCCGAGTGCCCACGGTGGCGGTCGTACGGGGCCACTGTGTGGGCGGCGGGCTGGCCATCGCCGCGGCGTGTGACCTGCGGATCGCGACGCACGGGTCGAAGTTCGGGGTACCCATCGCGCGGACGCTCGGGAACTGCCTGTCGATGAACACCTATTCCTTGCTGGTCCACCACCTCGGCCCCGCACGTGTTCTCGACCTGCTGCTCCGCGCCCGGATGTACTCGGGGGACGAGGCTCACGCGACCGGGTTCGTCGCCGAGGTGTGCGACGACGACCGGCTGGACGAGATCTCCGACGAGGTCGTGAGCCGGTTGCTGAGCCACGCGCCACTGTCGATGTGGGCGGCGAAGGAGGCGGTGCGCCGGCTGCGCCGGGCCGCGCTGCCGGACGGCGACGACATCGTCGCCACCGTCTTCGGCAGCGCCGACTTCCACGGCGCCGTCCGGTCCTTCCTCGGCAAGGACCGCCCCACCTGG
>NZ_JABVEB010000194.1 GCF_014323665.1 Actinomadura sp. HBU206391 | reverse complement strand
CGTCACCGAGCTGGCGGAGCGTTTCGCCGCCGTCGCCGACGGTCCGGTCGATCTGGTACTCGACCCGCTGTTCGGCGCGCCGGCGGCGGCCGCCGCCCGCACCCTGCGAGCGGGCGGGCGGCTGGTCAACCTGGGCGGTTCCGCCGGTGAGACCTCCCCCATCGACTCGTCCACGCTGCGAAGCAGGTCGCTGCGGCTGCTCGGCTACACCAACAACGAGCTGAGCCCGCGACAACGTGCTGAGGCGATCACCGTGATCGCCGAACAGGCGGCGCTCGGACGGCTGGCCGTCGCCCACGAGACCATGTCGCTCGACGAGGCCGAGGCCGCGTGGCGGCGCCAGAGCGACGGCGCCTCGGCAGGCCGGATCGTTCTCACCCCCCGCCCGGACCCCTGATCCTCGACCCGAACACTCGAGCGGGACCACCTCCCGGTGGCGGCGCGCCGGTCAGGACGCGGCCGGCCTGGTCACGTGCGGCACCGTCGCCAGCCGGGCGAAGTCGGCGCTGATCTCGCCGGCGGTCTGCAGCAGCAGCGGGAGGTGCTCCTCGAGAAGCCGGCCGACCGGGGTCTCGGCCGCGTGGGTGTTGACGTTGATGCCCGCGATGACCCGGCCGGATCCGTCCCGCAGGGGTGCGGCGACCGAACGGATGCCGAGGGCCAGTTGCTCGTCGGTCAGCGCCCATCCGCGTGCCCGGATCTCACGCAGCTCGGCGGCGCGCTCCTCGCGGGTGGGCAGCCAGCGCGGTCGCAACCCGGATCGGGACGGCTCGGCCAGCACCCGGTCGACCTCGTCGGGGGGTAGTGCGGCGAGCTGCACCTTGCCCAGCGAGGTCTGCAGCGCGGGGAAGCGCGTGCCGATCTGCACCGCCAGCGCGACGATCTTGGGTACGGCCACCCTGGCCACATAGACGATGTCGGATCCGTCGAGCTGGGCGATCGAGCACGACTCGTTGGTGCGGGCGACCAGCCGCTCCATGTGGGGGCGGGCGACGTCCCACAGGCCCATCGACCGTACGTAGGCCACGCCCAGGTCGAGCACCCGGGGGGTGAGCGCGAATCCGCCCTCGCCCGAGCGCACGAAGCCGAGCTCCTGGAGGGTGAGCAGGATCCGCCGCGCGGTCGGCCGGGCCAGGCCGGTCGCCGCGGCCACCTCGGTCAGCGACATCACCGGCTCTTGCGGCTGGAAGGCGGTGATGACCTCCAGCCCCCGGGCCAGCGCTTCGATGAAATCCGGTCCGGCGCCCTCGCGTGGCATCGATCGACTCCTTGCGGCTCGGCTCTTCGTCCTGCAGCGTACTCGCGTCTGTCCGGCAGGCGGACAGACGGAACGTGCTTCTGGCGAGAACGTCGGGCGGCCAGGGATCTGCCGTGACGAGCGTGGTCCGGCTAAGACGGGCGTCGGCGATGCGTCGAGGGACCTGTCGACATGTCGGCGGCGCCGCCGTAGCGTACCGCCGCGACCGCTGAACGGACAATCGACCGAAATCCCGGGCCGGACGTCAGGCGGTAATCGCCCTGGACTCCACGACGGATCACCTACGCCATCGGGTTCTCCCTTCTGCTCAGTGGCGGCCAGCGTCGATGCCGCGCGCCGCGGACGGCCTGGCCGTTGGCGGTGGTGTGGACGGCGTTCAGCCGGGCGGCGACGGGGAACGTCGCACAGAGCGCGCTTCGAGGCCGGTCCGTGCGGAGCCGGTGCACCGGTCACGATCGCGATGATCCGCATGGCGCTCCCTCTCCGATCATGGCACTCCCTCTGCGATCTACCCCGCCCCAGGATGCCGCTTGTCACCGGCCGCCGGATCTCCGCGATTGCTGACTTGCGACCAGGCGGGCCGACGAGGGCAGGTCACCCCCTGAGAGCCGCGAGATCGGCGACAACGGTCATTCGAAAAGAGCTGGAGCCTGCCGATCAATCGCCGGCGCGGGACAGTGCATTACGGCATAATGCGCCGTTTCATTCGTCCCTGATCTCCTTGGCGCGCTCATCGAGTATCGCCTTGACGACGCGCTCGGGAAGCGGCTTGTCCGGGGGAAACCGCACGGTGCTCTCGGCGGTGTCGTAGTCCGCGAGTACGTCGCTGATACGGCCCAGCGCAGTTTCGCTCCACACACCCAGGGAGGAATGCTTTTTGAAAGCCTTGAAGGCGCAGAGTGTCTGGCCGTCCAGCTTGAAGAGCGGTTGACTCCAGCGAATATGCTCGGTGACGTCCGGGTAGAGCTTCTTGATCTGCTCGTAGAGCGTTTCGAGCGCCGGCCGGTGTGTTTCTGGAACAGTGGCCAAATAGCCGGAGACGTCATCGAAATCTGCAGCCATGTCAACTCAAAATAACGATGGTCAGGCACCCTGTCAACGGCCTCTGGGCGCGGTTTACGGCTCCACTGTCCGACGGAATCTAACGAAGATCTCGGGCGCGGCGCGGCGTCGCCGCTCGCCGAGCGTGTGCGGCGTCTTGGCCCGCGCCGTCGGCAATCCCAAACCCCGTGACCTCAGCAGAAAGCGACTCGGTTGACGGTTCCGCAGCGAACTCGCACTGCCCCGTTCGCCACCTCAGGTCATCCTCACCGGCCGGGTACGGAATCGGCCCCGCTCTACAGATCGGCGAGCGTGCCTCACAGATCGATCCGCGGCCGCCACCCCAGCACCGCGGCCGCGGAGAGGTCTGCGGAGACGAAATCGGCCCGCACGTTGCGGCGCCACAGCTCGTAGGCCGGCACCGGGCCACGGGCCCCGGCCCGACCGCGGTGGCGACATCGGGGGCACGGCCTCCGCAGATGAACCACAGCGCTCGCCCGATGCCCTGGTCGACCGCCAGTGGGAAGTAGTGCGACGAGCCTTCCCATGGGTAGGGCACGGTGGCCACGGCCGCCGCGCATCGCGTCGCGGATCGTGCAGACCATCGTCGCGCCCTCGTAGGCGAATCCGCGTTCCGGGTCGACGAAGTCCAGCCGACGTTCGAGCTCCCACTGGTCGCGCGTGTCGATGCCCCCATTCGAAGCCGCAGATCACCGACATTGCTCTTTCGGCGTCCGGTGGCGTCCGGCTCAGACCGGACATTGGCCCCTTCGTGCCGTGGGCCAATAAGGTGCCGGTGACAGCGGGGAGGCGGGATGACCACGAGTCGCGTCGCCGTGGTGACGGGCGCCGGATCCGGGGTCGGTCGTCGCGTGACCCAGGCGCTGCTGACGGCCGGCTACCGGGTCGCGCTGGCGGGGCGGCGGCCCGAGAAGCTGCACGAGACGCTCGCCGAGGTCGCGCCCGCCGGTACGTCGGCACTGGTGGTGCCGACCGATGTGGGCGCACCCGATTCGGTGGCAGAGCTGTTCGACTCGGTACGGCGGGAATGGGGTCGGGTCGACCTGCTCGTCAACAACGCGGGCGTCTTCGGCCCCTCGGCGGCGGTCGACGAGATCTCCTACCTCGACTGGCAGCACACGGTGGCCACCAACCTCACCGGCGCGATGCTGTGCGCGCAGCAGGCCGTACGGATGATGAAGGGCCAGCGCCCGCGCGGCGGACGGATCATCAACAACGGCTCGATCTCCGCGCACAGCCCCCGTCCGAACAGCGTCGCCTACACGGCCACCAAGCACGCCATGACCGGTCTGACCAAGTCGATCTCGCTTGACGGTCGTGCGCACGACATCGCCTGCGGCCAGATCGACATCGGCAACGCCGCCACCGAGATGACCGAGGGGATAGCCCGGGGAGCCCGTCAGGCCGATAACAGCCTGGCCGCCGAACCGACCTTCGACGCCGAACACGTCGCTCGGGCGGTGCTGTACATGGCCGACCTGCCGCTGGACGCGAACGTACAGTTCCTGACCATCACCGCCACGAAGATGCCGTTCATCGGCCGTGGCTGACGCGGGCACCTACGCCCATCATTTCACTGCTGGAACGGCTCGCGGATCATCTGTGACCCACGCCGACCGGTACAAGCGGACGGCGCTGTCCAACACCACCCTCGGCGTTCTCATGGCCGCGCTGGACCGGTCGATCGTGATCATCTCGCTTTCCCGCGATCTTCCGCGGCATCGGGCTCGACCCGCTCGCCCCGGGCAATATCGGCTACCTGCTGTGGATGATCCTGGGCTATCGGTACGTCGGCGCTCCTCGTCCTGGGCTCCGCCGGCCTTCTGGACACCCTGCCGGCGCACAACCGCGAGGCGCTCACCGGTAAGCAGTTCTTCCCCCGGCTCGTCTCCGTACCGCTCCATCATGGTCTGGTGCTCGTTTTCACCGCGGCCGTCATGGCCGCGGTCGCAGCACTGGGGTCCGCTCTCCGCGGTACCCGTTATGTTCATAAGGAGAAGGCATGATCGACGCCATCCGGGCCGAGACAGTCACGATCAAGGGCCACGACGACGATGAGATCGAGGCCTACCTCGCGCGACCGCTGCACGACGGGCCGCGCGGCGGCGTGGTCGTCATTCACCACATGCCTGGGTACGACCAGGCAACCAAGGAGATGGTGCGCAAGTTCGCGGCCAACGGCTACGCCGCCGTCTGCCCGAACCTGTACTCCCGGGAGGCGCCCGGCGCCGACCCCGACGACGCGGCGGCGGCCGTGCGCGCGGCCGGCGGAGTTCCGGACGACCGCCTGGTCGGCGACGTGGACGGCGCGGCCCGTTACCTGAATTCGCTGGACGGCGCGAACGGCAGGATCGGCGTCATCGGTTATTGCTCGGGCGGCCGCCAGACCTTCCTGGCCGCGTGCTCGCTGCGGATCGACGCCGCGGTGGACTGCTACGGCGCCTTCGTCGTCAACGAGCCGCCGACCGGGATGCCCGCCAGCATGAAGCCGATCCTCGGCCTGGCGCCCGAGCTGTCGTGCCCGCTGCTCGGCCTGTTCGGCGCCGAGGACGGCTACCCGGCTCCCGACGAGACCGCGGCGCTCTCCGCCGAGCTGGACCGGCTCGGCAAGGCCCACGAGTTCCACACCTACGACGGCGCCGGGCATGCCTTCTTCGCCGTCGACCGGCCCTCCTACCGCCCCGAGGCCGCGGTGGACGGCTGGCAGAAGATCTTCGATTTCTTCTCCCGCACCCTCAGCGCGTAAGGCGTCCACCATGTGCACCTATCAGACCCACAAGATCGTCATCGCCGGCAGCGGCAAGGCGCCACAGGGGTGGATCAGCCTCACCGACGCCGCCGTCTACGTCGACCACCCCGTCCACGCGCCGCAGGAGCACACAGTCAACATCGACTTCCTGAACCCCGGGCAGGGACCGTCCGCCCGGGTGGCCGTCGAGCTGACCGAGGAGGCCGCCCTCGCCCTCGCAGACGCGATCCACAGCGCACTGGCCGCCGCTCCCCCGGGCCTCGCCGCCGCGGCGCCCCCCGCCGGCGGCACCGGGCACGCGGGCACCGGCGGGGCGGCCGGCTGACGGCGACCGGCCGGCTCACGTGACGCCTCCGAAGAGATCCCTGCGTTCCGCGACGAACCGTTCGATCGTCTGCGCCGGTCGACCAGTGATCAGCTCTACGGTGCGGGTCACCCGGGCGACGTCGCCCGCCGCGACCGGTGACATACGACCGTTTCCGAAGGGGAGCCGGATGGTTCCGCTGTCCCTGATGGATCGCGCGGCCGGCGTCGTGAACAACGACCGGATTTCAGCCGGCCCGCAGGGTTTCGCGGCACGCCTCCGCGCCGCCCGTGCCGGACGGCCCGCTATCAGCCTTCGGCCTCCGCCTTCGCCAGTTCCTCCCGCAACAGGTCGGCCAGCACGGCCGGTCGTGCCAGGAACGGCGAATGGGAGGTGTCCAGACGCCGGACCACCTGGGCGCGATGGGCCATCGCCTCCTGCACCGGCACCGGGATCGCCGCGTCCCGCTCGGCGACGACGTACGTGCTGGGCACGGTCCGCCAAGCCGCCGCCGTCAGCGGTTGCGTCACCGACCGTAGTGACTGGTATCCGAGCCGGGCGGCCGCGGCGGCCGCCGTATCGGCGTCGAGGTCGCCGTAGAAGACCTCCTGCGGGCGCAACACCTCGATGTGCCCCTGCGCCTCGTGCACGTCCCACCACTCGGGTCCGGTGCCGCCGGCCGCGCCCAGCAACGACTCGCCGACGTCGAGCTGGAAGGCGCACAGGTACACCAGGCGTCGCACGTCGCCGGTCTCGCCCGCCACCTCGGTCGCCGGCAGCCCGCCGTAGGAGTGCGCACAGACCACGACCGGCCCGTCGACGCTCGCGAGCACGGAGCGGAGAGCGTCGGCATCGGCGCGCAGGTCACCGAGCGCGGACGGATCGTGACCGCTGGACGGAAGCGAGACCGCACGTGTCTCGATATCCGGCAGCGCATCGATCAGTTTCTCCCAGCACCACGTGTCATGCCATGCCCCATGCACCAGGACCAAGGTCGGACTCACCGGCACTCCCAGAGGTCGCGACGCGTCCAGCCGCGTCTGCCAGGCCACACACTGTCACAGCGACACGCTGTCACAGCGACACACTGGCACATCGACACCGGTGCCGCCGCCCACTCTTCCACTGAGGAGAAGGCGTCGGCTCAGGGCACCGGGACCCGATGAAGAAGGTGAATGGAGGTGTGTTTAGATTTGGGCATGCCGTCCAATCCCTTCTCCCGATTCCGAGTGGTCTCCTATGCCGAAGGCTGCTCCTTCCTGCTCCTGCTGATCTTCGGCTCCCTGCTCAGCCGGATCTCCGACATCGACCTCGTCATGCCGCTCGGCGTGCTCCACGCCGTGCTGTTCATCGCGCTCGTCGTGGCGATCGTGGACGTGCGCGGCCGGCTGGACTGGGATGTCAGGACCACCACGCTCGCGCTGGTCGCGGCGGTGCTGCCGACCGGCCCGTTCTTCTTCCACCACGCCAGGCGCGAGGAGCTGCGCACGGCCGAGCAGGCCGTGACCGGGGCGTCCGCCGCCTGACGGTTCCGAGGCCGAAAGCCGCCGGCAGTTCGGACGGGGCGTCAAGGCCGACGAGCCCCCCCCCGCTGTTTCCGGACCGGCACGGGTTTCCCTTTTGCGCCGAATACCTGAGCGAAACAGCCATTACGACATTAAGTGGCATCACCTAGCCGGCGCGGCTCATGACCTGTTGCCGCTGAATTGTCGCGGTCGGTTGGGCGCTGGGCCCATTTCGGTGCCCAGGTCTCGGCGCCGCCGTGCCCGGGTCCTGTGGAGCCCAGGTGGTCGCGGAGTGTGGTGAGTGCCGGGTGGGGATTGTCGCCGCGCCAGATCAGTGAGTGCGGGTAGACCGGCGTCGGGTCGTGCACGGCAACGCGCCGTAGGCCGTAGTCGGCCGGCCAGACGAGCCGGGTCTGCTCGCCGACGAAGGTCGCCAGTGCCGAGGAGTCGGCGATCACGTCCAGCAGGGGCTCGGTGCCGAAGTAGGGACCGATGGGATCGACGGTGAGCCCGAACGCGGCGGCGAGCTCGTGGGCCGGTCCGGTGAGGAGCTGTACGGGCTCGTCGAGGACCCGGGCGGCCTCGACGCCGTCGGGCAGCCGCCCCGCGAGCGGGGTGACAGCGCGAAAGGACGCGTCGATCGTGCCGGACCGGACGGCGGCGATCGCCGCGTCGGCGTCGAAGAGGGTCACGACATCGAGTTCGGTCTCGGGATGCGTGCGATGGAACTCGCGCAGCAGAACCTGCCGGTGCGAGCCGCCGGCCGATCACGTCGACGCGCAGCGCGCGGCGGCCGGGCCGCACGGAGGCGGCTGCCCGCTCTTCGGCCTGGAGGAGATCGCGGGCATGGGGCAGGAACGCCTGCCCGTCGATGGTGAGCTGGGCTCCGCGCGGCGTGCGGGTGAACAGCCGCACCCCGAGGTCCTTCTCCAGCGCGGCGATGCGTTTTGAGACGGCCTGCTGGGTGATCGACAGCTCGACCGCGGCGTGCTGGAACCGGCCCGCATCCGCGGCTGCGACGAAGGTGCGCACGGCATCGAGGTCCACGCCGACGCACTCTAGTCGCACAACGCATGGTTGTGGTTCGCCGGCCGATCGGTTGTTTGACGCCGTCGCCTCCCACTCGCTTTGATCTCGCTGGTCAACGTCGGGTTGTTGGAGCGAGACGGCGAGGGTTGCACTGGACATGGTGGGCACGAGAGCGCTGGGGCGGCGGTTCGAGTGGCTCTGGGCGGCGTATGCGGTCAGCACGTTCGGCACGTTCCTCGCGTTCGACGCGTTTCGTTTGATCGCGATCCTCGTGCTGGACGCCGGGCCAACTGAGGTGTCGGTGCTGGCCGCTGCGGGGCTGGCGGTGGGCGCGGTGGTGGCGGTGCCGCTCGGACCGTGGGTGGAGTTCCGCCGCAAGCGGCCGGTGATGGTCGCGATGGACCTGACCCGCTTTGCGGCGGTGATGAGCGTCCCCGCCGCGTTCGTGCTCGGCCGGCTCAGCTTCGCCCAGCTCGTGGTCGTGTCGGTCATCGTCGCCGCAGCCGACATCGCCTTCAAGGCGGCCAGTGGCGCATGCCTGAAAGCGCTCGTGCGACCGGAGGACCTGATCGTTGCGAACGGGCGGCTCGAGTCCACGACCTGGACCGCCACCGCACTCGGGCCGCCGCTCGGCGGGGCCGCGATCGGACTGTTCGGCCCGATGACGACCGTGGTGGCCAATGCGGTCAGCTACCTGCTCTCGGCAGCAGGAATCCGTGCGATCGGCGGGAGCGAGCCGCGCCCCGACCGAACCGACGCACCGCGGCTACGAGCCGGTGACCTGCTGGAAGGGTGGCGGTACATCCTGACCAACCCGGCCCTGCGCCCGCTGTTCTTCAACACGGTCCTGGTGAACGGCCTGATCATGGCCTCCGCGCCGCTGGTCGCCGTCCTCATGCTCGGCCGCCTCGGGTTCGCGCCCTGGCAGTACGGCCTCGCGTTCGGAGCGCCCTGCGTAGGCGGCCTCATCGGCTCACGGCTGGCCCGCCGGCTCGTCGCGCGGTTCGGACCGCACAAGGTCATGCTCACCGCCGGGGCGCTGCGCGCGTGCTGGCCGCTCGGGTTGGCCTTCATCCACCCCGGCGCTGCCGGGATCTCGCTGGTCATCGCCGTCCAGCTCGGTTTGGTCACCTGCGTGGGCGTATTCAACCCGGTGTTCGCCACCTACCGGCTCGACCGGACCGAGACGGACCGGGTCGCCCGCACCCTGTCCGCGTGGTCGGTCACCGGCAACGCCACCATCGCGGCCATGACCGCCCTGTGGGGCCTGCTGGCCGGCATCACCGGCCTCCGCACCGCGATCGCGATCGCCGGCCTGCTCATCCTGGCGACCCCGCTCCTGCTCCCCCGGCGCGACCACACGCGACAGCACGAGCGAGAACCGTCCCGAAGCCGCCCGTGACCGGCGGACGATCCCCCCTTCAAGGTCTCAGGTCACTTCATGCTAATTTGAAATGAAAACCGTTTTCACTATCGTGAAGGGGCGACATGAACTCGCCTGTACGTCGTCGTCATGCGTTCAGCGCCGTTGCCGGCATCTGTGCTGTGTTGTTGTTGAGCGCCTGCGGCAACTCCCCCGGCAGCGCCTCTGGTGGTTCGGCCCCCGCGGGGTCGACGCCCGTCTCCGTGGTCGCCTCGACCAACGTGTACGGCGACATCGCCGAGCAGATCGGCGGCGACAAGGTCAAGATCACATCGATCATCTCCGACCCCGCTCAGGACCCGCACTCCTACGAGGCCGACACGCAGAACCAGCTGGAGCTGTCCAAGGCGAAGATCGTCATTGAGAACGGCGGCGGCTACGACGACTTCATCGACACCATGCTCAAGACGACCAAGAACCCCTCGGCCGAGGTGCTGAACGTCGTCAAGATCTCCGGCAAGACCCCGCCCGCGGGCGAAGGGCTCAACGAGCACGTCTGGTACGACCTTCCGACGATACAGAAGCTGGCCGACCAACTCGCCCGATCCCTGTCGAAGGTCGACCCCTCAGGCAGCGCGCGGTTCACCCAGAACGCCACCGCCTTCAAGGCCAAGCTGCAGCCCCTGCAGGCCAAGGCGGCCGCGGTGAGATCCGCCAAGACCGGTACCGCCGTGGCGATCACCGAGCCGGTTCCCGGATATCTCCTCCAGGCGTGCGGGCTGGTCGACAAGACCCCTGAGGAGTTCAGCGAGGCGGTCGAGGAGGGCAACGACGTCTCGCCGAAGGTTCTGCGCGACACGCTCGCGCTGTTCACCGGCAAGCAGGTCAAGGCGCTCGTCTACAACGCGCAGACCGGCGGACCGGAGACGCAGAAGCTCGAGCAGGCCGCCAAGAGCAACGGCGTGGCCATCGTGCCGGTCACCGAGACCCTCCCGAACGGCAAGGACTACCTCACCTGGATGACCGACAACCTCAACGCGCTCCAGGC
>NZ_JABVEB010000193.1 GCF_014323665.1 Actinomadura sp. HBU206391 | reverse complement strand
CGCAGCCTGGGGCTCGCGCGGGGCGCCCCCGTACTCGTCCTGCGCAGTGTCAGCCTGGGGGAGAGCGACCGTCCGGTGGAGAGTTTCGTGGCGTTCCATCGCGGCGACCGCAGCCGCTTCGAGGTCGAGCTCGAGCGCGGCTCCGCCCCCGCCCGCCCGCTCGTGGTCGTCACCGGCTGATCAGGTCGGTGAGGAGATCGCGGCAGGCTCGATCGGCCCACTCGGCGTCCGACCGGTAGTGTTTCATCCTGCGGATAACCGTTGTCTACATACTTGTCCATCTTGCGGCCCACCACGTCGGTCAGGACGGCCGCGCCTTCCGCCGGACCGCCCTCCGCCCTCGGCCGGATCGCCCTGGCCGGGACGAGCCTCTGCGCTCGTCTCTGATCCCGACGCCGGGCGGGCACCCGATTCCCCTTGCTCGCCCGCCCGGTGGTCGGCGATCTGCGGCGCGGTGAGGCGAGAAGTTCGGGCCGCCCCGCCGTGTCGATGGTCGACGACGGCTCAGGAGCTCGAGTCGATGAGTCTCTCGGCCGCACGCATCCGCAGGTCTTCGACGGTCTCGGCCTGACCGCGGGCCCGGGCGATCAGCCGATCCAGACGGGTCGGGTCGAGGCGATCATCCCGTTCGGCGATGAGCCGAAGCACCCGCCAGCAGGCCTCCTTGCCCTCGATGCCCAGCCTGAGCGTTTCGAGTTCGACGACATCGCTCAACGGTGACCTTCGCAGCAGGCGACCGTTCGGCTTGGCCCGGCCGAACTTCTCCACCACCCACCCCGCACAGATCTTGTAACGGCGGATCGGGACCCGCAGGGCCTCCATCATGTCGATCAGCCCGGCCCGGTCCTCCGCGATCTCGGCGGCGATCCGGTCGAGAACCCGGCCGGCCTCCCAGTGACGCTGTCCCCGGGCCGCCCGGCGGACGAGTTCGACGCCGGTGGTGGATCCCGCTAGGTGGTCGTTCAGATAAATGCCGATCAGTCCCATGTCGACAGTCGTACGGGCTATTTGCGTGTCCGTCTTTCCGCTCACGGCCATGACGCCTCCCACGAGAACAGGTCTCGAAAGTCGTTATGCCACCAGAATTCCGGTCCATGCCCCCGAAGTGGCCCGGCTCACCCCTCAACTGGCACGGCTGGGTGAGGGGCACGCCGCCGCGACGTCAGTGACCCTTCGCCGCCGAGAGCGGTGGAGCGATCTTCTCCAGGGACACCCCGGCCGCCTCGACGCCTATGGCGAGTTCGACCAGACCGGCGGCGATCATCAGCGCCGCGCCGAGAAAATAGCCGTCGGTCACGGCCGCCACCTCGCCGGTCTCGACCAGCCGGCCGAACAGCGCGGGGCCGATGATGCCGCCGAGCGCGGTGCCGACCGCGTAGAAGAAGGCGATCGCCATCGCGCGGGTCTCCATCGGGAAGAGCTCGCTCACGGTGAGGTAGGCGGCGCTCGCACCGGCGGAGGCGAAGAAGAACACCACGCACCAGCAGAGGGTGAGGGTGGCCGCCGACAAGGCGCCCTGCCGGAACAGCAGGCCGGTGCCGATCAGGAGCACCCCGGACAGGATGTACGACCCCGAGATCATGATCCGGCGACCGACCGTGTCGAACAGCCGCCCGAGAAACAGCGCGCCGACGAAGTTCCCGAAGCCGATGGGGATGAGATAGAGGCCGACCCGGCCGTCGGGCACCTGGAAGAACTTCGTGAGCACCAGCGCGTACGTGAAATAGACGGCGTTGTAGAGGAACGCCTGACCGACGAAGAGCGCCAGGCCGAGGATCGATCGGCGCGGGTAGTCGCGGACCATGGTCTTGACGATGGCCCCGAACCCGATCGCCCGGCGCGGGTGCACGGTGATGCTGACCCCGGGCATGTCCAGGCGCTTGCCGCTGTCCTCTTCGACCTCGCGCTCGATCCCTTGGACTATCCTCTCCGCCTCGTCCTGACGGCCGTGGATGAACAGCCAGCGGGGACTCTCGGGCACTGTGCGCCGGACCAGCATGACGCCGAGCCCCAGCACCGCCCCGAGCAGGAACATCGCCCGCCAGCCCAGATCGGAGGGCAGCAGGTCGGAGTTCAGGATCGGCAATGACAGGGCCGCCGCCATCGTGGTGCCGATCCAGAACGACCCGTTCACCAGGATGTCGACGCGACCCCGCACCCGAGCCGGGATCAGCTCGTCGATGGCCGAGTTGATGGCGGCGTACTCCCCGCCGATGCCCGCCCCGGTGAGGAAGCGGCACATGTAGAACCAGAGCGCGTTCATGGAGAACGCGGTGGCGACGGTGGCCGCCAGATACAGCGCCAGCGTGATGAGGAACAGTCTCTTACGGCCGAACCGGTCGGTCAGATAACCGAACAGCAGGGCGCCGAGGCAGGCGCCCGTCACATAAACCGAGGCGGCCAGCCCGATCTGCGAGTCACTGAGCCCCAGACCGCCCGACGGATCGGTGAGCCGCGGCCCGATGACGCCGACGACGCTGACCTCGAGACCGTCGAGGATCCACACCGTGCCGAGACCGGTCAGCACCAGCCAGTGCCACCGAGACCAGGGCAGCCGGTCGAGCCGGGCCGGAATGCGGGTCTCGATGGCGGCGGATCGAGCCGTTGTCATGGCACCAGTTCTGCCCGTTCAGCGGGAATCATTCCTGCGACTCGGCTGCGAACCTGCAGGCCAGGCGGGTCGCCGGTCACACCGCCCGGTCGTCGTCGTCTCTGCGGTTGGCGACGATGGCGGCGAACGGCGGGATCACCAGCGCCACCATCGCCATCGCGACCGCCACGCCGGTCGAGTAGAACCGCACGACGGTCCATGCCAGCACGAAGAGCGTGAGGCAGGTGCCCATCATGATCAGATAAATCCGTCTGCGGCGGCGCACACTCCCACCGTACGTCGGTGCCATGCCCCCAGGGCGGAGGCCCGTGCGATCGCGACAGTGCGATCGCGACGGACTGCGTGATCGGGAGGGATCGTGTGGTCGAGAGGACCCAGAGGGATCTCCCGCGCCGGCCCCTCCCGACACCACACCCGACCGCCGACCGTTCCACCGGCGTCGGCGATCGCCTCAGCTCGGCGGTTCGGTAGAAGAGTCCGTCGCCGACAGCGCGGCGGCGAGCACCCGCCGGGCCTCCTCGGCGAACTCCGCGTCGACCATGACGTCGTAGCGGTCGGCCACTATGGCCGAGACGGCTGCGAAGCCCCGTCGCTGCAGCCCGTAGGCGATCGCGGCGAAGACGACGCCGAAGAGCAGGCCGAGCAATATCGCGGAGATGACGGCGCCGACCGCCCACGGGCTGACGATCCAGAAGATCAGGCCGATCAGTAAGCCGATCCACGCACCGGTGCTGGCGCCCGCTAGCACCGCCCTGGGCAGGGTCCACCGGCCGATCACCTGCTCTTCCAGTCTCAGGCCGGTGCCCACGATGGTGACGTGCTCGACCGGGAACTTGTGTTCCGCCAAGAGGTCCACCGCGTGCTGAGCCGCCTCATGGGTGCTGTAGGTACCCAGCACGATCTTGTGCGCGCCCGTGTGCGAACTCGTGGGCGTCCCGCTGATGTTCCCCGTATCCATCGTCAATCCCCTCTGCCCCCTTCGAGGCGATTTGCCGACCCTCACGTAGAATGTTCCCGCAGCTCAGGGCGTACACCCGTGTCCTCGGCCACGCCGCCGGCGGGTGAAAGAACCAGCAAAATCTCAGCCGCGCGGCCGTGCGGCCGGAACCTCGTCGGCGGCGCGCTTCCGCCGGGCGGCCGCCACCTCGGCCCCGATCCCGGCGCACCGGCGGACGTGCGCAAAGTCCTTGTACGGGAATCTGTACCTGGGCTTGGCCTCTTTTCCGCCGAGGCGCCTCGCTAGTCGCGGTCGTCGCCGCCGGCGATGAGGTGGCCCTTGTACGGTTTGACCTGCTCGAGGTTGTCGCGGGCCGGATGCGAGCGGCCCACCGGACCCGCCGCCATCGCCCGGAGCAGCGTCTCGGTCACCTGATCCACGAACCGCTTCGCCGTGTCGGTCACGCCGTGACCACAGCCCTTGCCGCGCATCGCGCAGACCCACCGCATGGTGCCCGCCGCGAACACGCCCGCCCCACTGGGCACCGTGTAGTACGCCGAGTCGGCATGGCTGTCGACGTTGCCGCACCGCACGGGCGAATGCGCGACGATCTCAATGGGCCGCGGTGTCGTCACGATCGGGTTGACCCGGTCGTACTCCGGCCCCACCATCCCGGGAAACCGCTGGCCCTTGCGCACCCGCGTGCCGGCGAACAGCCAGTGCCGCGGCCGGTAGACGACGTACGCCGCCTCGGCGGGGTTGCATTCGTAGAACACGCCCGTGAGGTCGCTCTCGGGCCATGGCTTGCGGGCGAAGCGCCAGTCGATGGTCACCTCGGCCGGTTTCCTCTTGCCGATCGGGTCGTCGAGGCCCTTGTAGCAGATGACCAGCCGGTTCTTGCCAAGACTCGTGGCGGCGAACCTGATGTGCCGGTTGACCTGGTTGGCTCCGAGGAGTGCGATGTTGACCCCGGTGTCCCGCGCCTTCGTGGTCTCGTTGCGCATGGTCGTCGACCAGTACTCGTCATGTCCCAGCACGGCCAGCGCGCGGGCCCCCGCCAGGAGCCCCGGCTCGGCGTGCAGGTCGTTGTCGGTCGCGTACGCCAGCGGCAGCCCGAGCCTCTCGGCCAGCGCGATGGCCGGCTGCTCGTACGCCATGAACTTCTCCGCGCCGTCCTTGTCGTACGGCCGGTCGAAGCTCACGGCACGGGATCGGCTGTCGTATCCGTACGGCCCCTCGTACAGGCTGTGACCGCCCCAGAGGTTGTAGGCCTGCCAGGTGGTGGTGGCGTTCAGCACCACGATCTTGCCGACCGCGTCGGCCGATCGCACCGTGACGGGCACGTAGCGCTGAGCACCCGAGGCGGCCTCGAGGCGGAGCAGGTACGAGCCGGCGGGCCAGTCCCGCGTCGAGACGGTGAGCGACGGCTTCCAGGGCGCCGACACCGTGTTGGTCGCGGCCCGCACCCTGGCCGGCGCCTGCTCGGTGCCCTCCTGGTTGGGCGAGGCCCACACCAGGCGCGCCTGCGCTCCGCCGTACCAGCCCATGCGGAACGCCTCGACCTTGAACCGGCTGGTCGTCGTTGAGACGAACAGCCGGAAGGGCTGGCCGGACAGCACGCTCACCCGGTCGGCGTAGCCCTCGATCTCGTGCGTGGAGCCCACCTTACGGACCCGCCAGTCGCGGGTGCCGGGCCTGGCGTTCTCGGCCTCGGTCGGCGAGCGCGACGCGGTCGCGGGAGCGCCCGGCGTCGCGGCCGCCGGCGTGCGCCCGCCCGGCCGGCCGGCGCCGCTTTCCACACAGCCGGCCAGCATGGTGCAGCCGATGAGCAGCGCGAGGCTCACGAAGACGGCATGAACCGAGGTCCCCCGATGGTCTGCCACGGCCCCGAATTGTGCCGCAGCCGCTCATGCCGCGCACGCTCCCGCGTACCGGCTTGTCCCTGAAGCGAAGTCTTTACCGTCATCGCACGAGGCCGTCGCGTGCGATTCCACCGCCCGGGTAGGTGATGAGGAGTGACCGACCCCGCCTACAACAAGGGGAGCCCATGAAGACGCCGGCCGCGGAGGCTCCGGCCTCCGAGGACGTCATCGACCTGCTGATCAAGCAGCACGCCCAGATCAGAGATCTCTTCCTCGCGGTCGCCATGTCCGGTGGGCTGGAACGCCGGAAGGCGTTCGACCGGCTCGTACGTCTGCTCGCCGTGCACGAGACGGCCGAGGAGCAGATCGTGCACCCCCTGGCCCGCCGTACGTTGTTCGGCGGCGAGGGCATCGTGGAGGACCGCCTCACCGAGGAGGGCATGGCCAAGGCGATCCTCGCCGAACTGGAGAACATGGACACCGATGACCCGCGTTTCCTGGGTGTCCTGAACCAGCTCCGCGGCGACGTGCTCACCCATGCCCGCGCCGAGGAACGGTACGAGTTCGTCGGGCTGCGCGCGCAGTTCAGTGAGACCGAGCGCAGGGGTCTGTGCGCCGCCCTCCGGGCGGCCGAGGCGGTGGCCCCCATCCACCCGCACCCCGGAATCGAGAGCGCCGCCAAGAACCTGCTCGCCGGCCCGGCCATGGCTCTCGCCGATCGGGTACGGGACCTGATCCGGGACGCGATGAAGCGGCCGAAGTCCGGCGGCTGAGCCCGCCTGGCGACGCGGCCGGCCCGACGGCGGGGCCCAACCGCGCGCTGAGTCAGGTGCCGACGCCTTCCCTGCCCTGGGCCCGCGCGTTGTAGATCGCGATGGAGGCGCTGCCGAGCCCCTTGTCGATGTGCTTGTGCAGTTCCTGGTCGAGATCGGCCTTCAGCCGTGTGCCGCTCACGTCCGCGAGGTGCAGCCAGCAGTGGAGCGCGGCGGCCTCGATGGCGGCGGCGCTGAGCGCGGCGGCCTCGCCGATGTGCGCGAACATGACCGGGTCGGCGCGCCCGTGCAGATCGCCGGCCAGGTCGGCGGTCTTGGCCGCGACCTTGACGACCTCGATCCCGACCGCGGCCGACACCTCGGCGGTGGACTGGAAGGCGTGCCGGCGACTGGTCTGATCGGCCGTGCCGTCGGCCGGCAGCAGGTAGGCGGCCTGCAGGCCGACGTGTGCCTCGGCGGCCTGCCCCAGGAGTTCGAGCACGCGCCGCTGGGCGGCGCCGGCGTGCGACCGGCACTCGACCACGGGCGGGTGAAGGTAGGCCAGCGAGTCGTCGGCGAGAGTGATGTCGCAGATCCTCTCGACCAGTGCGACGGCCTGGGCGATGCTGATCAGCGCGCAGGCGTAGCCGCCAGGGCCCGCGGCCGTGGCGAGCCGATCCAGCCACTCGCCGATCGTCGTCTCGGCCAAACCATCCGGAATCTCAGCGGCGTCCGGAGCCTCAGTGCGGTCATCCGACACGGGGGGCGTCCCTTACGAAGAGTAATCGACTCGTCACGGAACACGCTATCCGCGGCCACTTGCCCGCGCCGTGGATTTCGGCCGATCCGACCGGCGTGCGCGGCGCGCGGGGCGCGCGGCACCGGCCGGCCGAGCGCTCACGGCGTACCGCTCGCCGGAGCCGCGGGATCACCGTCCGGCCAGGCCCTTACCGCGTGCGGCTCGCAGGATCAGCGGGATCACCGCCGGCATGATCGATCGCCGTCCAGGCCAGCGCCTGTGCGGCGGCCAGCATGGCGTCCTCGGCACGAGGCGTCGCCGCGGCGGCGGTGAAGTCCGGGTGGTGGTTGGCCACCGGCGCGCCGATGCCGAACACCGGGTGCAACGCAGGCACGACCTGCGAGACGTTGCCGAAGTCGGTGGAGCCGAAGACCCGGTTCTCCGCGTCGGCCGGCTCGGCCCACGCGGCGGGCGCGTTGCCCCGGTACAGCTCGGCCAGCCCAGGGTCGGTCCTGAGCTCGGCGTACGCCACCGCGTCGGGCGTCAGCCGCAGTCGCGCCCCGGTGGCCAGGGCCCCCGCCTCGAAGCACGCGGTCACCCGCGCGGTGAGCTCGGTCAGCGCTGGAAGGTCGGGAGCACGCAGGCCATAGGTCGCCCGGGCCACGGAGGGGATCACGTTGGGCGCCGATCCCGCCTCGGTGACCACCCCGTGCACGAACTCGCCGGGACGCAGGTGCTGGCGCAGCAGGGCGATCGCGGTCTGGGCCAGATGCATCGCGTCGGCCGCGTTGATCCCGTCGAACGGGTTGAGCGCGGCGTGCGCCTCCCTTCCGTCGTAGCGCGCCTCGATGCCACCGGCGGCGACGAAGCGCGGAGCGGCGCAGTCGTACGGGCCCGGGTGCGCCATCAGCGCCAGGCGCGTGTCGCGCAGGGCGCCCCGCTCGATGAGCAGGACCTTGCCCCCACCGGTCTCCTCCGCCGGGGCACCGACCACTCGTACGGTGAGCCCGAGGTCGTCGGCGAGCGGCGCCAGCGCGAGCGCCGTGGCGACCGCACCCGCCGCGATCAGGTTGTGCCCGCAGGCATGACCGATCCCGGGCAGCGCGTCGTACTCGGCGAACACGTCGACCGTGAACGGGCCCGTACCCGTGCCGGCGATCAGCGCGGTGGGCAGATCGCAGGGCCCGGCCGTTACCGCGAAGCCCGCCTCGGCGAGCAGGTCTCCGACCCACCGCGCCGCTCGATGTTCCTCGAAGCCGAGCTCGGGATGGGCGTGGATGGTCCGGCTGAGCCGTACGACGTCATCGCGGCGGGCGGCGATGGCCGCACGGGCCCGCTCTTTCGCGGCGGTGGCCGGCGGCGGAAGAACGCTCATGGGAAGCGCACCTGGATCTCGGCGGCGTTGCGGGCGGCGAGGGCGAGGGCGGACTCCCGGAGCGACACTCCACGGGACGCGGAGTCCTGCGCCACGGCTCCGACCAGCCTACGGGAGGTGCTCGCGATCTTGGCGAACGACGCCTCGGCGGTGGGCTCGATGTCGCCGAACACCACCCACCACCACCAGGCGTTGGTCATGACATTGGCCAAGAAGTCCGGCACGACGGGAACGTCCCGCGCGAAGAGCACCGCCTCGGCGTCGGGGAGGGTCGGCAGGTTCGCACCCTCCACCACGACACGCGCCCGGATCCGGGCCGCGTCATCCGCTGTGATGACGTACGACATGGCCGCGGGCACGAGCAGGTCCGCGGAGACGTCGAGCCAGCCCGATCCGTCGGACAGCCGGTCGCCCGGCCTCAGCCCGGACCGGTCGATGACGCCGTGGTGGTCTCGGCCCGCGAGCATGGCGTCGACGTCGAGACCGTCATCGCTCACGATCAGACCGTCGCGGTCGGCGACGGCGACCACGCGCACGCCGGCCCGCTGGAGGTAGCGCGCTGCGGCGCCACCGATCGAGCCGAAGCCCTGGACCACGGCGGTGGCCCCCTTGCTGTCGATGCCGAGCCGCTCCGCCATCGCGATGCCGGCCTCCGCCACACCACAGCCGCCGACCAGCTCGGGCAGCGGAACGCCGTCCACCATCACCGAGAACGCCTGCCGCAGCCGTTCACGTGCCTCGGCCGGGTCGTCGAGCCGGGCGAAGACGGCCTCGATGGTGGAGGGCAGACCCAGCTCCCCCACGATCTCGTCGAGGGTGTCCTGGCGTACGCCGAAGTCCTCCCCCGCGTTCCACTGCTCCCTGATGATGGGCAGGACCGCCGTGAGGAACCGGCGCAGCACGTCGTGCGCCGCAGGATCTCGCGGATCCACGTCGACGCCGCCCTTGGCGCCGCCGAGCGGGATGTAGCGGTCCGCGGGGTCGTAGACCAGCGTCTCCTTGAGGGCCATGCCGCGCGCCAGACCGCGGACCTCCTCCAGCGTGCAGCCGGCGCGCAGCCGCAGGCCACCGCTGGCCAGACCGCGGACGAGGCTGTGGATGACGACGTAGCCGCGCCGGCCCGTCACCGGGTCGGTCCACGTCACCTGCAGCTCGGGTTCGGACGTCACCCCGGACGTCATCTCGGGCTTCGCCGAAGCGTTGGTCGCGGAAGCGGTCTCACCGGTCATCGGTCTCCTCGGGGACGAGCACGAGCGTGGGGACATCCGCGTCGAACGCGGCGGTGACCGCCTGCGCCAGCTCGGCCGGGGTCGTCGCGCACACACCGCGGCAGCCCAGGGCCCGGGCCAGCGCCGGGAAGTCGGGTGAGGGGAGGTCGACTGCGTGCACGGGGTCGCCGCGTTCGGACATCTCCGCGCGGATCTCGCCGTAGCCGCCGTTGTCCACGACGACCACCGGTAGCGGCAGCCGCAACTGCGCGGCGGTCGCCAGCTCGGCGATCGTGAACATCACGCCGCCGTCGCCCAGCAGCGCGACGACCCTGGCCTGCGGCCGGGCCAGCTTGGCGCCGATCGCGGCCGGGAGCCCGTAGCCGAGCGTGCCGTAGCCGGTCGGGTAGAGGAACGAGGCGGGGGCGTGGACGGGCAGGTTGGCCAGCGCGCCGTAATAGCAGACCATCGCACTGTCGGCCGCCACGATCCCCTGGCGTCCGAGGGCCGCGCCGAGCCCCTCGACGACGCCCAGCCAGCGGGCGCCTTCGGCGCGGGCCTCGGCGTTCTTGCGGTCCCGCCAGCCGGCCGCACGCGCCACGCCGTCACCAGGAGCGCTCCCGGCATGACCTCGCGGTCGTTCGCGCATCGCCTGATCGGGGCCAGAGCCGGCGTCCGGTGCGGAGCCCGGTCCGCCGGCGAGCAGGTGGAGCAGGTCGGTCAGCGCGAGTCTCGCATCGGCGACCAGCGCGACCTCGGGCACCGCGTTGGCATGGATCTGAGCGGCGTCCACATCCACGCGGATCATCCGCCCCGGCAGCGGCAACGGACCGTTCCACAGATCGGCGGGGGCCAGTTCACTGCCCACCACGAGCACCACGTCCGATTCGGCGACGAGGTCGCGGACGGCAGGCAGGTGGACGCCGGCGCCGAGGGCGAGCGGGTGGTCCTCCGGCAGTACTCCCTTGCCGTTGGTCGTGGTGACGACCGGCGCTCCGAGGTACTCCGCCATGGCCCGTACCTCGTC
>NZ_JABVEB010000192.1 GCF_014323665.1 Actinomadura sp. HBU206391 | reverse complement strand
CCGGGTCGCGGCGTGCGCGGCCGGGTCGCGGGCGGCGAGCGCCAGGTCGTCCATCTCCCGCTTGAGCACGTAGATGCCGAGCCGTTCCGCGAACGGGCCGAGCAACTCCAGGGAGGCCTTCGCGATCCGCTCGCGTTTGTGCGGCGGCTGGAAGCCGATGGTGCGGAGGTTGTGCAGCCGGTCGGCGAGCTTGATCACCAGCACCCGCAGGTCGGCTGCGGCGGCTAAGACGATCTTGCGGAAGGTCTCGGCCTCCGCCCGGTCGCCCCACTTCTCCCCGTCGAGCTTGGTCACCCCGTCGACCAGCACGGCGATCTCGTCGCCGAAGTCGGCCCGGACCTCGCCCAGGGTGTAGGGGGTGTCCTCGACGGTGTCGTGCAGCAGCGCGGCGACGAGCGTGGTGGTGTCCATGCCCATCGACGCGAGGATCATCGCCACGGCCAGGGGGTGGGTGATGTACGGGGCGCCCGACTTGCGGGGCTGGCCGCGGTGCATCCGCTCGGCGACCGTGTAGGCGCGGCGCAGCTCGTGGACGTCGACGTTCGGATAGACGGCCCGATGCGCGGCGACCAGCGGCTCGACCCCCGGCTGCACCGGGTGGGGCCGGGCCGACCGGAGCGGCCAGACCGGCAGCGCCGCCGCGCCGAGCCGCCGCCGCGCCGCACCGCGCCAGCGCCTGCCTGGACGCGCGGCCGGATGGGCCGGATCGGTGGTCGTCATCGCGCATACCGCCTGTCCATAGCGTCTGCTACAGCCTGTAACCGACATTATGCGGGACGTGGCAGCCGCGATGGAAGGTCTTTCACGTTCCGGGGGACTCCGCGGCCTCCAGCGCCCGGATGCCGGCGGCCAGCGTGATCGGGACCGCGACGACCAGTGCCAGGGCCAGCACGGCGATGCCGGAATCGTTGACGCCGAACCCGACGACGGCCGTCACGAGTGCGCCCATCAGCCCCGCGCGCAACAGCGGGGCCTGTGCGTAGGCCAGATCCAGCACGCTCGCGCGCAGCCGCTCCGGCCGCCGCAGCACGAGGAACAGGAACACGAGCGCGGCGACCACGATGGGCGTCAGCGTGGGGTTGCCGATCGTGCCGATCATGGCCGCGAACTTGCGCTCCACCGTGGGGCCGGCCTGGCCCTCCAGCAGATCACCGAAGAAGCGGCCGAGGTGCGTACGGTCGGCCGGCGGGCGCAGATGGTCGAGGTAGGCGATGGAGAGCACCACCACCCCTCCGGCACCGCAGAAGGACGCGAGCCGGAACGGCGAGACGCGCTTCTCCGCGACCATGAGGCCGGTCACCGCCAGCCCCGGCACGATCGCGATCACCCCGCCGAAGTCGGCGCCCCAGGCGGGAAAGCCGTCCAGCACCATCGCGGTGAGGCCCATGGCGAGGACGATCGCGATGGCCCGCACCCGTGCCCGGCTCCGCTCAAGGTCGCCGTCGCCGGCACGGGTCAGCAGCCACTGCGCCGCGCCGACGGCCGTGAGCAGCACCGAGGTCGCGAACACCGCGAAGGCGATGTTGCCGAGGCCGTAGTAGCGCCCGCCCACCAGGGGCGAGTAGCCCATCAGGCTGTAGAGCTGCAGCCTGGTGCCGGTGACCAGGTCGAGCCCGACGGTCAGCGCCGTCGCGGTGGCGACGACGGTGCCCGGCCCGAGCAGCGTCCGCCGCCAGGGTCCGGCCAGGGCCAGGATGACGATGAGCACGTCGGCGGCGGCGATGCCGCCGAGCAGCATCGGCGTCGGCGCTCCGGTGCTCCACCACGGGACGAGGTTCACCAGGTAGGTCGAGACCGGCACGGCGGCGCTGACCAGCGCGGCAAGCCGGGTGGCCGACAGCACCCGTCCCCGCGTGCGGCCGTCCCAGCGCCGGCGGAGCGCGACGGCCGCCAGACCGAAGAACAGCACCTGCGTGATGACGAGGCCGAGGAAGAAGTTGGGCAGCACGCTCTTGTACGTCTGTGCGGCGACGTCCTGATCGGCGAGGTCGGCCACCCCTTCGCCGGCCCGGCCCTGTCCGCTGTGCCACGGCGTCCCGACGGCCTCACCCGGGACCGGCACGCCTGTGGTGCCGAGCAGGGTGGCGGTGAGATCGGGAGTGATCACGATCTTGTCGCGGCGGGTCGAGTCGGAGGTGAGGTGCGCGCCGGCCCGGAACCCGGGCCCGGCGGCGATCGCGACCCGCAGGTGCGGACCCGCCGCCACGGCGCCGTCGGACAGCCCGGCGACGAGCACCTGGCTGCCGCCGGGGAGCGCGGCGAGGATCTGCCCGACGATGACGTCGGCGCGCCGTACGGAGTCGGGGGTGGCGCCGCCGAGGAGAACGTCGTCGATGTCGACCGCCGTCACGGGGCACCGCTGCAGGGTCTGCGCGGTCAGCTCACTGCCGGACGCGGCGTAGACGCCGACCCGACCCTGAGCGTCGGCCAGCGCCAGGGCGGCGCCCGGGCCGGCCGCCGTGGTGCACCTGCCGGCGCTGCGGAGCGCCTCACCGAGCAGACCGACGGGGGACTGGAACCGTGACTCGAGGTTGGTGCGGCGCATGTGCGGAAAGCCGGTGACCACGGCTCCTTCGCCGCTTCGCACGGGTGCCGGCGGCGGCGTCGCGCACGACCCGCCGGCCCTGGCCGCGCGAGTGCCCGCCGACACCGTCAGCCAGCCGTCGATGGGGCACGCCACGGTACCGAGCGTGCGGACCGACAGAGCGCCGGACGAGCCGTCCTTCGCCAGCCGCCAGAGGTTCGGGGTGTCGCGGGCGTTCAGATGGTCCCAGCTGAGCGCCGGAACGCCCATGAGGACGACGCGTTGTGCGGGCGGCGGGGCCTCGGCCCGTGCGACCGCCACCCCGGGGGACACCATGAGCGCGAGGAGCGCCAGCACCGTCAGGACGGACGCCCGCAATGGACACCTCCACAGTGGTCCGGCGCGTCCGAACGCGCCGCGATCGGCGATGACCGTAACGCGAACAGACCATGCTTTGTTGGACATCCCGGGAAACTTCCGTCGACGCGACGGTGAGTTCCACGCCTCAGCGGGCGCCGTGGGCATGCGGACACCCTAGACCGAACCCCAGACGGCGCCATGGAAGGCGCGGCCGGCCGCGCCGTAGCCCGTGATCGCGGGTCGCATCGCGGGTCGCATCGCGGGTCGCATCGCGGGTCGATCGGGTCCTAGGACGGCGACGCGGGGCGGGGCGGCCGCTCGGGTGCGTACCGTTCGCGCAGGGCGGTCTCGACGAGCTCGGCGGCGGTGGACAACGCGACCAGGCGTACGCCCTCGCGCCGGTAGGCGTCGAGGATCGATTCGATGCCGTGCGGGGGCACGACCTCGCGGAGGTCGGTGCGGGCCGTGCGGAAGCCCAGCCTGGCGGCCTCGACACAGGCGTCCACGTGACGGCGCGCCATGCCCGCGAGGGCGATCGGATACCTGCGCAGTACGCCGTAACGGCGATATTCGGGGGGCACCAGCTCGAGCAGCCAGGCGACCGCCGTGTCCTCGAAGCGATCAGCGCCTGGTGGATGCACCTCGGCGGGCCAGCCCGGGGGAACGTACGCGCTCACACGCCAACGATAACGCACGCTTCGAAACGGTGTTCGAAATCCGCGGGGTGGGCTGATCGGCCGAGGCCGCCTACTCCCGGTCGCGTGGCGCCGACCGGCGAATGCGGATCACTCCGGAGTCGAGGTCGTCGCGGCGGACGCCCTCCTGATGCAGGTCGTCGGCGCGGCGCATCTTCTCCGACTCCTCGACCTCGATCTGGATCTTCTTGGCTCCGTTGAACGCGGCGTGCAGGTCGGCGAACATCCCCGAGGCGAGATTCGCGCCCCCTTCGGCGTCGCCGCGGAGCGCGGACATCATCGACCGTCCGGTCCCTTCGGCCGGCCAGTCGATGACCTCCGGCTCGACCGTCGTTGGCTTGACCGGCCGGCGGCGGCCTTTTGGCCGCCTGCGGCGGCGAAAGGGTGATTTCACACGCTCTCCAACGCTCTACACCTCTGAATTGATCCCGGGGGGTCGAGCACGGCCGCCGTTCCGAGGCCGAGCCGTCCGGGCGGCGTGCTCGGCGGTGGCGGCCCGGGAGGGTAGCCTGCGGGCGTGCGTCTCTCCCACGTCGTCGCGGCACTCGAGGACTTCTACGACCCGGCCTGGGCCGAGCCATGGGACGCCGTCGGCCTCGTGTGCGGAGATCCGGATCAGGAGGTCGGCCGGGTCATGTTCGCCGTCGACCCCGTCGCGGCCGTAGTAGAGGAGGCGCTGGGCTGGGGCGCCGACCTGCTGGTCACGCACCATCCCCTGCTGCTCCGCCCGGTGCACGGCGTCGCCGCCACCACTCCCAAGGGCAGGCTGATCCACCGGCTGATCACCCACGGGACGGCTCTGTTCACCGCCCACACCAACGCCGACGTCGCCGATCCCGGTGTGTCGGACGCGCTGGCCCGTGCCGTCGGGCTGACCGGGCCGCTGCGTCCGCTGGCCCCGTCCGACAGCGATCCGCGCCGCGGCATCGGCCGGATCGGCACTCTGGACGAGCCGCTTCCGCTCCACGAATTCGCTTCCCGGGCGGTCGCCGGGCTGCCCCGCACCGCCTGGGGTCTGCGCGTGGCCGGCGACCCCGACCGCATGATCCGTACGGTCGCGGTCTGCGGCGGCGCGGGGGACTCCCTGCTCGACCGGGCGCGCGCGGCCGACGTCGACGTCTACCTGACCGCGGATCTGCGTCACCACCCCGCGTCCGAGTTCGGCGAGCACGAAGGGCCAGCCCTGATCGACGCCGCGCACTGGGCGACGGAGTGGCCCTGGCTGCCCGAGGCGCAGCGGCGCCTGACGGGCGCACTCGACGTGAAGACCCGGGTCTCCACACGTGTCACAGACTCGTGGACCCTCTCGTGCACATCTGAAGGAGTCGAGAAAATTCCGTGAAAGCCGCACCAGAAGCCCAGCTGCGCCTGCTCGACCTGCAGGAGCTCGACAGTGCGCTGGGCCGGCTGGCCCGCCGCCGCCGTACGCTCCCCGAGCTGGCCGACATCGAACGCATAGAGAACCGGCTCGGTGAGATGCGCGACGCCATGGTGGCCGCCGAGACCGAGATCAGCGACCTGGAACGGGAGCAGAAGAAGGCCGAACAGGACGTGGACCAGGTTCGCCAGCGAGCCGAGCGCGACCAGAAGCGCCTCGACTCCGGGCAGGTGTCCTCGGCACGGGACCTCGGCAACCTGCAGTCCGAGATCGCCTCGCTGCACCGGCGCCAGTCCGACCTCGAGGAGGTCGTCCTGGAGATCATGGAGCGGCGGGAGGCCGCCGACGAACGCGCGGTGGGCCTTCGCACCGAGCGCTCCGCGGCCGAGGAGGAACTGGCCGGGCTGGGCGAGCGCCGCACGGTCGCCGAACGTGAGATCGACGAAGAGGCCGGCGCGACCAGCATGGCCCGTACCGCAGTCGCCAAGGACGTTCCCGCCGACCTGCTCGCCCTGTACGAGAAGCTGCGCGACCAGTTCGACGGGGTCGGCGCGGCGGCGCTGCACCGTGGCCAGTGCCAGGGTTGCCACCTGGCCCTCAACACCGTGGACCTCAACCGCATCCGGGCCGCCGCCGCCGACGAGGTCATCCGCTGCGAGGAGTGCCGCCGCGTCCTCGTCCGCACCCCCGAGTCGGGACTGTGACCGGAGCGCGGTGTCCGCGCCGGGCGACGCCGGTGCGGAACGGAGCCGCCAGATGACCCGTCGCCTGATCGTCGAAGCCGACGGCGGGTCGCGCGGCAATCCGGGGCCGGCGGGCTACGGTGCCGTGGTCCGCGACGCCCCGACCGGGGAGGTGCTCGCCGAGGTGGCCGAGGCCATCGGGCGGGCGACCAACAACGTGGCGGAGTACCGGGGGCTGATCGCCGGCCTCGGCGCCGCCGCGGAGCTGTCGGAAGCCCCGGAGCGTACGGCCGTCGAGGCACGGATGGACTCCAAGCTCGTCGTCGAGCAGATGTCGGGCCGCTGGAAGATCAAGCATCCGGACATGATCCCGCTCGCCAGGGAGGCGAGGCGGCTGGCGTCGGGCCTCGGCTCGGTGAAGTACTCCTGGGTGCCGAGGGCGCAGAACAGCCACGCCGACCGGCTCGCCAACGAGGCGATGGACGCCGCCGCGAAGGGCGGCACGTGGCGGCGCCGTACGAGTGAGGTGGACGAGCCCGACCAGGACCCCGAGCCGGTCGTCCAGCCGGGTCCTGCGGTCGCGAAGCAGGGATGGGCGGCGCCCACGTCGGCGCCGACCACCACCCTGCTGCTCAGGCACGGCGAGACTCCGCTGTCGGCGGAGCGGCGGTTCGCGGGCACCGGCGACTTCCCGCTGACCGACACCGGAGTGGCCCAGGCCAAGGCGGCGGCGCTCGCCTTCGCCGAGCGGGGCGTCGACGCGATCGTCACCTCGCCCCTCAGCCGGTGCCGCGACACCGCCGTCGAGATCGCGGCGGCCGCCGGCCTTGAGGTCAGGGTGGAGGAGGGCTTCCGCGAGACCGACTTCGGTGATTGGGAGGGGCACACGTTCGCCGAGGTGCGGGAGCGCTGGCCCGCCGAGATGGACGCCTGGCTCGCGGACCCCTCGGTCGCGCCGCCCGGTGGGGAGAGCTTCACCGACACCCTCCGGCGGGTGATCATCGCCCGGGACAAGCTGATGGTGCGGTACCGGCGCGAGACCGTGCTCGTGGTCTCGCACGTCACGCCGATCAAGCTGCTCCTGCGGGATGCGCTGCTGGCTCCGATGGGCGCCCTGTACCGCATGCACCTCGACGTGGCGTCGCTGTCGGCGATCGACTGGTACGACGACGGCCCCGCCGTCGTGCGGGCGCTCAACGACACCCGCCATCTGAGCTGACCCCGCCCCTTCGCCGGCGTCGAATCGGCGCCGGCGAAGGGGAGCGGGGGGACCGGTGCCGGAGGCTCGGCGCCGGCCGAGCGGGCTCAGGCGACGAGGAAGTGGCCGTCGGCCCGGATGAGCTCTCCGGTGACATGGCCGTTCGCAGCCGAGCCGAGATAGACGATCAGAGCGGCCACCTCCTCGGCCTCGGTGAGGCGGCCGGTCGCCGCCGCGGCCTTGGCCTGGTCGATCATCGCCTCGGGCAGCGACCGGTCTCCGACGACGAAGCCGGCCATGACGACGTTGGTGAGGACGCCCGCGCGGGCCAGTTCCCGCGACATGGTGCGGGTGAGCCCGTGGAGGCCCGACTTCGGGGTGGTGTACGGCGCCGATCCCGCGAATCCGTCGACGGCAAGGCCCGTGGACACGTGGATGATCCGTCCCCATCCCTGGGCGCGCATCTGGCCGGTCAGCGCCCTCGCCAGCAGGTACGGTCCTTCGAGGTTCGCTCGCAGCGACCGTCGCATGCGCTCGGGCGGCGCCGTCTCGAACCGCTCGCCGGGCGCCGGGAACGACGGCCATTCGACGGCGTTGTTCACGAGCACGTCGACCGTGCCGAACGCGGTGAGCGCCCGGTCCGCCGCCGCGTCGATCGACTCGGGGTCGCCGAGGTCGATGCGGAGCGGTAGTGCCTTGACGCCGAGCGACTCCGCGCGCGCGGCCGCTTCGCGCGCCCTGTCCTCGCCGGCGTGATAGCCCACCACCACGTTCGCCCCCTCGGTGGCGAAGGCATGGGCGATCGCCCGGCCGATCCCACCGGAGGCGCCCGTGACGAAGACGGTCCGGCCGTTGAGTCCCAGGTCCATGGTGAACTCCTTCACTGGTTAACTAGTTGGCATTAACGTTAACCGGTGAATCTTTAGCCGACTAGCGATGTTCGCTGTCGGCGATCGGCATGGTCAGCCGAGGACCTCGTGCACGGCGGCCCGGGCCACCGCGCGCTCCTCGTCGCTGAGGCCGTTCCAGAAGTCGCGCTCCGCCGCGTACCAGATCTCCGTGATGGGCTCGCGGAGCGCGCGTCCCGCGTCGGTCAGCCAGATCCGGACCAGGCGGGCGTCCGCCGGATCGCGCTCACGCCGTACCAGGCCCGATCGCTCCAACCCCGTGACCACCTTGGTCACCGCGGGCGGCGAGACGCCGGTGCGGGCCGCGAGTTCGGCGGAGCTGAGGCCGTCCGCACGCCACAACTGGGCCAGGTACAACTCCTGCCCCAGGTGCAGCCCGTGCCGCTCCAGTTCGGTGGCCACGAGGGCCTTGTGCCGCCCCATCACGCGGAGGAGGCGGTACGTCGGGCTGTCGAGCAGCGATCTGGCCACATCGCCAGCGTACGACCAGCGGTTTCGTCGTGGTCAGGGAACCACCCTCGGACTGTTGATCGCCCCGGGAGGACCTCGCCGTGCGCGAACGCCGTCCATGGCCGTACGCTTGGTCATACGGCGGACGAGTCGGCCGGGCGGCCGCGTCGGAGATCTATGATCTCCGCCGAGGAAGGTCCGGGCTCCATAGGACAAGGTGGTCGGTAACGCCGACCCGGGGTGACCCGCGGGAAAGTGCCACAGAGAACAGACCGCCCCGGCCTCTGGCCGGGGTAAGGGTGAAACGGTGAGGTAAGAGCTCACCAGCGCCCGAGGTGACTCGGGCGGCTCGGTAAACCCCACCTGGAGCAAGGTCAAGAAGGGAAGTCGCAAGACCTCCCGCGCAGGCGTTCGAGGGCGGCCCGCCCGAGCCTGCGGGTAGACCGCTGGAGGCTGTCGGCAACGGCAGCCCGAGATGGATGGCCGCCGGTCCACCACGTGTGGATCACAGAACCCGGCCTACAGGCCGACTCGTCCGCCACCATTCCGCTGACCTGCGCCGCAGCGGTCATCGAGCTTCCCTGTTCCGGTCCTGTTCTGCCGCACCGGTGATCAAAGACTCGATCGCACCACGTCCGAGGTCCTCATCATCGGGGAACAGGTGACCGTAGGTGTCCATGGTCTCGACGATCGTCGCGTGCCCGAGGCGGGTCTGGATCACCTTCGGGTTGAGGTTCGCCTTGATCAGCCCGCTCGCGTAGAAGTGGCGCAAGTCGTGGAACCGGGTGCCGGTCTCAAGGCCGGCTCTCTCGACCGCGAGTCGCCAGCAAGTGCCGAAGGGGGAGCGCTGTACGACCTGAACCGCCCCGGGTTCTATGGAGACCACAGTCCCGCGCACACGGTATGAGCAGCGGTAACCGCGTACCCGCCGTCCTGGGGGTCAAGTGCACCCAAAGCATGCCCCCGTTACTTGACCGAGAGTCGCGGAGTCTGGGACTGACGACTGCGCCGCCAGCCCCGCTCCCCAAGGGGTGGGACGACGGCAGATGGATGCCCACCAAACCGGGTCAAGTCCAGCACGCCAGCACCCTCTATCTATCGCTTAAGCAGGACCAGAACGCCTCTGCGTTATGACTGGCTCTAGCCTGACTTATATGCCTCCCAGACCATCTGGGGAGTGAAATCATCGTCGCATTGGTCCAGGGCCAGGACCTCGGGAGCGGGGCCATCCTTGATCAGGCACCAGTAGTTGTAGCTCTTCCGCCGAAAAACATACTTGTTAGCACCCATGGGAATCTTCTGCCATACGGTTTGGTCGTCGCTACACGGCCGAATGGTCACACCAACTGCGAACATTGGTATTGGTGCTCTCTCGACCGCACCCGCAATGCACTGTCCCGTCAGCTTGTTTTTCAATTTTATCTGATCTATACTGCCGCCTTGCGGAAACACCTCCTTCCATAGTTGTGAATCCTTCGCGAACCCGCTGGCGTTCAACCGCACGATGCCGGTGATCCGACCATCGGGCGGCCACGCTACGTCCATCGAGCGGAGAGCGAAGGGCGACCCCTGGTCCCTTACGGTGCCCCGGAGGTGGAACCACCCAGGGGGCAAGGCGTTGGCTGCTGTTGTCGTATGGGGGGCAAGCGAGGCCCCGAGCAGCATGGCGATGGCGATGAACGCGACTTTTCGCAACATCTCCGACTCCTCTCTCTGCGACGACCGCCCGCCGAGAGAAGTTCCGAGTTTTGTGAACATACACGAGCTGATCACCGGCACGACCGGTAGGCGCGCATTGGTCGGCGGCGCACTCCGCCGACATTCTCATCATCCATGAGACGAGAAGAAAACAGGCAATATCGGGACAAGTAACCGAAAGATTACCTTCAGACCTTATTACCGGTCGAAGAATTCACCCTATTTACCAAGAAATGATTATGAGCATGTTGATTTTCGACCCGGGCGGGGCCGGCGGCGCCCCGCATCCACGCCGTCCTACAACGAGAAGCGGTCGCGGCCGACTGCGGGGTGCAAGCCTGCTGGTGCCGCGCCGCGAGCGCTGTCCTAGAGGGTCGGTGCTCATCGCGCCTTGCTGTTCCGGCTCTGTTCCGTCGTAGAGTCGAAGATCCTCGAAACCGTTGACAAGTGTTGAGAGACGACGACGCAGGTCAACGCCGGTTCCAAGGCGAAGCCACAGGTCAGGAAGACCCCGCGAACAGAACCCGGCCCACAGGCCGACCCGTCCGCCACCATGGAACCGGGTGCCCTTCCAGCGTGGCGTGGTCGGGCGGGCGGCAGACGGGCCCTCTTTGCTGTGCGGCAA
>NZ_JABVEB010000191.1 GCF_014323665.1 Actinomadura sp. HBU206391 | reverse complement strand
GCCGGGGAGTTTGAAGTAGGCCAGGCAGCCCTGCTCCGCGACCGTGAAGCTCGGCTCGGGGACGGGTAGCGGTGAGATGCCCGCGACGGCGGCGAGAAGGCGGGCCTCGCCGTTCACCCGCGCGGCCCGGTCCACCGAATCGGGCTCCTTGGCGAAACGTACGATCAACTCGCCGTTGACCTCGTATGCGAGGTTGTCCTCGCCCTCGCCGAGGAGCACCACGGAGTCGATCCGGTAGCCGGGCAGGTGTGCGGTCACGACGCCACGGACGTCTCCGGCACGATCGCGACTCCGGTTCACCACGCCACGACCTTAGTGAGCTCCCGAACGTTCGTGGTCACCGCTAGCGGCGGCCCGGCGGGGGCAGGATGCCACGCGCCATGGCGGTGGTCACCGCGGACGTGCGGTCACCGACCCCGAGCTTGGCGAACAGCCGCAACAGGTGGGTCTTCACCGTGCCTTCACTGATGAACAGCTCACGCGCGATCCGGGGATTCGACAGGCCCTCGGCGACGCACCGGAGCACCTCGGTCTCCCTGGGGGTGAGCACGCTGCGCGAGCCGGTACGGAGGCGATCGACCAGAAGAGCGGCGACCGGGGCCGCCAGGGCCGGCTCGCCACGGGCGGCGGTGCGCACCGCCTCGGCCAGTGGTCCGCGCGGGGTGTCCTTGAGCAGGTAGCCGGTGGCTCCCGCCTCGACGGCGCGCAGGATGTCCTCATCGTGATCGTAGGTCGTCAGCACGAGCACGCGCGCGTAGCCGCCCGCGACGATCCGCTCGGTCGCCGTGAAGCCGTCCCCACCCGGCATGCGCAGATCCATGAGCACGACGTCGGGCCGCGAAATCTCGGCGAGCGCGACGGCCTCGTCGCCCGAAGCGCACTCGCCGATCACCTCCAGGTCCGGCTCGGCCGTGAGCACGGCCCTCAGACCGTCGCGGACGATCGGATGGTCATCGGCGATCAGGACCCGGATCGTCGTCACCGGTCACTCCACCCCGGGCGGGGAAGCTCGACCCGCAGGACGGTGCCCGTCCCCGGCGCGGACTCCAGGACCATGACGCCCCCGGCCTCCGCGACGCGGCCGCGCATCCCGGCCAGGCCGAAGCCGTGTTCCGGCAGGACGCTCGCGTCGAAGCCGCGGCCGTCGTCGGCCACCCGCAGCACCGCCTTGTCGTCGTGGTAGTGGAGCTCGACGTCGACCTCCCGGGCGCCGGCGTGCTTGCGCACGTTCGCCAGCGCCTCCTGCACGGCCCGCAGGAGGACCACCTCGCACTCGACGGGCAGCGCGCGCCGGGCCCCGGAGACCCCGTGCCGCGTCGTGACGCCCGTCTCGGCGCCGAACCGGTCGACCAGCCGGACCACCGCGTCCGCGAGCGACGCCCGTTCGAGGTCCACCGGGCTCAGGGCCGCGACCACCGCGCGGGTCTCGGCGAGGTTCTCGCGCGCGCAGCGGCGGGCCTGGTCCAGCCGGCGCAGCGCCTCGGTCTGGTCGTCGCGGAGCTCGGTCTCGACCGCGTCGAGCAGGATCGCGATACTCGTGAGGCCCTGGGCGAGGGTGTCATGGATCTCCCGCGCCAGCCGCTCCCGTTCCGCGAGCACACCGGCGTCGCGGCTGACCGCCTCGACCTCGGCCCGGGCGGCCGCGAGCTCGGCCACCAGCCGGGCCCGTTCCGTGCTCTGCTGAATGATCTTGGTTATCCAGAGGCCGAGCAGCAGCGCGAACAGCAGGGCGACGACCGCCGGGACCATGGCGTCGAGCAGGCCCGGCCCGTGGAGGCCGGTGCGCAGGAGCATCACGGCACCGACCGAGCCGACCGCCGCGACCGTGCCGGCGATCGCACGGCGCGGCGGCAGCAGCGCCCACATCTGGGGGTAGAGCGCGAACAGCATCAGCGAGCCGACCGGGAGCACCGCGAACAGGCCGACGATCACCGGGCCGGCGACGGCCAGGTAGAGGTGCCCGAGACGCGGATCCTCACGATCGAGGGCCCTCGCACCCGTGGCCGCGTACCAGGCGCACAGGCCGGCGAGCAGGCCCAGCGCCGCCCATCGCCGCTCGGCGCCGGTGTCCCGCTCGATCCCGGCCAATACTGCCGTGAGCAGGGCGAGCGCCGCGAACACCACGTGCCAGCCGACCATCGCCCGCTGCCAGAGATGCCGCCCCGGACCCGTCATCGGCGTCACCATACCCGGCCCATCCACCCTCCAGTTCCTTCGGCCACCGGTTCGGGGGCCGGCCGGCGCGACTGTTCACCGTACCGCCGCGACCTGGGGTGATACGTCCACCGATCGGTGGACACCGAAGATCTGTGTACCGGTGGATGGCACGCGGTCGCACGCGTCGCCAGGCTGACGGGCATGAAACTCATGCTCTCGCCGCCCGTACTGGTCACGCTGTCCATCGCCTACGGCGCGCTGGTCGCCGTGCTCGGCGCCCTCGGCGCATCGGCCACCGGCACCGTCGCGCTGGTCGGTGCGCTCCTGATCGGAGGCCTCTGGGCGGTGCGCGGCGTCGTCCAGAGCCGGCACTGACCGGGACCGGGTCGCCGGGGACGGCCATCCCCCGGGAGCACCCCGGGCCCCGCCGCGCGGATGCGCGAAGGGCCCCGGCGCCCGCTGAACGCAGCGGGTCGCCGGGGCCCTTCGGCGGATGTGGTCGGCTACAGACCGGCGGCGGAGCGGAGGCCGTCGACCCGGTCGGTGAACTCCCACGAGAAGTCGGGCACCGAGCGGCCGAAGTGCCCGTAGGCGGCGGTCTGGGAGTACATCGGACGCAGCAGGTCGAGGTCCCGGATGATCGCGGCGGGACGCAGATCGAAGACGTCGAGGACGGCCTGCTGGATCTTGGCCACCGGCAGCTTCTCGGTGCCGAAGGTCTCGACGAACAGGCCGACCGGGTGCGCCTTGCCGATCGCGTAGGCCACCTGGACCTCGGCGCGGTCGGCGAGCTCGGCGGCGACGATGTTCTTCGCGACCCAGCGCATGGCGTAGGCGGCGGACCGGTCGACCTTGGACGGGTCCTTGCCGGAGAACGCGCCGCCGCCGTGGCGGGCCATGCCGCCGTAGGTGTCAATGATGATCTTGCGGCCGGTGAGGCCCGCGTCGCCCATCGGGCCGCCGACCTCGAACCGCCCGGTCGGGTTGACCAGCAGGCGGTAGCCCTCGGTGTCGATGTCGAACTCGGCCAGCACCGGGTCGACGACGTGCTCCTTGACGTCGGGCGACAGGAGCTCCTTGAGGTCGATGTCGGGCGCGTGCTGGCTGGACACGACGACGGTGTCGAGCCGGACCGGACGGTCGCCGTCGTACTCGATGGTCACCTGGGTCTTGCCGTCGGGCCGAAGGTAGGGGACGACCCCCTCTTTGCGGACCGCGGACAGCCGCTGTGCGAGCCGGTGCGCCAGCGTGATCGGCAGCGGCATCAGCTCGGGCGTCTCACGGCAGGCGTAACCGAACATGAGGCCCTGGTCACCGGCGCCCTGGCGGTCGAGCTCGTCGACGCCCTCGCCTTCCCGGCTCTCGTAGGCGTCGTCGACGCCCTGCGCGATGTCCGGCGACTGCGCGCCGATCGACACCGAGACGCCGCACGAGTGGCCGTCGAAGCCCTTGCTGGACGAGTCGTAACCGATCTCGAGGATCTTCTCGCGGATCACACCGGGGATGTCCACGTAGGTCTCGGTGGTCACCTCGCCCGCGACGTGGACCTGACCGGTGGTGATGAGCGTCTCGACGGCGACCCGGCTCTTCAGGTCGTCCTTGAGCATCGCGTCGAGGATCGCGTCACTGATCTGGTCCGCAATCTTGTCCGGATGGCCCTCGGTGACGGACTCGGAGGTGAACAGGCGACGGGACACGTTCGTGCACTCCTTGCAGCGGCTGCTGACTTAGCAGATCGGGATTCCGGGATGTTCGGCCGAAGTCTATCCAGGGTCCGATCGAAGATCGGTGGAGCCTGGTCATCGGTGGGACGCATCATCTCAGACGCGCCGCCACCAGATCCCAGACGACGTCGGCCAGGGCCTCCTTGGGCCCTCGGGGCACCTCGACCCGGCCGCCGTCCGCGGTGAGCACCACGGCGGCGTTGTCGGGGGTGCCGAACGTGAGGTTCTCGCCCACCTGGTTGACCACGAGCATGTCGCAGCCCTTGCGTGCGAGCTTCTCGCGGCCGTGCTCGATGACGTTGTCGGTCTCGGCGGCGAAGCCCACGACCACCTGCCCGGCCGGCCGCTCGGCGACCAGCTCGGCGAGGATGTCGGTGTTCTTGACGAGATGGATCGGCTCGGGTCCCGCCGAATCGGACTTCTTGATCTTACGGTCGCGGTAGTCGGCCGGCCGGAAGTCGGCGACCGCGGCGGCCATCACGACGGCGTCGGCGGTGTCGGCGGACTTGCGGACCGCCTGGCGCATGTCCTCGGCCGACACCACCCGTACGATCTCGGCGCCGGCCGGATCGGGCAGCGTGACGTTGGCGGCCACGAGGGTGACGCGCGCCCCTCGGGCGACGGCCGTGCGCGCGAGGGCGTACCCCTGCAGGCCGGAGGAGCGGTTGCCGATGAACCGCACCGGGTCGATCGCCTCGCGGGTGCCGCCTGCCGACACCACCACGTGCCGCCCGGACAGGTCGGCGGGCGGCGCGGCGGCGCGGCCCGCGGCCGACCGGGTGCGGGCGAGCACGCCCCTCGCCACCTCGAACAGCTCGGAGGGCTCGGGCAGCCGTCCAGGGCCGGTGTCGGCGCCGGTGAGCCGCCCAGAGGCCGGCTCGACCACGAGAGCACCGCGGGCTCGCAGGGTGGCCACGTTGGCCCGGGTCGCCGGGTGCTCCCACATCTCGGTGTGCATGGCCGGCGCGAAGACGACCGGGCACCGCGCAGTGAGCAGCGTGTTGGTGAGCAGGTCGTCGGCAAGGCCGTGCGCCGCCCTCGCGAGCAGGTCGGCCGTCGCCGGCGCCACGAACACCAGGTCGGCCTCCCGGCCCAGCCGCACGTGCGGCACCTGCTCGACCTCCGACCACACGTCGGTGGCGACAGGCCGGCCCGAGAGCGCCGCCCAGGTGGGCTCGCCCACGAAGCGCAGGGCATCACGCGTCGGGACCACCCGTACGTCGTGACCCGATTCGGTGAGCCGGCGCAGCAGCTCGCACACCTTGTACGCCGCGATTCCGGCGCCGACCCCGAGGATCACTCGGGGTCTCGTCTCCTCAGCCATCGGTACGCGCGTCATCCCCGCGAGACCCCCTGGGCGGCCGGGTTCCGGGCCTAGCCCTCGATGGGCTCGGAGTTGAGCAGGCCCTCGCGCGTCTCACGGAGCGCGATGGACAGCGGCTTCTCCTGAACCTGCGTCTCGACGAGCGGCCCGACGTACTCCAGCAGGCCCTCGCCGAGCTGCGCGTAGTAGGCGTTGATCTGACGCGCCCGCTTGGCCGCGATGCTCACGAGGCTGTACTTGCTGTCGACGACCTGGAGCAGCTCGTCGATCGATGGGTTGGTGATTCCTTCCGCACTGGCTGCCACGCCGTACGCCTTCCACTAGTCCGTAGTCCGGCCGCCTCTCCCTCGGCCGAGGCCGGGGATCCGCCTGAGAGCTCGGTGTTCGCGCTTCACAGACCGCCGGAGGCTAGGTCTCCACGCCCTGTGGCCGCGGGCACCCGCGACCGTCCGCCTGGTTGTGGCGGCGCCGAAAGCCTACCTCACTCGGGCCGTTGCGGGCCGAGACCGAGCATGCGACCCGGCCCGAGGGGGAGCCGGCAGAGACGGGCTCAGCCCGTCATCAGACCGAGCAGCTCCGAGCACACGTTCCGCACGGAGGTGTTCACCAGGGTGAGATCGAACTCCTTCTCGGCGGCGAGCTCGATGCGAGCGGCCTCGAGACGGCGTTCGATGACCTCGGGCGGCTCGGTGCCGCGGCCGGTGAGACGGCGGACGAGCTCGTCCCATGAGGGCGGGGCGAGGAACACCAGGCGCGACTCCGGCATGGCCCTGCGGACCTGACGGGCCCCCTGCAGGTCGATCTCGAGCAGGGTGGGCACTCCGGCCGCGAGCCGCTCCTCGACCGGCCTGCGCGGGGTTCCGTAACGGTTCCCGGCGAACTCGGCCCACTCGAGCAGCTCGCCCTCGTCGACGAGCCGGTCGAAACCGGCATCGTCGACGAAGAAGTACTGCACGCCGTCGACCTCCCCCGGCCGGGGAGGCCTCGTCGTCACCGAGACCGACAGCCACACCTCAGGATGGGCACGCCGGATCTCGGCGACGACCGTGCTCTTGCCGACGCCTGACGGACCGGACAGGACCGTGAGGCGCCGGACAGAGCGGTCATGCGGAACAGAGCCCTCCGGTGCGGATGCCGATGCCCCGGAGGGGGGCGGGATGGAGCCGTCTTCCGGTGTGGGTACACCGGAGCCGGCCGCGGCGGTCAGACCGTCGCGCCCGCCCGCGGGATGCTCGTCAGCGGTTGCCACCGCCGCCGAACTCACGCTCCAGGGAGGCGCGCTGGTTGGCACCGAGTCCACGCACGCGGCGGGACTCGGCGATACCGAGCCGCTCCATGATCTGCTTCGCACGGACCTTGCCCACACCGGGCAGGGATTCCAGGAGGGCCGACACCTTCATCTTTCCGATGACATCGTCGGTCTGCCCGTCCTTGAGGACCTCAGCGAGCGAGGTACCCCCGTGCTTGAGCCGGTTCTTGACCTCGGCCCGCTCCTTGCGGGCCTTGGCAGCCTTCTCAAGGGCTGCGGCGCGCTGTTCGGGGGTTAGGGGCGGAAGAGCCACGCCGGGTCACCTCGTGTTTCCACTCGACGGAGTCGGACGGGTTGGGAAACTAGCGAGTTCAGACCCTGTAAGGCAACGTGAAGCCCCGTTTAGCCCGTCACAAAATAGCGAATACTACTCTTCGTAATGACCTGAATACGAACTGTACCTAAACTGAGGCTCTCAGCGGCGGATTCCCGTGACAGCCTGGTCTTTCGCGAGAGCCGGAAAAACCGCCCGCGCTGGCCCCGAGAACGCCTCCGAGCGCCGCGCCCGGCGAGCCCGCGCGACGGCGCCTCCGGGCCCCGTTTCACCGTCCGGTGCGGGCCTCCGTCAGCGTGTCGCGGTGCTCGTGCGACGTAGCGCGGCGGCGATTCCGGCGGCCGCCGCGCCCGGATCGGGCGAGCCGGTGATCGGGCGTCCGATCACGAGCAGATCCGCTCCGGCGCTCAGAGCCTCCTCCGGCGTGGCGACCCGCATCTGATCCTGCGCTGCGGAGCCCTCAGGCCGCACTCCGGGCGTGATCAGAGTGATCTCGGGACCTACCTCCACCCGGACCGCGGCGGCCTCCTGAGGCGAGCACACGAGCGCCTGGGCCCCAGCGGCCACCGACATCACCGCGAGACGCCGTACGGCGTCCGAGGCGGGCCCGTTGAGGCCGATGCCGGCGAGGTCCCTGTCGTGCAGGGAGGTGAGCACCGTCACAGCGGCGATCTTGGTCGTCGGCGCCGCCTCGACGGCGGCGCGGATCATCGCGGCGCCGCCGGTGGCGTGCACCGTCAGGTAGGCGGGCCGGAGCCTGGACACCACCCGGGCCGCGCCCTCGACGGTGGCCGGAATGTCGTGCAGCTTGAGGTCGAGGAACACCTCGACCCGGCTGGCGCCGCGCACGCTGGCGACCACGTCGGGCCCGTAGCGCAGGTAGAGCTCCAGGCCCACCTTCACGGTGCTGACATGCGGGGTGACCAGGCTCGCCCAGCGGGCGGCGGTCTCGAGGTCGGGCGCGTCCAGCGCGACGGCGATGGGTGCGAGTGAGGTCACGGCGTCGGCTCCTTGGGGTTGTCCTCGACCTTGTCCGGTCTCGGGTGGGCCCGGGCCGGCGGCTCGGGACTGATGCTCGGCCTGCCCTGCCGGGGCACGAACCCGGTGAGAGCGCCCCGTGGCGGCAGGTGCGAAATCGGCGGCCTGTGGGCGAGTCCCACCGCGTCGGAGAGCCGGTCGATCCCGCGCTCGGCCAGCGCGTCCTCCAGTTCACGGACGATCCGCGGCCCGGCCGAGGGGTCGTGGAGGAACGTCGTGCCCACGCCCACGGCGCAGGCGCCCGCGAGGACGAACTCCAGCGCGTCGAGGCCGGTCGCGACCCCGCCGACACCGACGATCGGCGTGTCGGGCAGCGCGGCGTGCACCTGGTAGACGCACCGCAGGGCGATCGGCCGGATGGCGGGCCCCGACAGTCCGCCCGACACCCCGCTGAGGGCGGGCCGCATCGTGTCGAGGTCGATGGTCAGGCCGACCGTGGTGTTGATCAGTGCCAGCCCGTCGGCCCCCGCGTCGACGCAGGCCAGCGCGATGGTCACGATGTCGGTGACGTCCGGGGAGAGCTTGGCCAGCACCGGGATGTCGGGGCGGGTGTGAGCCCGTACGGCCCGTACGACCTCGGCCGCCGCCCCCGGGTGCGATGAGAACGTCAGACCGCGGTCCTCCGCGTTGGGGCAGGCGACGTTGACCTCGATCGCGGTGACACCCGGCGCGTCGCGCAGCCGCCGGGCCACCTCGGCGTACTCGTCGACGCTGTTGCCGCCCACCGAGACGACGGTGCGCGCGCCCTGCTCGACCAGCCACGGCAGGTCCCTGGCCAGGAACGTCTCGATCCCCGGCCCCGGCAGGCCCATCGAGGTCAGCATGCCACTGGGCGTCTCGGCGAGCCGCGGGATGGGCCGGCCGGCCCGCGGCTGCAGCATGACGGAGGTGGTCACGAAGGCTCCGAGCTTGGTGAGGTCGGAGAACTGCGCCAGTTCACGGCCGCTCCCGCCACAGCCTGCGGCCGTCATGACGGGGTTCGGCAGCTCGACCGTGCCCAGCCGGCTGGTGAGGTTCATCGCGCCTCCCCGTTCGCTCCCCTGACCTCCGAGGGGCCCTCCGACAGGTGCAGGGCCCTCGGCGCGCCGAGGGCGTCCAGCGGGATCGTGCCGATGTCGCTCCACCGCACTCGCTCACCCCGCAGGACGGGACCGTCCGCGCAGGCGCGGGCCATCCGGGTGACGCCGTCGTCGCCGATCACGGGAAGCACGCAGGTCATGCACAATCCGACGCCGCAGGCGCCGGTCTCGTGGAGGAACTCCTCGACGCTGACCTGCGACGGGATGCCGTAGTCGGCGGCGATCGAGCTCACCGAGCGGAGCGTGGCGACCGGGCCGCACGCGTAGACCACCTCGGCTCCGGTGCCCTCGATCACTCGCGGCAGGACGTCGCCCACCGAGCCCTGGAGCCCGCGCGACCCGTCCTCGGTGATCACCGTCGCCGTGTCGCCGACCCGCTTCGCGGACCGGGCGCCGAACACATGGGCGGCGTCGGCCCCGCCGAGCACGAAGTGCACCTGGCAGTCGCGCCGCCGCAACGCGTCGGCGAGCGAGAAGAGCGCCGCGCCGCCGTGTCCGCCCGCCACCAGCAGGCAGCGCACCGGGTCGCGCGGAAGGGGGAACGGCCGGCCGAGCGGGCCGATCACGTCGACCGAGTCGCGCGCCCTGCGGCCGGCCAGCCACCGCGTCCCGGCGTCGCGGACGGCGAACACGAACTCGACCGATCCGCCGTAGTCGGACTTCACCTCGTAGACCGCGAAGCACCGGCGACGCAGCAGGCTGGTGTGATCGCCCCCGACCGCGAGCGCGACGAACTGACCGGGCCGGAAGCGCTCGGCGATCGCCGGGGCCACCAGCGTCATCGCGTGGTAGGCCTCGACCTTGCGCACGGTCAGCACGGTCCCGGACGCCTGCACCGGCACGTCGGTCACGGTGCCACGCGCCCCTCCGGCTCGATCACGCCTCTCCCTTCGCCGAGGACCACCGCGCGGCGGCCTCTCTCACTCCCGCGACGGCGCCGGTCCCGGCGCCGTCCGGTCACATCCGCTGCCGCGCACCTCGCAGGTGCTCGGCGTGCTCCTGAAGGGACCGCACGCCCACGTCTCCGCGGACGATCGCCTCGATGCCCTGCACCGCGGCGGCGAGCCCCTGGACCGTCGTCACGCACGGGATCCCCCGCAGCACGGCCGCGGTACGGATCTCGTATCCGTCCAGGCGCGGCCCCGACTGCCCCGGGCTACCGAAGGGAGTATTGACGATGAGGTCCACCTCACCGTCGAGGACGCGCCGCACGATGGTGGGCTCACCGTCGGACCCGGGACCCGCACTGTGCTTACGGACGATCTTGGCACGGACGCCGTTGCGGCGCAGGACCTCCGCGGTCCCCTCCGTGGCAAGAATCTCAAAACCCAGATCGGCGAGGCGCTTGACCGGAAAGATCATGGCTCGTTTGTCGCGGTTGGCCACCGAGACGAAGGCCCGCCCCTTGGTGGGCAGCGAACCGTAGGCCGCCGCCTGCGACTTGGCGTAGGCGGTGCCGAACACCTCGTCGATGCCCATGACCTCGCCGGTGGAGCGCATCTCCGGGCCGAGCACCGTGTCGACGCCCTGTCCCTCGATGGTCCGGAACCGGTCGAAGGGCAGCACCGCCTCCTTGACCGCGATGGGCGCGTCGAGCGGGAGCGCCCCGCCGTCGCCGCGCGCGGGGAGCATCCCGTCGGCG
>NZ_JABVEB010000190.1 GCF_014323665.1 Actinomadura sp. HBU206391 | reverse complement strand
GCCGGCGCCGGCGCCGGCGGACGAACCGGCACCAGAGCCGGTCATCCCCACACCCGGCTCCACCGGCGCCGTCCCAGAACCGCAGCACCGGGTGGAACCGGAGTCATCCGCACCGGAACCGGCACCCGCACTCGACTACCTGCTCGATCAGGATTCCCCGGAACCCGAGCCAGAGCCAGAGCCGGTTCCAGCGCCAGAGCCAGAGCCGAGCGTCTCCGAACGGGACCTTGCCGATGACCAGTCCGGTTATCGGCCGGGGAGTTGGACCGCTCCGGTCGAGATCAAGCCGATCCCGCCAGGACGTCATCGGTCGGCTCAGATTCCGCGCAGCCGCCGCTCGACGTACGCCAGGGCCGGGATCGCCGGGGTCTCGCTGGGCCTGATGGTGGTCGTGGCCTTGGCCCTGCGCGGGGGCTCTTCTCCGGAACCGTCGGCCCGGCCGTCCTCGTCGGCCGCGGCCGCCCCGCTCCCGTCCGGCGAGATCATCACGCCAAGGGCGGATGCGCGCCACACTCCAGAGCAGGTCCGCATGACCGACCGCCAGCTCGTCGTGGCGCTGTCGTGGCAGGACCGGAGTGCCGGAAAGGCCTCCTACTACGTGGTGGGCGGGCCTGTGGGCAGGACGCCCACCACGCTGGCCGAGGTGCCCGCCGGTGGTACGAAGACCGAGATCACCGGCCTGAACCCGCAGGCGAACTACTGCTTCACCGTGCTCGCGGTTCTCGATGTCGATCAGGTCGGCGCCGCCGAACCCGTCTGCACCAAGCGCAGAACATGACCGCTCACCAGAAGAGCGGACGAGGGTCGAGCCACCACAGCAGCCGGCGAAGTCGTGATCGCGACCGCCTGAGGGTGCGCACGTAGCCGTACGCGAGGTCTACCGCGGCCGTCGCCTGTACCGATTCGACATCGCCGGCGTGCCCGAAGCCGACCGCGTTCACCTGAACCGCCAGCCATTCCAGCGAGGGGTGACCGATGGCCACGTCCTTGGCGGTGTGCGCCACGGGCACCGGCCGCCCGGCCAGGCGCAGCCCGTCCAGCAGCTCCGCCCACGCGCCCAGAATCCGATCCGCCGGTGTGCCCTGGTGCAGCCGGCGCCGGGTACGGCGGCGGCGCAGGGCGGGCACCGCGACAAGCGGTGTCGCGAGCAGCACCACCAGCGCGGCGACCGTGAGCCCGACCCACGTGCCGGAGTCATCCGGGTCGGGCGTGTCCTTTTCGGCCGGGGCGGCGGGCGCTGCGGGCCGCGCGCCTTCCGGTCTCTGGGGCGCCGCGCTGCCCGGTGCCGGGGTCGGCGCCGCACCCTCGGGGGCCGCTCCGGAACCGGACGCGGTCCGGGTGCCGGGGATCACGTCGAACGGCACCCAGCCCACGCCGTCGAAGTACACCTCGCCCCAGGCGAGGGCGTCGCCGGTGCGGACCTGACGGCCATCGGGGCCGTCCGTTCCGCCTTGGCCGAAACCCACGGCGACCCTGCTGGGCAGCCCGGCCGCGCGCGCCAGCACGGCGAACGCGCTCGCGAACTGGTCGGCGGTGCCCGAGCCGCGCCGTCCCTCGCCGGGCATCACGAGGAACGCCGCGAGATTGGCGTACCCGTGGCCGCCCCGGCCCCGGGCGTCGAGGACATAGTCACGACGCAGGTACTCGGCCAGCCGGACCGCCTGCCGGTACGGGCTGTCGGTCCCGGCGACGACCGCGGCCACTTCTCCGATGCGCGAGGGCGCGCCCGGGGGCAGCTCTCGATAGCGATCGAAGGCCGGGTCGGTGGGCACGAGCGCCCGGGCGGCGTCGGTGGGCCGCCAACCCGGCACGTCACCGGTGACCGCGTAGCGGTGCCCGACGCTCCGGCCGTCACGGGCGACGAGGGTGCCCGACTCGGGGTCGTACGACACCGGCACCCCTTCGATCCTGCGCGGATTTCCCACCGCGGGCAACCACGGTCCCGGAAGATTCGCCACGGTCAGGGTCGCCCGCTGCGAAGTGGGGCGCGGCGGCGCCGGGACCGGCGGCGGCAGCATCTCACCGGCCGGGCTGTACCCCTGCTCCGGCAGCCAGGTCTCGCCGGTGAACTCCGACAACGTCACCCAGCGCAGCTCCACGGGCCGGGCGGTGCGCACGGTGAGCAGCGGATCGAGCGGCCGGGCGCCCCACCCCGGGAGGTAGCTCAGCGGGTTGACGGCCTCATCCCGGGTCACGGGCGGCTTCGCGGCCGGGCGGGGATCGGGCGGTCGCCTCGACCACTCCGCCAGCACCGGTGGCCCGGCGAACGCGGCGAGCCCGGCGAGCAGCACGGCCACGCCGATCGCACGCAGAACCGCCCGGGTCTCCCGGCCATCGCCCGATTCCGCGGCCGTGAAGGCACCGAGCAGGGTCGCCCCTGCGGCCACGAGCACGGTCACCGCGAGGTAACCGGGCGCGCCGTCCGGCCCGGCCAGCACCACCGCGCCGGTCAGCAGCACCACGGGGGGCAGCAACGCGAGCAGCGGCCGGCCGGCCCGCAGCGCCAGCGCGGCGGCCGCGCCGGCCAGCCACGTACCGGCCAGCGGCAGGGTGACGGTGTCCACGGTGGTGGGTGCGGGCGGCGTCGTCGTCAGAATGCGGGCACCGGTGTGCAGCAGCGCATCGGCCGCGCCGGGCACCGCCCCGGGCACCTGACCCGGCCGCCATGCGGCGAGCGCGACCACCACCCCCACCAGCGCGAGCAGCCCTCCCAGCAGCGCGCCGACCCTGGAGAGCCGGCCGGCCAGCGCCGTCGTGACGGCCACCGACGCCACGGCCGCGCAGCCGAGGAGTACGCGCATCATCACGCGGTCGGCGTAACCCGGCGCGAACACCAGCGCCGGAGCCCACACCGCGGTGCACAGCGCCGCGAACGTGATCGAGGCCGCGGTGCGGCTCACCGCCACTTCGTTACCTCATCCCATCGAGCGGCCAGTTCTTCGGCGGTCGCGGCGTTGAGCACGAGCAGCCCGGGAACCGCGATGCCGGCCGTGCCGCCGATCAGTCCCGTGACGAGCCCGGCGTAGCAGTCGCGCAGCTCACCGAAGACGATCAGGTCCGCGCTGCCCGCGACCGCGCTGAGCAGTACGACGACATCGCCGGCGGGCCGCAGCCGGAGCAGCCGGCAGGAACGGACGAGGTCGGGGTCCGCGGCGGCGCCGGCGGGGGTCGCTGCCCCGGCGGCGGGCCCGGGAGCCGTGTGCGTCATCTCGGCGAGCAGGTCGAACATCGTGGAGGGCCCGCCCCTGCCGTCGCTGCGGCGTCCCCCGGAGAGCTGCAGCTCGCAGCCGAGCCCTGCCCGGATCGCGAGCGCGAGCACCGATGCGGCTGCGGACGCCACCTCGTCGAGCTGGTCGCGCCCGGTCGCGCGCTGATCCACCAGCACGACCGCCTTCGGCCGCGAGGTGTCGACGTACTCGCGCACCATCAGGCGCCCGTGCCGTGCGGAGCTGCGCCAGTGGATCTGGCGCAGGTCGTCGCCGAGAACATGTTCGCGCAGGCCGTGGAAGGTGAGGCCGCCGGCCTGGGCGGCGTCCCGATCCCCTTCGGGATCGGCGATCATGCCGCCGGGCACGCCTCGCAGCCGGTGGACGGGAGGATGCACCCACACGCGGTCGGTCCCGCCATGCCGGCGGATCGTGGCGGCCAGGCCGAGCGGGTCGACGCGACCGGCCTCGAGCGGCCCGATGTCGAGCACTCCCCGCCGCCGCGCGACGAGTTCGTAGGTCATCCGGGCCGGCATGGCCCGCATGGCCCGCAGGGACCAGCGGACGCGGCCGTCCGGACCGCTGATCCACTCGGCCGCCATCAGCCCGTGGCGCGACGAGCGGCCGTCCGTCTCGGCCTCGACCTCGAGCGTCACCACGATCTTGTTGCCCGTGGCCACCCGGTTGACCGGTATCCGGCGCCGCACCTGGAGCCGGGCCGGCCGCCCGACCAGCCCCATGGCGACCGCGACGGCCACCAGCGCCAGCGCACCGAGCAGCGCCAGCTCGCGGTAACCGAGAAGCGGGCCGAGGACGAGCAGGGTCACCCCTGACGCCACGACCAGCAGTCCCCGTCGGGTCGGCACGGCGTCAGACGCGCTCCGGGGTCGCGTACTCGACCCCGGGACGCGGGGCCGGCGTCACATCGAGAATCTGGTGGAGCAGCACGGCACCGGTCAGGTCGCGGAGCGCGGCGTCGGGCGTCAGCACCAGGCGATGCGCCCACACCGGCCCGACCAGCGTCTTGATGTCCTCGGGAGTCACGAACGGCCGGCCGTCGGCCATCGCGTGCGTCCGCGCGGCACGGATCAGCGCCGACGTGGCGCGCGGCGATACGCCGAGCCGCAGGCCCGGATGCTCCCGGGTCTGCCGCGCGAGCTTGAGCACGTACTCGTAGATGGAGTCGTGGACGTGCACGCGCCGAGCCAGCTCCCCCATCAGGGCGACGTCCTTGAAGTTGGTCATCGGCTCCACGTCGTCCGGGGAGCGCAGCGACGCGCCCCTCATCAGCGCCAGCTCGGTAACGGCGTCCGGGTAGCCCAGCGACAGCCGCATGAGGAACCGGTCGAGCTGGGCCTCCGGCAACCGATAGGTGCCGTCCATCTCCACCGGGTTCTGCGTCGCCACGACCAGGAACGGGCGGGGCACCGGATGGCGTACGCCGTCCACCGTGACGTGGCGCTCCTCCATGACCTCGAGCAGCGCCGACTGCGTCTTCGGAGACGCCCGGTTGACCTCGTCGGCGATCAGCACGTTCGCGAACACGGGGCCCGGGTGGAACTCGAACGCCCTGGCCGTCTGATCGAAGATCGTGACGCCGGTGACGTCCGCGGGCAGCAGGTCGGGGGTGAACTGGATGCGCCGCCAGGCGCCCTCCATCACTGCGGCGATGCCGCGCGCCAGGGTCGTCTTGCCGACCCCGGGCACGTCCTCGAACAGCAGATGTCCTTCACTGAAGAGCGCGGTGAGGGCCAGCCTGATGACACCGGGCTTGCCCAGCACCACCGCCTCGATGCTGGTGGCGAGCCGGTCCGCCTGGTCGGCCGCGATGGCGGCCTCGTTGACGGTCAGCGGTTTTTGGTTCACTTGGGTCCCAACACTTCCGGCCGTACGCCTCCTGCTCTGGTCGCCCTATCCGTCGAGCGGCGGATGGCCGGGAATCTCTCCTGGCTGGCCGTCGTCGGGCCCTGGATCGACCGGGATGACGTCGCCCCAGTCATCGTCGCCCGGCATGACGTCGTCGGCCGGCGGCGGCGGGTCGTTGGGAGGCGGGTCGTTGGGAGGCGGGGTGTTCGGGGGCGGGGTGTTCGGGGGCGGGGTGTTCGGGGGCGGGGTGTTCGGAGGCGGGTTGTTGGCGCCCCCGACCCGTACGGAGTTGCTCGGCGCACTGACCCCGCTGGTGCCACCGTTCGCGTCGCGGGCGACCACGGTCCATCGCCACGTCCCCGCGGGCAGGCCGGGGAGCTCGATCTCCACCCTGGGCACACCGTTGACCACGATGATGGGCTCGTTGCCCCAGGTGCGAGGTGCGTAGTCGGCGGTGCCCGACTGGTTGATCGAATTGATCACGTATCCGGAGGAGCCCTTCACCTGGTCCCAGCACACGACCGCGACACCGTTCTTCACCTCGGCGGTGACGTTGGTGGGCGTGTCGGGGCGTGATCCGGTCGGCGTTACCTCTTCGGACTGCCCGAAGGGCCCGGTGCCGAAGCGGTTGGTCGCCGTCACCCGGAAGCGGTAGGCCCGGCCGTCGGTGAGACCGGTCACCACGGTGTCCAACCGGTCGCCGGGCACGGTGCGTGCGCCGCCGGTCCAGGTCACCCGGTAGCTGTCGATCGGTGCGTCGGGCGAGTGCGCCCGTGCCCACGACAGCCTGACCTGCCTGTCGCCGGCCAGCGCGGTCACCGGGACCGGCGCCCCGGGTGGGTCGCCCGGATCCGGCGCCGGCTCTTCGGGCACCGGAGGCACGACCGGGGGCGACGCCGACGGTTGAGCGGGCACCGAAGGTTGACCCGGCTGCGACGGCACACCGCCCACCGGCGGTACGGCCGGCCGCGACGGCAGGGCAGGCCGGGCGGGCGAGGTGGCGTCGTCCGCGGGGTGCGAGGGCTGATCGCCGGCGTTGTCCTTCGGCCCGTTGCTCGGCCGGTCGGTCGGCCTGGGCTCAGGAGTCCGGTTGCCACCGATGGTGGACGGGCCCTCCTCCTTGTCCACGACCTTGACCTCACCGCCCCGGGAGACGACGGCGGCCTTACGACCGCCCGGGTCGTTGATGAACAGGTTGTCCTCGCGGACCTCGAGCTCCAGCCCGCCGCTGCCGCCGGGGATGGTGATCACACTGACCTGCTTGCCCCCGGGCTCGTACACCCGCACGCGACGGCCGTCGCTGTCGGGCACGTACAGCTTCCCGCCGAAGGGGACCGCGGTTCCGGTGTGGGTGTCGTTCAACGTGGTCGCACGGGCGCTCTTATCGTCGCCCAGCACGTTCGTGATCGTCACCACGGCGCGGACCGGCGGTACGGTCACCGCCGCGAGCGATCCGTTGGTGCGGTCGGGCATCGTGGCCCCGGCGAGCGGCACCGGCGAAGCGATCTTGTCAGCACGTCCGTCGGCGACCGCCACCAGGTCACGACCGCTGCGATCGACCGCCAGCAATCCCTTGTCGAGCACGGTCACCGCAAGGTCGTGGCCGGGCGGTGCCACCGGCACCGTATGGACGACCTGCGGCCGCCCCTCGGCCAGCCGGACGCCGATGGCGGTGCCCTGACCGGGCGAGGCCACCCAGAGCTCTCCGGCACCGTCGAACTCACCGCCGACCAGCGGGCCGGGCAGGCGCAGCGCCGTGCCGGTCGGCTGCAGGGTGGCCGGATTCACCACCCGGATCTCGCCGGTCGTCCGGTCGATGATGAAGGCGTCCTTCTCGTTCAGCACGAACCGGAAGTCGCCCCGGAGGCCCACGTCGAGGCGACCGGAGAAGCCCAGCGACTTCAGGTCCACCGAGGTGACCCGGCCGGTGTCGAGATTGTGCAGGATCAGGTAGCGGTCGTTCTGGGTGACCCGCACCCGGTTCCCGCGCGCGTCCGCGACCGGCTGACGCAGATCGACCCGCGCGGACGTCGCGTTGACCCGGCTCACCTGCGCGCCCTTGCTGCTCCACAGCCAGACGCTGCCGTCGTAGACGTTGGCCACCCGGCCGAGCGCGCCGACGCCGAAGACCGTCGCCACCAGGGCGACCGCCAGCGTCACCACGGTTCCGGCCGATGCGCCATTGCGGATTCGGGATCCTACGACGCCCAGCCGAGCCCTCATGGAGGTCCTTCCGATTTCGCCGAGTCCACACTGATACGGGGCCTTAAGCCCAGTCCCTGACGGAACTTATCGATCAGTCCAAACCGAGCCCAGGGCCTTAAGGCCCAATATCGGGACAATGGTGCCCGAGCGAACCTGTGCGTAGAGGTAGAACGTCCGATATACCAGGCAGTTGTGGCCAAAATGTAGCGTTCTCCACAACAGCGAACGGGCCGCCGCCCCGATGGGACGGCGGCCCGTAACCAGGCCCTGCGACGCACGCGCCCTGCCGGACCGGACGAGGCCGGCCGTGGCCATCGCGTCAGTCGGCGATGAGCTGGCGCAGGACGTACTGCATGATGCCGCCGTTGCGGTAGTAGGCCGCCTCTCCCGGGGTGTCGATCCGGACGACCGCGGTGAACTCCCTGCCGTCGGCGGTGACCGTGACCTCACGCGGGATCTCGCCCTCGTTCAGCTTCTCCACGCCCGTGACGTCGAAGGTCTCGGTGCCGGTGAGGCCGAGCGACGCCGCGGACTCACCGTCGGCGAACTGCAGCGGGAGCACGCCCATGCCGATGAGGTTGGAGCGGTGGATCCGCTCGTACGACTCGGCGATCACGGCGCGCACGCCGAGAAGAGCGGTGCCCTTGGCCGCCCAGTCACGCGAGGAGCCGGAGCCGTACTCCTTGCCGGCCAGCACGACCAGCGGCGTGCCCTGCGCGGAGTAGGCGGCGGCGGCGTCGTAGATGGTGCTCTGCGGCGCGCCGTCCTGGGTGAAGTCGCGGGTGAAACCGCCCTCGACGCCGTCCAGCAGCTGGTTGCGCAGCCGGATGTTGGCGAAGGTGCCGCGGATCATGACCTCGTGGTTGCCCCGGCGCGAGCCGTAGGAGTTGAAGTCCTTGATCGCGACGCCGTTCTCCTGCAGGTAGCGGCCCGCGGGCGAGTCGGCCTTGATCGAGCCGGCCGGGGAGATGTGGTCGGTCGTTACCGAGTCGCCGAGCAGGGCGAGCACGCGTGCACCGTGGATGTCGGTGACCGGCGCCGGTTCCGGCCGCATGCCCTCGAAGTACGGCGCCTTGCGGACGTAGGTCGAGTCCGGGTCCCACTCGAAGGTGTCGCCGGTCGGGATGTCGAGACCCTTCCAGCGGGCGTCGCCGGTGAAGACGTCGGCGTAGTCCTTCGCGAACATCTCCTTGCCGATGGACGACTCGACGACCTCGGCCACCTCTTCCGTGGACGGCCAGATGTCCCGTAGGTGGACCGGCCGGCCTTCGGCGTCCTCACCGAGCGGCTCGTTGAGGATGTCGATGTCCATCGTGCCCGCGAGCGCGTAGGCGACCACCAGCGGCGGCGAGGCCAGGTAGTTCATCTTCACGTCCGGGCTGATGCGGCCTTCGAAGTTCCGGTTCCCCGACAGCACGGCGGTGACCGTGAGGTCGTGGTCGTTGACCGCCGCGGAGATGTCCGGAGGCAGCGGCCCGGTGTTGCCGATGCAGGTCGTGCAGCCGTAGCCGACCAGGTTGAAGCCGAGCTTGTCGAGGTACGGGGTGAGGCCCGCGCGCTCGTAGTAGCCGGTGACGACCTGGGAACCGGGGGCCAGCGAGGTCTTCACCCACGGCTTGCTGGTCAGGCCCTTCTCGACCGCCTTCTTGGCCAGCAGCGCCGCACCGATCATCACGTACGGGTTGGACGTGTTGGTGCAGGAGGTGATCGCGGCGACGACCACGGCCCCGTGGTCGAGATCGAACGACGTGCCGTCCGGCAGGGTCACCGGAGTCGGCTTGCTCGGCCGGCCGCCCATGGCGCCGGCCTGCTCGCGCGGGCGGTCGCCGTTGACCTGCTGCTGCGAGTTGGCCGGCGAGTCGGAGGCCGGGAAGGACTCGTCCGAGGCCTCGTCCACCGGGCCCTGGATGCTCGGCACGTAGTTCAGGACGTCGCGCCGCCAGGTCTCCTTGGCCGCGGAGACCTGGATGCGGTCCTGCGGGCGCTTCGGGCCGGCGATCGACGGGACGACCGTGGACAGGTCGAGCTCGAGGTACTCGGAGAACTCCGGCTCGACCGCCGGGTCGAGCCACATCCCCTGCTCCTTGGCGTAGGCCTCCACGAGGGCGACCTGCTCGTCGGAGCGGCCGGTCAGCCGCAGGTAGGAGAGGGTCTCGTCGTCGATCGGGAAGATCGCGCAGGTGGAGCCGAACTCGGGGCTCATGTTGCCGATCGTGGCGCGGTTGGCCAGCGGCACCGCGGCGACGCCCTCACCGTAGAACTCGACGAACTTGCCGACCACGCCGTGCTTGCGGAGGATCTCGGTGATCGTCAGCACCAGGTCGGTGGCCGTGGTGCCCGCCGGGAGCTCACCGGTCAGCCTGAAGCCGACGACCCGCGGGATCAGCATGGAGATCGGCTGGCCGAGCATGGCCGCCTCGGCCTCGATGCCGCCGACGCCCCAGCCGAGGACACCGATGCCGTTCTCCATCGTGGTGTGCGAGTCGGTGCCGACGCAGGTGTCCGGATACGCCACGCCGTCACGGTCGAAGACCACGCGGGCGAGGTGCTCGATGTTGACCTGGTGCACGATGCCGGTGCCCGGCGGTACGACCTTGAACTGGTCGAAGGCGGTCTGGCCCCAGCGCAGGAACTGGTAGCGCTCGCCGTTGCGCTCGTACTCCCGCTCCACGTTGCGCTCGAAGGCGTCCGGGGAGCCGAAGTAGTCGACGATGACGGAGTGGTCGATGACCATCTCGGCCGGGGCGAGCGGGTTGATCTTGCTCGGGTCGCCGCCGAGATCGCGTACGGCCTCGCGCATGGTGGCGAGGTCGACCACGCAGGGCACGCCGGTGAAGTCCTGCATGATGACGCGGGCCGGGGTGAACTGGATCTCATGGCTCGGCTGCGCCGTGGGGTCCCAGGCGGCCAGCGTGCGTACGTGGTCGGCGGTGATGTTCGCGCCGTCCTCGGTGCGCAGGAGATTCTCCAGGAGCACCTTGAGGCTGTACGGGAGACGCGCCGCGCCCTCGACCGCGTCCAGCCGATAGATCTCGTACGACTTGTCGCCTACCCGCAGCGTGTTACGGCTGCCGAAGCTGTTCGCGGACACGACTCCTCCTCCATCACGTCATGGCTCGGGGAGCGCCACGACGTCTTCCATGGGCGCATTCATACAGACCGCTGCCGGCACGGGTCTCCATGCGGGCTTTCCAGCACCGCTCCCGCACCCCGCCTGCGCGGTGGGTTCCACGACTGAATCCTGCCTTAACCCCCGCGGCCCCGGGAACTGAGGCTCGCCTAACTTCCGCAGGATTTCTCTCGACGTCAAGCTACTGCAGATTTATCTCGACATCAAGTTACTCTCCCGCCCCTCCGCGGGAACCGGCTCTTGACTCGATCCGTTATCGATATATCGTTGGCGTATCTACAGTGTTCTCAGACAGATCTCGGAAGGGACAGCGAGATGGGACGGACACACGGCGG
>NZ_JABVEB010000019.1 GCF_014323665.1 Actinomadura sp. HBU206391 | reverse complement strand
CTACGGCCTGGACATGGCCCGTTTTGCTTGGCTCCGCGCCTGCAGGCGCGGAGCCAAGGACCAGCGGCTGTCATCTCTTGGCGCGCGCGCCGGTCACGCCTTCCGCGACACCGATCAGCAAGACGGCCGCGATCACCGAGACGATGAAGCCGAGCACGTTCAGCTCGAAGACGTCACCGGTGCCCAGCAGGTTGGCGATGGAGCCGCCGATGATCGAGCCCACCAGTCCCAGCAGGAGTGTGGCGATGATCCCCAGGTGCTGGCGGCCGGGTTTGATCAGCCGTGCCAGGGCTCCGATGATCCGTCCCGCGACGATGAATCCGATCATAAGGAAGGTCCCGGCTGACGCTTGCTTCGACCTGGCATGTGGACACCTCCACTCGAGGATTGGGTCGACGAGACGTCGGCGGGCCAAACCCGATCGAAGAGGCATCGCGGACGGCGTGGACTGACAGATACGAGGAGACAACCCAGATGCCGGCCCGGTCCTGTCTGGTGGGGCGTAGCGGCGTCCTTCACTACCTTGGTGAGTTCTGGAGGTGGGTCGCCTTGCGGGTTGTCGGCCACCAGGTGTGCTCGCCGAGGATGATCACCAGGGCTGGTACCTGGATCGAGCGGACGGGCAAAGGAAGATGTTGTAGTCGACGCCGAGGGCGACCAGGAAGACGAAGATGTAGATGAACAAGTCGGGTGCGACGCCGCCGTAGCCGAGGACGTGGTTGAAGACCAGCGCGGCGAGGCCGAACGAGCCGGCGAAGGACAGCACAATGGTGCCGAGCAGCACCAGTGGGGCGACGATCGAGCGTAGGAGCAGCACGAGGATCAGGGTCACCGCCAGCAGGACGAGCGGCACGATGAGGACGGTGTCGCGTATGGCCGTGTCGCGGTAGTCGAGCTGCACAGCGGTGCCCCTCATGTTGCCGAATTTGTCCCGCCCGTGAAGCCTGCGGACCGGCCTTTCCGTGGTGCTGGCGCAACCTCGCTGGATACGGGACATTCCGGTGAGTCGCGGCCGTGCCCGTCCTGGAAGCCGCCAATGCCGAGTGAGCCACAGCGGGTCCACCGCCAAGACCGTCCCGGGCGGACATGGCGGGTCGGTCCTGAATCACGCGTAACACAACACCCTCCGTGATCATGGTGAGCGAAAGCGTGAATCGCGAGTTTGTGTATGTCAATCCGGGTGGGCGCGGGACGTCCGAGCTTGTCGGCATCAGTTCTCCTGCTGCCGAATCGCGACGGTCCCGGTGGCCGACCGGGCATGGAGCACGGGACCGTTCTTTGCCCGCGGGATCTGTATGTCGGGCGGGGTGGCTGCGGATGCCTCGATCCGGTAGACCGGCGCGGTCTTGGGAAGTAGCACGTTGACATCGCCGTGTTCGGTGATGGCCGACACCGAGCTGCTCTGGCCGGTCGCGCGCACGGTCAGGTTGCCGCCCGCGGAGCGGGCATCGATGGTGTCGGACGCGGCTCGGGTGAGGTAGATCGGGCCGGCGGCGGATCGGGCGGTCAGGGAGGGGCCCCGCACGTCGGTGGCTCTGAGCTCTCCGTGCAGCGTCTCGGCGTCTACTGGACCGTCGAGGCTCGCCAGTACGGCGGTGCCGATGAGGACGTTCAGCTTGACCGCGGCGGACAGCCCGGTGATCTCTCCGTCACCGAAGTAGACGGTCGCGCTGACGGCGGTGGAACGGGGCACCTTGATGTCATAGTCCGCCCGGCAGCGGCCGAGGTAGCGCTGACAGACACTGAGCAGGGCGAATTCGTCTCCGCGGAATTCCCTCTTCTCCACGGGCTCATGCAGCGAGCGCGTAAGCGTGCGCCTGATCTGGATCGTGTCGCCCTCGTAGGCGCTGATCCGCACGTTCCCGTTCACGAGGTCGAGTCGCAGGTGGCGGACGGGTCTGCGGATGACCTCGTCGGTCGTGGACCGCCGTTGGAGCAGCGTGTCCGCGACGGCGTACGACCCGCCGGTCACCAGCATGACGGTCGTCAGCAGGGTCGTCACGAGCGCTCGTCGGGAGCGGGCGGGGGAGCGGTCCGTGGTCGGCGCGACTTCATCCATGGGGCCTGTTCCTGTCCAGTCCGGTCCGTCTGTTGGCGATCGGGGTGTGGCGATCGGCATCGAGCGGATGGCCCCCGATGGCGCTCAGGTACCGCAGCACCGCGGCCACCCGGCGGTGCTGGTCTTGTTCTTCGGGGGAGAGCTGCAATTTCGTGAATATGCTGCGGATGTGCTTTTCGACCGCGCGTTCGGTGATGAAGAGCCGCCGGGAGATCGCGGCGTTGTTCAACCCCTCCGCCATGCAGGCGAGCACCTCGCCCTCACGGGTGGATAGGCGGTCGAGCACGCCCTGTTCGTACTGGTGCGCCAGGATCTGGGTGACGACATCGGGGTCGAGGACGCTTCCCCCCGCCGCCACCTGGCGCACCGCGGCGATGAACGCGTTGATGTCGGTCACCCGGTCCTTCAGCAGGTAACCGATTCCGTCCATGCCGCCGCGCAGCAACTCGCCTGCGGACGTCTCCTCGACCCACTGGGAGAGCACGAGAACACTGACCTCCGGGTGGCGTTTCCTGATCGTCAGCGCGACATGGATGCCCTCGTCGGTGAAGGTGGGCGGCATGCGTACGTCGATGATGGCGACGTCCGGGCGCTCCGTGGCCACTGCCTCCAGGAGGGAGTCGCCGTCCCCGACCTCCGCGACGACCTGCAGGTCTTCGTCTTCCAGAAGGCGTACCAGGCCAGAGCGCAGGAGCACCGAGTCTTCGGCGATCACGAGACGCAGCCCGGGTGTCACGCGTTCCACGGCAGCTCGGCCTCCACCATCGTCGCCCCGCCGGACGGGCTGGTGATCGAGATCCCGCCGTCCACCGCGTCGAGCCGGGCTCGCAGGCCCGCCAGTCCTCCGCCCTCCTTCTCCTCCGCACCGCCTCTGCCGTCGTCGGTGACGCAGATCCGCAGCCGGTCGTCCTCGCGCCAGAGGCGTACTGAGACAGCCGACGCCCCGGCGTGCTTGGCGATATTGGTGAGCAGTTCGGCCACCACGTAGTACGCCACGGCCTCCGAACGTCGTGCGGGGCGGTCCGCGAGGCGGACGTCGAGCCGGACCGGCACCGCGAATCGCCGTGCCATGGTGGTCACGGCCGGCTGCAGGCCGCGTTCGGTGAGTACGGGCGGATGAGCGCTGCGGGCGATGCCGCGAAGCTCCTCGATGGCCGCGCGGGCATCCCCCTGTGCTTCGTTGAGCAATTCCTCCGCCTTCTCGGGATCTCGGGAGAGTTGCCGGTGCGCCCGGCTGATCGCGATCGAGACGGCGAGCAGGCGCTGCTGGGCGCCGTCGTGCAGGTCGCGCTCGATGCGCCGCCGCTCCGCTTCGGCCGCGTCCACGACCCGTGTCCGCGTGGTCTCCAGGGTCGCGATGCGCTGCCGGAGCCGCTGTGCCTCGGCCTCGTCCCGTGTCCGTGCCATTAGGTTCGCTCCGAACAGCAGGAGCGGCCGTGCCGTGGCCAGTTCGGCGACGATCACGGTCAGCCCCAGTACGGCTCCGAGCGCGATGGTCAGGGGATTCAGGGGCACTCCAGCGAACGTGGCGCTGTCCGCCCCGAGGGCCGGAACCAGGATCGGCAGCGCTGTCAGCGTCACGCCCAGGGCGAGTCCGCTGAGCACCAGCGCTCCGGTGCCCGTGTCCCATGCGGCCACGAGGAGGGCGAGCCCCAGTGCCCGCCACCCCGGACGGCCGGTCATCATCGCATGGAGCGCGGGCCGCGGACCGGCCGGCGCGGCGGGAACACCCAGCTCACGTGACAGGCGCCGGTCGGCCAGGATCGTGACCCTGGAGGCGCCGCGCATCGCCAGAAGCAGGATCGGCAGCCCCAAGAGCAGCAACGGGAGGCAGACCAAACCGATCAGTGCACCGAGTGGAGGCAGCCAGTACAGCGGGGCGATCGCCAGACCGGACAGGTGGTATCCGATGGACCACCACGACTCGACTGTGATCACCCGTCTCAGCTGCACTCGGTATCCCCTCCCCGCGGATTTTCGTCCGTTCGGCTGCGGTTCATCGCAAACCGTACGGGACCAACACCAATTCACATCAGTGGGCGAGCGCGTCCCTTCGCGGTAGTGGAGACACCACCCCGATTGGGGGTGGTGCCGTCGCCGACACCGCCCCCCACGCCTGCCTAGCGTCTATGCCGACGCGAAAAGGCGTCGTGATGTCACGCGATGAAAGGGACATGAGATGAGTTCGTCTGCCTTTGACACCTCGCATTCCCCAGACGGACGGCCACCACGTCATCGATCCGGCACGGGACCGCGAGGTGTCGTCGAGAAGGTCGCGGGCTGGAGCATGCGACATCGATGGACCGTGCTCGGGGCCTGGATCCTGACGGTCCTCGTCATCTACGGGGCCAGCCTGGCCCTCGGCGTAAAGGGGCAGTCCGACGCCGACATGCTGAGCGGGCAGGCTGCCCACGCCGAGCGGTTGCTCGACAACACGGACTGGGGCGAGGAGGGCATGACCGAGAACGTCCTGGTCCAGGCACGGAGCGGGACACTGAACAAAGCAGGTTCAACGGCCTTGGTGGCCGATCTGACAAGGCGATACCGGGCGCTGACGGAGGTGACGGACGTCCGTGAGCCGGTCTTGTCGCGTGACGGGCGTTCGACGCTGCTTCCCGTCGAGTTGGACCTCGGCCGGGGGGATGGCCGGAGGCTGCCGAAGGACGTCGTCGGGCCCATCCTCGAGGTCACAGAGGCGGCCGGACGCGCCTATCCCGACGTGCGCATCGATCAGGTCGGCGCCGGATCGCTCGGCAAGGAGATATCCGAGAAGTCGGCCAGGGACTTTCATCGGGCCGAGTTCATCAGCCTTCCCATCACGTTCGTCGTCCTCATCGTGGTCTTCGGCGCGCTGGTCGCGGCCGCGGTGCCGCTGATCCTGGGGCTGAGCTCGGTGCTGTTCGCCCTGGGCCTTTCGGCGGTGACCTCATTCGTAGTGCCGGCGAACGTGTACCAGCCAAGCCTCGTCCTCCTGCTGGGACTCGCGGTCGGCGTCGACTACTCGCTGTTCTACATGCGACGGGTGAGGGAGGAACGCGCCGCCGGCCGGGATCCCCACACCGCGCTGCGGATCGCATCGGCGACGTCGGGGCGAGCGGTGGCGGTTTCGGGCGGGGCCGTGATGGTCGCGATGACCGGAATGTTCTTCGCGGGTAACGCGATCTTCTCATCCCTGGCGCTCGGGGCGATCACGGTCGTGGGCGTCGCCGTGATCGGATCACTGACCGCGCTTCCGGCCGTACTGGCCCTGCTCGGCGACCGGATCGACCGGCTGCGCGTGCCCCTGCTCGGCCGCCGCCGTACCCCGGAGGGCAGCAGGCTGTGGGACCGCGTCCTGCGTCCGGTCCTTCGGGCTCCCGCCATCGCGGTGTCGGCGGGGCTGATCCTCACAGGGCTGCTGGCGTGGCCGGTCGCCGACATGAACTTCAAGATGCCCGGCGACGCCGATCTGCCGGGCGACTACCAGGTGGTCCAGGTCCTGCACCGCGTCGCCGAGGCGTTTCCCGGCAACAAGGCGAACCACATCGTCGTGGTCCAGGCCCCGCGGGAACAGGCCGGGGCGGTCGCGACCGCACTCGGCGGACTCTACGAGCGAGCCGGGTCGACCGGTGACTTCGCCCTGACCGGCAAGCCCGTCATCGTCGCCTCCGACGACCGCACCGTCACCAAGATGTCCCTGGCGATCCCGCACGATCCGGCGACGCCGGCCGCCCGCGCCACACTCGACGAACTCCGCACGGACCTGGCTCCGGGCACCATCGGGGCGGTCACTGGTGCCCGCTGGTGGGTGGGTGGCAACGTGGCGTTCGACGCCGACTTCTCGAAGGTACAGCGCGACCGCCTTCCACTCGTCGTCGGATTCGTGGTCCTGTTCTGCCTGATCGTCATGGTGGCCGCGTTCCGGTCGCTATGGATCGCCTTGATGACCGGTGTGCTGAACGTGGCGTCGACCGGCGCGGCCTACGGGGTCATGGTCCTCGTCTTCCAGCATCAGTGGGCAGAGGGGCTTCTCGGATTCGAGTCCAACGGGGCGATCGTGTCCTGGGTGCCGTTGATCCTCTTTGTGGTGCTCTTCGGGCTGTCAATGGACTACCACGTGTTCGTCCTGAGCCGGGTGCGGGACTACGTCGCAGCGGGATCAGACCCGCGCGAGGCCATCCGGCAGGGCGTGATGCGCTCAGCCGGAGTGGTGACAAGCGCGGCGGCCATCATGCTCGCCGTCTTCGCCATCTTCGCGACTCTCTCCACGGTCGAGATGAAGCAGCTGGGCGTCGGCCTGGCAGTGGCGATCTTGCTCGACGCCACTCTCGTACGCGGCGTGCTTCTGCCCGGGATGCTGGCACTTCTGGGCAGCGCGGCCTGGCCAGCGAGCGTACGGGCGGGAGGGGAACACCTCTCACCCGTGGCGGAGGCTCCGAGCCGGGCGGCAACTGATTCCAAGCCGTCGACCGAGCCGGCGACAGAACACTGAACGATCCGAAAGGGCACGTTGTGGCTCATGCCGTCCGAAAGCCAGCCTTCGCTGGCAAGATACCGGCAGTAGTCGTGCGCTGGCTGATGTCCGTGGTTGCTCGGTGGTCGCTCGTATGCCATGGAACGGAGCGGTACGCCACGGCACGACGCAGCGTTTAACGGCGGAGTCGCGGATGTACCGCACAGGCCGACAGCGAGAGTGCCGGTCCGGTGCGCATGGAGCGGCTTTAATCCGTCGGTTCTGGGTTTGAGTCCCAGGCGGCCCACCACGTCTGGCTGAATCGCTCCGGGTCTGATGGAGACTCTGGTCTGCCCCGGGTGTGGTGGCAGGGTCTCGGCAAAGCGGTACGCGTCAAGTCAAACGGGACAAGAGGGCATCTATCGCTAAGCTGATACCTCCTGGGTGTGTTGGTCGGAGTCTTCGTCGGGCCTGTTGATCCATGTCACGGTCGGGATCTTGGGCAGTCTGGGCTTGCGGGTGAATCGCTGAGGGTTGGCCGCGCGGAAGGCTTCGATGGTCGCGGCACGCTTGTCCTGGATGGCGTGCGCGGTTCCGATGTGCACGGTGAATGGTGTGTGAAGGCCGACCCCGGAATGGTAATGCCGGTGGTTGTAGTACTCGAGGAACCGGCGGCAGAAGCTTCGTGCGTCGGCGAACGAACCGAACTGGCCGGGTAACACCGGGCAGTACTTCAAAGTTCTGAACTGCGCCTCCGAGTACGGGTTGTCGTTGCTGACCTTCGGTCGGGAATGCGATTTGACGATCCCGAGCTCGGAAAGAAGCTCGGCGACCGAGATCGACGTCATCGCGGTGCCACGATCAGAGTGGAGCGTGCCGGGCGCGATGCCGCCATTCGCGCGGATGGCGTTCTCGATGAACCTCTCTGCGAGCTCGCCGGATTCACTGAGATGGATCTCCCAGTGCACCACGTACCGTGAATAGATGTCGATCATCACGTACAGGTCGAAGAACCGGCCACGGACCGGACCAGGCAGTTTCGTGATATCCCAACTCCACACCTCATTCGGCGTGCGGGCCTCAAGCTGGGGCTTTTTCTTGGCCTCGTGCCGCGCCTGAGCACGGCGCTCCCGCACCTGCTCGCGAGCCCGCAACTCCCTGTACATCGTGGACGGCGAGGCCAGGTAGACACCACGGTCCAACAGCGCCGCCCATACCTGCCGCACGGCCTTGTCACGGAACTCCTCGCTATTGAGGGTCGCGATCAGCTGGTCGCGTTCGGCCTCGGTCAGCGCATTCCGCGGAGCCGGCCGCACAAGCGGATCCGGCTTTTCCGGCTTCGGTGTCCGCCGCCGATACAGGGTGGACCTGCTGATCCCGGTGATCCGGCAGGACGCCTGGATACCGACATATGCCTCAAGACTTTCACGGGCTTCCTCGCGAAGCCCGGTCACGAGTTCTCCGAGTCCGCGCTCCCGGACATCATCTCCAAGAGCGCGTGCCATTTTCCCACGATCTCCAGGGCTGCCTCGGTCTGCTGCAGCTTGCGCGCCATCCGCTCTTTCTCACGGAGCATCTTCGCGTTCTCCTTACGCAGCCGCTCCAGTTCAGCCCGCTCGGCCGACTTCTCCTTCCTTGGAGGAACGGCCGTGCCCGAGGCGGTCAACTGGCCGTTGTCGCGCTGTCGGCGCCACTTCTGGATGCTGGATTCATACAGCCCCTCCCGGCGCAGCAGCGCACCTTTCTCGCCGTGCTCGGCAGCGTCGTACTCCTCGATCATCCTGAGCTTGTAGGCGGCCGTGAACGTCCGCCGCTTGGGCCGGTCGGCCCGCGGCCCCTCACCAGCGTCGTGGAGATCATGCCCGGTCATCGTCACTCTGCCCGGTACCCGTTATCGCCCTGCTCATATCAGTCTGGGAACTTCATCCCCTTGTGTCCCACTTGAGCTTGGCACAGAGAGGAGCACCAAGCCGCCTTGCGCGTCTTACAGCTGTCCCCAACCAATGCAGCGAGGGGATCAAGGCTGGTCGCGGGCGACTTCGGGTACCCTGCACCATCCGACACGTTTGAAAGTATTTCACCGCTATGCCAAACGATGCTATCCACGGGAGTTCCGCAGAGTTCGCCGCCTGTCTCGTGGCCACCACCGCCGCTCCGCTCGACCCCGCGTCGGCGGACGCTCCACAGGTGCTGCACTGGCCCGGGCGCAGGCTGCTGGTGCAGCGCGGGGACACCGAGCTGGCCGTCCGCGACCTGGACGGGGAGGGAACGGAGGTCCGCTTCCCCGCGCCCTGGCCTCGCCGGTACGGCTCGGTGGCGGTCTCTCCCACCGGTGATGTCGCCGTCTTCGCCGGCGTGCACGCGTTGCGAGCCGTGGATTCGACCGGCGCCGCACGGTGGGAGACCCGGCACGGTTGCTGGTCCGCCGCCGTGTGCACCGAAGCCCATGCCTCGTTCTCCGAGTACGCCGACGACTACTACCACGGCCACGCAGACAGCGGCTCGGCAGCCTTCTCCTCGGACGGCAAGCTCCTCTGGGCCCACATCCGCAACTACGCGGGGGGCGACGTCAAGGAGGAATGGCTGATCCTCGACCCCGCCGACGGCACGGTGCTGGCCCGGGCCGAGACGATGACCGTGGGATCGGGCTCCGTCCACTTTCCCCATCCGGACCCGGCGTACATGGGGCTGACCGTCCTCGAGGGCGAGGAGGACTCGCCCGTGCTGTGGGGACACTGGGATGGCGCGAAGCTCACTGTCCAGCGGTTCGTCGAGGAGGTCCTCCTCGCCGTGAGCCCGTCCGGGGAGCACTTCCTGACCACGGATCCGGGGCAGTGGGCCCTCTACCTGCACCGGGCGGAGGACGGCATGGAACTGCGGCGTCTGAACGCCGCGGAAGCCGTGCCCCCTCCCTCAAGCGAGGACGACGACCGCGTTTGTTGGGACTACGAGGCGGCGTTCCCGTACGACGACACCGCCGTGGTCGGCACCGAGTACCACGCGGAGGTCCCCCGCCACTGGTGTGTCGACCCACGCACGATGGCCCTGCGCGGCCGCATCGCCTACCCCTTCCATGTCTCAGGATCTCCCCGATCGGCAGGGCAGGGCGCCTGGTACACGGTCTCCAAGAACCAGACCACCCTCCACCTGTGGAAGCTGCCGCACGGGGACTGAGTCATGGAGAAAGCGTCGTGCTCGCCGTCGGCGAGCAGCACGTACTTTCGATGAAGCTCCCGCAGCACCTGCTCGTTGACGTTGTCCATGGCCTACCAAGGCCGTCCCCATTGCAGGAATCGGGACGAGGACACCGGGGCGATCCGGGCGCACGTGTGCACGGCCTCGCAGGGGCCGTCCCCATTGCAGATCGGCGCCGCTCTTCGGGCCGATATCGCCGTACAGGTGTCCACGGCCTCCCAAGGCCGTCCCCAGTGCAGGACCCGAATGACGTGCGTCCCGCCAGCCAGAATCGGGGTGTCCACGGCCTCCCAAGGGCCGTCTCCATTGCAGGCCCGAGTGGTATCCGCATGACCATGACCGATTTCTGAGGTGTTCACGGCCGCGGAGCCGCCACAGCCTAGACACGGACTGGAGTCGGCAACGGGAACCACGCAGATGGCTGCATAGTTTCCCGGGCCGCACCGGATAGCCGGCCTTGGTCGTTACGCTCCTCGTTATGACGACCAGGTTCACTGCCCAGGCGGCGGGCGCAGATGAAGAACCCGAACTCGAATGCCTGACGGCGGGCGTCGCCGAGGGCGAGGACGGCAGCGGCATGGTCCTGCTGTTCATGTGTGGTCTCCACGAGCCCGACGAGCAGGACATCGCGCTTCGGCGACACCCATTGCCTGGTCACAGCAGACCAGGGAACCGCCTACGGTGTCGTCCAGGAGGTCATGCTCCGCGACAAGGTGCTTCACATCAAGGTCGCTGCCGACAGTCTGGACGTGTTGGGACTGGACGACCAGGAGATCGAGGCGTTCCTCGATGTGGATGACGATGCTATCGATCAGCTTCGTGATGGGCTGCGGCGTGTCGTGGCCTATGGCCGCCCCGACGCCCGTCCGGTGGTGGTCGAGCTCTGATCTGTCGGGCCCCACTGGCCGGCGGGCTGGGTAGTCGACCGTCGTCAACGTGGTTGGCGAGATTGATCATGACGGCTTCAGCTCGATGCCGAACGCATGGCCCCGATGCCGGCTGACGTCGGTGGTTGCTCGGTGGTTGCTCGTATGTCATGGAACGGTCTGGCACGACGCGGCACAACCCGGCATCGGAAACGGTGAGCATCGGCTGCTGCCCAGTTCCCGAGACCGCGACCGCGGGCGGCGCCAAGCGCTACCGGCTGCACGGCGAGGAGTTCAAAGGGACGCGCGCCGAGAGCGAGGGCGCTGCCCCCGAACCGATCAAACGCTCGTGGACGGTGCTACCGGTCGTGCATACCGCGGTCGCCATCCTCGAACAGCTCACGACGATCGAGTTCCTCTTCCCGGTCCGTCCCTACTGGCTCAGTTCCGCCGCCAACGGCCGGCACCGAACGTCGTCGGCCAAGGCCTCCGAAACCGCTACCGGTCGAGGTGCCCACGGGCATGGGCGACGGCGGCGCACCGGAGCCGTCATTACGGCCAAGACCGCCAACCAGCGCATCGCGCAGTTCATCCTCTGGGTCAACGACTTCGCCCAGCGCAACGACATGGCCGGCGAGATGATCCCTGCCGATCCGGATGGGCCCGTCATCATGAGGCGCTTCCGCCGCACTCTGGCCTGGCACATCGCACGTCTGCCCGGCGGCCGCCTAGCGCTGGCGGTCCAGTACGGCCACCTGCGGCCCTGGGCTTCGACGGTGACTGACGGTTACAGCAGCCGCGCCCGTCATGGCCTACGGCGCGTGCTCGACGTGGAGACCGCCCGGGCCATGGCCGACTACCTCACCGACCTCGCCGAGAGGCTCGAACAGGGGAAGGCGTGTCCGGTCCCGCTGCGCGCCGCATGCTGGAGGCCGCCAGCGACGCAGCCGCGCGTTTCGAGGGAATGTTCTTGACCCCGAAGCAGGCCAACGCTCTGCTCGCCGAGCCCCGATTCAACATCTACGACAACCCGGAAGCGTTTCTGACCTGCAACAACGACCCGGCCAAGGCGTTGTGCCATCCCGACCGCACTAGCCCGGGAGGCAGCCGCGACCGTCCCCCCGCGATCGACCGATGTGATCCGGCATGCGGCAACATCGCTCGCACCGATTCCCACATCCAGTCGCTCCAGGCCGAGATCACCCAGCTCACGGAAGAGATCGCCAGCTCGTTGACACCCATCCCGCTCCGCGGGCGGCTATCTGCCTGCCGCCGCCATCTGCAGGGGATCGCAGATAGACACCAAAAGACCCGCATCGCCAGGTCTGACACCGGAAACGAGGTCGATCGGCGGTGACTGACGACGAAGAACGCGACCAGATCACTGCAGCCATGCACCGCCTTCTCGCCGGGACGGCCGCTGCGCAGCTCCGGCAACCTCGACGTCCTCTCTCTGGCGACCGAAGCCGGACTGAAACGCAACAAGCTCACGCATAAGCACACCGATCTCAAAGATCTCTTCTACGCCGAAGTCCGCGCGCGAAACCGAACACCGGAAAGCGAACTCAAGCTGCGCGAACAGGTCAGCGACCTCCAGGCCAAGTAGCTGGTCTCAAAGCGGAGCGTGATCAATACCGCATCACATCAGAGGTCTTCGCCCGCGCGATCCATGTCCTGACGATCGAGAACGAGGCCCTTCGCAAGGACCTGGCCCGTGCTCAGGCGCGCACAATCCGGCCGATCAACCCCGGTGGCTGAGTGATCGAGCGCTCACGTGCTGGACTGAGGCCGGCGTGATCATCGACCACTGGCGTTCCCCTGGCCGCCCCGCACCCTTATGGCCGTTCGCCGTCCTCAGTTCCGGCGAATCTCCAGCCGAGAGGCTGTCCTGTCCGTGAGGATTCGGATCTCGTCGTTGGAGGGCATGACGACCTTCCGTATGGCCTCGTCGTTGTGCCACAGTGCGACCGTCGCTGACGTCGCGACCTCCCACACCCGCACCGCCCGGTCGCGACCGGCTGTGACGAGGTGGGTGCCGTCGGGGCTGTAGGCCATCGCCCACACCATGTCGGTGTGGCCGATGAGAGTGGTGTGCTGACCAGTGGTCAGGTCCCATATCCGCACCGTTTGGTCCTGGCTGCCCGTCGCCAGGTGAGTGCCGTCCGGGCTGAAGGCCACCGCCCTCACTGGACCGGTGTGGCCGGTGAGGACGGAGTGCTGGCCGGTGGCCAAGTCCCACATCCTCACCATCCGGTCCTCGCTGCCGGTGGCTAGGTGAGTGCCGTTAGGGCTGTAGGCCATCGCCCACACTCCGTCGGCGTGACCGGTGAGGGAGACGTACTGGATGGCTGCCAGATCCCACACCCGCACCTCATCCTGGACACCGCCAGTAGCGAGGTGGGCGCCATCCGGGCTGTAGGCCATTACCCAAACCCAATCGTTGCCAGTGGTGACAACACTCTCACCATCAGTAGCTCTGCTGGTGTCTGTGGTGAGGATGTACCTGAGGGAGTTGCCGCCGCTGATGAGGGTGCTGTACTCGCCGGTCGCTAGATCCCACACCCGGACCGTTCGGTCGTCACTGGAAGTGGCGATGTGAGTTCCGTCGGGGCTGTATGCCGCTGCTCTCCCCCTCTTGGTGTGGCCGGTAAGGGCGGCTAGCTGACCGGTCGCCAGGTCCCGCACCCGCATCGTGCCGTCGTAGCCGACCATGGCGAGGTGGGTTCCGTCGGGGCTCAGCGCGGACGCGGATGACTCCTCGAGCTCAGCGGGATCGTCCTGGCCGGCCATCGCGGGCTCCCACACACGCACGGTCCGATCGTGGCTGGCGGTCGCGAGATGAGTGCCGTCGGGGCTGTACGCCACCGCCCACACCGCACCGACGTGGCCGGTGAGGGTGATGTGCTGGCGGGCGGCCAGGTCCCAGACCCGCACGGGCCGATCGTCACAGGCCGTGGCAAGGTGGGTCCCATCGGGGCTGTAGGCCAACACCCAAGGTGCTCTGGGGTGCGCGGCAGTGAGCTCCGACACTTCTCCGCTGTCGAGAGTCCACCCCAATACGGACATGCCGTCGTTGTTGCAGATCGCGAGATGGGCTCCGTCGGGGCTGAAAGCCAACGCCCACATCCAGCCGCCCAGGGGGCCGAGGGTGGTCTGCTCGCCAGTGGCCGTGTCCCACACTCGCACCGTCGCGTCGTGGCTGCCCGTGGCGAGGAGACCGCCGTCAGGGCTGTAAGCGACCGCCCGAACCACATCGGTGTGGCCTGTGAGGGTGGTGTGCCGACCCGTGACCAGGTTCCATATCCGCGCTGTCCTGTCCTTGCTGCCCGTGGCGAGATGGGTGCCGTCGGGGCTGTAGGCCAGCGCCCACACTCCGTCGGCGTGACCGGTGAGGACGGTACCTCGGCCGGTGACCAGGTTCCACACCCGCACCGTCCGGTCATTGCTGCCCGTAGCGAGATGGGTGCCGTCGGGGCTGTACGCCACCGCCCGCACCTCAGCGGTGTGGCCTGTGAGGGTGGTGTGCCGACCGGTGGCCAGGTCCCATATCCTCACCACCCCATCGTTGTCGCCCGTGGCCAGTTGAGTGCCGTCGGGGCTGTAGGCCACCGCGTTCACTTCGCCGAGGTCACCGGTCAGGGTGCGTTGGAGCGAGGTGGTGGTGGACGTGAGGATGTCGGGGGCGAGGGGGACGATCCACGTGGTGGCGTGAGGTGGGGTGAGGGCGGCGGCCCAGGCGCTGATGGCGGGATCGGGGTGGCTGAGGAGCCGTCCCATGAGCTGGCCGGTGAGGAGGTCGGGGTCGAGGGACACGGCGGCCGTGGAGATGGCCAGGGCACGGCGGATCGTTTGGGTGAGGGGCGTGGGGGCGTGGGTGTAGTCGGTGAGCAGGGCGGCGAGACCGGCTGAACGGATGCGGTGGAGCATCCAATGCTGATCGGTGAGGAGTTCTGCCAGAGCGTCCGTGGAACCCGCCTGGTGGAGATGCCAGGCGAGATTGGCCGACAGATAGGCGTCTTCGCGGGCAGCCATGGACCACCCCGTGTCATGGCTAGCGCTCCAGCCGTCGATGAGGCACCGGTGGGAGTGGGTGAGGTCAGGGGCGTCGGGATGCTGGTTCATCGCGTCGTATTGCAGGTCGTGGGCGATGTACCAGCCGTCGTACTCGGTGAGCAGGGACCGGCTGCGGAACTCCTCCAGGACCTCGGATACCGCGTACAGGTCAGGCAGGGTCGCTGCCCACAGGGCCTCGGCGGCCGAGCGGGGGAACGGGCCGCGTCCGGTGAACACCGCCAGCTCCAGATAGCGGTCTCGCGGCCCGCCCGTTCCCATGCCCGCGAACTGATCGGGCAGGTCGTCGATTCCGGCGTCGATCGCCGCCCTGAGCGTCCTGTAGCTGTAGAGCGGATCGAACCGTCCGGAGATCCGGCTGAGGTCCCGGTCGATGAGAGCGGTCACCTCTTCCGCTGAACGGCCCCGTGCGATCATCGCTCCGGCCATCGCCACCCCGAGCGCGAGATCTCCCAAACGCGCGCACAAAGCCCGCGCCTCCGCCTCAGGGACGGGTCTGTCGTGAGTCCAGCGGGCCAGGAGCGCCAGCGCCTGCTCCCGCGTGAGTTCCTCCACCGGGATCCGCTCGGCGTTCAACGCCCGGGCCAGGTCCTCGCTGCGGGTCGTGAACAGCACCGACGTCCGGCCGAGGCCCACGAAGGCACGGAGCGAATCCTCGGTCCAGACGTTGTCCAGCACGATCAGCAGACGACGGCCGTCGAGCAGCGCCGTCACCGCGTCCCGTGCCTCGCCCACACTCGAATACGTGGCTCCGGCGTCGCCGAGCCGATGCCCCAGTTGGGTCAGCACCGACAGCGGTTCCACCGACGGCCCCACCGGCAGCCATGTCGTGTGCCGGAACCGGCCCCGGAAACGACCCCTCAACTGCGGCGGGCGCGCCGCGGCCGCCGCCAGTGTGGACTTCCCCGACCCACCCAATCCCACCAGCGCCACGGCGCGCGTGCCGCCTCGCAGAGCGGTAGAAGCCGCCACGACCTCGGCCGGACGGTCCACGAACTGCGGGGGCAGCCTCGGGGACTCCCCCCAAAAGCCCGGACCGCCCGCCAGTATTCGCCTTCGCCCGCCCTCCCGGGAGGCCGCCAGCGCCTCGCTCACGAACGACCCGGCAGCGCCCGCCGCCATCGCGACCAGCACCGCCACGGGCCGCCGCGCCCAGACCGGCCAGCCTTCGGGAATCCACTCGCCCGCGGCCGCCAGGGCACCGGCCGCCACCGTGAGGAACACCCACAACGCCAACCTTCGCCGACGCACCATCACATCAGGATCAACCAGCCGAACCGGCCAGGTCGATCCCACCGGCCCGCCGAGTCCAGACCGTGACCAGCAGTCCGTGGCGGACGAGCCCACCCCCGAGGAGCGAGTCGGCGTGATCAAGAGGTTCAGCAACAGGCGCTGCGCAACATCAGTTACGACAACACGCTGACTTTTCGGGGAATTCACCTTCCCCGGAATCTCGCCGTGTTGCAGCAGGTCGTGTTGCCTTCGCTATCGGCCCGTGTCCCAGGTGGTCGTCGAGGCCGCCGGGCGAGCCGACGTCTTGTGAGCATCGCGTCTCTACAGGCTCCCCGATCCGGTTTCGCCGTCAGCCAGCCCGCCTCGGACCGAATGATCCCCTCCCCGCGTCCGAGTTCCCGGGTCGGCGATCCCATCCACAGTCGCTCTACCGGCATGTGACGTTGAAACACCCAGCGTCGGTCAGCCGGTCATCCGGCGAAGGCGCCGGTCAGAAATCCCATCGGGAGCGCTGTATCCGACGCTGATTGGGCCAGGAATAGCAGCCCGCGCGGATTCTCCGCATGCTCGGTGAGATTGAGATTGAGGAGTGGAAGTGTTATCGACAATGCCTTTGACGACTTCAACAAGATCATTATTTTCACTATTTTAGAGGCGGCCCGCGTGACGATGTCGATTCTCACTGTGCGCCGGCATCGCCTCCGCCCCGAGCTCGATGCCTTCACATTGCTGTGGCCGGGTGCCCTCTGTTGGCGCTGCTGTTGTCAGTCGAACTGCTCAACCGTGCTTTGAAATGGCACCGTTTCCAAGCTGCCACATTTCGTAGTTTCCGCATTCTGCCGTGATCTCGGCCGTCGACTGAGCCGCGGTGAAGAAGTCGTCGACCACCGGCGAGGTGCGCGTTGCCGCCATGGCGAGGCACACCTGGTCGGGCGCCAGATCCGGGACGGGCACGTAGCTGATGTCCGGATGTGAGTAGAACACGGTCGCCGAACGGGCCAGGAACGAGATGCCCCGGCCGGCCGCGACGTGCTCGAGCGTCTCGTCCACCCCGCGCACCAGGTATCCGGCGTTAGGGTGCGGGCGCCTGGTGGGCTGCGTGCTCGTGTCGGCATGCCAGACCAGCGGCTCGCCGGCCAGGTCGGCCTCGGTGACCTGATCCTTGCCAGCCAGCCGGTGGCCGGCGGGCAGCACTGCCACCCGCGGCTCGGTGTACAGCGGGGCGACCCGCAGGCCGGCCTCGTCGATGGGCAGCCGCACATAGCCGACGTCGATGCGGCCGTCGAGCAGCATCGTGGCCTGATCGTCCCATTCGATCCGCTGCACGTCCACCAGAACGTCCGGGTGCCGCTCGGCGAACAGCCGTACCGCCGGGGCGACCGCGACGCCTGCCCGGAAGCCGACCATTAGCCGCTGGCTGCCGCGTGCGGCCACGGTCACCCGGCGGCGGACCGCGTGCGCCGAGGCCAGCAGCGGGCCGGCGTCGCTCAGCAGCTGCCTGCCGGCGTCAGTCAGCGCCACGCCGTGGCTGTCCCTTGTCAGCAGCGGGGTGCCGAGATCCTGTTCCAGCGCGCGGATCTGCCGGCTGAGCGCCGGCTGCGCGATGTGCAGCTCATCGGCGGCGCGGCCGAAGTGCAGCGTGTCGGCGACGGCGACGAAGTAGCGCAACTTGCGCAGGTCCAGATCCACGGAGCCTCCCGGTATGGCGATGCCTCCAGGGTATCGCCACCGCCAAAAGAAGTCTTGGACACCGATTCAGGCCAATGACATCTTTAATACGTACCTGATGGTGCCGGGGCGAACTCGGTACAAGAATTCGACAGCAGGGCCCAGGCCCAGGATGAGCACATCAGGAATCGAGCGCCGTCCGCCGCGTCATTCGGCGGCACCGACGACACGGCCGTTAACGACGACGGGGCGGGCACGGCGTCCTGTCCAGCATCAGAAAGCAGGCACACCATGAGCAGCATCAGCATTATCGGCCTGGGCGGCATGGCCCGCGCCATAGGCGCCCGCGCGGTCGAGGGCGGCAACGCCGTCGAGGTCATCGGCCGCGACGCGGCCAAGGCCAAGGACCTGGCCGCCGCGCTCGGCGGCGGCGCCACGGCCGGGGCATTCGGCACCGCCCCGGCCGGCGACATCGTCATCCTCGCGGTGCCTTACGCCAGCGCCGTGCAGGTTGTCGCCCAGTACCGGGACGCGCTGGTCGGCAAGGTCATCATCGACATCTCCAACACCTTCAACGCCGACGCCACCGGGCTGGTCACCCCTGACGGCACTTCCGGCGCGCAGGAGATCGCCAAGGCCGCCCCGGCGAGCGCGCACGTCGTGAAGGCGTTCAACACCGTCTTCGGCCACGTCCTGGCCCAGGGCCGCCCGCTGGACGTGCTCATCGCCGGCGATGACGCGCACGCCAAGGCGAGCGTGTCGGCGTTCATCGAGAGCCTCGGGCTGCGCCCGCTGGACACGGGAGACCTGGCGATGGCGCACTGGCTGGAAGGAGTGGGCCCGCTGCTGATGGGCCTGGCCCGCCACGGCGCAGGGTTCAACATCGACCTCGGCGTCAACGTCTCTGGCTGAGCGCGCCCGCACCACCGCTTCCCGCGCCACATCACTCTCAAGGAGCAGCAGCATGCGCGTTTTCGTCGCTGGCGGGACCGGCCATTCCGGTTCCTACATCATCCCCGAGCTCATCGCCGCCGGGCACGAGGTCACCGGCCTGGCTCGGTCGGACACGGCCGCGGCGGCGGTGTCGGCGCTCGGCGCGAAGGTGCGCCGCGGCGACCTCGAGGATCTCGACGGGCTTATGGAGGCGGCCGCGGACTCCGACGGCGTCATCCACGTCGCGCACAGGCAAGACCTGCTTCCGTTTGGCGGGATGGACGCCGTGTCCGCTGCGGAGCTCCCGGTCATGCTCGCGTACGGCGAGGCACTCGCGGGAACCGGAAAGCCGCTGGTCGCGGCGGGGAGCATTGGCTCGTCCGGGAAGCTGGGCCGCCCGGCCACCGAGGAGGACCCGGCCCTTCCCGTCGGCGATGAGCACAAGGGCACCCTCCGGGTCCGCAATGTCGTGGAAACCGCCGTCATCGACCTCGCCGAGCGTGGAGTGCGGTCTTCGGTCGTGCGGATTGCCAACATCATGCACAGCACGACCGATGCCGGCTTCCTCCCCATGCTGATCGTGCTCGCGAAGGAGAAGGGCTTCGCCGGCTACCCCGGAGACGGCGCGAACCTGTGGAACGCCGTGCACGTCCGCGATGCCGCCTCCTTGTTCCGCCTGGCGCTGGAGAAGGGCCCGGCCGGCAGATTCTGGCACGCGGTTGAGGACGGGGGCATCCCGTTCCGCGAGATCGCCGAGGCCATCGGCAGTCGCCTGGGCCTGCCCGCCGTCAGCATTCCCGCAGACGAACTGATGGTGCCGGGATACTTCGGGCTCCTCGCGAACATAGTCACGCAAAGCTACCCGGCGTCCAACCTCATCACCCGCCGGACCCTCGGCTGGGAACCCGCTCAGCCCAGCCTGCTCGCCGATTTGGAGAACGGCCACTACTTCCCCGCCAGCTGACGGCAGGGACCCGAATCACAACGAATCCGGCACCTGACAATCGTGCGGATCTTCTGAAAGGGATGCTGAGAATATGACCACGGTGGGATTCATCGGAAGCGGACAGATCGGCAGTGCCATCGCACGGCTCGCCATCGAGGCCGGGCACCAGGTCGTGCTCAGCAACTCGCGCGGTCCAGAAACGCTCGCGGACACGGCCGCGGAACTGGGGCCGCGGGCGTCCGCGGCGACGAGCGGGGAGGCCGCTGCGGCCGGTGACATCGTCGTGGTCACGGTGCCGGTCAAGGCCTTCCCTGACTTGCCCGCCGCGCCACCGGCCGGGAAGACGGTCATCGACACGTGCAACTACGGCCACGAGCGTGACGGCCACATCCCCGAGCTGGACAGCAAGTCGCTCACCTTGAGCGAGCTGCTGCTGCGGTACACCCCGGACGCCATGCTCGTGAAAGCGTTCAACAACATCTTTCTCGGGTACAGCGTGGTGGACGCGGGTTCGCTGGCCGACAGCTGGCGGCAGGCGACGGGCACGCCGGTATGGGGGACCCCGTACGGGCCGTACTCAGACGAGAAGGGCCAGCCGGCCGGCGAGGACGCCATCCGCGCCGCACTGGCCACCGCAACGCGGTAACCGCAAGCTGGCGCGGGCGCGGTACGGGCCCACCGCAGGTGCGAAGAGCCCGTTTGCTCAGGTGGGAAGTTCGGTGATGCTGAGGGCGAAGTCCAAGTTCCCCACCCCGTGGTTGGCGAGGCCCACCGTGACCACGCCCGCTCCTTCCAGCCAGTGCGCCATTTTCAGGCCGCCGACGTCCAGCGGGCGCAGCCCGAGGCTCTCGATGAACGCCTCCACACTTGCCTTGGCCTGCGCATCGTCGCCGGCGATGAAGACGTCGGGCCGACCCTTCTCCAGGACATGACGGAAGATGGTGTTGAACGCCTTCACCACGCTGGCGCTGGCCGGGGCCGCCTTGGCGACTTCCTGCGCGATCGAGGTCTCCTCGCGGTGGGTTAGCCCGTCGAATGTGGAGTTGAAGGGATTGCTGATGTCGACGATGACCTTGCCTGCGAGAGCGTCTCCGTACTGGGCGATGGCCGGCACGACAGCGTCGTACAGCAGGGCCACGATGACGATGTCCCCGGCCGGGGCGGTGCCCCATTCTCCCGTCGTGGTGCCGCCGCCGAGAGCCTTGGCCAGGTCAGCGGCCTTGGACTGATCGCGGCCCATGACCTCGACGGTGTTGCCGCCCGCTACCGCCCGCGCGCCGATGGTGCGGGCCATGTTCCCGGTGCCGATGATGCTGATGTTGCCCATGAGATGTCCTGTCCTGGTTGTGTGTTGTTCGGTTCAGATGGCGGTGGTGCCGCCGTCGGCGACGAGTTCCATGCCGTTGACGTAGCTGGAGTCGTCGGAGGCGAGGAAGAGGGCGGCGGTGGCGATTTCGTCGGGGCGGCCCATCTGGCCGCGGGGGATGAGGGACTCGAACTGGCGCTTGGTGGCCTCGTCGAAGAGTTCTTCCTGCTTGGCGGTGGCGACCTGGCCGGGGGTCAGGACGTTGACGCGGATGCGGCGGTCCTTGAGCTCGTTGAGCCAGACGCGGGCCCAGGCCTGCTGGACGGCTTTGCTGCCGGCGTAGACGCTCCAGCCGGGGAAGGCGCCGAGGGAGGCGTTGGAGCCGGTCATGAGGATGGAGCCACCGTCGTTGAAAAGCGGGAGGGCCTTCTGGACGGTGAACAGGGTGCCGCGGGCGTTGAGCCCGAACCAGGTGTCGAACTGGGCCTCGGTGATCTCGCCGAGCGGGGCGGGCTCGCCCCCGCCGGCGCTGGCCCACAGCACGTCGAGGCTGCCCTTCTCCCGCTTGACGGTGTCGTACAGGCGGTCCAGGTCGTTCAGGTCGGCGGCGTCGCCCTGGATGCCGGTGACGTTGCGGCCGATCTGCTTCACGGCCGCCTCCAGGGCGTCCTGGCGGCGGCCGGTGATGAAGACGTGCGCTCCCTCGTCGACGAACAGCTTCGCGCCGGCCAGCGCCATGCCGGTGGTGCCGCCGGTGATGACCGCTACCTTGCCGTCAAGCTTTCCCATAGTCGCTCCCTTGGGTCGGTGGTGCCGTGCGCACCTGGGGTGACGATGTTATGTACACCGCTCTGTGTGCTTACGGTACGGGGTGGACGGCCGGGGCGCAAACTATGTACACCGGTCGTTACCCAACTGGGGTACCATGAACCCATGACGGAGTTGGAGAAGGGCCCCAAGGGCCGCCGTCGCGGCCGGGGCGCCCGCGAGCGCATCCTCAGCGCGTCCCAGCAGCTGTTCCGCGAGCAGGGCATCAACCGCACCGGCATGAACGAGCTTTGCGCGGCGGCCGAGGTGTCCAAGCGCACGGCCTACCAGCACTTCACCGGCAAGGACGAACTCGTCGCCGAGTACCTGCGCCGGTTCGACCCCTCCGTTCTGTCCGGCGTGTTCGACCGCACCGACCTCACGCCCCGCGAACGGCTCCTCGCCGCCTTCGATATCCCCCCCACCACCCCCCTGTGCCCCTACATCGCCGCCGCCGTCGAACTCCACGACCCCCAGCACCCCGCGTCCCAGTACGCGCGCGACTACAAGAAAGCCGTCGCCGCGCGGCTCGCCGACACCGCCCGCGAAGCCGGCGCCGCCGACCCTGAACAGCTCGGCGAGCAGCTCGCGCTGCTCATCGACGGCGCCGCGGCCCGCACCCGGGTCCTCAACGCCGACGCCTTCCCCACCGCCGCCGCCATCGCCGCCGTCCTCATCGACAACGCCATCCCCGCCACAGCCAGCGACGACCGGCGACGGGAGGAAGTGTCAAGCTAACTTGGCACTCCGCGGCCGGGCTGGACGCGCTGCCGGTCACGCGGCTGCACCCGCTGGTACGCGACACCAGCCGCCCGGCACCTGGCCCGGACCTGCTGGCTTTCATGGAACTGGCCGCCCGCCTGCTGAAGGCCGAGGCAGAAGCCGCCGGGGAGACCGGCGACCCCGAGGACCCGCCGACGTGGTCGGGCCAGGCGACTGCTGGCCCCGCACGCTGCCGTAGTGCTGAACAGCCTCAGCGCTCTGCCGGACAGCTCAGACGAGACGATCGGGGCGGCAGCAGACGCTGCGTACATGGCGGCCCGGTACCGGGCAAGCCAGGGATCTTACGCTGCGGCGAGCCTGCGGGAAATCGCCGAGCGGAAGCTGTCAAACCGGATGAGACGTCAGGCTACTTGCGTGATCTGTGGTGAGTAGCCGGTCTGCTGGGTGGCATGTGGCTGGTTGATCCATACCTTGGTCGGGAGCGGTGGCGGGTAGGGCCGTCGGCTGCGGAACCGTTGGGGGTGGGCGTGGAAGGCCGCGTGGAGGGTAGCGGCCCGTCTGGCCTGGATCGCTGTGGCGGTGCCGTCGTGTACCGAGGCGGGGGTGTGCATCGCGATCCCGGAATGGCGGTGTTCGTTGTTGTAGTAGGTGAAGAACTGTCGGCAGAAGACGTTTGCGTCTTCGATGGATCCGAACCTTTGGGGCACCGCCGGGCAGTATTTGAGTGTTTTGAACTGCGCTTCCGAGTAGGGGTTGTCGTTGCTGACGTGCGGGCGGGAGTGGGATTGGTCGATCCCCAGGAGTGCGAGCAGGCCGGTGACGGTATTGGAGGTCATCGACGTGCCGCGGTCGGCATGGATCGAGCGTGGCGCGGTTCCGTCGTTGGCGGCGATGGCGTTCTGGATGAATTCTTTGGCGAGGGTGCCGTTCTCGGTGGGCCAGATCTCCCAGTGCACGGTCTTGCGGGAGAAGATGTCGATGATGACGTACAGCAGGTAATAGACGCCGCGCGCCGGCCCTTTCAGTTTGGTTATGTCCCAGGACCACACCTGGTTGGGGGCGTCCGCCTCCAGTTCGGGTTTGACGGTGGCCGGGCGCACGGCCTGGGCGCGCCGCTCCCCGGTCTGGCCGCGCTCACGCAGCAGTCGGTACATGGTGGCCTGGGAGCACAGGTAGACGCCCTCGTCCAGCAGGATCGCCCAGACTTGGCCCGGTGACTTGTCGGCGAACCGGGGCGAGTCCAGCACCGCAAGCACATGCTCGCGCTCTTGCTCGGACAATTCGGCCGGGTGGTGGAACGGCCGGCGCGGGCCGTGGCGGGGCGGGCGCGGGTTGCGGTGCCGGTGCAGCGTGGCCCGGGATCTCCCAAGGATCGCACATGCCCTTACCGTGCCGATTGACTTCTCCAGGGCCGGGAAATACTCGTCGATGACCCGATTCAATTCTCGTCGGAGTCCGCGCTGCTTGAGATGTCCTGAAGCAGCGCGAATGCTTTTCCCGCGATATCCAAAGCGGTCTTGGTCTTGCCCAGCTCGCCGGCGAGCTTTTCGTTACGGGACTCGAGCTTGGCGGCATCAGCCTTGAGCTTTTTATTCTCAGCCCGCAGCCGGGCCAACTCCTCCGATTCCGCGTCCCTTTTCGGCTTGCCGGTCGAGGCGGCCAGTGTTCCGTTCTCGGCCTGCTTCCGCCAATGCTCGATGTGAGAGTGATACAGCCGCTCGGACCGCAACAGCGCACCACGCTCGGGGCTGCCCTCGGGCAGAGCGTCATAGGCAGCCAGGACCCGCGCCTTATAGGCCTTGGTGAACGTCCGCCGCTTGGGACGGCCCGGCTGCTGTTCGGTCACCCGACCATCCTGCCCCGTCATGACGGCCTGGTCGGCGAGGGTCATCGTCACTGTCTCGATCGTCCTGTCTCGCCCTGCTACGTATCAAAAGGACTCATACGTCCCATGTCTCACAACAGTCTGACAGACAGGGGCTCCGTACCCGCATCGAGTCGCGTGAGCGGCTGCTCAAGCCCGCACCCAGGACCGTGCTTGCAAAAGACGACCAGCAGTCTGACCCGTTCCAGGTGTCCCATGCCGCCGCTAGTGCGTTGATGACTGCGGTCGACCACCTTCATGCTCTGCGCCGCATGACCATGGACTGCGAGGTGTGCCATCCAAACGGGATGACCTTCCAGATCACGGTGCATTGGACGCTGCTGCGCGCTGCTCTGGAGAACGGCTCACGCGCGATCTGGCTCCTGGGCCCGGAGGACCGTTCCGAGCGTGTGTTGAGGGTCCTGCGGCTGCAGGCGGACAACGTGGCGAACTCGGACGCGGCGGCGCAGAAACTACCCTCTGGCCCGACAGAGCCGAAGGCGCAGCGGATAGCTCGTGTGAAGGAGATCGCTGACCGCGCCGGGCTGTCCCGGGGCAAGGCTGTTGCGAAAGTCGGATACGGCGAGATTGTGCGCTACGCCGGAGACTTCGTCGCGAACGAAGCCGACCATGTCGAGTTCCTATGGCGCGCGTGCAGCGGAGCAGCTCACGGAGATACCTGGGCGATCCTGAGCCTGCAAGACCGGGAGCCGATCGACTCGGCGAACGGGATCACCACAATGCGGCTGACGGTCTCAGTCCGTGGGTTGTCCATGGTGGCCCAGGAAGTGACGGCGCTTGTCGAGGCTGGCTTCGGCCTGTTCGACTACCGGGACCAACAACCTCCGAGGTGACATCAGGCAGGCGTGAAAGCAAAGGCGCCGACCTGATGACTGCGACCCTCGCGTGGCCGACAGAGATTTTCGTCGCGCCGAGCTGGGCGCGGCAACCGTGCATCACTGTGACCGGAAAGCCCAGGACCCGCGGCTTGACCTCCGCGCGATAGCCGGTGATCATTCCGGTCTTCTCCAGCCGCTGAACCTTGTCGACCAACGCGGGGCCGACAGGGCGACCCGGCAGGCTAGTTCGGCGAAGCTCACTCTGGCATCGACCTGCAGCTCAGCGAGAATACGAAGGTCGAGGGCGTCGATTCCTTATGGTTCGTATGTCCGCTCAGGTCTGATCTTTCGATTCGCCATTCTTCTAAATCACGGGTTGGCCGACGATGGCGTCATGCCGCCCACCGGCCCTCGCGCTGCTCTCCGCGGCGCCGGCATGGACCTACTTCATCGGGAGCGCCGTCTTCCACTACCTCGGCCCGGCTTTCGCCGTGTCTCACAGGAAGGTAAGACGAAATGCGATACATGAAGCTGGGCTCGTCGGGACTGCAGGTCTCCCGGATCTGCCTGGGCATGATGACCTACGGCGATCCAGGTTCCTGGGAGTGGATGCTGCGCGAGGACGAGGCCGAGCCGATCGTACGGCGCGCGGTCGAGGCCGGTGTGACGTTCTTCGACACCGCCGACATGTACTCCGACGGCGCGAGCGAGGAGATCACCGGGCGGCTGCTCAGCAAGCTCTTCGCGCGCCGCGACGACTACGTTCTCGCCACGAAGGTCTACTTCCCGACGGGGCCAGGCCCCAACGACCGAGGACTGTCCCGCAAACACGTGCTGGCCGCCATCGACGCCTCGCTGACCAGGCTTGGAACCGACTACGTCGATCTCTACCAGATTCACCGCTGGGACTACGAGACGCCGATCGAGGAGACCATGGAGGCCCTGCACGACGTGGTGCGGGCCGGCAAGGCACGCTACATCGGGGCCTCCAGCATGTACGCCTGGCAGTTCGCCAAAGCGCAGCACACTGCTCAGACGGCCGGCTGGACCAGGTTCGTGTCGATGCAGAACCACTACAACCTCGTGTACCGGGAGGAGGAACGAGAGATGATCCCGCTCTGCCTGGACCAGGGGGTGGGCGTCATCCCGTGGAGCCCACTGGCACGCGGACTGCTCACCGGGAGCCGCCACCGCGACGGCCGGCCGCGCACGGTCCGATCCGGCAGCGACCTGCTGGCCGACAGCATGTACGACGACGCAGACTTCGACGTCGTCGACGTGGTGCGTGCGGTCGCCGGCGAACGAGGCCTGCCACCAGCACAGCTCGCGCTCGCGTGGCTACTCGGAAGGTCCGGGGTGAACGCGCCGATCGTCGGGGCGAGCAAGGTTGGTCATCTGAACGACGCGATCGCGGCGGTGGATGTGTCCCTGAGCGAAGAGGAGACGGCCCGATTGGAGGCCCCCTACCGGCCACACCAGATCATCGGGCACTCTTGAACGGGGGCGATGGCGTGGCTCACGGCGGAAAAGCGGCGGCGTACAGATCACGATCGGGTGCAGCCGAGCGCTGGGGAACGTCATTGCCGTGACGGTAAGCCGCTCAGCCGTGTGGTAGAGATCTGTTTCCGTGGATGACTCGTCCGTAGAGGCTATGAGCGCGACTGCTGGTTGCGTGTGAGCAGGTCGTCCACGTTCCGAACCTGCAAACCACGCGAACTAGCTGTACTTGCCCAGGCAGGTTGGTTGAGGTTGTGTGACGAAGTGGTCTGAACACGCGCAAGGCGAAGGCCTCCGGTTGTGGAGTGGAACTGCCTAGGAACCGCTCCGCCAACAGGAGGCCTTCGTGTCCCACGCTAACGCTGCCTCGACTCCCCGCGCGCGTCTTCGGCTGGCGCGGTTGATCGTCGATGACGGGTGGCCGATCGCCCGGGCGGCCGAGCGTTATGACGTGTCCTGGCCGACTGCCAAACGGTGGGCCGAGCGCTACCGCCGGCACGGCAGGTCGGGAATGGCCGATCGCTCATCACGGCCGCATCACAGCCGGTCGAAGACACCACAGCCCATCGTGCGCAAGATCGTTCACCTGCGCTGGAAACAGCGACTGGGACCGGTCCAGATCGCCGGACGCCTGAACATGCCGGCCTCCACGGTGCACGCCGTCTTGAGACGGTGCCGGCTCAACCGGCTGTCCCACATCGACCGCGCCACCAGTGAACCCATCCGGCGGTATGAGCACGACCGACCCGGCGCGATGCTGCACGTCGATGTGAAGAAATTCGGCAACATCCCTGATGGCGGCGGCTGGCGCTACGTCGGCCGAGCCCAAGGCGAACGCAACCGCGAGGCCACAGCCCGCCGCACCGGCGCCCGCAACACCCGCTACGAGCCCCGGCTCGGCACCGCATTCGTGCACACCGTCGTCGACGACCACTCCCGCATCGCCTACGCCGAGATCCACGACGACGAGAAAGCCACCACCGCCATCGAGGTAGTCACGCAAGTAGCCTGACGTCTCATCCGGTTTGACAGCTTCCGCGTGGGCGGCGAGCACCGCAGCGACCTGTTGCGGGAACCTGGCCATCAGGGTCGCTGCGGGAGCCAGCGGCATCAGCACCGGTAGCAGCGTCGGTTCGTTGACGAACAGCGCAACCTGGGGCTTCCAGAACACGGCGGTGGCGTACCACTGGCCCAGCAGGGTGGTGGACTCCTCGCCTTCACCCAGGCTGGGCGGGCCGATGCGGTCGAGGTCGCGCGCACGATAAGCACCCGCCCATCCTTCCTCCAGACCGGGCATGATGCCCCGTCGGGACGTCGGCGGGCCGGTCTTCACCCTTCGGGCGACGGATCGTTGATTGATGACGATCCGCTCGTGAACGTACTCTTCTGCCGCCTCCCGGCGGCCTTCTTGGCTTCGTAGTAGGCGCGGCCCTGGGTGGGATTGCGCAGCTGCACGACAGCCCGGTTCGAGACCCCCAGCGGTGAGACTACGGAGGGGCCGAGACTGGCCACGGACTGTTAAGCCAGCGGATTTCTGTGACACCTTGCCAGCGGGGCACGAGTTAAGGGGTTGTCATGGCGATCAAAGGCAGACCTGGCGTGACTGCTGGTCACTCGGAGGTCGTCACTTCGACGTCGGCTCCGACGACGTGCCCGAACTGCGACGCTGAGGTGCTGCGCGCCCTCGTCGACTGGGAAGGGCGCGGCGCGGATCCGGGCGACCGCATCGACGTGTTCGTCACGTTCGACGGGGATGTCAAGGAGATGGCCGAAGCGGGCCTCGACCCGGGCCACGTCATCGGCGATCTCGTCACCGGGTCGGTCGCCCTCGCCGACGTCGCCAAGCTCGCCGCGACGGCCGGTGTGCGCTGGATCGCCGCGTCCGCGCGCACGCACCTGCACATCGATCGCAGCATGGGCGAAGTAAAGGCCACCGCGCTCCGCGCAAGCTCTCCGCCATACAACGCGGGCGGCCTGCCCGGCCTCACCGGCAAAGGCGTCCTCGTCGGCGTCATCGACAACCGGCTCACGGTCACCCACCCCACGTTCGTCGTGCCGAACACGACGCCGCCGAAGTCGCGCATCATCGGTTACTGGGACCAGTTCTCCACCCCCAAGCCAGGACAGAAGCCGCCGAGCCAATTCGGATTCCCCGCCGGGTTCAACTACGGCGTCTGGTGGGACGAGGCCGCCGTCGCCAATGTCGTCGCCAAAAACCTCGTCGACGAGATCTGGACCAACGCCGAGTTCGACCACGGCACGCACGTCGCCGGCATCGCCGCGGGCAACGGGTCGGGGAAGGACGGCCCGTTCGCGCCGTTCACGTTCGTGGGCGTCGCGCCCGAGGCCGACATCGTCTTCGCCAACTCGGCCACGCTCGTCTCCAGCAGGGCCGTCAGCGAGGCCGTCGCGCTGTTCTACCAGCTCGCGGCGCAGCGCGGCGCCGGGGGCGTCCCCTGCGTCGTCAACATGAGCTTCGGCACCCACGAGGGGGCGCGCGACGGGACGTCCGCGCTCGAGCTGGCGATCGACAAGCTGATGCACGACGCGAGCGGCAACCCCGTCCCCGGGCGGGCGATCGTGGTCTCCGCCGGAAACGAGGGCGACACCCGCCGTCACAGCCGCAAGAACATCAACGCGTTCGGCAACGTGTCGTTCCGGCTCGAAGTGGAGGAGATCGTCTTCCCCAACGGGAGCAGGCTGTCCGAGGACCGCGTCGACGATCAGCTCTATTTCTGGTACGACGGCGCGGCGCGAATCGAGCTGCGCCTCACGCCGCCGCGGTCGACCCCGAGCGCGTGGACGCAGCCGGGCCAGCAGAGCGTGATCTCCATCGGCGGTACGCCGGTCGCGACCGTCGTGTCACCGCCGCAGCCCGACCCGAACAACGGCAAGCGCAAGATCGACGTGACGCTCAATGGTCCCGTGCGCAAGGGGATCTGGAAGATCGAGCTGCATGAGATCGGCGGCGCGGCGGCGGCGGCGGTCGACGTGTGGGTCGAGCGGGAGAACATCGACGTGTGGCCGCAGTTCGGGTTCGGCGACATCATCACCGACAACACCGTCGAATCGCCGTCCACGGCCCGCAGCGTCGTTGCGGTCGGCGCCTACGTGTCCGAGCCGGGCAGCAACTTCAGCGCCTACGGCTCGATCGCGGAGAGTTCGAGCCGTGGCCTGGACAGCGCGTCCGGGGTGCCGCCCGATCGCGTCCGACCCCATCTCGTCGCGCCCGGCCGGCGGATCATCTCCGCCGCGGTCTCGCAGGAGATGCACCCGCAGGACATCAAGGTCCGCTTCGGCGGTTGGCTGCTCAACCGCCACGTCATCTTCTCCGGCACGAGCCAGGCCGCGCCGCACGTGGCCGGGGTCATCGCGCTGATGTTCCAGAAGAACCCGACGCTCACGTACCGCGACGTGCGGCAGATCCTCGCCGCGACGACGAAGAAGGACCAGATCCCGCCCGAGCTCGTGCTGCCCAACGCGGTGTGGGGTGCGGGCAAACTCGACGCGGCCGCCGCGCTGGCGGCGACGCCCGTGAGAGCGTCATGAGCGAAGCCGGAACGTTCGAAACGGTCGCCGCGCTGATCGGCGAGGCGCTGCGGCCGCTCGCCGAGGCCCTGGCCGATCCGGGCGAGATGTTCGTCGAGTTCGGCGTCGCGATCGACCACGACGCGCTCGCCGGAGTCGCGGGCGCCGCGGCGGACACGGCCCGCGCGGTCGCCGACCTCGGCAACTTCGTCACCGCGCTTAACGTGGCGATCGACACCGACGACTCCATCGGGATCACGGCCAACGGAGCCGCGGTCGCGCAGCGGCTCGCCACGGTCCTGACCGGGCTGGCGAACGTGCACAACGGCGTGAACGCCGCGCTGAACTCGTCCTCGATCACGCCCGAGCAGCGCGCCCGGGCGCAGGCGCTGCTGGACGATCTGCCCGGCCTGATCCTCACGCGCATGGTCGTCGACCGGCTCCGCGTGCGGCTGCCCAAGGTCACGATGTTCCTCGCCGCGTCCGGGCTGCTCGAAGGGCGCGACGACCCCGGCGATCCGGCCGACCCGATGTTCCCGCCGCACTTCTCCTGGACGATCCGCTGGGACCGGATCGGGCGGTTCCTTGGCGATCCGCCGTCGGTGCTCCGCGACGCCTACGGCCTCGGCACGCCCGGCTTCGACGGGAAGGTGCTGTTCGAACTGCTCGCCCAGCTGATGGACACCGGGGACGATCGCCTCGCCCGCTCCTACATCACCACCGGCGCGGGCGGGGTCGGCGCCGTCCTGATCGGACCAGCGCTCATCGTCGGCGTGCGCGACGGCGGCATCGCCTTCCCGATGCGGCTCGGCATCGCCGGTAAGGCGACGCAGCAGTTCCCGCTCGGCGAACGCACCGCGCTCACCGTCGGCGTCGACGGCAACCTCACCGCGGGCTCCGAGCTGCGCCTCTCACCCGCCCTGGATGTGACGATCGTGTCCCCGGCGGGCGCGCCCTCGGCCACGTTCTCCGCCACGGCCGCGTTCACCGTCGGCAAGGCCGGTGAGCCGATCACCCTGCTCGGCGACACCCGGATCGGCGGCCTGAGCATCGAGACGGCGAGCCTGGGGGTGTCGCTCAACGCCCGGGCGAGCCTTGACGGAACCGCGACGGCGGAGCCGTCCGCCCAGGTGGAGCTCACCGGCGGTCACCTGGTCATCGACCTGTCGGGGGCCGACGGCTTCATCAGCAAGCTCGTCGGCGCGAAGTTCGAGACGGACTTCGACCTTCGGCTGCTGTGGACGCCGTCGTCCGGGCTCCATCTGGAGGGCAGCGAGACGCTCGAACTCGCCCTGCCCCTGCACCTGAGGCTGGGCCCGCTGGAGATCACCACGTTGCACCTGAGCGTCGGCCTGCCCGCCGACGGCTCCCTGCCGATCGAGGTCTCCGCCGACTTCAAGGGCGCGCTCGGGCCGATCAAGGCGTCGGTCGACCGCGTCGGAATCGTCGCCACGCCGCGCTTCCCCGACGGGGGCGGCAACCTCGGCCCGGTCGACCTCACGCTCGGGTTCAAGCCGCCGAAGGGCGTCGGCCTGGCGATCGACGCCGGGATCGTGGCCGGTGGCGGATATCTGTCCTTCGACCCGGAGCGGGGGGAGTACGCCGGGGCGCTGGAGCTCGAGTTCGCCGGGTTCATCGAGGTCAAGGCGATCGGGCTGATCACCACCCGGATGCCGGACGGCAGGCCCGGGTTCTCGCTGCTGATCATCCTGACCGCCGAGTTCGGCGGGGGTGGGATCCAGCTCGGGTTCGGGTTCACCCTGCTCGGCGTCGGCGGCATCCTCGGGCTGAACCGCAGGATGGACCTCGCGGCGCTCGTCGAAGGGGTCGTCACCGGGGCCGTCGAGTCGGTGATGTTTCCGCGCGACGTGATCGCGAACGCGCCGCGGATCGTCAGCGACCTGCGGAAGTTCTTCCCGCCGGAGGACGGCCGGTTCCTCGTCGGGCCGATGGCGAAGATCGGCTGGGGCACGCCGACCCTGGTCAGCGTCTCGCTCGGGGTGATCGTCGAGATCCCGCCGGGCAACATCGCGATCCTGGGTGTACTCAAGTGCGCCCTGCCCAGCCAGGACGTGGCGCTGCTCGTCCTCCAGGTCAGCTTCATCGGCGCCTTCGAGGTGGACAAGTCGCGGCTGTGGTTCTACGCGCAGCTATTCGACTCCCGTGTCCTGACGATCACCATCGACGGCGGGATGGGCCTCCTCATCGACATGGGGGACAATCCCGACTTCGTCCTCTCGGTCGGCGGATTCCACCCGTCGTTCAAACCGCCGCCGCTGCCGTTCCCGATCCCGCCGCGGGTGTCGATGGACATCCTGAACGCCCCCGGACGGCTGATCCGGGTGTCCGGCTACTTCGCGGTCACCAGCAACACGGCCCAGTTCGGCGCGAAGGCGGAGATCCGGCTGGGCTTCGACGACTTCGGCCTGGAGGGGCACCTCGCGTTCGACGCGCTCTTCCGGTTCTCGCCGTTCGCGTTCGTCATCGAGATCTCCGCCGGCGTCTCGCTGAAGGCGTTCGGGGTCGGCCTGTTCGGCATCGACCTGCACTTCAAGCTGGAGGGCCCGTCGGCGTGGCGGGCGCACGGCCGCGGCTCGATCTCCCTGCTGTTCTTCGAGATCTCCGCGGACTTCGACATCTCCTGGGGCGAGGAGCGCGCCACCACGCTGCCGCCGGTCGTGGTGCTCGAACTGCTGGAGCGCGAGGTGCGCAAGCCCGAGGGCTGGCAGACCCGGCTGCCGGCGGGCGGCGCCAACCCGCTGGTCACGCTGCGCCAGCTGCCCGCGGGCGATGAGCTGGTGCTGCATCCGCTCGGCACGCTGTTCATCCACCAGCGGGCCATTCCGCTCGGCGTGCGGATCGACCGGGTCGGCGCGCAACGGCCGAGCGACGGCAAGCGGTTCACCGTCGCGCCAATACGGGGCAGTGGCCTGGAGCGGGTGTCGGACACGGACGACCAGTTCGCCATGGCCCAGTTCCAGGACATGGACGACGCCGCGAAGCTGTCCCGTCCCGCGTACGAGAAGCAGGACGCCGGTCTTGAGCTGACCGCCGAGAAGGGTGCGATCGCCTCGCCGCGGGTGGTACGGCGCAGCGCGCGGTACGAGCTGCACATCATTGACAGCAAGCCGCCGAGGCCGACGACGGCCGCGCGCACAGCCACACGCGCAGCCGCGAACGGACAGGCGGCACCCCGGGCGCCGAAGCTCTACAGCCCGCCACCGGCGGTGTTCGGGCAGCTCCTGGACGGCAGCAGCACCGCTCGTTCGCCGATCTCGCAGCGGGAGGCGCGGCTGCGGCAACCCTTCGCGGCGGACGAGACCGTGCGGGTCACCGGCGACCGCTTCGTCGTCGCGTACCGGCGCAACAACCGTCAGGCGTTCCCGCCCGTGCTGGCGGGCTCCACCACGTCGAGCTTCCGGAGCGCGGCGACCGCGGCCGACGCCATGGCCGACTGGATCCGCGCGGACGCGACCCTGGCCGGGCAGCTGCACGTGCTGCCCCAGGCCGAGATCGGCGGAGGCGCGGCCGCCCAGCCGGGGACCTGGACGGTGGCGAACCCGCCGCAGTCCGTCGTCTCGGGCGCCGACGCGGTACGGCTGACCGGCGGCAAGGTGCTCATCGCGGGTGGCGCCGACGCCGCCGGAAAGGCCGTGACCGGCGCTGCGGTGTTCGACCCGATCGCTGGTACCTGGGCCGACGCCACTCCGCCGCTGGGGACGGCCCGGCGGCGGCACACGACGATGAAGCTCGCGGACGGACGCGTCGTGGCCGCGGGTGGGCTCGGCGCCGACAACGCCCCGCTGGCCTCGATCGAGGTGTTCGAGCCGGTCGCCGCCGTCTGGAGCACCCCGCAGGCCAAGTTGAACACCGCCAGGTACGGGCATTCCGCCACGGCGGTGGGTGAGCGGCTGCTGGTCGCGGGCGGCACCGGTACCCGGGGCGCCGCGCTGGCGTCGGCCGAGCTGCTCGATCCGGGGACGCTGACCTGGACCGAGGTCAAGCCGATGGGCTGCGCCCGCACCCGCCATCAGGCGGTGCCGATTGACGGCAAGGTGCTCGTCATCGGCGGCGCGCTGCCGACCGGCGAGGGCGAGCGCGCGCTCGCGTTCTGCGAGATCTACGACCCGGAGACCGGATCATGGACGCCGACCGGCAGCTTGCTCACCCCACGGAAAGGCCACCAGGCGACGCTGCTGGGCGACGGCCGGGTGCTCGTCACCGGAGGCGACGCGGTGCCGACCGTGCCGTACCGCCCGGACAGCCTGGCCTCGGCCGAACTGTACGACCCGGACACCGAGACCTGGACCCGCGTCGCGGACATGCCAGGCGGCGGCCGCAGCGGACACCGCAGCGTCTGGACGCCCGCCGGCGTGGTTGTGACCGGCGGCACCGGACGGCTACGGCCCACCGCCGGTTACCGCAGCGTCGTCGTCTTCGACCCGAGCTCCGGCACCTGGACGACCACCGGCCCCCTGGGCACGAGCCGATGGGACTTCCCGGCTGTCGACCTCGCGGACGGCCGGGTGTTCGTGGTCGGCGGCCTGGCCTTGGCCGGAGCGGCCGCACCCGGCCCCGATCCCACCGAGCTAGCCGCCACCGCCGAGATCTACCTTCCCTGACGAAGGGTGTAATGCGATGACCACTGCCACCCTGGCGGCCGCCGACGCGTGGTCGTCCGCCCCCGACTACGCCGCGTCGGTGAGCTGGCTCGGCCAGCACGACGCCGCCGTGGTGCTCAAGGACGGCAAGAAGGTGCTGGTCGCGGGCGGCGCCGATGCCGCGTCCGCCGCCGTCCGGCAGAGCGCGGTGTACGACCTGGAGCAGAACACGTGGGCGGCGCCCGTCCTGCTCGGCACGGCCAGGCAGCTGCACGCCCTGACCCTGCTGCCGAGCGGAAAGGTGCTGATCACCGGCGGCAGGGGCGGACCCGGCGCGCCCGCGCTGGCCACCGCCGAGCTGTACGACCCGGCACAGGGCATCTGGACGGCGACCAAGCATCCGATGGCCGCCGGACGCTGGGGCCACAGCGCGGTCCTGCTGTCGAACGGCCAAGTCCTGGTCGCGGGCGGCAGCACCACCAGGCCGGGCGGCACGGTGATGGCGGTGCCCTCAGCAGAGCTGTTCAACCCGGCGGACGAGACCTGGACCGCCGCCAAAGACATGACCGACGCCCGCACCGGGCACACCGCGGTCGTCCTCCAAGCCGGCAAGAAAGTGCTGGTCTGCGGCGGCAGCGTCCCAGTGGGCACCGGCGACGACCCGGCGCTGGCGTTCTGCGAGCTCTACGACACCGACAACAAGACCTGGACGCCGACCGGCAGCCTGCGCCATCCGCGCAGCGCGCACACCGCGACGGCGCTGTCCGATACCACCGTGCTGGTCACCGGCGGCCGTGCGCCCGGGGCGCCCGGCGACGGCAGCTTCGACCCATTCGCCCGCGCCACCGTCGAGGTGTACAACCTGACCCCGGGAAGCTGGCAGGACACCGCGCCGATGCCTGCGGGCCGGGCGCTGCACCGTGCGGTCCCGCTGGGTTCGGGGAAGGTCCTGGTGGTCGGCGGCACCGACGACGTCCGCAACGAGGCCGGATACCGCAGCGCGCTGGAGTACTCCGCCGGCGCGTGGACGACGGTGCCGGGCCTCGCCGAGGGCCGGTGGGGCTTCGCCGCCGCGGCCTCCGGGGCCAAGGTGATCGTCGCGGGCGGCGTGGCCCGTACCGGGCTGGCCGCCGCCGGGCAGGGCACCGAGCTGACCAAGACGTCCGAGCGGCGCGGGGGTGGTTCGTGAGCGCGAACGCGTACTCCTTCCTGCCCTGGCTGCGGACCGGCCTGACGACGCAGATCACCGAGCCCCCGGGGACCGAGACCCGGGCCACGATCAACGTCCAGCTGAAGCTGACCGGGGACGCCCTGAAGGACGGCGACCAGCCGCCCAGCCGCCTGGTCGAACAGCCGCTTCAGATCTACGGCCCCGGCGACGTCATCGGCGTCGACCCGCGGGCGATCTCGCGGGTCGAGCCGCTGCCGTACATCGCCACCTTCGAGCCCAACTTCCTGGCGCACATCGAGTTCTACGACGAGGTCCTCCCGTGGCGGTACAGCCCGGCCCCGCCGGATGGCGGCACGAAACGGCTGGCGCCATGGCTCGCCCTGATCGTGCTGGCCGAGACGGAGTTCGAGGACGGCGCCCTGCCGGACCGGCCGCTGCCGTTCATCACCGTCACCGACCCGCGGGCGCTGCAGCCGTCCGGTGAGCTGGGGGCGTGGGCGCACGTCCACGTCAACGGCGAACTCGACGTCCCGCTGGCAGTCGACGATCCCGATGACATGGGGGCGGCGCTCGCGAACCTCGGCCGCGTGCTGCGCGAGGCTCCGGACAGCGCGTGCTCCCGAGTGATCTGCCCGCGGCACCTGTCGCCCAAGACGCCGTACGACGCGTTCCTGGTGCCGGCGTTCGAGATCGGACGGCGGGCCGGGCTCGGCATCGCGCCGGGCGCGATCGCGGCGATGACGCCGAGCTGGGGCGTGCCGCAGGACGTGGCCACGGGCCAGCTGCCCTACTACCACCGCTGGTCGTTCACGACGGGCTCGGTGGGCGACTTCGAGTACCTCGTCCGGCTGCTGAAGCCGTTCGAGGCCAAGGAGCCGGTCGGCCGCCGCGACATGGACGCGCACCGCAAGCCCGGCTTCGGCCTGCCCGGCGTCACCACGCCGACCCAGCCGGACGGCGTGCTGCGGCTCGGTGGCGCGCTGCAGCTGCCCGACTCCGACGAGAACCCCGACGCCTGGGAGAACTGGGACAACTTCTACAAGCTGCGGCCGCCGCCCGCGCCGCAGTACCCGAACCAGTGGCAGCAGGCGATGGCCGGGCTGATCAACCTGGCCGAGGCGTACCAGCGGCAGCCGGCGGCGACGGCGAACACCGAGCTCGCGGCGAGGGTCTCCGACCTGGAGGAGCAGACCGACCCGGTGATCACGCCGCCGCTGTACGGGCGCTGGCACGCGCTCACTCCGCAGTTGCTCGTCGACGCCAAGGGCGACCCGGTCAGCGACGCCGTGCTCCGCAACTGGGTGCACCGGCTCAACCTGGATCCGCGCTTCCGGGTCGCCGCGCAGTTCGGCGCGCAGGTCGTCCAGGAGCGGCAGGAGGAGCTCATGGCCGCCGCCTGGAACCAGCTCGGCGAGGCCCAGCGGGCGAACGAGAAGATCCGGGCGGCGCAGCTGGCACGCGAGGTCGGCAACCGCCTGCACGACAAGCACTTCGAACTCCCCACCGCTCCCCCCGTGCCCCTCGACGCCACCGGACCGCGCGCCGCGGCGGAGCCGCCGCCGTTGGCCTCGGCCAGGACGCTGACGCTGACCGCGCCCGCGCACGGCCGGGTGATCGAACGCGTACCCGAGACGCTCTCCGCCCTCCCGGAGCTCGGCGAGCAGCTGGCGGTCGGGTTCAAGGTCGCGCGCAGCCGCGTCGCGACGGCCCCGGTGTCCGCGGCGATGCGCCGGATCACCCGGCCGGGCTCGCGGCTGATGAAAGTGCTGGAGTTCCCGGAGGTCAGACCCGCCGAGACACTCGTCTCGCGCATCGACGAGCTGGACATCACGGCCGCGCCCTCGAAGGGCACCCCGCCGGCCGTCGTCACGCCCGCGGAGCTGGACGAACGGCTCCCGCCGAAGCCGCCCGGCCACCCGGTCGACGTCCTGGCCCTCAACCCGCTGTTCGAGCTGCGGGAGTACGGCGAGACGGCCACCACGCCGGTCGGGGACCACGACAGCGAAGAGGCCGAGGCGTTCAAGCGCGCACTGCGAGAGCTCTACGCCGGATGGGACGACGCCGCCGCAGGCGGCCACGTCGACGACCCGCCCAAACTGGGTGTGATCGACGCGACCACCGACATGATGACCGGCCTGCGCTCGGACAAGACCGTCCTGGACAACCTCATCGCCTCGATGAACCTGCCGGACCGGCTGAGGCCCGCCACCGGCGAGCTGGCCGAGCTGACCGAGGTGATGGCCTACCCGGTGTTCGACATGCCGATGTACGAAGACCTGCTGAAGATGTCGGTGGACACGTTCGTGCCCAACCTCGGGCTGATCCCGGCGAACTCGATCACCCTGCTGGAGAACAACCGCCGGTTCATCGAGTCCTATCTGGTCGGGCTCAACCACGAGATGGCGCGGGAGATGCTCTGGCGGGAGTTCCCGTCCGACTCGCGGGGGACCCCGTTCCGGCAGTTCTGGGATCCGCGGACGGCGCTGCCCGAGCCGGACGAGACGGCCGACAAGCGACGCGAGCGGCTGTACGACATCCCGCCGATCCACAAGTGGAGCACCACCACCGAGCTGGGCGGGAACAGCCGCCGGAAGAACGACCTCGTGCTGGTGATCCGCGGCGAGTTGCTGAAGAAGTACCCGAACGCGGCGATCTACGCGCACAAAGCGGCGTGGCCCGTCCTGAAGGACCCGCCCGGGACACCTGACACCAGCGGCGAGCGCGAGCTCGCGAAGCTCCCGGCGAACCTGCCCCCGCCGCCTGAGCTGGTCAAACTGCCGATCTACGAGGCCAAGGTCGAGCCTGACGTCTACCTGCTCGGCTTCGATCTCGACGCGGACAAGGCGCGCGGCGAGGACGGTGACCTCGGCTGGTTCTTCGTGATCAAGGAGCGTCCGGGCGACCCGCGGTTCGGCGTCGACGAGGACCCGCCGGGCGAGCTGCCCCCGGTCGAGGTGTGGAACGACTTGTCCTGGGGCCGCGTCGACCCGCAGGACCGGCACGGCTTCATCCAGTTCGACGCCGACATCAAGGTCAAGCTCGCCGACGAGTTCAACGGCGACGAGGACGACCAGGAAAAAGCAGAACAGCGCCTGGACGACGAGAAGATCCTCACAGGCTGGCAGTCCGACATCAGCTCCGCGGACGTCGCCTACATGCTCTTCCAAGCACCGGTTCTGGTGGCCGTACATGCACAGGAGATGCTGCCGGATGCCCGACCTCAGTCTTGACTTCCCGGTGTTGCTCGGCCCGGTCCGGGTGGAGACGCGGTTCACCCAGGACGAGCTGCTCGTCCGGGTCTTCCCCGACGAGTGGGCCATCGACAAGTTCGAGCCCCGGCCCACCCGGGCCGAGCTCGCTGCGCTGGACGCCTACTGGACGGGCTTCTGGGCGTCCGGCGGGTCGGCGGTGGGGGAGCGGGCCGCCTGGCACGAGCTGGTCGGCCGTGTCCCCGCCGGGCGCGCGGGGTGGCTGCTGCAGGGGTACCGCCCGGCGAATCCGGCCGATCGTCCGACCGGGGTGTCGGCGGAGACGACCGTACTGGTGATCGTCAGCGCCGCACCGCTGGCGGCGAACGACCGCCAGCCCGCCGTCACGTACTGGACCGCCGTCTGGCGCGCGCACGGCGACCGCGCCAAGCTGCGGGACGCCGACATCGCGCTGCTCGCGTCCGTCGGGAAGACCCGGGCCGACGCGATCCGGGCCCGCCGCCCGCACAGTGTGGACAGCGCGCCGGTCACCAGCGGAAACAATGTCGTGGTGGCGTTCCTCGTGCTGTCCCCGCCGCCCGCGAACCAGATCGCGCCGCAGTCCTGGACCGTGGCCGCGAAGGCCACGCTGCTGCCCGACCGGTTCGTCGTCTTCGGGTATGTGAACGGCGCACAGGTGTTCTCGAAGCCCGGCGGCCCGGTGCAGCCGGAGCTCGCGGTGAGCCCGGATCCGGGCGAGACGGAGGCGAACCAGCTCAGGATCGACGAGGCCACGGGCGTGCTGACCGTGCCGCCCGCGCTGCGCTGGCTGACCGATTTCAAGGAGGCGGTCAACGCCGGGATGGGGATCCGGATCCCCATCGAAGCCGCGTTCCGGAACGGGGTCGACCGGCTCATCGTGCTGGGGTTGCGGGAGCAGGCCACGCCGGAGCAGTCCGCGACGGCGCTCGGCGGCCTGCTTACCCGCCAGCTCCGCAGCCCGGCCGGGTTCAGCCTGCTGCCCCAGGGGACGCCGACGAACAACACCGAGCAGACCCCGGCCGGCCAGGACGCCGCGGCCGAGTCGGAGGCGGGGCTGGCCACGGCGGCCGGGTTCGCCGCCACCGCCGCGGACTGGACGACCAAGACCGACGGCGAGTGGTTCGCCGAGCTGCTCGGCCTCGACCCGGCGGTGCTGGCCGGGGTGCCGAACGCTGAGGGCGCCGACCGGCGCGACGCGCGGGCCGCGCACACCGCGCTGTGGCCGGCGACCTGGGGCCACTTCCTGCAGTCGCTGCTGAACGGCGTGCTCGGTGACGAGCAGATCGCGCAGACCAGGAGCTTCTTCCTTGAGCACGTGTCCGGGCGCGGCCCGCTTTCCGCGGTGAAGATCGGCCGCCAGCCGTACGGCATCCTGCCGACGACCGTGTTCTCCCGGCTGGCCTGGCCGGACGCGGCGAAGCACCGCAAGGCGCTGAACGTGGTCCTCAAGGAGGCGGCGAAGGACTGGCAAGCCGCGCTCGAACACGTCAAGCACCTGAACGGCCCGGCCGACGTCGCAGCCGGCGTTGCGGCCGACGACCCGGCGGACGGCCCGCACCAGAAGCTGCTGGACATCCTGGCGCTGCACCCCACGTCAGCGGAGTTCCACCAGCGCTACGCGCAGAGCGTCGAGGACATCTTTAACCGGGAGAACCTGCGCGCGCTCGGCTCCCAGGTGAAGGACGCGCTCGACCAGCTGGCCATGCCGCAGCCGATCCGCGCGCTGCTCGCCCGGTTCGGCCGTCCGACGAGCGACCCGGCGGCCGACCCCGACCTGCTGCGCCGGCTGTTCACCGACGTCCACCATCCGCTGCTGGCGCCGTTGGTCGACGACCGGCCGCTGTCCGAGACCGAGCTGATCCGCGCCTACACCGCCGACCGCCGCAACTACCTGCGCTGGCTCGCCGACCATGCCCGCAACGACCTGGACAAGGTGCGCAAGGAGGAGGGCTACCTCGACAATCTGCCGCCTTCGGCCCTGCTGTACCTGCTGGCGCGGCACGCGGTGCTGCTCGGCTGGGCGGAGGCCGCGCGACGGCTCGCGCTCGCCACCCCGGGTTCCGTGGTGCCCGATCCGCGGGACGCGCCGTTTGTCCACATCAAGATCCCCAAGCCGGGCCAGCCGATCCTGAGCGAGAGCCGGTACCGCACGCTGTACTCGACGAACCCGGCGATGACCGGCAGCCAGACCATGCTGGTGCACGAATACCTCCGTACGGTGCTGGGCGCCAACCCGGCCACTGCGGAACTCGACGAGCAGACCAAGGCGCTCGGCCTGCTGGCCGGGCTGCCCACCGCGCGGCTGGAGCGGGTGCTCGCCGAGCACATCGACTGCGCCACCTACCGGCTCGACGCGTGGCGGCTCGGGCTGGCGAACGAGCGGCTGGCCGAGCTGCGGTACGGCCCGGACGGCGCAGCCCCGCCGAAGCGCGGCGTCCATCTCGGCGCGTACGGATGGCTGGAGAACGTCGCCCGGAGGGAGAGCGACGAGGTCGAGCACGTCACACCGCCCGCCGACCTGGCGACCGTGTTCGGTACCGCCCCGATCCCGCTCGACACGGACAACGGCGGCTACGTCCACGCGCCGTCGCCCGCCCACGCCCGGACGGCCGCCGTGCTGCGGGCCGGATACCTGGCCAACAAGACGCCGGACACGAGCGCGTTCGCCGTGAATCTGAGCTCCGAGCGCGTCCGGCTGGCCCTCACCATCCTGGACGGTATGCGCCAAGGCCAGTCGCTGGCCGCCCTGCTCGGCTACCGCTTCGAACGCGGCCTGCACGACCGCAGGATCGGCCTGGATCGGTACATCGCCGGGCTACGGCTGAAGTTCCCGCTCCGCGCCAACAAGATCGACGAGACCACCCCGACGCCGGACGATCCCGCGCGGCCCGAGCGCATCGAAGAGGTCGAGGCCCGCATCGTGATCGACGGGCTGGCCCTGCTCCGGCACGTGAACGCGTTGCCCGAGGCGGACCAGCACTACCCGTTCGGTTTCACGGACCTGCAGCCCGCCGACGAGGGCGTGGTCGCCGACATCGGCAAGGAGATCGACGCGCTGCGCAACGTGCACGACGCGCTCGCCGATCTCGCCGTGGCCGAAGGCACCCACCAGGCGTTGCAAGGCCATCCCGAACGCGCTTCGGCGACCATGGACGCCTACGCCAAGGAAGGCGTCGCGCCCGAGCCGTCCGTCGTGGAGACCCCGCGCAGCGGCACCACCCTGACGCATCGCCTCGGGCTCCAGCTCATGGCGGATCGTCCCCCCGGCCTCGGCACTCCGCGGGCCAAGGCCGAGCCGGCCGTGAACGCCTGGCTGCCCGCGGTGCTGCCGAGTCCCACGGCGGTGGCCGCGCTGGTGACCTGGCGGGACCCGGACGACGGCGCGAAGCGGCACCGGCTGGTGACCCAGCATGAGACCGGCCTGGACGCGATCGACCTGCTCTGGGCCCTGCGCCCGGTGGACGAAGCGGCGATGACCGACCTGGACGACCGGATCCTCGGCGTCGTAATCGAGCAGTCGAAGCCGCGCCCGGACGTCGAGCTGACGATCGAGTACACCACCCGCATCTCCGACCAGGACGGCATCGGATTCTCCGGCAAGGTCGGCTTCTTCGAGCTGTCGCCGCTGATCGCGGCGCTGCGCACGCTGCTGACGACCGCGCGGCCGCTGCGTCCGAGCGACCTGGCTCCGGCCGCCGGGAGCGCCCCGGTCGCCCGGGCCGCGGACGACGCCGTATCACTGCCGCGGGAACGCCCGGCCAAGGTCCTGGAGTCCCTGACCGACCTGCAGGACGACGTCGCCGAATTCATCGCCGACCTCGGGGAGCTGTACCCCGCCGGCGCGCCCCCGGCCCGCGCCGCGTTGATCAGCGGGATCGACACGTTCCTCGGCCGGTACGCGAAGCTGACCGTGGCGGCCGGCGGGTTCGGCCTGGTGCGCAGCAGCTGGGGCGAGTTGGCGCTGTGGCGGCGCGGCGTGTTCACCGCCGTCCTGGTCGCCGTCGCCGAGGCGGCCGCGCGGATGACCCGCGCACTCGAGGCCGCCGACGTGCTGCTCGCCCAGTACGAAGCCCTGCCGCCGTCCACCCCCGTCGAGGAGCGATTCCGGATCCTGCAGCAGGCCGAGGGCCTGCTCACCACCAAGCCGGGCCCGCGCCCACCGGACGTGGACGACCTCCGAGACCGCGTGGACGACCTCCGAGACGACTTCGACGACCGCCTGAAGAAGCTGAAGCAGATAGCCAAGACCAACAAGACGACGCTGAGCGGCCTGCTCGCCGAGGTTGCGGCACAGCTGCCGCTGACCGACGTCGATCCCGCCGGGCTGGACCTCACGCCCTACGAAGACCAGGTCGTCGCGTTCGGCGGCGAGATCCTCACCCGCGCCGGGAAACTGAAAGACGAGCTGTCCGCGCGCGGCAAGGCCGCGAACGCGGCGCTGGAGATCCACGACAAGGCGCTCCCCGGGCCGGACCGGGTGCAGGCCGCGGTCGACGCGCTCAAGGCCCTGCTCGGCGAGGACGTCCTGGCCGTGCCCCAGTTCACCGCACCAAGCCAGCTCCTCCCGCAGTGGAGCAAGGCGCGCAACGACAGCGACAGGCTCGTCGCGCACCTCACGCCCGCCCGGGACTTCCCCGTCGACGACTGGCTGCACGGCATGGCCCGCGTCAGAGAGAAGCCGCGGCTGTGGGAGAAGACCGTGACTCTCGCCAGCGGGCTCCTCGGGCCCGGCGGATTGCTCGGCATCCTCGGCTGGAAGGAGCCGGCGCTGTCGCCCGTCCAACTGCCGTACGTCGCGGGCGACCACTGGCTGGCCATGGAATTCGCGAAGGATCCGAACCTGCCTGACCAGCTCAACGAGGACCGGCTGCTGTTCACCGCGCACTACACGTCCCCGCTGATCGGCGACCAGTGCGGGCTGGTGTTCGATGAATGGACCGAGGTGATCCCGGCCGAGCGCGAGACCACCGGCATCGCGATGCACTACAACGGCCCGGACGCCGAACCCCCGCAGGCGATGCTCCTCGTCGTCCCGCCGGTACGCGACCCCGCCGGTCATTGGACGCCCGGCGACCTGATCGACGCGATCGTCGAGACCTTCGACCTGGCGAAGACTCGCGCCGTCGAGCCGGAGCATCTCGGCGGCACGGCGTACGCGCACCTGCTCCCGGCCACGGTGATGTCGGCGACCCGGCGGCAGATCACTATCGGCACCGACCTCGCGATCGCCAACCTGCGCTGGAGGGCCGCCCATGAATGAGCCGAACCCCGTCCCGCCGACGTTCGCCGAAGAACTGGCCGGACGCCGCCACCCGACCGTGGGCGTGTGGAACCGGCTGGAGGGCCGCCCCCGCACCGCCGACTTCGAGCGGGCGCTGCGCGTCGAGGTGCGCGACCCGCTGTGGATGCTGACCCGGCAGTGGCAGCTCGGCGAGTTCCGCGGCACGGACGCGGGATCGCCCGTCACCGCCACCTACTCGGTCAGCCCCTCGAGACCCACCCGGTTCCGCCCGCACGGCGGCCCACCCGAGGACCTGCCCACCGACCGGCCATTGGAGACCATGGCCGAACGGCGGCTGCTGCCGTTCGCGTTCGGCGACGAGGAGATCGCCTTCGACCTGCGCGTGATGATCGGCCACCGGTGGCTGAAGCTGCTCGGCAAGCACAACCTGCTCGGCCTGGACCTCTTCCGCTTCGAGAAGCAGTACATCGCCAAGTACCCCATCGAGCTGCCAGACCCCGAACACCCCGCGAAAGAGGACACCGCCCGGCTCGCGCATCCCGAGGTCTGGGCGACGATGCAGACGATCGCCGGCCGGCGGATGGACGGCTACCTGCTCTACCGGCACATCAAGGGCGGCGGGAACGCCGCCGACGGCATCAATGGGCTGCTGCACCGCGCCACGCTCAACAGTCTCGGCAAGCGCCTGGTCGCCTGGTTCGACGCGCTGATCGACCAGCCGGTCGGCGTCGCCGCAGAACGCCCGGACGGCGACGCCACCTGGGACCCGCGCCGCCTCGAACACCGCTTCTCCGTCTCCGCCTCGGTACCTGGCGGCGGCGAGAAGGTCGTCACCGCCCAGGAATACCCCGGCGGTGAACTGGACTGGCACGCCTTCTCCGTCGACCCCGGACCGCCCCTCGGCGGGACGAAGCCCCCGGAGAAGACGCTCAGCCGCACGGTCTTCCCGGCCCCGGTCCGCTTCTCGGGAATGCCGCTGCCGCGCTGGTGGGCGATCGAGGACGGACGCACCAACTTCGCTGCCGTCCGCCCGGACAGCACCGACCTGGCGCGCTTGATCTTCCTGGAATTCGCGCTGGTGTTCAGCAACGACTGGTACCAACTGCCCTGCGACCTACCCGCGGGCACGATGAACAAGATCCGCGGCCTGGTCGTCACCGACGTCTTCGGGGAGAAACTCTGGATCACCCCCGCCGGCGCCGGCGACGACGAGGACCAGCGGCGCTGGTCGATGTTCACCCTGGACACCATCGGCACCGCCCACGTACCCGCGGACACCGACCTCCTGCTGCCGCCGAGCGTCCCGAAGGTCGCCGAGGGCCCCGCGCTGGAAGAGGTCCTGCTGATCCGCGACGAGAACGCCAACCTGGTCTGGGGCATCGAGCAGACCGTACGGATGCCGACCGGCGAACCACGCCGCGGCAGCGAAGCCGCGGCCGAGGCCCTCACCTTCCGTCAGCGACACGCGGAACCGACATCCGACGACGAAGACCCACCTCGCGCCCCGATCTCGTACCGGGCGATGAACGTCATCCCGGAACACTGGATCCCGTTCATCCCGGTGCGCGTCCCAGGCGACAACCGGGAGATCCAACTCCAGCGCGCGGCGATGCCCAGCGTCGTGGACGGCCAGCCCGTCCCGGCCCGCACCACCCTCCTACGCCACGGCTTCGACGCAGGAAAGCAGTACTTCGTGAACGAGGAGGAAGTGCCGCAAGCGGGCACCCGCCTATCCGTCGCCTTCAACCGAACCCGCTGGCGGGACGGCCGCGTAGTGCTCTGGCTCAGCGCCCACCGCGGCGTGGGCCGCGGCGAAGCCTCCAGCGGCCTCCGCTTCGACACCCTGACCGACACCCCGATGACGCTGGCCCCATCCGAAGCCGTACCCGCGAAACGCTTCAGCGTTTGACGCGACGTCACCGCCAGATCAGCCCTCGTGACCATCTCTGACAGTCGGCTCACTCCCACATCATCGCCACCCAAATAGCATCCGAAATGCCGTCATTACGATACGATCCGCGGCGGTCATTGACAGACTTACCAGATGGGGACTGACGAGGCCAAACCGCGACCGTTTCCTTCCACAAGGACCGGCAGGACACTAAGACCGCGGGCTGGCCGCACCTGCTGGCCCTGATCGACGAGGCCGCAGCGGACGAGCGGGCGGTGTTCAAACCGTTCGTGGAAATGAGCGGCCCGGAACGACGGCAGATCGCCACACTACCGCCCACGATTGCGAAACTGACCGCGGTTAAGCATCTTGTTCTCTACGGCACGAACCTGGTGCGCATTCCACCCGAGATCGGCGCCATGACGAGCCTTGAGCTCTTCGAGCCCTACACCTCCCACCGCTTGCATTGGTACCCGTACGAACTGACCCGGTGCGTGAGGCTTGCCGACAGCACGGTGAGCACGCGGGTCCTTACGGCAACTTCGGGCGTGTGGGGCGTCGACGCGGTGCGGACCTGCAGCGTCTGCCATGGGCTGGTTGACCGCGAGCTACATCAGATGTGGATCTCTTGCCAGGTCGGTACCGACGTGCTCCCGCTGCTGGTAAACGCGTGCTCTGCGACCTGCGTGGCGGCGCTACCGGACCGCACCGCGGGTACGGACCGACGCCGCACACCGGCGGCCCGGACGTCGTGCAGCCCGCTGCCAGGTACTGAGGCACCGGCCACCACCCCGTGCCACCGCCCGGGGCAATTGCCATGTGGAAGACAAACCCGCAATGCACGCTCATGCCGCTGATCGAGCGTTGCCCGCTCGCCGACCCACGCCCTCCGACTCTGCCGCGGAGCGTGCGCTACCGCGCTGCCCAGCGGTGTAACTCTCCGTCAACATCGCACCGGCTCGCCTGCGCACGGCCGACAGGGCAAGGGCGCCGTAGCAGGTGGTGCCGAAACTCGCGAACATCGACCCGTGCCGGATCCGGGCGGTGCCCGAACTCCCGAACAACTGGTGCCGTGACTCGGGTTCTGGCGCACCTTCCGTGAAGGGTCTTGAAGTCTCGCGACTGGGCAGCGGTCACCTGTCGACTGACCAGCATCAACACCGCGCAGCCGGAACTGGTTGAGTCCACCGCCGAGTTCGTTCACGGAATGTGTGCCAGACCGTGACTCGCGAACAAACCACCTGTCGGATGGCCTTGTGAGGGTGGCCTGCCGACGCGCCCCTATAGCTGTGCCTAAGCGGCGCTGGTCACGCGTGGCTACGACGGCTTGATCTGGCCCCGCTCGGGCGGCTTGATCTGGCCCCGCCCGGGCTGGGGGCGGGTGACGGAATCCTTATGTCGGCTTGAAGTGGCCCCGCCGGGCGGGTTGCGCGCGGGAGCCTCGTGGTGCTGCGCGGCGTCAGGAGGGTCTGGTGGCGGCCGCGAAGGCTGAGCTGTTCGAGCGCACCGGCGTGATTCGTGGCGGGAGGGGCTGTCGGTCCGGGCGCTGGCCCGCAGGTACGGGGTGCACCGGCGGCTGGTGCGGGAGGCGCTGACGCATGCTGAGCCGGCGCCGCGGAAGACGCCCGGAAAACCGCACGTTCGAGCAGACCAGGCAATCACTTCGCTGCCTGGCAGGAACCGACGCTGTTTACCACCGAGGTCCGCGCCGCGTTCCGGTCATTGCGCTAGCGGGGCGCTCCGGTCATTCACGGCACGGTTGACGGCCCGATCTGGTTGCCGCCATTCTCCCCGCATGGGCTTGGGGGAACGCGTTCGCTACCAGACCTCCTTTACGGACTCGGCCCGCTGGGATGGGTTCGTGTTCCGTCCCGGCGACATCGTGATCAGCACCCCGGCGAAGTGCGGCACGACCTGGCTGCAGATGATCTGCGCCCTGGAGATCTTCAAGAGCGCGACATTCGACCGGCCGCTCGACCAGATCTCGCCGTGGCTGGACGTCCTGCTGCGCCCGCTCACCGGAGTGCTGGCCGACCTCGAGGCACAGGCGCACCGGCGGTTCATCAAGACCCATGCGCCCCTCGACGGATTGCCCTTCGACGACCGGGTCACCTACCTCTGCGCAAGCCGGGACCCCCGGGATGTGGCCGTGTCCTTGGACAGCCATGCCAGCAACACCGACCGGGCCGTGTCCCTCGCATTGCGGGAGGATGCCGTGGGCGCCGTGGTCCTTGACGAGTTGCTGGCCGCCGCTCCGTCCCTGCCGAGCGGGACCGCGCGCGAGCGCTTCTGGTCCTGGGTCAATCCGGCCGCGCCCGGGAAGGCCGTGTCCGACCTGGAGATCATGCTTCACCATCTAGACACGTTCTGGCAGGTCCGCGACCAGCCGAACATCGTGCTGCTGCGCTACGAGGACCTCCTTGATGACCTCGAAGGGCAGATGCGCTACATAGCGGCCCGGCTCGGGATCGCCATCACCGAGACAGCCTGGCCGGACCTAGTCCAGGCCGCCACGTTCGCGGTCATGAAGGGCCGGGCCGGCGAGCTCGCGCCCGAAGCCAGCCACGACGGCTTCTATCACGACCGCAGCCAGTTCTTCCACAGCGGATCAACAGGCCAGTGGCGGCAGGTCCTCAGCGAGGAGGAGCTTCCCCGGTACGCCGCCCGAGTCGCCGAATGCGCGCCCGCGGACCTTGCCGCCTGGATCCATCGGCCCGCGCTGCCGGCGGCAGGCAACCTCTAAAATACCTTGATCCACAAGTCTTGACTATTGCTCGTCGAATGTCCATCCGCACACTATGGCCCTCTGCCGCTGGTCCGCCGGCACTTGATCCGTGCTCTCTTGATGGCCTTGCAGGGTTGTAAGGAAGCGGGCCGAGCCGGACATTGCTGAGGTATGGACTCGGACGAGTTTGAGCGCTTGTTCCACTCGACCTTCCGGCGGGTGATGGCGTACTGCCTGCGGCGGACGACCGAGACCGCGGCACCGGACGTGGTCGCAGAGGTGTACGCGGTGGCGTGGCGTCGCCGACGGCACATTCCCTCCGCCGAGGATGACGCCACCCTGTGGCTGCTGGGCATCGCCCGCCGGGTGCTGGCCAATCACACCCGGAGTCGGCGGCGATGGGTGCTGCTGGTACGGCGGGTCGCGGAACAGAGCGGGCCTGTGGAACCCACCGACGACGATGACGCTCACGAAATGGCGGCAGCGCTGGCCCGCTTGCCGCCCGGAGACCAGGAGGTGTTGCGACTGGCCTACTGGGACGAGCTATCGCATCGCGAAATCGCCACCGTGCTCCGCATCTCGCAAGGTGCGGTCGCCGTCCGGCTGCATCGGGCGAGAGAACGCCTGCGCCGGTCCCTGTCCGCAGCCGAAGATCAAGAGGTGAAGGAGAGACACGATGCTCAGCGATGAGGAACTGGAGCGGCGGATGCGTCACGCGGATCCGACCCGCTCAACACATCTCGCCGACTCCGACGGCCCCATGGCCACGCGGATCCTCGCTCAGGCGCGGCGGCGGTCCCAGCGCAGGCGGGTGCGGCTCATCGTCGCCGTCCCCCTCGCCGCACTGGCCGTCGTGAGCGGGACCGCGGGCACCTACGCGTGGGTCGCCGGAGACGGCAAGGGCCATGCTCTCGACTCCAACACCGTCGACTGCGAGAATCCGGCACGGAACGGCGCCGGCGGCATCCACTTCGACGCCGCCCAAGACGACCCGGTGCGAGCATGCCGGGAGGCGTGGCCGAGATTCTTCGGCGCGCCGGCACCCGACCGGCTCACCGCGTGCGTCGACAGCTCCCCCCAAGGGTCGATCAAGGTGTATCCAGGGGGCAGGGACCAGTGTGCACTGCACCGCGCCGCGCCCTACGCCGGACCCACCGACGAGCAGCGCAGGCTCGCCCGATTCCGGGTCGAGTTGAACGACCGGTTCGCGCACCGCGGCTGCACCTCCTACTCCGAGACGCGCAAGCTGATCAAGGCGCTCCTGGCTGAGCACCGGCTCACCGGCTGGACCCTCCGCAGGCATATGACCCTCAGTACGCCCCGACAGGAGGGACCCTGCGCCGAGGTAAGCGATTACAGCGAGCCGGAGCGTGTCATCTGGCTCGTCGACCGCCCTCCGTCGGAAAGCGCCAACGACACCTGATCGCGAACTTTCGCGGGAGTCGGCCGCCCAAATTCGTTCCGGGCGGCCGACTCCGCGCCGGGGAGCCTGATGGCCAGGTCGCCGACCGGCGGGTTCATGTGGCACCGAGTCCGCCTTCTGAACAACCCGCAGAGCCTGCGGTTCACCTGATGATTTCAGCAGTAAGGGCGCGGTGCATGAGTGAAGACGCGCCGGAGCTGACCGCGGAACTGGTGGCGGACGGCGTCGTGCCGTCGCAGCCAGTGATCTTGCCCGACGGGTGCCGGGTTGCCTACGCCGTCGCTCCGGCCGGCTGCAAGACAGAGCGTCGAATGTGCGCGATATGGCTAACCGCCGTTGACGGTAGCTCACCATCGGCGAAGCTGACCGCCATCAGCCTGACCGCGACGCCTGGGCGATGTCGTGCCAGGTGTGCCCGTTAAGGCGGGTGCTGGTCACGAGTTCGGGCAGGAAGCGCCCGGCCTGGTCGATGAGGGCCCTGGCCACAAGCCCCGACGAGGCCCGCCTGCGATTCGACCCCGACTCCCCGGTCGCCGACGGCCGCTGGCCCTTCGACACCTGAAACCGCAAAGGCGGGGCCACTTCAGCGCCGGCCGCAACAGCGGGCAGGACGGTGTCCGTAAGCGGAACCACACCTACGGCAAGACCCCGCATAACCTCTCCCGAGGCAGTCACGACCGGCTCGTCTCGGGGTTCACTGACATTCTCACCGGATGCCTGCCGCTGCTGCGCCCCGGCGGCATCGTCGTCATTACCACCCGCCCTTTCCGCAAAGCAGGACAGCTGGTCGACTTCCCCGTCCAGGTCTGGGCGGCTGCTCAAGACGCCGGCTTGGAGCCGGTGCAGCGGCTGGTGGCTTTGCTGTGTGGAATCAAAGACGACAGGTTGGTCACCCGGGCGTCGTTTTTCGCCATGCACGAAACCCGCCAAGCCCGCGCCGCCGGTCTGCCCCTGCACGTCAACGCCCACGAAGAAGTCCTCGTCCTAAGACGCCCACTCGACCCAGGCCAGGAGAGCGCCTCAGCACCTCAGGGACAGAGCGATCGATGATGCGGCATATGGCGATGTACTCCGGCGGCATCGGGAGCTGGGTAGCGGCACCCGCGCCTGGTCTCTGGTCCGGCAGGGCATCCGGCGGGGTGGGGCTTGACCAGCAGCGCCGAGACGAGCGTCCATGTGCTGCGCCCTGGGCGGCAGGCCAGCTGGATGCGGCCATCCCACGTCCGGCGTGGAGGCCGACTCGGAGTCATCCAGGCTGCGGCCACCGCCCAGGGTGCCTTCCCCATCTACGCCGCTCACTCAGCGATCACGGGTACCGGTCGGGTGGCCGCGAGTTCGCTGAATTGCCTGGCGATAACGTCGCCCTCGAGCGCATCGGCCGACTGTCCCCTTCGCCGGCCGGCTTCGCCAATCCGATGCTGCACTGCCCTCGCATCGAACCAACAGCGCGCGTGGATGACCGTGTCCGAGCGAGTCTGCAGCTGTGCGGAACAGCTCCCGGGTCGAAGGCCCTCCGTGGTCCGCAGAAGGTGCCTCAGCGGTCGGCCTGCCATGCCCTCGCGCCATCCGAGGCGGGTGGAGGTGCCGAAGCACACCCGATGCCCCACACCGCTGAATATCCCGGCCACCCGTACATCGCCGACGGGTCCACCCGCCGTCGAGCAGAGCCACAGTGCACCGCCACAGACCAGCACAACCGGCGCTGGTCGGCTGTGCCCAGGGCCGGTGCCGCCGGGTCATCGCCCGGCCCTGCGGACCTCGCAAATCCCGGCAGGGCGGCGCGACCGGTGGGCGCAGGCCAGCGGATCGGGCTTGACGACATGCGAGGAGCCGAGCGTGGATGCGATCGCCCCGACGCGGCCAGGTGGGATGCCGACGGCACCCAACCTGGCGTGCGGTCCAGCGGCCCGCACACCGCCCGGGGCGGACCCGATCCGCTGGAGGACGCCCGTGACACCCACGCCCGACACGCTGCCGCCGGGGGGTCGCCTGCAGGCCGCCACCCGGCGGGCGGGGGCGGGGGCGTGTGGTGATGCGCGGCATGACTGCGGCGGAGATCAGCACGCTGCCCGCAGTAGTCGATCTGGTCACAGCAGGGCGCGTGCTCGGTTTGGGACGCACCAAGGCCTACGAGCTGGCCCGCGCGGAGGAGTTCCCCTGCCGGGTCCTACGCGTCGGCGGAACCTACCTGGTGCCTACCGCCGGACTGCTCGCCCTTCTCGGGCTCGACAACCCGGCTAACCCGGCGGTGCAGCCTCCACCGGAAGACAGGTGAACACCTATGGTGGCCGGAACCACCTACAAGTCCTGCGGATGCCGCAACGAGAACGGCACGCGACTGCGTAAGAAGTGCCCCAAGCTCAGGCGCAAGGGCGGCTCATGGAGCCCGACCCACGGCACCTGGTACTACCAGCTCGAACTCCCGCCCAAAGCCGACGGCAGACGGCGTAACCCACTCCGACGCGGCGGGTTCACCACCCAGGACGCCGCCGAGACCGAAATGGGCACAGCAGGCGAACTGCTGACTATCGCTGCTGGCCTGGATGGCAAGATCCAGATCGCTGATCTGATCCTCGCCACGGTGAAGAAGTCCAAGACGTTGCCTGAACCCGTAGCTCACGATCACAGCATGAGCGCAACGGAAAGGAGGTCAGCCGGTTCTTCAGCACCTTGGGACCGATCCCATCGTGATCTGCAACAAAGATCACCCAAAGGAGATCCGACCAGTGCGCGGGCGACAAGATCACGACAGGCGAGCAACCAACGAGCAACCACGGGCCGCAAACCACCCCAAAACGACGACCGGACATGCTCATGATCTTTGAGAATGTCCAGGTCAGACGGTGCGCGCCCGGAGGGATTCGAACCCCCGACCGTCGGATTAGAAGTCCGATGCTCTATCCGGCTGAGCTACGGGCGCCTGGTGCCGTCCTGAGTGTAGAGCGAGGCCGGTGCCTTTCGCACGATCGTATTCGCTCGGGGCGGCGTCACCCGCTCTGACCAGGGCATACGGGTCTCTCTGCGGGCTGCCGACGCGGGTCCGGCGCGGACGCGCATGCCGCCGCGACCGGACAGATTGATCAACTCGACGGCATCCGCCTACGGCGCCGAACCAAGGGACGGGCCTACGTGACCTGGCGCGTTACGGATCGGACGGCAGGATCACGCCTGGGTTGAGCAGGCCGTGCGGGTCGAGGGCGTGCTTCACGGCGCGCATGGCGGCGATCTCGGCGGGCGACCGGCTCAGTCCAAGCCAGCGGGCCTTCGCCCGGCCCACCCCGTGCTCGGCACTGATGCTGCCCTGTACCGCGGCGACCCGCCGCAGCACCGCCTCGGTCAGTTCCTCGGCCCGATCTCCCGCCCCCAGCAGGTTCACGTGGAGATTGCCCTCCGCGAGATGCCCGAACAGGTACGACGTCGCCACGCCCGCCACCAGTGCCTGCAGGTCCCTGACGAAATCCGGGAGGGCGGCCAACGGCACGGCGATGTCCAGCTTGAGCGGCACACCCGCCGTGTTGATCGCCTCTGTGTGGCCCTCGCGATAAGCCGACATCCGTTGCCGGTCGGCCCTGTCCACGGCCACCGCCGCCTCCTCTATGGCCGTCAGCTTCTCGATGACCTCGAACAACTCGTCCGTGGGGTCGTGCGACGCCGCGCACTCCACCAGCAGGTACACCGGATGGGAGCGGGCGAACGGGGCCGGCAGCCCCGACGTACGGCACACCAGATCGAGCCCGTTCGCGAAGAAGAACTCGGCCAGTTCCAGTGAGGGCAGCGCCCGCAGAGCCGTGACCGCCGACACGGCGGCGTCCATTGAGTCGAGCGCCAGGAGGGCGGTGGCCCGGCCCGCCCGCAGCGGTACGAGCCGCAACCGGGCCCGGGTGATGATGCCGAGCGTGCCCTCGCTGCCCACGAGCAGCCCCGGCAGGTCATAGCCGACGTTGTCCTTCGGCAGCCCGGCCAGCCGATCGATCGTGCCGCCGTCCGCCAGCACCGCCTCCACGCCCGCCACGTTGGCGCGTGTCGTGCCGTAGCGCAGCACTCGTTCGCCACCCGCGTTCGTCGCGACCATGCCGCCGATCGTCGCCGAGTCACGTGCGGCGAGATCCACTCCGAAGTCCAGCCCCTCGGCCCGCACCCGCCGCTGCAGATCGGCGAGCGACACACCCGCACCTGCGGTCACCTGCATGGCCGCGGTGTCCACCGGTCCGATCGACGTCAGCCTGCGCAGGGACAGCACGACCTCGTCGCCGTGGGGCACGCCGCCGCCGACCAGGCCGGTGTTGCCGCCCTGCGGCACGATGGCCGCGCCCTCTTCGCCGCAGGCACGCACGATCTCGGCCACCTCGGAGGTGTCGGCCGGCCGCACGACCAGACGGGCCGGCCCGCCGAACCGTCCGGTGAAATCGGTCGTGTACGCCGCGATGACCTGCGGATCCGTCAGCACATGGGTGCTGCCGACCGCCGCGGTCAAGCGGGCGACGAGCGGATCTGTGTCCATGAAGCCCTATCGTCTACCACCATGACCGTGGACCAGGAAGTGCCTCTGCTCGGTGGGGACGTGACCGAGGGCGTCGTCCGCGTCGGCGACACGGTCCGCCGTCCGGTGCGCTCGCACACGCGCGCCGTGCACGGGCTGCTGCGCCATCTGGAGAGCGTCGGCTTCGACGGTTCGCCCCGGGTGCTCGGCGTCGACGATCAGGGGCGGGAGATCCTCAGCTGGATGCCCGGCCGTACGCCGCACCGGCCGCTGCCCGGTTTCGCGGCGACCGACGAGACGCTTGTCGCGCTGGCGCGGCTGCTGCGCCGACTCCACGACGCCGCGAGCTCGTACGACCCGCCCGCCGATGCGGTCTGGGACGACGAGGCGACCTCGAATCTGGACGGCCCGTACGACCTCATCGGCCACTGTGACGTGACACCCGAGAACGTGGTGTTCCGCGACGGCCTGCCGTACGCGCTCATCGACTTCGACCTGGCCCGTCCGACGACGCGGCTCTACGACCTGGTGACCACGCTGCGGCACTGGGCTCCGCTCGACGACCCGGCCGACCGCGACCTGGTGCAGCGCGACGCGGACGTGGGGCACCGGATCGCCTTGTTCTGCGGGGCGTACGGCTTGGACCGCGAGCAACGACGTGACGTTCTGCCCGCCGCGCGCATTCGCTTCGAGCGCTCCTATGACGCGATGCGCACCCGGGCCGAGCGCCAGGGCGGCGGATGGGCGCGCATGTGGAGATCCGGCGTCGGCGAACACATCCGGCGGGCCCAGGACTGGCTGGAGAGAAATTGGGACGATCTGGACGCGCATCTTCGGTGAGAATCACGGGAGAATGCTGACGGCGTTGGGTCCGGCCGGGCAGCGAGATTAGGCCCGTCTGGGCCCCTGGGCTTTTTCCGCAACGTATTCACCGCCATACGTTGCATGCCACGTTCCGGCGCGTGCCGGAGCCCTGTGCGACCTCGCAACAACGCGACCGGCAAATTGGCGAAGGCGCGGTATCGTACCTGGCGGTGACACGCCGGGCCCAGTTGAATGCCCTCCTGCAGCCAATGCTCAATGATCCGCAAACTTCAGGCATACTGAGCGACCTTCTCGGGCTCACCAGCCCAGCGAAGTCTGAGGATCGAATGGAAAGCGGATCAGGAGGTCCGGGCCATTAAACAGTGCAGAATGCTCGGCTCGGTATTTAAGTTTGAAAGGGGCGCCTATGCAAAAGTGAAGGAGTCGATAGGGGACAGCGATGAGCGTGACCGGGCCGAAGACGAGTGGAACAAAGAGTTCGGCAGTAAGTTCTGTCAGATGACCAACTGGCTTTGCTTCTCGTGGTGATGCCACTCACAGGAGCGGTGCCTACCCGGCGCGAACCGGTGTGTGATCGCGAGTTGTGGACCGGTCATGGACCTGCGAGCGGATCTGTGTCGATGAAGCCCTATCGTCTACCACTATGAGCGTGGACCAGGAAGTGCCCTTGCCGAGTCGCATGGCGACCGGGGAGACGCTCGTCGCGGTGAGCGTCGTATGAAGGATCGTGGTCGCTCTGGGTACGAGGACCCGTCATTCCGGCGGGCCGCACCTTGGAACGCCGCGGGGCTGCTGGCCGGGGTCGTGCTCGATGCGGTGCTCGGGGATCCGCGGCGCGGTCATCCGGTCGCCGCGTTCGGCCGGGTCGCGGGCCGGCTGGAACGGCGGCTCCACGCGGATGCGAAACCGCCGGGCGTCCTCTACGCCGGTCTGTGCGTCGGCGGAGCGGCCGCTCTGGGTCTCGCCGCGGATCGGCTGACCAGCGGTGGGACGCGGTGGCCGGGCGACGGGCGAGGCGTACCGCCGCCACGAAGGTCATTCGTCACCGCACTTGCCCGTACGGCTGTGACGGGAGTCGCCACCTGGGCCGTGCTCGGCGGCGCCTCTCTCGGCCGCGAGGGCATGCTGATGGCGCGCTCCCTTGAAGCCGGAGACCTCGACGCCGCCAGGGCCAGGCTGCCACATCTCTGCGCCCGTGACCCCGAGGGGCTCGACGCCAAGGCCCTCGCGCGGGCGACCGTCGAGTCGATCGCGGAGAACACCTCCGACGCCGCCGTGGCGCCACTGCTGTGGGGCGCGGCCGCGGGGGTGCCCGGCCTGCTCGCCTACCGTGCGATCAATACGCTGGACGCGATGGTCGGCTACCGGAGCCCCCGCCATGAGAACTTCGGCTGGGCCTCAGCCCGTCTGGACGATCTCGCCAACTGGATTCCGGCCAGGGTGACCGGCCTGCTCACCGTCGCCTGCGCGCCTCTTGCCGGAGCGACCCCCGGCGGCGCCATTTCCGCCGGAGCGACTCCCGCCGGAGCCATCCCTGCCGGAGCCATCCCTGCCGGAGCCACCGCTGCCAGCGTTCCACCGTCCTCCGGCACTTCTCGCCGGTGGCCCCGTGCGGGGGTTCTGCGGTCGCGCGAGGCGTACGAGACGCTACGGCGGGACGGGGGCGCTCATCCGAGCCCGAACGCCGGCCGGTGCGAGGCCGCTTTTGCCGGAGCCCTCGGCGTACGACTCGGGGGCGTCAACGCCTACGGCGGCAGGGTCGAGCAGCGCCCGGAACTGGGCGACGGCCGATCGCCCGAGGTCGCCGACATCCGCCGCGCCGTCCGCCTCTCCCGCGCCGTCACCCTGACGGCGGCACTTCTCTCCGCCGTCCTCTCGCTCGTGATCATGCAGTTGTTCACGCGCGCAGCGCGGCGTGGGATGGGGGAGCGGTGAAGGGCGCGTTGCTGGTCGCGGGGACCACCTCGGACGCCGGGAAGAGCGTCGTCACGGCGGGGCTCTGCCGCTGGCTGGCCCGGCAGGGGATCAAGGTCGCGCCGTTCAAGGCGCAGAACATGTCGCTGAACTCCATGGTCACACCCGACGGCGCTGAGATCGGCCGGGCCCAGATCACGCAGGCGCAGGCGGCCGGAATCGAGCCCACCGCGCAGATGAACCCGATCCTCCTCAAGCCCGGCAGCGACCGGCGCAGCCAGGTGGTCGTGCTCGGGCACCCCGTGGCCGACGTCGACGCGGTCGAGTACCGTGCGCACCGCGAACCGCTCCGCGAGGTGGTCCTCGCCAGCCTCACCGCGCTGCGTGCCGAGTACGACATCGTCATCTGCGAGGGCGCGGGCAGCCCGGCCGAGATCAACCTGCGCGAGGGCGACATCGCCAACATGGGCCTGGCGCGGGCCGCCGAACTGCCGACGATCGTCGTCGGAGACATCGACCGGGGTGGGGTGTTCGCCGCGCTCTACGGCACCGTCGGCCTGCTGTCGCCGGCCGACCAGGCACTGATCGCCGGGTTCGTGATCAACAAGTTCAGAGGCGCCCCCGAGCTGCTCGCCCCTGGGCTGGACCAGCTCGAAGCGCTCACCGGTCGGCCGACGTACGGAGTGCTGCCGTGGCAGGACGGTCTCTGGCTCGACGTCGAGGACTCTCTCGGGCTGGACGGCCCGCGGATCGCCGCGCAGCCGCCGCACGGCCGGCAGACGCTGCGCGTCGCGGTCGTGCGGCCGCCGCGCATCTCCAACTTCACCGACGTGGACGCGCTGGCGTGCGAGCCGGGCGTCATCCTCCGGTTCGTGACCTCGCCCGGTGAGCTGGCCGACGCCGACCTGATCATTCTGCCGGGGTCACGGGCGACCGTGGCCGACCTCGGCTGGCTGCGGTCACGCGGGCTAGCGGCCGAGATCGCGCGGCTGGCGGGCGAGGGCAGGCCGATCCTCGGCATCTGCGGGGGTTACCAGATGCTGGCCGGCGACATCCTCGACGACGTGGAGTCGTGCGCCGGACTTGTCGCCGGGCTCGGCCTCCTGCCCGTCCGGGTCGAGTTCGCACCGGTCAAGACGTTGCGGCGACCGGTCGGCACCGCCTATGGCGAACAGGTGCACGCGTACGAGATCCATCACGGGGTCGCGGCGGTCGAGGGCGGAGAACCCTTCCTGGACGGCTGCCGGGCCGGCACGGTGTGGGGCACCACGTGGCACGGCGCCCTGGAGAACGACGGCTTTCGCCGGGCCTTCCTGAAGGATGTGGCCGAGGTGGCCGGGCGGGACTTCACGCCCGCTCCCGACACCGGCTTCGCCGCGTTGCGCGAGGCCCGGCTCGACCTGCTCGGTGATCTCGTCGAGCAGCACCTGGACACGGGCGCGGTTCTGCGGCTCATCGAGCGAGGTGCACCGGCCGGGCTGCCGGTCGTCGCCCCCGGCGGCCCGCTAAGGTGATCCACTCCACCCCTCCGCACAAGTGACCGACGACGACTGCCGAACGACGACTGCCGACATGAACGACGACGCACGACGACTGGCGAGTCAGGACGAATCGAGGATCGCCCGAATGACCGAGCCGCGACACACGCTCATCGTCCCGATCATGCGAGCCCGCGTGCCCGTGGAGCTGCGGCTCGAGTTCCCGCCGGCCCCCGACGCCGAGCCGGTGCGCGAGCCGTTCGCCGGTGACCTGTACGCGTCGTACGCCCTCGAACTGCCGGACCGCTACGAGTACGTGGCGCGGCGGCACTGCGCCGAGCTGGGGATCGAGCCCGGTGCGCTGCGCGCGCAGGCGGCGGGAAACCTGCGGACGCGCCGCCCGGACCTGTCGATGAACTGGTATCCGGACGCCAAGGCCGTCTCCATAGGGCTGGGCAACGACCTGGAGGCCGGGCTGCTGCTCGACGACTCGCTCATGGAGAAGCTGGCGCAGGACGTCGAGGGCGACCTCGTGGTGGCCGTGCCCTCGCGAGAGGTCTTCGTGGCCACCGGCACCGCCCACCCGGACGGCCTGGAGAAGCTGCGATGGGCGGTCGACCAGGTGTGGCCCGCCGGGCGCGACCTGCTCACCCGTGACCTGCTGGTGCGCCGCGACGCCTCATGGGAGGTCTTCGTCGCGGCGTGAACCGGGAGGGCGGCGTGAACCGAGAGGAACGGCGGCCCCCGGGGTCGTTCACCGCAGGGTGACGACCCCGCCTTCGCGGGGCGAGCGCATCGCCGCTTCGATGACCTCGAGTGCGGTCACGGCGTCGTCAAGGGCCACCGGCGGTGTTGCCTCGCCGCGTACGGCTCGCGCCACGTCCGCGTAGAACTCCTGGTAGGCACCTGGTTCGGTCGGCACGGGGACGCTGTGCTCCGGCGTGCCGACGACACCGTACGACTCGGGTGGCGAGATCCCCCAACCCTCGTCGAGCGGTGTGCGCCCGGCCCGCAGCGCGTCCTCCTGCCCGTCCAGCCCGTACGCGACATGGCCGGCGTCACCGCCCAGCACGCGGAAGCGCGGGCCGAGCAGCGGGGTGACCGCACTCATCCACAGGTGCGAGATCCGTCCGCCGGGGTGGGTCAGCGCGACGAAGGCGTCGTCGGGCACGACGGCCCCCGCCCTCCGCGTGTTCAGCTCGGCGTAGACCCGCAGCGGCCGGCCGAGCAACGTCACGGCCTGGTCGATGAGGTGTGAACCGAGGTCGTAGAGCACGCCGCCCGCCACGGCGGGATCGGCGTTCTCCTTCCAGCCTGGCTTGATCTCGGGCCGCCAGCGCTCGAAGCGTGACTCCAGCCGCCGCACGTCGCCAAGGCGGCCTTCGGCGATGAGCCCGCGCACCGTGCGGAAGTCACCGTCCCACCGCCGGTTGTGGAACGGGACCACGAGCAGCCCGCGCTCGGCCGCCAGTGCGCCGAGCGACCGGGCCTCCCCGGCCGTCGCCGCGACGGGCTTGTCCACCACGACCGGCAGGCCGGCCTCCAGCGCGGCGCTGGCCAGGGGCACGTGCAGCCGATTCGGAGTGGTCACCACCACCAGGTCGTAGGACGACGCCGCGTCCCACACCCGGTCGGCGCCGTCGAGCACGGCGGCGCCCGGGTGACGGCGGCGTACGGCCTCCTGCCGCACCGGGTCCGAGGTCACGACCGCAGAAAGGGTCAGGCCGGGGACCGAGGAGATCAGTGGCGCGTGGAAGACCGCGCCTCCGGTGCCATATCCGATGAGTGCGACACGCAGCGACATGTACCGATCCTTGCGGATCGGCGGCCGGCCTTGCCCGCCGCCCCGGCAGTCCGTTCAGATCACCGGGTGTCCACGGTCTGATCACCGCGTGGCGGGAGCCCGATCACCGCGTGACGGGAGCCCGATCACGGTGTGCGGAGCCTGTTCACGTGGAGGCCTCCGCTGCTCCTGGCAGGCCGCGTGAACCGCGGCGTGGCCTGGGATCAGGGCTCCGTGAGCGGGGCCCGGCGCAGCGCGGCGCGGTGGAGTTTGCCGGCCGGGGTGCGGGGCAGCGCGGAGACGAACCGCACCGACCGCGGCACCGCGGGCGACGGGAGCCGCGCCCGCGCGAGGCCGACCAGGTCGCTCTCCAGCGCGGTGGAAGGCGGATGTCCGGCCATGAGCACCACGAACGCCCACAACGCGTCCTCCTCGCCGTCCCGGCCGGCGACGGCCACCTCCGACACGGCCGGATGGGCGCCGAGGACCCGTTCGATCTCCAGCGGGGTGACGACGTCGCCGCCGACCGTCTCGAGGTCCTCGACCCGGCCGTGGTGGTGCACGAATCCGTCGGCGTCGACGTGGACGAGGTCGCCGGTGCGCAACCACCCCTGTGCGTCCTGCACATCGCCGATCGAGCCCGTGCCGCCGAGATACTCCGTCGGCACGGACGGGCCGCGTACGTGCAGCACGCCGCGCTCGCCGATGGCCGTCTCGCCGCCGTGCTCGGCGCGGACCGAGATCTCGTACGGATCCAGCACCACGCCGAGGGTGCCGCGGCGCCGGCGGGTGACGGTGTTGGAGACGAACGTGTGCCCCACCTCGGCGGTGCCGAACCCGTCGAGCAGCGGGCAGCCGATCGCCGTCTCGATCCGGTCGGTGAGCGAGGGCGGCAGCGGCTCGGCGGCCGAGGCCGCCGCACGCAGGAACGAGAACGCCGGCCGATCCGACTCGGCGGCGCCTCCGATTCCGAGGGCCACGGCGAGCCGTGCGTAGAAGGCGGGCACGGCGAACAGCACGGTGGGCCGGTGGCGCCGCGCCTGCCGCACCACACCGCGTACGGTCGGCCGGTCCGGCCAGAGGATCGCCGCCGCGCCGCAGAACATCGGAAAGAAGATCGTGTTGCCCAGGCCGTACGGGGAGCAGGCCTTGGCCACCGAGAACATCACGTCGTCGGCGCCCATCCCGAGCGCACCCAGTGCCATCGCGTAGAAATGCGTCTCGGGGTCGCTGTGCCGGTGGACGGCGCCCTTCGGCGGGCCGGAGGTGCCCGAGGTGTATTGCACGTACGCCGGGGCGCCGGGCGGCAGCGGCTCGGGGTCGGGCGTCGGACCGTGACCGCCGGCAAGGTCGGCGGCGGTCAGGACGCGCGGCCTGCCGTGGACCCGCGACGCCCCGAGACGGTCGGCGAGCTCGCCGTCGTCGCACACGACCGCGACCGGTTCGGCGTCGCTCAGCGCGCGCGCATGCCGCTCCGGAGCCTGCTCGGGGCCGACGAGCACGGCGACCGCGCCGAGCCGCATCGCGGCGAGGAGCGCCGTGGCGAAGCCGATCGTGTCCGGCAGCGCGATGAGCACGCGCTGCCCCCGCCTGATCCCCGCGCGGTGGAGCACGGCCGCCGCTCTCGCCGCCGCGTCGTGGACCTGGCCGTGGGTGTACGTGGCCTCGTCGGCGTGGAACAGCGGCCGGTCGCGCCAGCCGTACAGCGCTGCGCGTTCGGCCAGTGCCCAGGCCAGATTCCCCTCCATTGCGGGCTCCTCGATGACGTCGACGGCTCATCAGCGGATCGATGCGGCTCGATGCGGTTCGATGTGGTGCGGGCGGTACAGGCTACGGCCAGTAGTGCATCGGGCACCTAGAGTTGTCGCTGATCGGACTGGATCGCCGCCGTGAGCGCCCCGAGTTCGGCCGGCGACCGGCCTGCCGCCAGTGCGGCGGCCTTGGTCATAGACTGCCGGGCGACGGCGGAGAAGGAACCCGGTGCGAATCCGGGGCTGTCCCGCAACTGTGACCGGGGAGCGCTCCCTCGATCTGGGCCACGGCGGCAACGCTGGAAGGCCGAGGGAGAGCGGTGATCCGGGAGTCAGGAGACTTCCCGCCGTCGCCGACTCTTCCACCCGAGCCGGGGCGCGGAACCCCGGGGAAGGCATGCCGATGCGCGTCTTGCTGCTGTCCACGGCCGACACCGAACTGCTCGCCGCGCGTGCGGCCGACGCCGGATACGTGACCGCCAACCCCACCCGGCTGGATCTCGCCGAGCTGGCGGCTCTCACCGCCGACGCGGACGTCGTGGTCGTCCGACTGCTCGGCGGACACCGCACCTGGCCCGACGGGGTCGAGGCGCTGCGGGCCGGCGGAGTGCCGCTGGTGCTGCTCGGTGGTGAGGCCACGCCCGACGCCGAACTCATGGCACTGTCCACGGTTCCCGCGGGTGTCGCCGCCGAGACGCTCGCGTACCTGCGCGAGGGCGGCATCGCCAACCTGCGTGAGCTGATCCGCTTCCTGTCCGACACTCTGCTGCTGACCGGCGAGGGGTTCGCCGCCCCCGTCGCGATGCCGGCCTACGGTGTGCACGGCTCGCTCGACCCGCTCGACCCGGGGGAGCGGGATCCGGCGCCCCCCACGGTCGGTGTCATCTTCTACCGAGCCCATGAGCTGTCGGGGAACACCGGGTTCGTCGACGTGCTGTGCGACGCGATCGAGGCCCAGGGCGCCAACGCGCTGCCGGTCTTCTGCGGGTCGCTGCGCGACGCCGAGCCCGGGCTGCTCGAGCTCCTCGGGCAGGTCGACGCGCTCGTCACCACCGTGCTGGCGGCCGGCGGGGTGGTGGCCGCCGACGCGTCGGCCGGCGGAGACGAGGAGGCCTGGGACGCGGGCGCGCTCGCGTTCGCGCCGACCCGGGTGTACCTTCCGGGCCACGGCA
>NZ_JABVEB010000189.1 GCF_014323665.1 Actinomadura sp. HBU206391 | reverse complement strand
TCGGTCTGCCGCACCTCGACCTTGCGCGGCTTGGCCCTCTCCAGCACCGGGATCCGCACCGCGAGCACGCCGTTGGAGTAAGCGGCCTCGATCTGGTCGGCGTCAAGGTGCTCCGACAGATATACGCGCCGGCTGAACGTACCCATCACACGCTCGCGGACGAATACCCGCTCATCGTCCTCGTACGCCTCCTCGCGACCGGCGCCCACGCTCAGCACGCCACGGTCGACGGTGACCTCGATCGAGTCGGGGTCGATTCCGGGAAGGTCGAAGCGCAGGACCACGTCGTCCTTGCGGCGGACGCCGTCCATCGGCATGACGGCCGCGCTCGACTGAGCGGTCTGACGGGTGAGCCGGTCGAACTGGCGCTCGAACTCCTGCACGAACGGGTCGATCGACGTGAGCAGCATTGCCACCACCTCCGAAGATCATGGATCGTGTCGTTCCTTCGGTTCCCGCTAAGAGGAAACCTCTAAGTTGATTTGAAGGTTACCCTCCTGCTTAATGGCATGCAACCTAACGACGCGGCAACTATTTTCTTCCCTGTGGAAGCAAAGAGATGACTCGCGACAGCGGCAGAGGCCTCGCGAGCACGTCCGCATAGCAGGACCGGCGGGCGTGTCCAGAGCAGGCCCGGTCAGCGTCTCCGAGCAGGCCGGGTCAGCGTCCCGCGTAGAGCAGCTTCACCGCCCGTTCCGCCACCATGTCGACGTCGTCCAGTTCGCTGGCGTGACCGCCCAGACGAGAGAAGATCTCTGACGCCTCTTCGAATGCCTCGGACTGTTCGGACGTCCTCGGCTGGGCGAAGGCGATCTCCACATCGACGTCACGGGAGATCGGGATCGACCGGTCCTCCGAGTCGATGACCCGGGCCGACTCGCCCTCGCGAAGCCCGTCGATGACATAGCCCCACGCCTTGACCTGAACGGAAAGCTCCTCCAGGTCGGTGCGCTGGAAGGACCACCCCTGCGCAAGCTGGACGACACGGTCGCCGCCGGTGACGGCGAAGTCGACGGACGTGTGCACGTGACCGCCGACGAAGACCTGAACTCTCGGACGTACGAGATCACGGCTGATGTCGGCACGGTGGTAGGCGTCCCGGAGTTCGGCCAGCACGCGATGCCTGGTGATCGACTGTTCCCGGTGCTCGATGCCCGGATCGATGACCACCCGGTCGAAGAGGATCTCGAGCGCCTGTTCCGCGTCCTCGGCCAGGATCGGGGTGGGCCTCGTCAACTGCACCACATCCTGATGATCACGGTAGAGCCGCTGGAGCCAGGCCTCGTCGAGGCCGGACTCGCCGATGTCCTCCATCCGCTCGAGGTTCTCGTCGATCTCCGCGCCGGCCTCGGCCAGGAAGCCGTGCACGGCTTCGAGGGCGGTGGCGTCCGCGAGCCTCCGTGCACGGCTCTCGTCGCCCACCTGCCGCATCGACCAGTCGCCCGCGACGGGGTTCCCGGCGATGGCCGCGACATTGACGAACTCGCCGGTACGGGGATCCGGCATGCAACGCACCACCGAGTAGAGATAAACATCCATCTACGTGACCCCCTTTCACGCTGTTATCACCCCTACCCCTCACGCGCCGGTTAGTGCCTTCCCGGGTCCCGAAACAGCTTCCGGCCTGACGTCTCCGGCCTTGGTCCGATGGGGCTATCGCGCCATGTGAACAAGTGAATGGCGGCCCCCACCACTCGGGTGCCGACGTTCCCCCCCTCCCTCCCAGAACCGGGGGTCCCGCACACCCAGGATCAGACGATCCCGCCCGCGGACGGTCGCGAGAGTCGTCGCGGCACCGTTGCCGATCGTCAGGACCGGTCGCCAGGGCCGGGCAAAATGCCGATCTCCCACCACGACACACGTCACCCCTGCTGAGGCTGGGTGTGACGCAACCAGGATCGCCGCTCCGTTACGTCCTAGCTTGTGGAAATGGACGGTGACAGGCTCCTTGGTGATTTTCTTCGCGCTCGGCGCCAGGTCATGACTCCAGAACGGGCGGGGCTGACGCCCTTAGGCCGCCGCCGGACACCCGGTCTGCGCCGCGAAGAGGTGGCCATGCTGGCCGGGGTCAGCACCGACTACTACATCCGGCTGGAGCAGGGGAGGGAACGCCATCCATCGGCTCAGGTGCTCGACGCCCTGGCCCGGGTCCTCGAGCTCGACGCCGAGGCCACCGAGTACCTCCACGAGCTCGTCCGCCCCCGAGTGGGCAGGCGCGTGCCCACCGGCCCGGTCGAGCGCGTCAACCCGGAAGTGCTCCGGCTCATAGAGGCCTGGGACCGCACGCCGACCCTCGTGGTGAGCTTCCGGTTGGACATCCTGGCCGCGAGCAGGCTGGCCACCGTGGTGATGGAGGGGATGGAACACAACGAGAACCTGATCCGGCTGACCTTCCTCAACCCTGCGGCACCCGAGTTCTTCTTGGACTGGGAGCAGGAGGCTCGTGCCAATGTGGCCCACCTGCGCGCCGCGGCGGGCGCGAACCACAATGACCCGTTTCTTCTCGAGCTGGTCGATGAACTCTCGCTCGGCAGTGAGGAGTTCCGCCGTCTGTGGGCTCGCCACGACGTACGGGCCAAGCCTCATGAGTACAAACGCGTGCGTCACCACGAGGTCGGTGAGCTGATCCTCTGGCGGGAGAGGTTCGCGATCGAGAGCACCCCCGGGCAGTATCTCTTCGTCTACCAGGCCGAGCCCGGCAGCCCGTCCGAGAAGGCACTTGACCGGCTGCGCAGCCGCCTCACCGACGAAGAATGATCCACCGGTGGGCTCGACTTCCGCTTCTCACCGATCTCCTGGGCTGAAGCGAGAGCCCACCGGGCGCACCGAAATGATCGGGCGGGCGGCAGGTGGCTTCTGTCAGGGTTCGTGGGTGGACGCACCGAGAGAGCTGCGCGAGCTGGAGGATCGTTGGCGGTGTGGTGGCGACCCGCCTCGTGCCTGAGCATCAGGAAGGGGTTCCGGCTCTTGCCCTCTTCGGCACGAGGGTCCTCGTATCGGTCGCCTTCAAGTCCGGCCCACTCCGCGCGCCGAATCGGCGTGTACGACAGGAGGCCGGCTTCCGTCGTAGGCTCAATCTCGCACGTGATGGACGGGAGGCTGAGGTGGCCGAGACGAAGCTGACCGAGGTGACGGCCGAGACGATGGTGGCCGAGGTGTTGGCCGAGTTGGCCGGGCTCGAGGATCCGAAGACACGCGGGGTGAACGAGAAACACGGTGACGATCACGGTGTGAACCTCAGCAGGCTGCGCGCGGGTCGCGAAGCGGCTGAAGACGCAGCAGGAACTCGCGTGCCGGCTCTGGGAGACCGATGACACCGCGGCGAGACTGCTGGCGATCCTGATCTGCCGCCCGAAGGCGTTCGAGCGTGACGAGCTGGACGTCATGTTGCGCGAGGCGCGCACACCCAAGGTGCACGACTGGCTCGTGAACTACGTGGTGAAGAAGAACCCGCACTCCGAACAGCTGCGCCTGGCCTGGTCCGCCGATCCGGACCCAGTGGTCGCGAGTGCCGGCTGGGCGCTGACCACCGAACGCGTGACGAACAAGCCCGAGGCCCTCGACCTCGCAGGACTGCTCGACATCATCGAGGCGGAGATGAAAGACGCCCCGGAACGCCTGCAGTGGGCGATGAACCACTGCCTGGCTCAGATCGGGATCGATCACGCCGAGCACCGCACCCGTGCAATCGACATCGGTGAGCGCCTGGAAGTGCTCAAGGACTACCCGACTTCCCCGGGCTGCACGTCTCCGTTCGCGCCCATCTGGATCACCGAGATAGTGCGCCGACAGCACGATAAGTAGAAGGATCACGATCGTCCACAGCCGTCCGAGACCAACGTTTTGCCCTGCTCAAAGCTGTCCCGGATGCGCCGCCAACTCCTTACACGTCCACAGTTGTCCAGGGTCGTTGTCAGCATCGCGTAGCGACGCCGTAGGCGCCCTTGACGCGATCCGGTCCAACTGTGGTTGGGCGGGACGGAACCCGACGAGTGTTCCCCGGGAACAGGCTCTAAAGCGAAAGTTGCGGCCTTGCGCTTCGTGCGGAGATGTGACCACGTCAGTGATGCGGCTGCCCGCCGCGTAGTCGTTGTCGTCAGCGTTGTCGTCAAAACGCCCCGAGCGATCATACTCGAGGCGTTTTGGCTGTTCAGAGAAGTGGGCAGGGGCGAGGTCAAACCGCCGACCTTCCACTTTTCAGAAGTGACAACCACCCTGCTGCCGGCGTATCTGCCGAAGTGGGCGGCGGCCGGCGTAGGTCTATGGCTGTCGCCGCCATGTCTAGCCGGCACCGCCCATACCGCCGGCACCGCCGGCACCGCCGCGATTGCCGGTGCCGCCGGCACCGCCGGCACCGCCGGGATTACGGGCACCGAGCTTGGCGGCTTCCTCGGCCCTGCGCAGTGCCTCCGCTTCCTCGATCTGGCGCAGCACCAGGATGCGGCGCAGTGCCTCGGCATCGAGGTCGCCGGTGCCGTTATCGGAAGCCACCTGTTGAGCTACGGCGCTCAGGGCTTGGTCGCCGGCCAGCGTGGCCCAACCCACGGTCAGCGCGGCCGCTCCCGCAAAAGTCAGACCCGACATGGCAACCGTCACGCGCTTGGGGACTTCCATGGAATCGCCTCCTTGGAGAAATGTAGAGCTAGTGGGCTAAATTCGGTTTTCTGTGGAACATAAACGGCTTCGCGGCGGCATCTTGGTGTCGCGGACAACAATAAGCGTGTTAACTAACGTACTATCCGACTTATGCCGCATGTTCCACTAATGTCATCCCCGCGGCCAACCGCGCGAAACCGTCAAACGTGAGACTTGGTTGCCATCCGGTAGTCTCGGCATAAATGCTTTAGCCAAAAATAATAGAGGGTATCACTATCGCTTATATGTAACAAAATATGCGGATATGCCCGCTTTCGGGTTGAGGCTCTGGGTGCCCATTGGGGATCAGATCGCCCCTGACCTCGACGCCTACAGTGTGGCGAGGTGCGAGCGAATGGCGCGCACGCTCATCCCGCGCGCACAACGACAGCACCTGCTCGTTGAAGGCCGACAGCGAGGGCGCGCCGAGGGGAAAGGCCCCGCGTGCCTGCCCGCCACCGCTCACTTGCATACTGCGCAAGCGCCAATGACCTCCGCCACCCGTGCGTGTCCACGTGGCTCAACGGTGGACGCCCGGCCACCCGCAAGCCATCGGTGACAGCCGGACACAAGAACGGCCCCTGACCACGTATGTGCTGGTCAAGAGCCGTTTTGGCTGATCAAGGAAGTGGGCAGGGGCGGGGTCGAACCGCCGGCCTTCCGCTTTTCAGGGAGTACCGACCACCCTGCAGTGGTGCTGTCCGCCGAGGTCGAACGGTAGGTGGGGGTGTGCCGGCTACTGTCGACGGTTGCTGCTGTTGCTGTTACCGCTGCTGTCAGCTGTATGGCCGCGATGCTGTGGAGCCTGGATATCGAGGGCTTCCGTGCAAGTTTGCCGCCGGCTCAGCTTTGTTGCCGGACTTCCTTCCTGGAATTGCGGTTCGCGCGGCGCGCGTAAAATACACCCAAGAAATAGCGCAACAATGCGATATTGTCGACAACTGCTCCTGATTAAAGTGCCTCCGTCGAGACTGTCGACTCGACGCCAAGTCTCACATCCGGCAGTTTCGTCGGAGTAGGTCGCGGGGACGACGTAGTGGATCATGCGGCGTAATGTCAGGGACATCGAACACTTAACGCATTGCTCGCTGGACGGCAAAGTGTCGCCGCGAGGCGCAATTGCTTCGTAGAAATCCGATTCCGGTCCTTTCGTTCAGGTATTTTTCCAAAGGCGGTACGCTCCGAGACCAACTGTACGAAACCGTCAAACGTGAGACTTGGCTGCCACCTGACAGTCCCGACGAGGATGCTTTAGTTAAAGATAATAAACGATATTACTATTCGCGTTCTATGTGGCTATATATGTTATTTGCCTGCTTTCGGAGCTGAGATTCTAGGCGCCATTGGGGCAGCGATCTAGCGGGTGGTCGGGGGTGGGTTCCCATCCCTCCCCTCGGTTTGCGGCTGCACCGGCCGCGGTTGCTGTTGTGTGAGGTATGCGGAACGCCCCCGCCTGTCCGCCCTGGCCACCCAGCGCTCCTGGCGAAGCTGGTGCGGGAGTACAACAATCCCAAGACGGGGCCACGGCCGGCGGAATCGCTCCCGGCCGCCCGACTGCATGATCTCCGGCACGTGCACGCGACCTCGCTCCTGCTGGCCGGTGTGGCCGTCCACGTCGTTGCGGCCCGGCTCGGGCACGCTGATCCGGCGATCACTCTCCGGGTGTACGCGCACGTGATCAGTTCTCAGGTGACGCAGGCCGCCGACATCTTCGCCAGGGCGGTCGACGAGGCGGCATAGCGCCTGTTAGCAAACCAGTTGGCAAAAGGCCCCTTCCAAAGATCGGAAGGGGCCTTTGAGCTGGCGCAGCCGGAGGGATTCGAACCCCCAACCTCTTGATCCGTAGTCAAGTGCTCTATCCGTTGAGCTACGGCTGCAACGGGAGACGAGTGTACCGGTTGCCCGGGCACAACGACGAATCGGTTTGCGAGGCCGGCGCCGGGGCGCGCCCGTACGGCGTCAGGACGTGGCGTTGCCGGGGTCGGAGGAGGGCTTGGCGAGGTCGGGGGCGGCGCTGGTCGGCTGGGAGTGGCCGGCGGCACGCAAACGGCCCACCGGCGGCGGGTCGGCCTCGACGAGGAATGCCTGCGGGCTCGGCAACTCGTACATCTCATGGAGCCGGCGGCGTACCCGTTCCATGGGGTATTGGTCCGAGTAGATGGCGGCCTTGTAGATCACGCCTTCCATGACGCTGCGGAACATGACCTCTTCCAAGGCCGGGTCCACGGCGCCGCGGGCCGCGAACAGCTCCCGCAGCCCGTCCTCAAGGGCGATCAGCTTCGCCTGCTTCCGCCCCTCCACCTGCGCGAAGAGCCCATGGGTGGACGGGTGGATCATCAAGCTGAGCGCCAGCCGCTGAAGGGGGAGGGTCCTGGCCGTGGCGAGCAGTACGCGGTCAATGATCTTGGCGAGCCGCTCGTCGGGCGTTCCGGTCACATCGACGATCTCGGCGATGCCGTCGAGATTCCGGTCGAGCAGTTCCTCCACGAGCGCGAGCTTGTCGGGGAAATGGTAGGTGATCAGGCCGCGGGAGATGCCGGCACGGGCTGTGATGTCGGAGAACGTGGCGTCGTGGTAGCCCTTCTCGACCAAGACCTGAATCCCTGCGGTGAAAATCCGTTCCCGCAACTGCTCATGCATCTCTTGATCGACCTGTACCGACATTGTGCCCCTTTACTGGCGTCCGCCCTGGTCGGCGCGAGGTGGTGCTGCCTCGTGTCAGTTGCGGCGTGCGCCTACGACGATCAGGTGGCGGACGAGGCCGTGCGCACCGGCCCGGTAGCCGTGCCTGTAAATCCTTCGGCCCCGCCCTCAATCCCATGGCGACCCTTCCCATGGTGACCCTTATCGACAGTACAGACACCAAATGAAAAAGGGCAACCAGTAGCCGGAAGAGGCGGGAGAGCCCAAAGGACACTCTTGGTCAGATGCTGTTCCGCCATACGACGGTTAACGGCAAGATCGCAGCCGTAGTGTCGAGCCGCATTCCGACCTGGAGGTTAGTACATGTCCCATGTCACGAAGCGCGTCCTGGCCGGCGGCCTGGCCGTCATCACGGCGGCAGGTGCCTACGTCGGCCTCACCGGCGGCAGCGCCCCCGCGGTCGCCGATCAAGGCGCCCGCGCCCCCATCGTGATCGGTCACCGCGGCGCGAGCGGCCTGCGGCCGGAGCACACCCTGAGCGCCTATAAGGTGGCGATCTCGCAAGGCGCCGACTACATCGAGCCCGACGTCGTCTCGACCAAGGACCACAGGCTGGTCGCGCGGCATGACAACTGGCTCGCCGACACCACCGATGTCGAGAGCCACCCCGAGTTCGCCGACCGCAAGAAGACCAAGACCATCGACGGCGTCACCCGGACGGACTGGTTCAGCGAGGACTTCACCCTCGCCGAAATCCGTACGCTGCGCACCGAGGAGCGGATTCCGGCGCTGCGTCCGAACAACGCGGTCTTCAACGGAATCGACACGATCCCGACCGTCGAGGAGGTGCTGCAGCTCGCCCGCGCCAACAAGGTCGGCGTGTATCCGGAGACCAAGCACCCGACGTACTTCGACGGCATCGGGCTTTCGCTGGAAGAGCCCCTGGTGGCCCTGCTGAAGAAGTACGGGCTCGACGACCGCAATGACAAGGTCTTCATCCAGTCGTTCGAGACCGCGAACCTGCGGGCGCTTCGTCCCAAGACGAAGGTGCGGCTGATCCAGCTGATCGACGCCGCCGGCGCTCCGTACGACTTCGTTGCGAACGGCGATCCCCGTACCTATGACGACCTGGTCAAGCCGTCGGGCCTGCGATTCGTCGCCTCCTACGCCGACGGCATCGGCGCCAACACGGCGCGGATCGTACCTGTGGACGCCACGGGAAGGCTCGGTGCGCCCACCTCGTTGATCCGTGACGCCCACAACCTCAGGCTGGACGTCCACACCTGGACGATCCGCGGGGAGAACCAGCAGCTGCCGGCCGACTTCCGCCAGGGCAACCCGAGTGCCCCCGGCTACGAGCGGGCGATCGGAGACGTGCCCGGCTGGCTGGCCAAGCTGTACCGGCTCGGCGTCGACGGCGTCTTCTGCGACGACCCCTCGACCGGGGTGTCCGCTCGTACCGAGGTGTTCGGCTCCTGACCCCGATGCGTGACGGATGGAACCGTACGGGTCATCACGACACCTAAGTGGCCTATGAGACGGAACTCTTACTCGTCTCGTCCGGGTCCATCCCCCTATAAGGAGATCATTCCGATGCGTGGAACTCCCGCCCGTGTCCTCGCCGTCCTTGCTCTCGGTGCCGCGGTGGCCTCGACGACCGCCTGTCTTCCGGGAATCGGCGGCGGCGACACGAAGGCCGCATGCGACAACATGAAGACGGAACTCGCGGGGATTTCCAGCAAGGCCCAGGGGATGATCAGCAATCCGACGGCGCTCTCCCAGGTCTACACCGACGCCGCCAACAACATCCGTGCCGAAGGGGCGAAGGCGGGCGGCGACGTCGAGGCCGCGGGCAACACCGTCGCCACCGACCTCGAAGGCCTGGCCAACACCCTGCGGCAGGCCGCGTCCGGCAACCCCCAGATGCCGGACGCCAACGCGCTCATCAGCTCCAGCACGAGGCTGAAGGCTGCCTGCGAGTAGTGGCCACGGCCCTGATGCCCGCTCGCTGACGCGCTCCCCGGCCTCCCGGGACGGGGAGCGCGTCACGGCGGGTCCCCGCCGCCCCCGTACATCGCCACGTCTCAGCTAGGCGCCGCGGGCGGCGCCGCGCGAGGTGCGGAGCCCATCGCGAACGCGCAAGCAGATCACCCGGCATTTCACCCGAGATCGACTTCTCGGACACGCTCTCCGCGGCGCGCTTTGCCGGGTGGCCCGCGGACCGGTAACCTGTGTGCGGCCTGATGGCATCCAGGAGGATTCGCCTAGTCCGGTCTATGGCGCCGCACTGCTAATGCGGTTTGGGTTTACCGCCCATCCGGGGTTCAAATCCCCGATCCTCCGCTTCACTAGCGGCTCCTCCGATGAATCGATCATCGGAGGAGCCGTTTTCGCGTCCGGCGCGCCCGACCTCGCCGAGTCACCTGCCGCTGTGGCGCCGGAGGTCGTCAAGGCACAGATGGCGGCGATCGGGCCACCTGAAATAGCCATGTTCCGACGCGGGTTGTCGCTCATGACCGGTCGAAAACGAACGCGGAGGTACGGCATGGAGCTCGGACCAGTCGGAATCTGGAGCATCGGGCTGCGCTCGGAGGATCAGCAAGCGCGCGGCGAGATCACCGAAGCGGCCGCGGAGCTGGAGGAACTCGGTTACGGGGCGATCTGGCTCGGCGGCAGCCCCGGCATCGAGCACGCCGTACCGCTGATCGAGGCCACCTCGCGCATCGTGGTCGCCACCGGGATCCTCAGCATCTGGCAGTACGCGGCGGAGGACGTCGCCGCACAGCACAATGCGCTGGCCAAGAGCGATCCCGGACGTTTCCTCCTCGGCCTGGGCGTGAGCCACGGGAAGCTCGTCGGCGACGACTACCGGCGACCGTACGGCGCGATGATGGACTACCTCGACCGGCTCGACGCCGCGGAGATGCCCGGGTCGGAACGGGTGATCGCCGCGCTGGGCCCGAAGATGCTCGCGGCCTCCCGCGACCGCGCGGCGGGTGCGCACCCGTATCTCGTCCCGCCCGAGCACACCCGGACGGCACGGGAGGTCCTCGGCGCCGGCCCGCTGCTGGCACCCGAGGTCAAGGTCGTGCTCGACACCGACACCGACCGGGCGAGAGCCATCGCTCGTGGGCATCTGGCCATGTACCTCCAGTTGCCCAACTACACAGAGAACCTGCTGCGCCTCGGCTTCGCCGAAGACGACCTGCGCGACGGCGGCAGTGACCGGCTCGTCGACTCGGTCTTCGCCTTGGGCGACCTGGACGCCGTACGCGAGCGAGTCGCCGCACACCACGAAGCCGGGGCCGACCACGTCACACTCCAAGTGATCACGGCGGACCGGACACAGCTGCCCCGCCGCGAATGGCGTGAGCTCGCCGCCGTCGCACGGGAGTCGTAAGGCCCACCGAACCGGCCGACGCCCGGCAGGGTCCGGGCCGATTACGACCCTTGGCTCATCCGGGCCTACCTTGGTCGTCGCGCCGAGCTGACCGGTCGTCGACGCCATGATCTCCAAAGGTCACCCGGGCCGCTGGGGACCTGGCAG
>NZ_JABVEB010000188.1 GCF_014323665.1 Actinomadura sp. HBU206391 | reverse complement strand
GCGCGCAAGGTGATCAACGCGGCCGGGGTCTGGGCCGGACAGCTCGCCGAGGGCGTACGGCTGCGCCCGTCCCGAGGCACCCACCTGGTGCTGCGGGCCGAGAGCCTGGGCGGCGAGACCGGTCCGGGCTCGGCGCCGGAGGGTCTGCCGGCCGGGCTGCACGTGCCGGTGCCGGGCGAGCCGAACCGCTTCCTGCTGGTACTCCCGCAGGGTGACGGGCGGGTCTACGTCGGGCTCACCGACGAGCCGGCCGACGGGCCGATCCCGGACGTGCCGGAGCCGACCGAGGGCGAGATCGGGTTCCTGCTCGACATGCTCGCCTCGGCGCTGGAGGTCCCGGTGCGCCGCGCCGATGTGATCGGCGCCTTCGCCGGGCTGCGGCCGCTGCTCGACGACGGCCGCCCCGGCGAGCCCGGCCGCACGTCGGACCTGTCCAGGCGCCACGCCGTCCGCACCTCCCCCGGCGGCGTCGTCACCGTCGTCGGCGGCAAGCTGACCACCTACCGCCGGGTCGCGCAGGACGCCGTGGACGCCGTGGCGGGCGCGCTCGGCGCCGGCCGCTGCCGGACCGGGCGGCTGCCCCTGGTCGGTGCCGCGGACCCGCGCACGCTGTCGGCCATCGACGCTCCACGCCGGCTGGTCCGGCGATACGGCACCGAGGCGGCCGCGATCACCGCGCTCGGCCGCGAGGATCCGGCGCTGCTGGAGCCTGTGGCGCCCGGCCTGCCGGTGACCGGCGCCGAGCTGGTCTGGGCCGTGCGCCACGAGGGGGCGCTCGACGAGGCCGACCTGCTCGACCGGCGCACCCGTATCGGCCTAGTGGCGGCCGACCGCGACGCCGCCCTGCCCGCGGCGAGCCGTGCCCTGACGTACTGACGGGACAGGACGCCCCGCTGGCCGCGTTACGGCGGTGGCCACCGGGCTTGACGGGACGTGACGCACCTCACGTGCCCTGGTCGCCCACGGATAAGTAAGGTTAGTCTCACCTAAGTAGGGCCACACGAGCGAGCGGGAAGGCGGGGGCGGACCCCTTGGCGGATTCCTCAGGTGACAAGGGGTGCGAGCACTGCCCCGGCAGTCACACCGGCACGCTCCCCTGCCTGGCCAGCGCGGCCGTCAAGGCCCGCGCCTGGCTGGCGATCGAGCATCCCGGCCCGTGGCCCGAGTACACCGAGACGCTGGATCTGCCCGCCCCCATCGCACGCACCGTCGAGGCCGCCGAGCGGCTCGGCATTCGCTGCCAGTTCATCCGCCGCTCCGGCCGGCGCCGCCCGACCCCGCCGCTGTGGGTCTACGCGGGCCATTGCGCGGCGAACGGCGCGCCCGCGGGGACGGCCGCCGGCTCCTGGAACACCCGTTCCGACAGCGTCTGGCTGGAGGGCCGCCAGCTCGCCGATCCCGCCGAGCTGGCGGAACTCGACCTGGCCGCAGTGGCGGCCGGCGTCCGCCCGGGCTTCGGCGATCCGGTTCCCGGCCCGCTCCTGCTGGTGTGCACCCACGGCCGCCGCAACGCCTGCTGCGCGCGGACCGGCGCCCCGCTGGCGCGCGAGCTGCGGGCCCGGTTCGGCGACGCCGTCTGGGAGACCACCCACGTCGGCGGCGACCGCTTCGCGGCCAACCTGGTGTGCCTGCCGCACGGGCTCTACTACGGCAGCCTGCGCCTGCCCGAGGCCGTGACGGCCGTCGAGGCCTATCTACGGGGCGAGGTCGTCCTCGACCGGTTGCGCGGCCGGGCGGGCATGCCCGAGCCGGCGCAGGCGGCCGAGCACTATGTACGTCTGGACTCGGGTATTCTGGGGGTCGACGCCGTGCGGGTGGAGTCGCTCCGGGGAGGTTCTCCCTATGAGGCGACGGTCACCGCCGCGGGGCGGCGCTATCGGGTGATCGTTGAGCACTCGACGGGCACGGACCCGTGTGGGCCCCAGTGCGAGGAGAACCTCGACACATACGTTCTTGGGGACCTGACCCTTCTCAACGAGGCTAGCCTCGTGTAACCTCTCCGAGGCCCCATTCGCGGGTGAGCCGTGCCGTGCGGACCCAGTATAGGGAACAGAGCGGCACGTTCAGACGTTGGAACTTTCGGCACTTCCCAAAGTACTTCCAATGTCCATGTCCGAAATTGTGCAGCAAAACCAACGAGGTGAGTGTTCCATGGCTCAGGTACGTCGGCAGGCTAACCTTCTCCGTCCCAGCTGGGGCTGGCAGGACGCCGCCGCGTGCCGGGGGGAAGACCTCGTGCTCTTCTTCGGCCCCGACGGTGAACGTCAGCCCGAGCGCGAGATTCGTGAGCGTAAGGCCAAGCAGGTCTGTATGGGCTGCCCGGTACGCACGGAGTGCCTTGACTACGCTGTCTCCCGGCCCGAGAAGTACGGCACGTGGGGTGGCCTGAACGAAGACGAGCGCGCCTCCGAGCGCCGCCGTCGGATGCGCCGCGCAAACGCCGCCTAGGCGCACCCCTGGCAGACGAGCGCTACGGCCCCGCGCTTACCGCGGCGGGGCCGTTTGTGTTCCCGGATTCACGATCGCATTCGCTCCAACCACGACATGACGTCCTCGTCCGTCAGCTGCTCGAAATGGTCGTAGCACTGCCCGACGGCTTGGAACGACCGGGGGGTGGCGAGGACCACGACCTCATCGGCCTCGTCCTCCATCGCGCGGACCGTTCTGGCCGCACCCACCGGCACCGCCAGCACCAGCCGGCCCGGACCCATGGCCCGCACCGCCCGCAGAGCGGCGCGGGCCGTGCCGCCCGTGGCGAGCCCGTCGTCCACCAGCACCACGGCGCGGTCATCGACCGATGGCAGGCTTCGCCGGCCGCGGTACGCCTCCACCCGGCGCCGCAGTTCGGCGCGCTCACGCAGCACGGTGTCGGCCAGATCCGCCGTGGTGAGGTCGAGCCGCTTGAGCAGGGAGTGGTCGAACACCGGCTCGCCCCCCTCGGCGATCGCGCCGACGCCCAGCTCGGGCTGGTACGGATAGCCGATCTTGCGGGTGACCAGTACCTCCAGCTCCACCTTCTCGCCTTGCGCGGCCAGCCGGCCGGCCACCTCGAAGCCCACCGGAACGCCGCCCCGGGGCAGGGCCAGCACCAGCGGGCGCGTGAGCCGCAGCGGCACCAGCCGTTCGCCCAGCAGCCGGCCGGCCTCGGTCCGGTCGGTGAACGGCAGCCGCACGCCCCCGCTCAGGCCGGAGGAGATGAGGGGCACCAGGATCACCTCTTCGGTGGTGGCCCTACCCGTTCTCACCCACCGGACTCCCGCCACTCGACTCCGCCGCCGAGCTCTCGCCACCGGGCTCCCACGCCCGGCCCGGGCCCGGCTCCGGCCCGGCTCCGGCAGGGCACCGCGGGTCGCGGGGGGCCGCGCCGAGTGCGGTGCCCCCGCGACCACGTGGTCACACCTCCGGTGATCAGGGTCGGTTACGGCCCGACCTCCGCATCTCCTTGTGGATGATCTTCCAGCGGCGGGTCTGCTCGGCCCGCAGCCGGGCGTCGGTACGGCCGGCCATCCAGGCCGCCTCACGGCGCAGTTTGTGCCAGCTGTCCAGCCGGCGACGCGGCAGCTCCCCGGACTCGACGGCCGCCCGTACGGCGCAGTCCGGCTCGCCGTCATGGGCGCAGTCGGAGAAACGGCACCCCTCGGCGAGCTCCTCGATGTCGGAGAACGTCTGGGCCAGTCCCGCGTCGGCGTCGTACAGGCCGACCCGGCGCAGTCCCGGGGTGTCGATCACGAGACCGCTCCCGGGGAGCATCAGCAGCTCCCGGTGGGTGGTCGTGTGCCGGCCCCGGCCGTCGGATGCACGGACCCGCTGCGTGGCCATGAGATCGGCGTCCGCGAGCGCGTTGACGAGCGTCGACTTGCCGGCCCCGGACGGCCCGAGCAACACCGCCGTGCGGCCCTGGTGGAGCCGCACGGGCTCGAGCCCGCTGCCGGACAGGGACGAGACGGCGTGGACGTCGGCGCCCGGGGCCGCCTCGATCACGCGATCGAGCAGCCCTGGAAGATCCCCGGCCAGATCGGCCTTGGTGACGAGGACGACCGGTAGTGCCCCGCTCTCCCACGCGAGGGTGAGCAGCCGTTCGATGCGGCCGAGGTCCGCGCTGTCGTCCCCTGGCTCGTGCGCGGCCGGTTCGACGACGTAGACGACGTCGACGTTGGCCGCGAGCACCTGACCGCGGGAATCCGCGGACAGGCCGCCGCGAGACTCCCGGCCGACGCCGCCGCGCACGATCGCGGTGCGCCGGGGCAGCACGGCCACGAGCTTCCGCCCGCCGTCCGGCTGAATCCGGACCACCGCCCAGTCGCCAACACAGGGCTGGTCCACCGGGTCCTCGGCGGCCGCCCGGCGCAGCTCGCCGCCGATCAGGGCGCGTGCCTCACCCTCGCCGGACAGGATGTCGCAGGCGCCCTTGTCGACGCGCGCCACACGTGCGGCGGTCAGGCCGTCATCGGCCGCACAGGCCGCGAACGCGGCCGCCCAGCCGTCGTCCCAGCCGAGATCGAATAGATCGAAAGCAGAATTTTCCGCGAAAACCACTACCTGCACCCTTCGGGATACAGATGCCCCGGCCTGGCGCGGGAGACCGCGCGGCCGGCCCGGAAGCGGGCGTCAGCTCAGACGGGCATGCTGGAGGATCGGACGTCGGTGAGCGTTCATGGCAAAGACGGCCATCCGGGCTCACCTCCCTCTCTCCAGACATGCGCCGCGTCTTTCGCGGAGCTCCAATGGTAACCGGATCCGGGCTCCGGCGCATGGTACGGACGTCCGGCGCGCCGCCCGGCGGGGGCTCAGTGCGAGGAGCCCGGACCGGACGCCGAGGTGGCGGGGCTCAGGCAGAAGGACCCAGTCTCAGGGGCCCAGGCTCAACGGCTCGGACGAGAGGAGCTCAGGCCGCGGTGCGGATCGCCCGGGCCCGGGCGGTTCCGGCGCTGGGCCAGATCTTGTCGATCTCGGCGTTGAGCGCGGCGCCGATCAGTACCGCCAGCGCCGCCACGTAGAGCCAGCCGAGGATCGCGATGGACGCCGCGAGCGATCCGTAGACCGACACGCCGGACAGCGAACCGGCGAGGTAGAGCCGGAGCAGGAAGCTGCCGGCGATCCAGATCCCGAGCGCGACGACCGCCCCCGGGACCTCACGCCACCAGGCCGTCCTGACCGGAACGCTCATGTGGTAGAGCGTCGCGAGGAACAGCACCGAGAGCGTGATGACCACCGGCCAGTAGAGCAGCGCGATGAAGTCGGTGCTGCCGGGCAGCGACCGGCGCACCAGCGCGGGCCCGGCCATGAGCAACGGGATGACGACCAGCATGACCAGCAGGCCTATGAGGTACAGGAAGAACGCCCGCATCCTGGTCCTGACGATGCCCCGGATGCCGGACAGGCCGTAGGCGATGGTGATCGTGTCCACGTACACGTTGAGCGCGCGCGACCCTGCCCACAATGAGATCAAGAAGCTCAGCGAGACGATGTCGACTCCGCCGCCGCGGATGACGTCGTCTATGAGAGGCTCCACGACCGTCGTCACGGCCGGGCCGGTGAGCACCGTCTGTGCCTGCTCCAGCATCCAGGCGCGGATTTCGAGGACGGTCGGCTCGCCGAGGGCCCCGCGGAAGTGCCCCATCGTGCCGATGAGCCCGAGGACCAGCGGCGGCATCGACAGCAGCGCGAAGAACGCGGCCTCCGCGGCGAGCCCGGTCACCCGATGGCGGAACGCCGCGACCGCGGTGTTGCGCACGAGTCGCCACGCGATCGCGCGCAGCCCCGCGGCGGAGGTCGGCGCGGGGACTTCGGCGACGCGTGGAGCGTCGGAGACGGTCGTCACGATGCTCTACGGTAGAGGCTCGTCCGGGTGGAACATACCGTGTTGGCCATTTCGGCGATCCGTTTTGATCGATCTTGGTCACCCAACGTGTTGCCAAGGATGCGCACCGCGAGATTGCGGGTCTGCGCACCTGGGCAGACTACTGATCCGGACGAGACGGTCACAACGGGTAGGCGCGTGACCGCCCCGTCACCGCAAGAGTGACGCCGCATAGGTTCGCGGTGCGGCCACCCCGGCCCTGGACGCAAGGAAGCACCATGATTATCCCGTTCATCAATGCCATGACGCTGAAGACCGGCGAACCGACGAAGATCTCCGCAGACTCGCAGCGATTCAAGCCCGGCGTCCAGAGGCCCAAACGGTCGGCCGCCAAGACCGGCTTCCTGCTCATGGGTGCGCTGATGGTGGCCGCGACCATGCTGCGGATGGCCAGACGGCGCCCGCGCTGACCGGATCCATGGCGGGCCCGGCACCGGCCGGGCCCGCCCTGCCGCCGGCCCCGCGCCGTCCGGGCGGGCGGAGTCGACGCCACCGCTTGGACGACAATGGAGGCATGATCTGTCAGGCGTGCCGGGATCGTCACCACGACGAATGCCGTGGCGGCTCCTGGTGCGACTGCCAACATCGGACGCCCCCGGAGAAGCCGGCCGAATCGCCGCTCAACTGGCGGAGGCAGGGGTGAGGGATGCGCGTTATTCCCGCTCACGGCCGTGAGACCTCTCACCCGTCCATATGACGGACGCCGCTGGACAATCCTTCGCGCCGCGTGTCACAGTCTAGACATGGCTGCCGCGGATCCACTGCTCGTGACGCGCCGCCATGTCGACTTGCTGCGTGTACGCAGCGCGATCTGTCTGTGACGCCCGACCACGCCCTTTGATCATTCCGGGTGCGTGGCCCGCCGGCGTCTCCGCATGACTCGACACCCTGCGTTGCGCCCACCGTCGCCCCGGTGAGCATCAGAGTCAGCCAGCGCGCCACGCGCCGCTCCTAACAACGAGGACGCGCGCCGTGCCATCTCCATCCGATCGTCCCGTTCCGACGAGACAACCCGCCGCCACGCGCAAGCGTGGCGAGGGCCAGTGGGCCCTCGGTTATCGCGAGCCGCTCAACAAGAACGAAGAGAACAAGAAGAACGACGACGGGCTCAACGTCCGGCAGCGGATCATCGACATCTACTCCAAGGCCGGATTCGACTCCATCGACCCCGCCGATCTTCGCGGGCGGCTCCGCTGGCACGGGCTCTACACGCAGCGGCGTCCCGGGATCGACGGAGGCAAGACGGCGATCCTCGAGCCGGAGGAGCTCGACGACCGCTACTTCATGCTCCGGGTCCGCATCGACGGAGGCCAGCTCGACCCCGCACAGCTGCGGGCGATCGCGAACGTGGCCAACAAGTACGCCCGCGGCACCGCCGACGTCACCGACCGGCAGAACATCCAGCTTCACTGGGTGGAGATCGAGTCGGTACCCGCCATCTGGGCCGAGCTCGAGGCCGTCGGGCTGTCCACCATGGAGGCCTGCGGCGACACACCGCGCGTGATCCTCGGCTGCCCGCTCGCCGGCATCGCCGAGGACGAGATCATCGACGGCACCCCGCAGATCGACGACGTGCACGACCGGTACATCGGCTCACCGCTGTTCTCGAACCTGCCGCGCAAGTTCAAGACCGCCATCTCCGGCTGCACGGCGCACTGCACCGTCCACGAGATCAACGACGTCGCCTTCGTCGGCGTGGTGAACGAGAACGGCGAGGCCGGCTACGACGCCTGGGTCGGCGGCGGCCTGTCCACCAACCCGATGTTCGCCAAGCGCCTCGGCACCTTCGTCAAGCCCGAGCAGGTGCACGAGGTCTGGGCCGGCATCATCTCGATCTTCCGCGACTACGGTTACCGGCGGCTGCGGCACCGCGCCCGGATCAAGTTCCTCATGAACGACTGGGGGCCGGAGAAGTTCCGCGAGGTGCTCGAGAAGGAGTATCTCGGCTACGCGCTTCCCGACGGGCCCTCGCCGGCCGCGCCGCTCCCCCGCCGCGACCACGTGGGCATCCACCCGCAGAAGGACGGCAACCGCTACGTCGGCTTCGCGCCCAGGGTGGGCCGGGTCAGCGGCGACCTCCTGCACGTCATCGGCGACCTGGCCGAGCGGTACGGCTCCGGGCGGGTCCGTACGACCACCGAGCAGAAGATGGTCATCCTCGACGTCCCCGCCGATCGGGCCGAGGAGCTCGCCGCCGAGCTGGAGAAGCACGACCTGCAGGTCGATCCGTCCACGTTCCGGCGGCAGACCATGGCCTGCACCGGCATCGAGTACTGCAAGCTCGCCATCGTCGAGACCAAGCAGCGGGCGATGGACCTCATCGAAGAGCTGGAGCGGCGGCTGCCGGACTTCACCGAGCCGCTGACCATCAACGTCAACGGGTGCCCCAACGCGTGCGCTCGCATCCAGGTGGCCGACATCGGGCTCAAGGGCCAGCTCGTGATCGACGAGAACGGCGACCAGGTCGAGGGCTTCCAGGTCCATCTCGGCGGCCAGGTCGGCGGCGCGTTCGGCAAGAAGGTACGCGGCCTCAAGACCACCTCGGCGGGTCTCACCGACTACGTCGAGCGGATCGTGCGGAGGTTCGACGCGCAACGCACCGAGAGCGAGACCTTCGCCCAGTGGGTCGGGCGCGCCACCGACGAGGACCTCAAATGAGCCGGCCGGAGGGCGCGGCGGCGCCTCTGGGCGACCGCAGGCCCGCGAGCGGAGCGAGCACATGACAGAACGAGCGGCTCCCTTCTACTGCCCTTACTGCGGCGAGGAGGACCTCGAACCGTACGAGCGTGACGGGGGCTGGTACTGCCGTGGCTGTGCCCGTGCCTTCACGTTGAAATTCCTGGGGATCGGAGCCCGCAAGTGACGGCCGTGGAGACCATCCGACCCACCCTCGATCTGGAGGACATCGTCGACTCGGCGGCGGACGCGCTGGAGAGCGCCTCCGCCCTGGAGATCATCCGCTGGGCGGCCGCGACCTTCGGCGACCGCATCTGCCTCACGTCCTCCATGTCGGACGCCGCGCTGATCCATCTCGTGTCGAAAGTGAAGCCGGGCATCGACGTGCTGTTCGTCGACACCGGTTACCACTTCGCCGAGACGATCGGCACCCGCGACGCCGTCGAGGCGGTCTACCCGGTCAATGTGATCAACGTGACGCCGAGCCGTACCGTCGAGGAGCAGGACCGCGCCCTCGGCCCGCGGCTGCACGGGCGCAACCCGGACCTGTGCTGCCACCTGCGCAAGGTCGAGCCGCTGGGCCGGGCGCTGGAGGGCTACATGGCGTGGTTCAGCGGCATTCGCCGGGACGAGACCTCCAGCCGCAGGAACCGTCGCGTGGTCGAGTGGGACCGCAAGCGCGGCATGGTCAAGGTCAACCCCATCCTCGCCTGGAGCGAGGAGGACATGGACAACTACATCGAGGACAACGGCATTCTCGTGAACCCGCTGCACTACGACGGGTACCCCTCGATCGGCTGTGCGCCCTGCACCTCGCCGGTGAGCCCGGGCGAGGACCCGCGCAGCGGCCGGTGGGCCGGATTGGGCAAGACAGAGTGCGGTATCCACCTGTGACGCCGTCCGTGCGCGATCTCGCGGTGGCCCGCGCGGGCCACCGTGGGATCGCGCCCGAGAAGGCGCCGCTGGTGGCCGTCGCCCACGGGAGCAGGGATCCGCGGGCCGCGGCGACCGTGGAAGAGCTCCTCACCGCGGTGCGGCGCCGGCGGCCCGCGCTGCCGGTGGCCGGCTGCTACCTCGACCACGCGGCGCCGGACCCGCTGCGGGTGCTGGGCCGGCTCGCCGCCGACGGTGCCGACGACGCCGTGGTGCTGCCGCTGCTGCTCACGGCCGCCTACCACAGCAAAATCGACATTCCGGGCGTGCTGGCGGAGGCGTGCACCCGGCATCCGCGGCTGCGGCTGCGCACGGCCGCGACGCTCGGCCCGCACCCGCTCATGCTCACCGCCCTGGAGCGACGGCTGGCCACCCCCGAGACCGGGGTCGAGGCCGGTGACCCGTCGACGGCGGTGGTCCTGGTGTCGGCGGGGTCCAGTGACCCGGCCGCCAACGCGGTCATCGAGGGCATGGCGCGGCAGTGGCGGGCGAGAGGCTGGTGGGACGTGGCGGCGGCCTACGCGTCCGCGGCACGGCCCACCCCCGCCGAGGCGGTCCGATCGCTGCGCGAGGCGGGCGCCCCGCGCGTGGTCGTGGCCTCGTACTTCCTGGCCCCCGGGCACTTCGCCGACAAGGTGCGCGCCGAGTCGCTGGAGGCCGGCGCCACGGCGGTCTCTCCGGTGCTGGGCGCGGCTCCGGAACTGACCGACATCGTGCTGCAGCGCTACGACGAAGCGCTCAGCACGGCGGCGGCCGCCACCGGCTGAGCCGCCCACCGGGCCACCGGGCCGGGCCACCGCCGCCTAGGCCACCGGACCACCGGCCGGCGCCGGCGCGGCCGGGCCCTAGAGGCGTCGGTCGCCGCCTCTGTTCAGCCACGCCGCCAGCGCCTTCCGTACGGGCGCGGTGTGCTCGTCGTCGACGACCACGACGTCCCCGATGAACGCGTTGGCGTGAACGCGCACGACCGGCCGGGAGGATCCGGGTGTGGCCGCCCCAACCCTGACGTTCTTGTCCCCGAGGACGGCGATTCCGCTGATCTGGACGTCGACGCCGTTCGGCACGATGATCCTCACGTTGCCCACGACGGCGGTGGCGGCGACGTCGACGACCCCGCCGGTGACATGCGCTCCCCGCAGGTCGAGCACGACGTCGCCCAGGACCGCGACCGCCGACAGCCGCTCGTCGACCCGTCCGGCGAGCCGCTGCCTGCTGTCGCCGAGCACGGCGATGAAACGGCGTCGCTCGTGCCCGGGCGGTGGGCCCGGCTGCGGGCCTTCGGCGGCGGGCAGGTCCGAGGTGACGGCCTCGAGCTCGGCGCGGGTGACCGCGCCGTAGGCCGCCTCGGTGCGCTCGGTGAGGTCCTCGAAGGTCAGCCGGCCTTCAACGGACGCGACGCGCAGGCGC
>NZ_JABVEB010000187.1 GCF_014323665.1 Actinomadura sp. HBU206391 | reverse complement strand
CGTAGGTGGAATCACCCGGCATCAGAACAGCGGGACACGAGACCCCGACCTCAACGCCGGGCTGTGGCCGTCTCCATCGGGTGACATCGCGCGGACCCCACCTAAGGCCAGACCCATGTGGATGGCGATGTCGATCCAGTCGATGCCGTTGGCGTCGGCGCCCACGACGTTCCACCGAGGCGGGCACAACGTCGTCGCCGACCAGGAAGAAGACCAACACGCCGTACGTGCCCGGGTCGACCCAGTCGATCATCTGGTTCGTAGCCGCGTGGTGCAGTAGCTCGCGTGGTGCAGGGCCACGACATGGCCGCTGTCCCGCGCAGCACGTTCAGGTATGCCAGGCGGTTGTGGGGTGCGGCACTGACGGAGGAGCCGCCCGCTGCGGGTCCACGATCGAGGAGCGCATCAGACAGACTGAACGCGCTCCGCACGATGGGAACACACGGGCCGAGCACCACGTTAGTTACTACAATCGTAGTTTGAAGGGGGTTGAGCGTCCGCGATGTCGGACCCTTCCAGTCATAGATCCGGTGCCGCCCTGCGTCGCGCGTGGGGTGGCTCATGGTAAGCGCCGTCTTGGGTGTGGTGGCCGTCTTCGTGCTGACGGCGGCTACCGGGTATTTCGTGGCGCAGGAATTCGCCTACGTGTCGGCCGACCGGGCCCGTCTGAGTCACGCCGCCGACCAGGGTGATGCCCCGGCCAAACGCGCCTTGCAGGTGATGGGCCGTTTGTCGTTCATGCTGTCGGGGGCGCAGCTGGGCATCACCGTCACCGGGCTGGTCGTGGGCTTCATCGCCGAGCCGGCGTTGGCCAGGCTCTTGGAGCCCCCTCTGACGTGGGCCGGACTGCCCGAGGGCGGCGTCGGTCCGATCGCGCTGGTGACCGGCTTCGCGATCGCGACCGTGGTGCAGATGGTGCTGGGTGAGCTGCTGCCGAAGAACCTGGCACTGGCCAGGGCAGAGAGGTTGGCTCGAGCTCTGGCGCCCTCGACGCTGGTGTATCTGGCGGTGGCGGGGCCGCTCATCCGGCTGTTCGACATGTCGGCGAACCGGCTCCTGCGCGCTGTGGGCGTCGAACCGGTGGAGGAGCTGCACCACGGCGCCACCTTGGAGGAGCTCAGTGACATCATCGGTGAGTCGCAGAAGTCCGGTCATCTGCCTGCGGATCTGTCCCAGCTGCTGGAGAAGGCACTGACGTTCGGCGACCGGACCGCCGATGAGGTGATGGTCCCGCGCCCGATGGTGAGCGCCGTCCCTGCCAATGCCACCGTGGGCGACCTTACGGCGCAGATCAGCCTGTCCGGCCATACCAGCTATCCCGTCTACGGCAGTGGCGAGGTCGATGACGTGGTGGGGGTGGCGGGTGTTCGTGAGCTGGCCGATGACGCGTTGCCCCGCGAGACGCACGTACGGGCGGTGGCGCGACCGGCTCTGCTGGTGCCGGGCTCACTGCCGCTGCACGGGGTGATCGAGCGGATGCGTGAGACCCGCGAGGAGTTCGCCTGCGTGGTGGATGAGTACGGCGGTCTGGCCGGGATCCTCACCTTCGAGGACATCGCCGAAGAGCTGGTGGGTGAGATCGCCGACGAGAACGACCCGGGTGAGGCGACGCCGGCCCGGCAGCCGGATGGGGCATGGCAGGTGGACGCCTCGATGCGGATCGATGAGGTCCAAGGTCTCACTGGATTGACGCTTCCAGACGACGACGCCTACGACACCCTCGCCGGCCTGGTGATGGCCCTTCTGAGCCGGCTACCACGGCCCGGTGATCGCCTCACTGTGGAGCTCGACGCCGAGGCCGAGGGCACGCCGGCGGGCACGGTGCAGATCGAGGTCGTGACCGTGGCGCGGCGGGTCGCCCGCCAGGTCCGCCTGCACACCCACGCGACCGTCGCTGCACAGGACCCGGCAGATGTGAGGAAAAGGTAGTGGACCCGCTGACCGCCTTCTTCGTCACGGCCCTGCTGCTCATCGGCAACGGGTTCTTTGTCGCCGCGGAGTTCGCCCTGGTCGCCGCGAAACGGCCCCGGCTGGAACGCGCCGCCAAGCGCGGAAGCAGACCGGCGGCCGCCGCTGTCGCGGGGATCCGGGAGTTGTCATTGATGCTGGCCGGTGCCCAGTTCGGCATCACCATGTGCACTCTCGGACTGGGCCTGGTGGCCGAACCCGCCTTTGAACACCTGCTCGCCCCGCCGCTGCATGGCCTCGGCCTGCCGGGCTCCGCCTCCCATGTGATCGCCGTAGCGATCACGTTGGCGGTGGTGACGTTCCTGCACATGGTCCTGGGAGAGATGGCGCCCAAATCGTGGGCCATCACCCATCCGGAGCGTTCCGCACTGATTCTGGCACTGCCGTTCAGTGCCTTCGCGCGGGTGTCCCGACCTCTGCTCGCCGTGCTCAACGGGACGACCAACGCGCTGCTTCGGTTGGTGCGCGTCACCCCACGCGACGAACTGGACGTCCACACCAATCCGCAGCGGCTCCGTCACCTGCTCGGCGAATCCCGCCGGCTCGGCCTCATCGACCGCCATGACCACGATCTACTCGGCAGGGCCATCGCGGTCCGGGAGGCCACCGTCGAAAAGCTCATCGTGCCCGCCGGCCAGGTGACGGCCGTGCCCGCGGACGCCTCCCCCCTCCAGGTCCGCCGCGCCGCCCACCTCAGCGGTCACGCACGCCTGCTGGTGCGAGACGACGACGGCACCATCGCCGGGCTCATCCATGTCCGGGACGCGCTCACCGCCACCGACGGTGACCGGCACGCCGTCGACCTCGCCTACCCGGTGCCGACGGTGAACGCCGCCACCACCGTGCTGAACGCGACCAGCCAGCTGCAGCGCGCCCGCGCGCAACTGGCCATCGTCCACGAGGCCGATGGCACCTTCCGCGGCATCGTCAGCCTCGACGACCTGCTCGGCCAGTTGCTGGCCGCCAACCCGCACTGACGCCTGCATGGATCATCCGATCTTCACAGCGTCCCTGCTCGCCTCTGGGCTGGTTTTGGCCGTCGTCGCGCAGTGGCGGGGCTGGCGGCCTTCGCTGCGCACCGCACTGGTGGTCGGGATCGGGCTGCGCCTAGTGCTGTTGGTCACCGCCTCACGTGACTCCTGGCAGCCGGTCGACTTCGTCCTGAGCTTCAAGCCCGCCGGTGAGGCGGTCCTGGCGGGTCAGGACCCTGTGCTGGCCACGGACGGCGCCTGGCATTTCCTGCCGATGATCCCCTACCTGTATGCCGCCGGGCTGGCGGTGGGGCTGCCGTGGGAGATCGCCGGACGGCTGGTGCCTGTGGCCGCCGATGTGGCCTTGATCGTGCTGGTCGGGCGCCTGGCCTGCGCTCGGAAGCAACTGAGCCGCTTCCAGTACGCCTGTAACCCGATCGCTTTGATGGTGTCGGTGATTCACTCACAGGTGGAGCCGGTGGCCCTGGTGTTCCTCGTCGCCGCCTACGTATGCGCACGTTCGGGCCGGGGCATCGCCGCGGGTGCGCTGCTGGGGCTGGCACTGTCGGCCAAGAGCTGGCCGATCATCGCACTCCCTGTGGTCTTGGCCATGCTGCCCACCTGGCGGCACCGATGTCAGGGACTGGTCGCCGCCGGAGCCGTCCCCCTGATGTTCCTGCTCACCCTGCCGCTGTTCGTGGACGTCTCCTGGGCGAGCTTGATGGATGTGGCCGGCTACCTGGGTGGAGTCCGTCCGATCGTCGGTGAATGGGGTTGGACGGCGTGGATGACCGGAGGTGACTGGGAACTGGCACCGACCCCGGCCAAGATCGGCCAGGTCGTCCTCTACCTCACCTTGGCGGTGGTGGCCTGGACGTGGCGGCGAGCCGACCCTGTTGACCGGACCTCGGCGATGCTTCTGGCGTTCATGATCGTCACCCCGCGGATGGGCGCCCAGTACCTGCTGTGGTTTGTTCCGTTCCTCATCGCCCGGCCCACCCGATGGAGCGGGTCGGCCATGGCGGCGGCCGCGGTATGGGCCGGGCTCGGCTATATCTACCTCACCCAGTTCGACTACATCGGCTGGGCCCGCAACCATTCGTGGTGGGCGATGGCCTCGGCCGCCGTCATCCCACTGCTCGTGCTCGCCATGCCCTGGGCCCGTCGGCGGCCGCAGCCGCCACCCGCGCAGAAAAGCCCGGCGCCGCAGACCGAGCTCGCCACCGCCAGCACCTGACCGCATGGCCGCGCCCGCGCGGCCTCATTTCAACCGCCGCGGAGAACAGGTCCACACCATGGTGGGTGACAAGGAACCGGACTCAGCGCCCGTGGTCATTCGCCTCCCGGGTGAGGTCGGCCCTGCCGATTTCATAGCTGCCGCGCAATGCCTGGATGTCGGCGCGCAAGGCGGTGAGTTCGGCCAGCACGACAGCATTGGCCTCCTGCTCACGATCGCCGCCCGCCCTTGCCGTGTCCCCTGCCTGCTCGGTGTGGTCGTCCTCCATCGCGCGTACGACCACGGCGATGAACAGGTTCAGCACAACGAACGTGCAGATCAGGATGAACACCACAAAGAAGATCCACGCCGAGGGGTGTTCCTTCATCACCGCGCGGGCGACCTCCGACCACGCCTCCCCCGTCATCACCTGGAACAGGGTGAACAGCGACGATCCAAGGTCGCCGAAGTATTCGGGATTCGTCGCGCCGTACAGCTTGGTGGCCATCACCGCCGCCACATACAGCACCAGTCCCAGCAGGACGGCGATAGAGGCCATACCGGGCATCGCACTCAGCAGCGCCGACACCACCCGGCGCAGGCTCGGGACCACCGAGATGAGCCGTAGCGCCCGCAGGATCCGCAAGGCCCGCAGCACCGACAGCGTCCCCGAATGCGGGGCAAGAGAGATGCCGACGATGACGGCGTCGAAGATGTTCCACGGGTCGCGAACGAACCTCAGCCGATAGACATAGGCCTTGGCCAGCAACTCCACCACGAAGACGTACAGCGCCACCCGGTCGACCCCATGCAACAGGCCGCCGTAGCGCTCCACCACAGCCGGAGAGGTCTCCAAGCCCAACGCGGCAGCGTTGACCACGATCACCATGATGACCAGCTGCTGGGTGCGCCGCGATTCGACAACGACGCGGACGCTTGCGCGCCGAGTCACCTCGGGCCCCAGGCGCAAGCTCGACGCCCCGCTGTTATCGCGATCGCGGAAACGTCCGCAAGGAGCGACCGCCCCACACCGTGACCACCACGACGCCGGAACTGCGCCGATCTCAACCCGATACCTCCACAGCGTGTGAGCAGCCACGGAAAGAGTGATGCAAGGCACTGCTACTACTAGTGTAGTAGCGTCGGGTGGAAAATCACGGCTTATGGAAGGATCTTGTAGTGTTCAAACGCGTGATGTGGGCGTTTGGGGTGGGTGGCCCATCGGTGGACACCGTCCTGGCCTCACCACACTGCCGACCAGGCGAGCACTTGTCGGGTGACGTTCGAATCGCGGCGGCCGACTTTGACGTCGAGGTGCAGCAGGTGACGCTGGGCCTGGTGACCCGGGTGGAGTCGGAACGGGCCGAGGGTGAAGGTGTCGGGACCAGCGAGTTCCACCGGCTGGAGGTCTCGGGGAGTTTCCAGTTGCGGGCGGGAGCGAGCAAGACGATCCCGTTCCGGCTGCCCGTGCCGTGGGAGACGCCGGTCACCGAGGTCTACGGTCAGCATCTTCACGGGATGACCATCGGTGTCCGTACCGAGCTCGCCATCGCCAAGGCGGTCGACAAGGGAGACCTCGACGAGGTGTCGGTGCGTCCGACATCGTCACAGCAGCGGGTCCTGGAGGCCTTCTCCCAGCCCGGCTTCCAGTTCAAGGGCGCGGATGTCGAGCTTGGCCAGATCTATGGGGCCCCACAGCAGTTGCCGTTCTACCAGGAGATCGAGTTCTACCCGCCGCCGGACTACCAAGGGTCTGTCAATGAGGTCGAGCTGACCTTTGTCGCCGGTCCTGGTGGCCTCATGGTGGTACTGGAAGCCGACAAACGCGGCGGGATGTTCCACTCCGGCACAGACGCCTACGGCCGCTTCCATCTCGACCACGACCAGGCCCTACACGCCGACTGGGCCACAGAGATCTCCGGTTGGCTCCAGTCAGTGGCCGACCAACACTGCGGCGGCTTCCATACCGGTCATGGCCCCCACGGGAACCATGACCCTAATGGCAAGCACGGCCATCACGACGAGCACGGCCACCGAGGTGGCCCTGGTTGGGGCGGAGCGGCGGCGGGAGTCGCCGCGGGCTTTGTGGGCGGGATGGTCGCCGGGGAGGTCCTCGAAGAGGTCTTTGAGGAAGTCTTTGAGGACGACGAAGACTGACTCCCAGGCCACGCGGGCGAGTCCGCCCTCACGCCGAGCCTGACCGCGGTGAAGCGCCAGACCGGCAGCGCCGGCGGCCGACCCCTTTCACGAGAGCTGCCCGTAAGGAGATCGGTTGGCCAGGTTCAGCAGGCGGGATCGGATCCGGTACTGGTTCGACAACACCATGGCCAGGGGAACGTCGGCCCTGATCGGCTGGCTCGCCCTTGCTTCGGGGGTGCTGATCATGATCGTCGGCACCACGGCCGTGGTGATCGCTCCGCGGGATGCCGACGAGAACGGGCACTGGCCGGGTCTGCTGTGGCGCAGCCTGCTGCGGACGCTGGATCCGGGCACCATGGGCGGCGATGTGGGCACCGCCCCGTTCCTGGCCCTCATGCTGACCGCAACCATCGGCGGGATCTTCATCGTCAGCGCGTTGATCGGTGTGCTGACCACGGGCTTGGAAGGCAAGATCTCCGAGCTGCGCAAGGGCCGGTCGCGGATCATCGAACGCGACCACACGGTGGTGCTCGGCTGGTCGGAGCAGGTGTTCACCGTGATCGCCGAGTTGGTGGAGGCCAACCAGAGCGAGCGGCGCTCCTGCGTGGCAATCCTGGCCGACACGACAAGATCGACATGGACGACGCGATCCGGACGCGCCTCGGTGACACGGGCCGCACCCGGGTGGTGTGCCGTCGCGGCAATCCCCTCAAGCCCGCAGATATGGAACTGGCCAGCCCCGCCACCGCCCGGTCGATCATGGTGTTGTCACCGCCGATCGACGATCCCGACATCCACGTCATCAAGGTGCTGCTGTCGCTGGGTGCCCGGACCTGGGAACGTGAACGCCCGCACGTGGTCGCGGCCGTGCACAGTTCGGCGAACCTGCCCGCCGCTCGGCTGGCCGCAGGACCCGCCGCCCGGGTGATCGACGCCGACGACATCGCCATCCGACTCATCGTTCAGTCCCACCGGCAGTCCGGGCTGTCCACCGTCTGTACCGACCTGCTCGACTTCGAAGGTCACGAGCTCTACATGCGCCGTGAGCCGGCACTGATCGGCCATACCTTCGGCAGCGCCCTGGACGCCTACCAACTCGGTATCCCGATCGGGCTCCGCCATGCGAATGGGGATATAGCGGTCAACCCCCGATGGACACCGTGATCCGGGCCGACGACGAGGTCATCGTGCTCGCCGAAGACGACCTGCTGATCCGACTCGACGAAACCCGCCCCGCCGTCATGGAGCCGGCGATCGCCATCGCCTACCCGCAACCCCCCGAACCCGAACGCACGCTGCTGATCGGCTGGAACCACCGGGCATCCAAGATCATCGATCTTCTGGACGACTTCGTCGAGCCCGGCTCCGTCCTCACCATCGCCGCCCAACACCCCGACCCTCGGCACACCCTCAAGGAACTGGTCAACCTGACGGTCGCGTTCACCGCCTGTGACCCCACCGACCGCACCCATCTGGAACCCTCCGGGTGGGGTCATACCAGCACATCGTCGTGCTCGCCGACGCCGGCTACGACGCCCACCAAGCCGACGCACGCACACTGATCACCCTGCTGCATCTGCGCGACATGGAGGAGACTCTCGGGGATCCCTACTCCATCGTCAGCGAGATCAACGACGACGCCAACCGTGAGATCGCCCAAGTCACCAAAGCCGACGACTTCGTGGTCAGCGACAAACTGATCAGCCTGCTGCTCACCCAGCTGAGCGAGAACCCTCACCTGTATGCGGTGTTCACCGACATCCTCAATCCCGAAGGCTCAGAGATCTATCTCAAACCCGCCTCCGACTACCTGCGGCCAAACACCTCAGCCAATTTCGCCACCGTCATCGAAGCTGGCCGCCGCCGCGGCGAGACAGCCATCGGCTACCGACTCCGCGACCAGTTCCACCAACCGCCTGACTACGGCGTGGTCCTCAACCCCGACAAGGCCGAGACCCTCACATTGACCCGCGGCGACCGCGTCATCGTGTTCGCCGAGAAGTAGCAGCGACCCGCGCCGCGACACAGCGCACTCCAGGCCGGTGGTGGGAATCGCCGCACCGGCAGTACTCGTCTACTGCACAACCGGCGCGCTGCTCCGGCGTCCCCCGGCACAAGCCGTTGGCGAAGAGTTAATCCGAGGCCCAGCGGTAGAGGCAAACCTTACTACGACACTTGTAGCAGGTCGGTTAGAATTCTGAGTGCAACGTCGACGATGAGGAGACTTCCCCGATGGCCCTTTGGAACAAGCTTCGCGATTCCACCCAGAACATGCAGACCCAGCTGATGGCGAAGAAAAACGACCTGAAGAGCGGTGCGTTCCGCGACGCGAGCATGGCGATGTGCGCACTGGTCGCCGCAGCCGACGGGTCAGTCGACCCCTCCGAACGTCAGCGGACGGCGTCCCTCATCGCCACCAACGAGGTACTGCAGAACTTTCCCGCCGACGACCTGCAACGACGCTTCAACGACTACGTGACCAAGCTGACCACCGACTTCGACTTCGGCAAGGTCAGCATCCTGCAGGACATCAGCAAAGTGAAGAAGAAGCCGGCCGAGGCACGCGCCGTCATCCAGATCGGCATCATCATCGGCGGCGCCGACGGCAACTTCGACGACGGGGAGAAGGCCGTGGTGCGGGAGGCCTGCTACGCCGTGGACATCTCCCCCACCGAGTTCGACCTCTGAACCCTGAGCATCTTCACCGCCGGCGGGAGCCCAGCCGGCCCGCCGCCCCGCCGGCGGTAAGAGGCTCCGCCACACCCCGGTCGCCGAGCCGCCGGGCAGGCACCGGTCCGCTGACGTGTCCCGTGCGACTGCGCAGCAGACGCGCACCCGTGGACGCCGGTTACAGGATGGCGGAGGCCAGAGCGTGGTCGAGCTGGAGAGCGGCTGCGGCAAGAGCGCTGGTTGCCAGCCCGCTGCCGGTGAGCACGACAGGCCCGGTGACGGTGTTCTTGCCGGGCGGCGTGCCGAGCAGAGCCTGAACACGTTGCAGGACGCCGGAATCGCCGAATGCCGGCAACGGCCCGGGGTCCGTTGAGCGGGCGAGCGCTACCTTGGCGATCGTGCGGGCGACCAAGGACCGATCCCCCACGGCCTCCGCTGCGTCTTCGTCCGCCCACCGTTCCACCGTGAACCGCAGGCGCTTGCTGAGCGGCCTGAGTGGCGGCAGTATCCCGGCGGCCAGTTCGCCGACTGCCAGATAGCGGTGGTGACGGTGTCGCAGATGCGAACGTTCATGATGGAACACGATCTCGAGCTCTTCGGCGGAGAGCCTGCGCAGCAGACCACGTGACACCAGCACCCCGCCGGTTCGGCCGGGCACCGCCAAAGCGATCGGGGTATCGGTCTCCAGCAGCCCCTGCGCACTCTCATGGGCCGCGTGGACGTCACCAGCCCACCGGACGGTCAATTTCGCGGCAATCAGCAGATTGACCCCGGTGAGGATCGTCGCCGGCACACCGAGCGCGGCAGGTACGGGACTGTCGTCGCCGACAAGCGCCCACTCAGGCAACCGTCCGGCCACCTGCGGCGCCATGGTCGCCCCGTAGTTAACCGCCAGGAAACCACAGGTCCCGACCATGGAAAGCGCGGTTGTCGCCGCTACGGTAACGAGCAACCGCGCCGACCAGACAGGGTGCAGCGGCATGGGCACACGACCCAACACCACACCCAGGATCATTGTGACGGCCACGGGAAGGAACGTGTAGGAGCTCACGGTGTGTCACCTGGACTATCCAAGATCTCACGCAAGGCCTGAGCCTCATCGGCACTGAGCGTCTGTACGAACTGACTCAACACGCTAGAGGCGTTACTGGCATAGCGCAGGTGGTCGTGCATCCGACCGGCGACGAGCTGAGCCTCGTCCACCGCCAACCGGTACTGATAGTGGCGTCCCACGCGGACCCGAGTGACCAGCCGCTTCTCATACAACCGGAACAAAATCGTGTTGACCGTGGTGTAAGCGGGATCCCCTGACAGCCGGGAGCGGAGTTCGGCCGTGGCGACAGGGCCGTCAGCGGCTGCTAGAGCAGCCAACACCTCGGCCTCGAGCTGTCCCAATTGTCGTCGCGTCAAATCCCGGCCTCAAGGGCTCACCGAAGAACGTGCTGGACATCTCAGCCTAGTCGTTGTCTCCCCCGGGCGCAGATCTCGGCTCCCGGTGGTGACACAGCCGTGTGGGTGCCGAAAACCCGTCCACAACCACGACCTGCGTTTCTCTGCTCCTGACACCCCAACTTGAGACCTGTCCGGACCATGTTCAAGTAAGTAGCCTCGACGCCCGAACGTATTCAGTTTGACCTTTAGAAGCGACCAAGGCTTGGGGCGAATGCTGTCAACCCAGGCAGTCCCCCAGCAGCGAAGCCGCAGGCCACGACCCGGAACCGAATATTCGAGCGGCACACGTCGGTGCCTGGTTCAACGCTAACTAACCATGCCCCCTGCCCTGCAACGGGCAGGCGAGTCACCACCACCAGGGACCGCTGACCGACCCGAGCCGAGGTCCTCGTCCGTGCCGGAGCAGGCCATGCCTTCTGCGGCTCGGTGAGCAGGCCATCGACAGCTGCGGGAGCGCCGTGCTCCGACCTGACGGCGACGTCATATCCCGTGTCGTGGTGTCGGGGTCG
>NZ_JABVEB010000186.1 GCF_014323665.1 Actinomadura sp. HBU206391 | reverse complement strand
CCCATTCTCGCCGTTCGCCCAGCGGACGAGTGCCGCTACGATCTCGTCGCACTCGGCGAAGTGATGCTTCGCCTCGACCCCGGCGAGGGGCGGATCCGAACCGCGAGGACGCTTCGGGTCTGGGAAGGCGGCGGGGAATACAACGTCGCTCGTGGCCTGCGTCGCTGCTTCGGAATGCGTACCGCGATCGTCACCGCGCTCACCGACAATGAAGTGGGCAGGCTGCTGGAGGACCTGATCCTCACCGGCGGCGTGGACACCTCACTGATCCAATGGGAACCCTTCGACGGAGTCGGCCGGCTCACCCGCAACGGCCTGAACTTCACCGAGCGAGGCTTCGGCGTCCGAGGAGCGCTCGGCGTGTCGGACCGCGGTCACACCGCGGCAAGTCAGATGCGTCCGCAGCAGACCGACTGGGACCACCTCTTCGGCGCCGTCGGCGTACGGTGGCTACACACCGGCGGGATCTACGCCGCGCTGTCGGAATCGACCGCACAGGTCGTCGAGGCGGCAATGCTGGCGGCACGCCGGCACGGAACAATCATCTCTTATGACCTGAACTACCGACCCAGCCTCTGGGAAGCGGCAGGTGGGAAATCCCAAGCCCAAACCGTCAACGCGCAGCTGGCGAAACTCGTCGACGTCATGATAGGCAACGAGGAAGACTTCACCGCCTGCCTCGGATTCGATATACCGCAGACCTCCGACGACCTCCGCGAACTCGACCCTGCACACTTCCGCGCAATGATCGCCGATGTCGTCGACGCCTACCCGAATCTCCAAATCGTCGCGACCACATTGCGAACCGTCCGCACCGCCACCGTCAACGATTGGGGCGCCATCGCATGGGGCGACGGCGCCTTCGCCGAGGCCACACCCCGTCCCGGGCTCGAGATAATGGACAGAGTCGGAGGCGGAGACAGCTTCGCCGCCGGTCTCGCCTACGGGCTGATGACAACGGGAGACCTGGCAGCCGCAGTCGAATACGGCGCCGCCCACGGAGCGCTGGCCATGACCACACCCGGCGACACCTCAATGGCCACACTCAGCGAGGTGCGCAGACTCGCAGCGGGAGCATCACCACGCGTCCGCCGATAGAGCGCTGCCACGTCAGCCTCGCCTCGCGGCTCCCCGCGCGCACGTGAGGAACATGGTGTCGGTGCTGGGGGCTTCCTCGCGGATGACAGGGTGTTCGGTGGCAAGCGCATGCCCGCACCACACCCTCCGAGGTTCCGGCGCCGGGCGGTCGAGTTTCCGCGCCTGCCCCGCCGCTCCGAACGCCGGATCAAGGCCGCTGGTTCCCCGGCAAAGTACCCCTCAGATTTCAACGGCGACCCGACATTCCGCCGCTCATCCACACCCTGGCCGAAGCCGAGTGGACCCCGTCACCGTCGGCGGTCGGCCGACCGGGCGAATAGACGGTGGAAGCTCTTGTCGTTCTGGCGTGTCGATTTCGCGCTACGGTGATGTTGGTGCTGGCCGACGTGGACCCTGACCAGCGACTTGTTGCTCTCCCGGCGAAGGCCCGCGAAGGCCTGCGGGTTCTGGGCGCACGCGGGACCGTGTTCGGCTCGTTCGGCTCGAGCGGTGTGAGGGTGGAGACGGTGAGATTGCGGATCCGGTGCACGTCGGTGAACAGCCCCGGTGGAGGCCGCAAAGCCGAACCGGTAGCTGTCGGGCACCGGTTGGGGCGCGGCGAAGTCGAGCATGCGCTGGAAGCCCTGGCCGTCGTTGAAGTCTATGTCGATGCTCGCCTGCGGGTCCGGGGCCGGAGTGATACGGATCCGTACGGTGCGTTTCTCGGCTCCAGCACGGCCTGGCAGAACAAGCTGGAGCGACTGGGCCCCGAAGCAGAACGTCCACACCGTGTCACCCACCGACGCCTCACCAGCGGCTGAGCCAGTGGATGCCCCCGCCTGCCGTGGGTGGCCGACCCGCTCGAGCCAGAGGAAGACGAGCCGTACAATTCCCGGCCTCTCGGGGCGGCGATTGGAGCTCATCGACGACATGGTCGGGCCGCGCTCCCGCTGCGGGGCGGGCGTCACGTTCCCTCCTGGGCGGCGTGGAGGATCTGGCGTGCTTCGTGGAGGAACTCGCGGCCACGCTGCGTAGCAGCGAGCGGCGTGGTGGTCCGGTCGATAATGGTGAATCCGGCGGCCGGGGATTCGGGTGATGAGGGCCAGTCGGTTCACCGCGCCAGCGCGCATGGTGACCGCGCGCATGGCAGGCGATGGCGGTGCAGGCAGGTCCAGATGGCCGATGCCGCTGTACTCGCTGTGGTGGCGAATCGGCAAACCCCAGTTCCTGGCCAACCGCATCAAGTAATCAGCGGTGACACCGCGTTCGCGAGCCAGCGCGTTCATACTGCGCAACTTGTCAACATACTCACGGTGTAGCCATACGCGGCTGATGCCGGATTCAGGCGGTGGTCGGCGGTAGGAGCGGCGTGGTGGGACGCCATCGTGCTTGAGGAGCCAGCGGATGGTCGCGGTGGCGCAGCCGGCCATGGCCGCGATCTCAATGACGGGGAGATTTTCCTCCTCGTACAACTCGCGCAAGTGCGGCGGCTCGAGGACCTGCTCGCGGGTACGCGATCCGGGCAGGCCATGGGCCATCGTCGCTTGCCTGCCGACATCGATGATCTCGCAATACAGCCGGACGTGTTCGGGGGTCAGCCCAAGCGCCTCAGCCGCCTCATCGACGAACTCGGGCGCGGCCAAGGTAGCCGTCGCATCGCCCGTTCATGGTGAAGGGGTCGATACCGGGCCAGGACGGGCAGCTGACCCAGTGCACGGGCGGTTCCCAGATGAGGGGTTCGTCGATTTCATGCCGCTCGAGATTGGCCCGGGCCTGCTGGCGCAGGAATTCTCGCAGCGAACGCGGCGCGTGGTAGCGGAACTCGGTACAGCGATGCCCGAACGGTTTTCTCGCGCCCGGTGGGTCGCGGGTGTTCGCCGGTGAGCAGCAGGCGCAGGTACCAGCGCAGGACGGCAGTGCGCGACGCATAGCCGGCGCTCCAGCCGTGCTGCAGGCGCAGTCGTGCGTAGGCGTCACAAGCACTTGTCCAAGGACGCCGAGGATACGAAGGCTGCCCTGCGGATGTTGTGCCAGTCCCTCGCCGTCGGGACCGATCCGGCCAAGGCCGTGCACGTGGACGATGCCTTCCTCAGGCGGCTCGCGGCGGCGGGTCGCGCCCAGCACGCGGTACCGGGTGGGGGCACGGTGCGTGGCTATCAGTCGGTCGGCACCATCCTGAACGCGTTCTCCGGCTCACCGCCGTTCTCCGTGCGTTTCATGGAGACGGTCGGCCGCGACATGATCGCATACGACCGTGAGTCGTACGCTCAGTGGCGCGGCAAGCCCGTCGCGAAGGATCTCGGAAAGTGGACGCCGATCAACAATTTGGGTACCTGGGCGCCGCTCGGGGATCTGACCCGGCATTACGACCTGGGGCCGTTGCTGAACCCTCGTCAGCAACTTCCGGCTGTTCCCTACGATGGGCGCACCGATGTCCTGGGCTCATTGCTCAGCGTCGCCGCGGCCGACTCCAAGGGCGCTCAGGCTCTCTTGGACTACACGCCGGCCGGACAGCACAAGTCGTACCTGGAATACCTTCTCCACGAGCGCCGATCCGTATGGGCTCGCACCGATCACGGTGCGAGCCTCGGCCAGACGATGCGGGCCGCGATGTCGGGACACGACGGCACATCGCAGAAGCTGTTCAAGGAGATGACCGAACTCGTCGGCAACGATGTCCGGCAGTTCTACAGTTACGACAAGGACCACAAGCTCAAGTTCACTGATCCTCACGGCCAAGCCGACGACCTGTCCGGCATGCGCTACAGCCTCGGTGAGATCATGCGCGCCCATCTCGAAGACCTCGACAACTCGCTCGCGGCGAACAAGATGGGACTGAAAGGCCCGCTCGATCCCGCGGACATCGACGCCTTGTTCGCCGAGGTCGCCCAGGACGACCAGGTGTTCGCCGCCCTGGTGCGAGATCAAGTCGGGCGTACCAGAGCACAGATCGACCGGCAGTACGCCACAGGCAAGGGCATCGACGCACTGCTGATCTCCGAAGGCAATCTGTTCGGCCACCTGCTCGCCATGCGACGAGAAGTGCTCATCTCCCATGGCGTCAAGGTCGACGCGGCCAACGCGCAGATGAAGAGCTACATCGACCAGGGGATCGGGCTGGTTCCCGTCCCCTACGCGGATCTCTTCGGCAACGTGTCCAAAGGCGTTTACGAGCAGGCCGTGACCAGTGGGTACGGCAAGGTCGGCGACTGGCTCGCCAAGCAGGGGGAGCAGGGCGGAGGATCCGCCGAGCAGGACGCCAAGACCGCCAGCGACGAGCAGGCCGTCCTGAGCCTGCTCCGCCAGATGTCCTTGGGCGCCTCCGTGGATTACGCCCGTGACGTCGGCGCCAAGGCGGCTGGCGAATCATTCGCTGACAGGCGGGGCAAGATTCTTCCACCTGAGAAATGGGTGGGCGACTCGGAGAAGGTCAATGCCTTCGTTAAGTGGTGCAAGAAGAATAATTTCGAGGCACCAAGGATCAGTGAAGACATCGAATCGACGATCAATAATAGTCGCAAGGGCGCGGTAAGTAGCTTCAATGCGGAGTCGGGTGAGTTGGCGGGATGAACGGCCCTAAACGTTGGATGCTTGTCGCCTCGGGCTCCTGTATCGCCCTGGCATCCGCCTGTACGGTCGATAGTGACGAGGCTCCGGTGAAGCCCTCGGCGCCGCCGCCGTCAAGTGTCAGTCGCACAGAGTCGCCGGACGCCGGGGCGGTGGTCGACCGCGCGCCCTACTGGTGTGATCTGGTTCCGAAGGATGCGTTTCGACAGGTCAGCGGCATCACTGGGAACCTATTCGAGCACTGGAGTGCCCGCCTGCCTGACAACGGTACCTGCCTCGTGCGAGATCAAGAGGAGTCTGGTCCCCTAGGTGTGGGATGGCTTACGGATCACGCTCGAGAGAAGGTCTCCGGTCGGTTGGAGCGTATTCGTGCACAGGTCAGCAATGATGATCCAGTCAGATTGCCACGAGAACTCGGTTTCGGCTTCACCGCCTACGCACCCGGTGAGGATGATTCCGCTCCCTACGTCGCGGTCGCCGCGTTCAGGTGTGGTGCTCGGAAGCCCTTGATTGACATCGATCTGCGCCGTGTTTCGGCAGGTCGGGACGCGACCAAGGACTTGACGGATCTGATGCGTATCGCACAGAAGCGGTTCGGTGAGCTCTACCACTGTTCTCCGAGACCGTCGTGAAAGGGATCGGCATCGACGGTCGGCCTCTTTCGTGATGTGCACGTCCCAGCGGCCGGGGTGTGCAGATCACGATCGTCAGCGTGCTCGCCCGAGCATTGGTGGCGAGCGTGCGTTAGCCGGATCGGCGCACGCGGCTGACGAAGGCGGCCCACTCTGGCCGGGTGAATTCGAGCACGGGGCCTGCCGCCCGGGCCTTGGAGTCGCGGACGCCGACGGTGCCGTCGGCGGCCAGCGCCACCTCGACGCAGTCTCCGTTCGGGTCGCTGCGTCGTGATTTGCGCCAGTGGGGGTACTTCGCGGTCATGAGCGCCGTCCTGCCTCATCGGTCAGCTGGTCCGCCGCCTTGCCGAGGAAGGTGAGGCTGTCGGCGGGCGACAGCGCGACCCGGCAGAGACGGTCGTAATGTCCTGTATATCGCGTCACTTCGCGGCGCTCGGTATGGACGAGATCAGTGGTGACGGTGTCGACCACCGCCATCGGCGGGTCGGCCGGATCGGGGAAGGCGTAGACCGAGAACGACGACTTCGGCAGCAGACCGCCGGTGATGCGGGCGTCGTACGGAAGGACCCGGACCGTGACGCGCGGCTCGGCGGACACCACCTCGATCAGGTGGCAGAGCTGAGTCGCCATCACCTCTGGCGGGACGCCGAGCCGGCGCACCACGAATTCGTCGAGAACCGTTTCGTAGGTGGGCCCGTCCGGGCTGAGCAGCCTGCGCTGCCGGTGCAGCCGGGCGTCCATCATGCGCTCGGGACGGTAGTCGACCGGCCCCTCGCCCTGGTCCAACTCCACCAGCGCCGCGATGAAGTCGCGAGTCTGCAGAATCGCGGGGATGCCCGTTTGGTTGTAGCTGTGGATGTTCTCGGCACCGGACTCGAGATCGGCATAGAGCCGCTGCCGAGCGCCCATCGCGTCGCCGAAGGAGTCCCACCAGCCGCGCGCGGCGGCGTCGCGCGCGAGCCGTACGACCCTGTCCCAGCGATCGCCGGTGACCTCGAGGACGTCGAGCAGATCCATGAGCTCGGCGAGGTCGGGGCGGAGCTGCCCGTTCTCCAGTCGACTGATCTTGGAGCGGGACTGGTGGACGAGGCGGGCCAGCTCGTCGGTCGTCAGGTCGCGCTCCTCCGCAGGGCGCGTAGCTCGGCCGCGAGCCGACGGCGTCGGACGAAGGGGCTGGTCATCACTACTCCAAGCGGGACGAGCCCGCGTCTTCGGCGCGGTAGTCGAACGTATCTTTGACTACGGTGCGTATTGAACAGCGGGGTTGACGGTCACGTGCGGCAACCAAAATGGGTGGCCGGATGCGGACACGAGGCTGTCGCCGCGGGCCGGACGCTGAACGTGCTGGATTCGCACGTGCGTGAGTGACGGTGTCGAGCGCCGGCACGTACGAAGCGAGCACGTTTTGTCGTCGGGCGTGCAAATCAAGCGGATGGCCGGATTAGGGCGCGAATCTCCGTACCGAGCTGAACACGGGCTGTGACGATGGGGGTCCTGGCGGTTCGTTCGATCGGGCCGTTCGACGACGGCCCATCCCCTTACCCGTGAGGTGCCCGATGCCCCTGACGTCCACAGCCTTGGCGTCCGGCCCGCTGCACTGGCGGCGAACCTTTCCCGGCGATGCCGAGGAGGTAGCCACTGCGCGGCGGCTCGTCGCGATGCTGCTGCACGACTGCGACGTCCTTGATGACGTGCTGCTCGCCGCCGACGAACTCGTGGCGAACGCGCTCCGGCACACCAAGTCCGGGCAGCCGGGCGGTTCGGTCACCGTCGAGATCGACCGGAGTCCGCGCACCGTCGCGATCGCGGTGACGGATCAAGGCGGCCCGACCGAGCCCGTCGCCGTGGAGGCCACGGAACTCGCCGAGTCCGGACGCGGCTTGCGCACTGTCTCGGTCTTGGCCGACCGCTGGGGTTGGTTCGGGAACAGCGAGGGTCGGACCGTCGCCGTGGTCTTCGACGTCGCTGCCGCTGGGCGGGACGGCGCATGACCCGTACAGGTGCGGAACTGCACGAGCTCGTCGAGGTACGGGTGCGGGAGCTGATGACGGTCGCCATGCGCGCCGACCCGGCCGGGATCGGCGCGGGCCTGGAGTAACTCACCGCACGCGGTCTGGTGGACGGGCATACTGCGGCGTTCCTCAGGAGGGCCCGTCGGCTGACCCTGGCGGGTGCGGCCGCGTTGAGCGCGGCGGTCGGGGTGCACCGGTACGGACCCGGCGCCGACGGAACGTGGAGATGTCTGAACTGCGGGACCGCCGAGCCGTGCCGGACACTGCGGCGGACGGCTGAGGCGCTGACCGCCTACCTGGGCGCTCAACCGTACGGAATCGACAGAGCGGAGGCGTGGCGACGTGCCGAGACGTGGCTCACGCGCGGTGGCCGGCCTCGGGTGGCCGTGGCGGTGGAGGAGTTCGCCGAGGGCTACATCGCGCGCCCGATCCCGTACGGCCCGGAAGAGCACGAGCACGAGCGGGTGGTCGTCGTCGACCGGCGGACGGGCGGACTCACCCTGTGGCCGGTACTGCCCGAGAATGTGCTGGCCGAGCAGTACCGCCGGTACAAGCTGGGTCTGCACCTCGGCCTGGACCCCGGTACTCATCCGGCCTGAGCCGTCCCGTCACTGACCGGGCTCAGCTGACGACGCGCAGCCAGAGGTTGGTCGCACTCGGCGCGTGGGTCAGGCTGAGGCGTTCGAGCTTGATGTTGGTGCCGCCCGGGTGGTCGAACAGCCGGACGCCGTCGCCGAGCAGGACCGGCGCGATGAACACGAGGAGCTCGTCCAGCACACCCGCTTCGAGGCACTGCCGGGCCACTTCGGCGCCGAGGATGTTGACGTACTTGTCACCCGCGGCCGCCTTGGCCGCGGTGACGCCGCTGTCGAGATCGCCGACGAAGGTGACCCCTGGCACCGCGGTGGCCGGGGCGTTGTGGGTGAGGATGAACTGCGGCCCGCTCCATCCTCCGCCGAACGGCTTGCCCTCCTTCTCGGTGCCCCTGTGCGGATCGTCGCCGCCGAAGGTGCGGTTGCCGACGAGAAGTGCGCCGATCTGGGGGATGAACTCGGCCACCGTCGGGTTGGGCCCGATGTGCTCGGTCAACCAGGACATGTCACCGCCGTGGCCGGCGATGAAGCCGTCCAGCGACATGGTGACCGAGTACAGCATCTTGGCCATGCGTACCTCCGTTGAGATCGATGTGGTCGACCCCTGTTGAGACGGCGGCCCGCGCGAAAACTCATCGGTGGATAGCTGGGAGCTCCGTGGGCAGGTCGAATGCCGCGAACAGGCCGATGTCGTGGAAGGCGGTGAGCTCCGCGATGAGGCCGTCCTCGATCCGCAGCACGCCGATCGCGAAGGCGCGGTGGGCAGGCTCGTCGCGGCCCCGCACGTAGGCCGCCACCGCCGGTTGCCGGTTGGCCCGGGTGGCCACCATCCGGAACCGGCCCACATAGCCCGGCGCGCCGGCGTCCCAGCTCGCCGCCAGAGCTCCGACGACCGCGTCACGTCCTTGAAACCACATCGGGTACGGCGGCATCGTCGTCCGGACCTCCTCGGCCAGCAGCTCGGCCACACCGGCGAGGTCGGCGCGTTCGACCGCGTCCATGTACCGCCGCAGCACCGCCCGCTCCTCCTCGGTGGGCTCGGTCGACGGTGCCCATTCCATGCGACGTTCCGGCAGGTGGTGCCTCAGAGTCTCACGGGCGCGCTGCAGAGCGCTGTTAACCGATGCGACGCTGCCGTCCAGCAGGGCGGCGGTCTGTTTGGCAGGCCAGCCGAGTACGTCGCGCAGGATCAGCACCGCCCGCTGCCTGGGCGGCAGATGCTGGATCGCGGCCAGGAACGCCAGCTCGATCGTCTCTCTGGCGACCACTGCGGCGTCGGGCCCGGCCTCGCTCGGCTCGGCCGGTTCCCACAGCCGATCCGGGTACAGCTGCAACCACGCGATGTCGGTACGGGGTGCCGACCCGACGCTCGGGTCCGACGGCTCCGCCAGATGGTGGGGGAGGACGCGGCGGGCCTGGCCGTCGAGCGCGTCGAGGCACGCGTTCGTCGCGATCCGGTACAGCCAGGCGCGGAACGTCGAACGGCCCTCGAAGCCACGGACGTTCTTCCAAGCGCGCAGGAGCGTCTCCTGCACCAGGTCCTCGGACTCGTCGAACGAGCCGAGCATCCGGTAGCAGTGCACCCGCAGCTCGCCCCGATGACGCTCGGCGAGCGCCGCGAACGCCGACTCGTCGCCCGCCCGCGCAGCGGCCACCACCACATCGTCGTCACGCGCGCCCAATGGCCGTCCTCCGTCCGTTGTCCGTGGTTTCAGAGCGGAAAGCGGCCGGCCGGGGCCCGAGCACCCGCCGATCCGGCGATGGGCGCAGCGCCGTTCCGCTATGGCGGCGGCCGCGCGGCTCAGTGACCTTCGGCACGGCGGGCGCGGGCGCGGCGTTTGCCCTCGTGCATCGCTTGTACGCGTGCCACGGGGATGGTGTGGCCCTCCTCGATCAGGTCAGGGCGCAGTCGCTGCGGCTCGGGCAGTTGATCGGCCCAGGGATCGTGGTCGGCGATCAGCCGTGCCGCGGTGTGCACGGTGAAGTCGGCCGGTGTGACCCGATCGAGCTCCTCCCAGGCCACCGGGAACGACACCGGTACGCCGGGCCGGATCCGTGGGCTGTACGCGGCCACGACCGTCGCCCCGCCGGCCCGGGTGGAGTCGAGGAAGACCTTGCCTCCGCGGTCCTCTCGGATGAACGCCGTGGTGGCGAGTTCGGGGTCGAGGCGTTCGGCACGCGCTGCGATCGCGCGGGTCGCCGCGGCCACGTCCTCGATGGGCGCGTCCTCCGTGATCGGCACGAAGATGTGCACGCCCTTCGCCCCGCTGGTCTTGACCGCGCCCGCCAGCCCGGAATCGGCCAGTGCCCGGCGGACCAGATGCGCGGCGCGTACGACGAGCGGGAACGCATCGGCGGACGGCGGGTCGATGTCCATGATGAGGTCGGTGGGGTGCTCCCAGCCATCGGCCCGGATCAGCATCGGGTGGTACTCGATCGCGCGCTGGTTCGCGAACCACAGCAGCGTGCGGCGGTCGTTGCACAGCGCGTACGACACCTCGCGCTTGGAGGTCTCGGCCCACATCGGCACCTTCGCCACCCACGGAGGGGCGTACTTGGGGACGTTCTTCTGCATGAACGGCTCTTGGCCGCGGAGCACCCGTACCACCGAGAGCGGTCTGTCCCGCAGCACGGGAATGATCCGGTCACGGACGGCGTCCAGGTAGTTCACCAGATCCCGCTTCGTGGCGTTCGCCCCCTCGAACAGCGGTTGGTCGAGGTTCGTCAGCGACACCCCGTCCCGCACCTTGTCCTCGTCGTCTCCGCTCATCTCAGGCTCCTGCCCGTTCGGCGCACTGGTCGCAGACCCCAGAGTAGGAGTAACGACGCATGCGGAAAGGGGCGTACGGTCGGAGAGGATCACCCGGGGCGCCTCACCGCAGGGCGGGGATGCTGCCATCATGGCCGCATGGTGGCCGTGACCCTGAACGAGTCCGCCGGTTCCGTGGTCGTGATGAAGCTGCAGACCGAGACGTGGGAGCTGAACATCTGGGCCCCCATGACGGACCTCGTGCGATTGCACGACATCGACGACGCGGACTGGGACACGCGCCGCTCACTCGCGATAGGTACCTGTGCCGGCTCTCCTGTGCACTGGGCGATGAGCGGCGGCCGGGCGACGATCCTCATCGGCCATGACGACGAGACCTGGGACATCGCCGTGACCGTCCCCGTGCAGACCGTGCACGAGATCGCCGCTCTCGC
>NZ_JABVEB010000185.1 GCF_014323665.1 Actinomadura sp. HBU206391 | reverse complement strand
TGGTCAGGACGTACGGAGGGTCAGCGATCGTCGGAGACGGTCGTCTTCTGCACCTGGAGCAGGAACTCCGCGTTCGACTTGGTCTCCCGCATCTTCTCGAGCAACAGTTCCAGGGCCTGCTGCATCTCGAGCGCGTGCAGCACCCGGCGCAGCTGCCAGGTGACCTTGAGCTCCTCGGGCGCCATGAGGATCTCTTCCTTACGGGTACCGGACGCGTCGACGTCCACCGCCGGGAAGATCCGCTTGTCGGCGAGCTGACGGTTGAGCTTCAGCTCCATGTTGCCGGTGCCCTTGAACTCCTCGAAGATGACCTCGTCCATCCGGGACCCGGTCTCGACCAGGGCGGTGGCGAGGATCGTCAGCGAGCCGCCGTTCTCGATGTTGCGGGCGGCGCCGAAGAACCGCTTCGGCGGGTAGAGCGCCGTGGAGTCGACACCACCGGACAGGATCCGGCCCGACGCCGGGGCCGCGAGGTTGTAGGCGCGGCCCAGCCGGGTGATGGAGTCGAGCAGCACGACCACGTCGTGTCCGAGCTCCACCAGGCGCTTGGCGCGCTCGATGGCGAGCTCGGCGACCGTGGTGTGGTCCTCGGCCGGCCGGTCGAAGGTCGAGTGGATGACCTCGCCCTTCACCGACCGCTGCATGTCGGTGACCTCTTCCGGCCGCTCGTCGACCAGGACGACCATCAGGTGGCACTCGGGGTTGTTCTTGGTGATCGCGTTGGCGATCGACTGGAGCACCATGGTCTTGCCGGCCTTCGGCGGCGAGACGATCAGCCCGCGCTGGCCCTTGCCGATCGGCGACACCAGGTCGATGATCCGGGTCGTCAGGATCCCCGGGTCGGTCTCGAGGCGCAGCCGCTCCTGCGGGTACAGCGGAGTCAGCTTGTTGAAGTCGACCCGGCCCTTGGCCTGGTCGGGCTCCATGCCGTTCACCGTGTCGAGGCGGACCAGCGCGTTGAACTTCTCGCGCCGCTCGCCGTCACGCGGCTGCCGTACGGCGCCCGTGATGACGTCGCCCTTGCGCAGGTTGTTCTTGCGGACCTGGGCGAGCGAGACGTAGACGTCGTTCTGCCCTGGGAGGTAGCCGGTGGTCCGGACGAAGGCGTAGTTGTCGAGGATGTCGAGGATGCCCGCGACCGGGATCAGGACGTCGTCCTCACTGATCACCGGCTCTTCGTAACGCTCGCGGCCACCGCGGCCACCGCGGTTGCGCTCACGGAACCTGCGGCCCCGGCGATTGCGGCCGCCGCCCTCGCCGTCGTCGTCCCCGCCGCCGCCCTGGCTCTGCCCCCGGCGCTGGCTCTGATCGCCGCGGTCACCGCGGTCACCACGGTCGCCGCGGTCACCACGACCGTCGCGGTCCCCGCGCTCGCCCCGGCTCTCGCGGTCACCGCGCTCTCCGCGGTTGTCGCCACGCTCGCCCCGGTTGTCGCCGCGGGTCTCGCGGTTGTCACTGCGGTCGCGACCGCCGCGCCCCCGCTGACGGCCACCGTCGCGGTTGCCGCCGCCTTCACCGTCATCGGACTTCGCGGGCTGAGCACCGGACCTGTCATCGCCGCCGGTGGGCTGCTCTTCGTTCTCCTCGCCACGTCGGACGGCCGCCGTACGGCCACGTCGCGGCCGCTCCTTGGTGGTCGTCTCCCTGGCCACCTCGGAGGCGCGCTCGGGAGCGGCGGTGGCCACCTCGGCGGTGATCTCGGTCGCCACGGAGCCGCTCGCACCGGCCCCGCCAGCGTCGGCCGTGCCGGTCGAGAGGGCCGCTCCGCCCCCGCTCACGTCGGAGACGCGTGCGGAATTGACAACAGTTCCCTGCTCGCCACCCGCCGGGCTCTGCCCCTGCTTCTCCTGGCCGCCCTGCTTTTCCTGAATTGCCGCGATGAGCTGACTCTTACGCATCCCGGCAGTGCCACTGATGCCGAGGTTGGACGCTAGCGCCTTGAGTTCGGGCAGCACCATGGCGGACAGGCCGGTACCGGTCCGGCGACGCCGGGGTGCGACGCGCTCAGCGCCTGCGGGTACGGGCTCGATGTCACCTACTGGGCTCAATGCGTCCGTAAGAAGTTCGCTGGATTCGCTCACTAAGGGTCCTTCCCAGGGAGCGGGTGTTGGCCTCCGTCGGCCAGGCAACCCGGTGGTGCGATCCGGCGGGGGCGCCGAATCGTGCTCCGCCGATCACGATGGGGTCGCCATCGGCGATGTCTGGGCACAGCCAGATTGTCGGGACGGTTCGCTCGTGCGGACCCCCGACTCCGTTACGTCCGAAGCTTTGCTGGGATGCCAGACAACGGGAAGTTTCGGTGTCGGGGAACCACGTGCGCGGGGCGGACACGACCAAAAGGCCGGCCGGGCGATGCGTGGCTGACGAGCACACAGCCCCGAGCGGGGCATCTGGTGCTGCAACCAGCCTAACATCACCGGGGCACACTGCTATTCCTCAGAGGTCAATCTCGCGTGTCACGAACCGTCGAGCTGAACGCATGCGCCGTGGGGGTCGACGTTCAGCCGGTGTTTGTGCCACGAAGTACCCAGTTCTGGACCGATCGAATCAGTCTGTGACGCAGATGTGAAGGCCAGGACAGTGGGACCTGCGCCGGAGATCACTGCGGGCACTCCGGCCTCACGCAGAGTATCGACGAGCGCGGCGGATTCGGGCATGGCCGGGGCGCGATAAGGCTGGTGCAGCCGATCCGCCGTGGCGTCGAGCAGCACATCGGGCCCGAGCCCCTGGGTCAGCGCCGCGATCAGCAGTGCCGCGCGGCCCGCGTTCGCGGCGGCGTCCGAGTGCGGCACCACGTCGGGCAGCAGCCCGCGTGCCCGCTCGGTCGCGAGCCGCTGGTCGGGAACGAAGGCGACGACCTCGGTTTCGAGATCGAGCCGTACGAGCCGTGGCGCGCCCGCCGGAAAGCCTCCGCCCGCCGGGACGTCCGCGGCCGCGCGGGAGTCCGCCGCCGGCCGGGCGTCGGGTGTCCAGGCGATGGTGAGCCCGCCCGCCAGGCAGGGGGCGACGTTGTCGGGGTGGCCCTCGACGGCGGTCGCGAGCGCGAGCGCGGCGTCGTCGTCCAGCAGCCGCCCGTACGGATGGAGGGCGCGGGCGGCGCTGATGCCCGCCACGATCGCCGCTGAGGACGAGCCCAGCCCCCGGCTGTGCGGGATCCGGTTGACACAGCTCAGCCGCAGGCCGGCCGGTTGCCCGAGGCCCGCCGGAGCGAGCTTGTCGATCACGTCGAGGGTGCGGCGCAGCACCTGGACGATGAGGTGGGTCTCGCCGCGGTCGGCGACCTCGGCGCCTTCGCCCGAGACCTCGATCGACAGCCCGGGAGCGCCGGTGATCTCCACCTCGACGTCGTCGTACAGCGTCAGCGCCAGGCCGAGCGAGTCGAAGCCGGGCCCGAGGTTGGCGCTCGTCGCCGGGACCCGTACCCGGACCCGTACCGGCCCGTCACCCCACTCCACAGACCCTCCCCACCGCCACCGCCGTGATCATGCAGTTGTTCCCGCCCTCCCCGCCACTCCCGCCGTGATCATGCAGTTGTTCGCGCCCCTTCACGCGAACAACTGCATGATCACGGGTGAAGGGGCGTGTCACGCCAGGCCGAGGGACGAGGCGGCGGCGTGGGCGTCGACCGGGATCGTCGTCGGCGCGGGCGCACCCGAGATCGCCCAGTCGGGGTCCTTGAGACCGTTCCCCGTCACCGTGCACACCACGCGCGAGCCGGGCGGGACGAAGCCTTCGGAGCCGGCGCCCGCCTCGACGACCTGCAGCAGGCCCGCGACGGCGGCCGCCGACGCGGGCTCGACGAACACGCCCTCCTCGCGGGCGAGCAGCCGGTAGGCGGCGAGGATCTGCCGGTCGGTCACCGACTGGATCGCCCCGCCGGACTCGTCCCTGGCGGCCAGCGCCAGGTTCCATGACGCCGGGTTGCCGATGCGGATCGCGGTGGCGATCGTCTGCGGCTGGGCCACCGGGTGCCCGCGGACGATCGGCGCCGCGCCGCTGGCCTGGAAACCGAGCATGCGCGGCCTGCGCGAGGCCGTGCCCGACGCCGCGTACTCCTGGTAGCCCATCCAGTAGGCGCTGATGTTGCCCGCGTTGCCGACCGGCAGGCAGTGCACGTCGGGTGCGTCCCCGAGCGCGTCGACGATCTCGAAGGCCGCGGTCTTCTGCCCCTGCAGCCGGTACTTGTTGACCGAGTTGACCAGCGCCACCGGGTAGTCGGCCGCGAGCTTGCGGGCGAGTTCGAGGCAGTCGTCGAAGTTCCCGTCGACCTGCAGCAGCTTGGCACCGTGCACGAGCGCCTGGGCCAGCTTGCCCATGGCGATCTTGCCCTGCGGCACGAGTACGGCGCACGTCATGCCGGCCCGTACGGCGTAGGCCGCGGCCGAGGCGGAGGTGTTGCCGGTCGACGCGCAGATGACGGCCTTGGCGCCCTCCTCGGCGGCCTTGCTGATGGCCACGGTCATGCCGCGGTCCTTGAACGAGCCCGTCGGGTTGGCGCCCTCGACCTTGAGGTAGACCTCGCATCCGGTGAGCTGCGAGATCCGGTGGGCCGGGACCAGCGGAGTGCCGCCCTCGAGCAGCGTCACGACGGGCGTGTCCCGGGTGACCGGCAGCAGGTCGCGGTATTCCTCGATGAGCCCGCGCCACGCTCGGACGGTGGTCGCGTCCACGGTGATCCCCCTTGGATGACCTGCGAGGTTGTGCGCCGAGTCTATTGCCCTGAGGGGTGGCGGTGCCCACCCGATCCCAGATGCCGGACAACTCGGGCGGGCGCGTCCGCCCGGCGACCGTTCCGGCGGTCCGCCGTCACTTCTGATCGTCGCCTTCGACCCGCATGACGCTGGCGACGTTGCGCACGATGTCGAGCCCGCTGAGCCCGGCGACGGTCGCGGCGAGCGCCGCGTCCTCGGCCCGGTGGGTGACGATCACGAGCTGGGCGTCCTCGCCGTGCCCCTCCTGCCGTACGGCCTGGATCGACACGTCGTGCCGCGAGAACTCCTCGGCCACCTGGGCGAGCACGCCGGACCGGTCGGCCACGTCGAGCTGCACGTGATAGCGCGTGATCGTCTCGCCCATCGGCAGCACGGGCAGCGCCGCGTAGGTCGTCTCGGCCGGTCCGCGGGTGCCGTTCATCTTGTTGCGGGCCACCGCGACGAGGTCGCCCAGCACCGCCGAGGCCGTCGGCGCGCCGCCGGCCCCGGCGCCGTAGAACATGAGCCGCCCGGCCGACTCGGCCTCCACGAACACCGCGTTGTAGGCCTCGCGCACGCTGGCCAGCGGGTGTGATCGCGGGATCATCGCCGGGTAGACGCGGACCGACACGCCACGGCCGTTCAGGCTGTTGCCCGTGGGCTCGTCGGTCCGCACCCGCTCACAGATCGCCAGCAGCTTGACCACGCAGCCCATCGCCTTGGCGCTCGCCATGTCGGCGGCGCTCACTTCGGTGATGCCCTCCCGGTGCACGTCCGCGGCCGTGACCGTCGTGTGGAAGGCCAGCTGGGCCAGGATCGCCGCCTTCGCGGCCGCGTCGAAGCCCTCCACGTCGGCGGTCGGGTCGGCCTCGGCGTAGCCCAGCGACTGGGCCTCCTCCAGCGCCTCGGTGAACCCGGCGCCGTGGGTGTCCATCTGGTCCAGGATGTAGTTCGTGGTGCCGTTGACGATGCCGAGCACCTTGTGCACATGGTCGCCGACCAGCGATTCGCGCAGTGGACGCAGCAGCGGGATGGCCCCGGCGACCGACGCCTCGTAGTAGAGATCGGCCCCGTACTCGCGTGCCGCGCCGAACAGCGTCTCGCCGTCCTCGGCCAACAGCGCCTTGTTGGCCGAGATCACCGCCTTGCCGGTCTTCATCGCCGCCAGCATCAGGCTCCGCGCGGGCTCGATGCCGCCGATGACCTCGATGACGATGTCGATGTCGTCTCGGGTCACCAGGCCGACCGCGTCCGTGGTCAGCAGTTCCGGATCGACTCCCGCACGGGGCTTGTCCAGCCGCCGTACGGCGACGCCGCCCAGGTGGAGCGGGGCGCCGATCCGGGCGGCGAGGTCGTCGGCCTGCTCACGCAACAGCCGTACGACCTCGGTGCCGACGACGCCGCAGCCCAGCAGCGCCACCGTGAGCGCTCCAGCGGGTTTCACCGTGTTACCTCCCCGTCCAACCTCAGCAGGTCGTCCTCGGTCTCCCGGCGAACGATCACCCGGGACGCGCCGTCGCGTACGGCCACGACCGCGGGGCGCGGGACGAAGTTGTAGTTGCTGGCCATCGATCGACAGTACGCACCGGTCGCCGCGACCGCCACGAGGTCGCCGACGGCGAGATCTTCCGGCAGCCACAGGTCGCGGACGACGATGTCGCCGCTCTCGCAGTGCTTGCCGACCATCCGGCTGAGCATCGGGCCCGCCTCCGACACGCGGCTGGCGAGTACGGAGGTGTACTCGGCGCCGTACAGGGCGGTGCGCAGGTTGTCGCTCATGCCGCCGTCGACCGAGACGTAGGTCCGGATGCCCTCGACGTCCTTGATCGTGCCGACCTCGTACAGCGTGATGCCGCCAGGGCCGACGATGCCGCGGCCGGGCTCGACGGTCAGGCGCGGCACGGCCAGGCCGTACGACTCGCACTCCCTGGCCACGATGCGGCGCATGTTGTCGGCGAGGCGCTTGGGGTCGGGGGCGTCGTCGCCGGCCACGTAGGCGATGCCGAACCCGCCGCCGAGGTCGAGCTCGGGCAGGTCGACCCCGTGCTCGTGCCGGATCGCCACGAGCAGCTCCGCGACGCGGTGCGCGGCGACCTCGAACCCGTCGGTGTCGAAGATCTGCGAGCCGATGTGAGAGTGCAGGCCGACGAGCTCGAGCTGTTCGAGCTCCAGGATGCGCCGTACTGCCTCGAGCGCCGCGCCGGAGCTGCGGGCGAAGCCGAACTTCTGGTCGTCGTGGGCGGTCGCGATGAACTCGTGGGTGTGCGCCTCGACTCCGGTGGTGACCCGCACCATGACCTTCGGGCGCTTGCCGAGCTTGTCGGCGAGGAAGCCGAGGCGCGCGATCTCCTCGTAGGAGTCGACCACGATGCGGCCGACCCCCGCCTCGAGCGCCCTGGTGAGCTCGGCGATCGACTTGTTGCTGCCGTGCAGCGTGATCTTCTCCGGGGGAAAGTCCACGGCCAGCGCCACCGCGAGCTCGCCGCCGGAGCAGACGTCCAGGCCGAGGCCCTCTTCGTCGATCCAGCGCGCCACGGCGCCGCACAGGAACGCCTTGCCCGCGTAGTGGACGTCGCCGTCGTGAAACGCCGCCCGGTACTCGCGGCAGCGCGCACGGAAGTCCTCCTCGTCGAGGACGTACAGCGGTGTGCCGTACTCCCCCGCGAGATCTCGGACGTCGACGCCGCCGACGGTCAAGGCCCCCTCTTCACGCTTGGCGCTGCGCGGCCAGACCGCCGGGACCAGCGCGTTCAGGTCCTCGGCCGGAGGCATCGGGTGATCTTCGGGCAGGATGTCCGCGTGACGCGATCCCGCCGGGTGAGCCCTACTCAAAATCTCTCTCTCGGGGTCTCGCCGAGCATCTGAAGCCCGTTTCCAATGGTGATCCGTACGGCCTCGGCCAGGGTCAGCCGGCCGCCGTGGCGGGCGTCCGGCTCCTCGTCGCCGAGGGGCAGCGCCGGGCGCCGCTCGTGCACGTCGTGGTAGGCCTCCGCGACCCGCTCCAGATGCCGTGCGAAGGCCGCCGCGTCGCTTTCGCGCACGGCCTGAGCGGCCCGGCCGGGGACCTCGGCCAGCAGGTCCAGCAGGCGGGTCTCCAGCGGGTCGCCGGGCTCGTGCGGCCCTGGGGCGATGCCGAGGACGCCCGCCTCCCGCCGGACCGCGGCGGCCCGGGCGTAGGCGTAGCGCACGGAGAAGCCCGGGTTGCCGAACGTCCGCGGCCGGTCCGGCCAGGGGGACGCCGGGCGCGGCACCGCGGCGAGGCCGTAGCCCTCCTCGGCCGCAATGCTCTCCGCCAGCCCCGAGGCCTTGATCGTGAGGAAGCCTCCGACGGCCTCGGACCGCAGCGGCAGCCGCTTGGCGATCACCTCGGCGACCTCGTGGGCCGGCCGTCGCTCGGCGGCGGCGAGCCGCAGCGCCAGCGGCGTGCCGTACGACCCGTTCGCGCAGGTCAGCAGAGCATCGCTCGGTGGCGCGCAAGCGAGCTCACCGGCGTCTCGAGCCGCGGCCACCGCGGCGAGGACGGCGCCGCCCACATCGGCTGGGGTCACCCTGGCGAGACTATCCGACCACCATGTGGACAACGGTCGCGGTCATGCCGTGTTCAGCGCCGGTTTCGCCGCTAAGCGTGCGGGCCGGCGCCCGCGAGTTTGCGCACGGTACGGATGAGGTGCGCGGGGTCGAAGGGCTTGGTGACGTAGGCGTCCACGCCGATCTCATGGCCGCGCCGGATGTCGTGGTCCTGCGCCCGCGCCGTGATCATCACCACTTTCATGTGGCTCGTGGCGGGATCCTCGCGCAGCTTGACCGCCGTCACCCAGCCGTCCAGCCGGGGCATCATGATGTCGAGCGTGATCACGAGCGGATCGACCTCGATCACCTTGTCGAGGCAGTCCTGCCCGTCGACAGCGGTCTCGACCTCGAAGCCCTCGAGCTGGAGGTTCACGGCGATGAGCTGCCGGATCACCTCGTCGTCATCGACGACCAGCACCCGTCCCAGTGGATCCGTCACGGCCACCCAAGCTAGCCGGTCGGCCCACTGAACGCACGGCGAATAACCAGGTGCGCGTCGGCGTTTCATAGCTGGTAGCCTTCTTCCGCGCCAGCCCCCTTAGCTCAGGGGATAGAGCATCGGCCTCCGGAGCCGAGTGCGCAGGTTCGAATCCTGCAGGGGGCGCACTTCAAGATCAGCCAAACCCCGGACCATCGGCGGAGACGCCGGGCCGGGGTTTTCACATGTATATGGCCGTATGCCACCAGACGCCGCCATGGTCGCGGCTCCCCGGAATATATGGAGCGGCTCCGGCGACAGCCGACCATGTCAGCGCCGTCCAGGCCCGCTCTGACCGTCACTGCTGGGTCCACGGCGCCGCCCAAGAAACCGATTTGCAGCACACCTCCCACCTGTCACGATCAGATCGTGAACGACGAATGGGAGACCATCGACACCCACATCATCGAGCGCCAGGCGCTCAAGGCTGTCCAAGCGATCAGGGCGGCGTTCGAGTGCGGCCTGTCAGATGCCGTTCACCTGCTCCAAGCGCGATATGACCACCTACGTCAGGCACGCCCCGACGACTTCACCGACAGCCATGCGGAGTAGTGGCACGAGGTCTACACCAGACGGAGTTCCGTGCCATTCATATCCTGCTCCGCGACCCGGGTCTCTTCGTAGCCAACCGGCGCTTCCGGCTCAGGCCGGATCACGCTCCGGCAGGACATCGTCTCGCAGCACGCTGTAGAGCACTGCATCGCGCCACTGCCCGTCCCGAAAACCGTAGCTGCGCAGCACGCCTTCGCGTGTGAAGCCTGCCTTCTCCAGAGCGCGCTGCTCAGCGATGTTGGTCACCTCGGTGCCGGCCTCGATCCTGGCCGCCTGTGTATGCGCGAACAGGTACCGAACCACAAGCCGCTGGGCCTCGGTACCGTAGCCGCGGCCGCGGGCCTCCGGCACGAGAGCGATCCCGATCTGCCAGCAAAACGAGAGCTGCGAAGTCACGACTTTCCGCCAGGCCACGAAACCCAGCCGGTCATCGCCACAGACCACCAGCAGTTGACCGGCGTCATCGCCAAGCAGGCCGTTCTCTGCCCACCGGCGCCGCCAGAGGCCCGGATCCTTCCAGCCATGCCACTCAAACGACCCAGCGGCCTCCGGATCCCACAAGAACCGTTCGAGCACCGGCAGATCATCCTCAGCCACCGGGCGCAGCATCACATGATCGACACCCATGACGGCCCACGCTACGTCCCCGGTGACCCGGCCGAGAGGCAATCGCCCGAATCAGGATCTACTGGACCTGGGTGATCGACCCCATCGACGGCACCCAGCCTCCACTTCGCTGAGCTGCGCTGCAGGGGTCGCGGGTGCGTCCAAGTAGCCGGCTGCCTGCGTGAGGAAGAGGGTGGCGTACCTTGCGCGGCGGGCCATCAGTTCGTCGTGCGTGCCCTGTTCGATGACGGTGCCCCTGTCCAGGACATAGATACGGTCGGCGCCGCGGACCGAGGAGAATCGGTGCGAGATCAGCAGTACCGTGCGGCCCGCGAACAGGTGCCGGATGTGCTGGAACAGCTCCTCTTCGGCCTCGGGGTCGAGGGCCGCGGTCGGCTCGTCCAGGATGATGAACGGCGCATTCCGGTAGAAGGCCCGGGCGAGCGCCAGCCGTTGCCACTGCCCGCCGGACAGGTCCTCGCCGCCCGTGAACTCCTTGCTCAGCACGGTCGCGTACTCCTGGGGGAGGCTCTGCAGGAAGTCGTGGGCCCCCGCCTGCCGCGCGGCTCTGGTGATCCGGTCGGGATCGGCGGGCCGGTCGGCGCGGCCGAACGCGATGTTGTCGAGGGCGGACAGCTTGTAGCGGACGAAGTCCTGGAAGAGCACGGCGGATGTCTCGCGCAACGACGCCGGGTCGGTCAGTGGGGCACCGTTGAACAGCAGCGTCCCCTGGTCCGGACGGTAGAGGCCGGCCAGGAGCTTGGCGAGGGTGGTCTTGCCGGAGCCGTTCGCTCCGACCAGCGCCACGACCTCCCCGGCGCGCAGCGTCACGGTCACATCGCGCAGCGCGGGGTGTGCCGAGCCCGGGTAGGTGAAGCCGATCCGTTCGGCGCGGAGGTCCCGGAGGTTCGGCACGGGCAGGTCGTTCGCCGGACGTGCACCGGCATCGGGTTCCGCGAAGGTCTTCAGGTCCTGTAGGTAGAGGACGGCCTCGGCGATGTTGCCCATCAGCCCGCCGAGCATCTGCAGCCGAGTGGACAGCAGCCAGAGTCCGGTGAGCGCGGTCAGCGCCGTCGGCATATCGACGAATCCGCTGCCCATCAGCCACCAGACCGCGCCGGCCACTGCCACGATCAGCAGGTCGCCGGCAAGGCGGGCGCGGATCTTGCTGCGCAGGTGGCGGCGCTGCGTGCGCACGGTTCCGTCGATCTCGTGCTCGTACTCGGCGTTCCAGCGAGCGTTCAGCAGCGGCCCGAGGCCGAGCGTGCGGACCTCCTTGGCCTCCTCCCGCCCGGTCATCAGGCGCTCGAAGTACTCCCGGACGCGGCGGTTCTCGGCCAGGTCCAG
>NZ_JABVEB010000184.1 GCF_014323665.1 Actinomadura sp. HBU206391 | reverse complement strand
CTTCTTCACACCTGGCTGGCTGGGACTGCACGCGCTGGCGATCATCTTGTTCGGCGCGTTCCTCGGCTTCGGCTGGTGGCAGTTGCAACGAGCGCAGGAGGGCAACGACCGCAGCTGGGGCTATGTCTTCGAGTGGCCGGTCTTCTCGCTCTTCGTGATCGTCATGTGGATCAAGATGATGCGCGATGAGCTGAACGACGACAAGCGGCCGGTCGAGGCCGAGCCGGCCGAGCCGGTCAGGCCGCTCAGTGAGGCAGAGATAATCCGGCAGCACGAGGCCGAGGACGAGAGCCTGGCGGCCTACAACCGCTACCTCGCCCGGCTCAACGCACAATCGCGACCCGTCGAGGGTGCGGGCGGATCGTCCGCCTGATCGACCGGTGTCGTCGGCGTCTGACCAGTACCGGGGGTGTCATCAGTGCAAGCTGCGGTGAGTCGTTACCGCGCCATGGCCTACATCGTCGGCGCGATGCTGATCGTGCTGATCTTCGTCGCGGTGCCGGTCAAGTACATCGGCGGTGAACCGGCGCTGTCGTCGGTCGTGTCGCCCGTCCACGGGCTGCTCTACATGGTCTACCTGGTGTTCGCCTTCGATCTCTATCGCAGGGCCGGTTGGCCGCTGAGCCGCATGGCCGTGATGGTCGGTGCCGGTTTCGTGCCGTTCCTCGCGTTCTACATCGAGCGCAAGATCACCCAAGAGGCCAAGGCCGCCATCGAGGTCGACACCGCCTGAATCCGGATTCCACTGCACTGGAGTGCCGCTCGGCCTTATCGTTGACTCAAGCAACGATTTAGTTGAGGTGAGCCATGAAATCTGCGGTGGACGATCACGCCGTGACGGCGGTACGCGGCTTCAATCGCTTCTACACCGGCTTGATCGGGGTGCTGCGCGAGGGCCTGGTGAACACGCCCTACTCGCTCACCGAGGCAAGAGTGATCTTCGAGCTCGCGCAGAGCGAGGCCACCGAGGTGGCCGATCTGCGCCGTGCGCTCGACCTGGACGCCGGCTATCTCAGCCGCATGCTCGCCCGCTTCGAGGCGGACCGGCTCATCACCAGGGAGCGGTCCTCCACCGACGCCCGGCGCCAGGTCATCCGGCTCACCGCACAGGGCGGCAGCGTGTACGAGATGCTCGACGAGCGGTCGGGCGAGGACATCCGTGAACTGCTCGGCGGGATCACCGTGGAGCAGCGCCGCCGGTTGATCGCCGCGCTCGGCACCGTACAGGAGGTCCTCGACGAGGTTCCGCGCCCGCGGGCGTTCGTGCTGCGCCCGCTCGGGCCCGGCGACTTCGGCTGGGTGATCCACCGCAACGGCCTGCTCTACGCCGAGGAATACGGCTGGGATCACACCTACGAGGCGCTCGTGGCACGGATCGTCGCCGACTACGTCGACGGGCACGACCCCAGGCGCGAGTGCGGGTGGATCGCCGAGGTCGACGGTTCGCCCGTCGGCTGTGTGTTCTGTGTGCGGAAGAGCGACGAGGTGGCCCAGCTCCGGCTGCTGCTGGTCGACCCGGGTGTGCGGGGCATGGGGATCGGCGGCCGGCTCGTGGCGGAGTGCCTCAGGTTCGCCGAGGCGGCCGGCTACGCCGAGATCATGCTGTGGACCAACGACGTGCTGGTCGATGCGCGCAGGATCTACGAGCGGGCCGGTTTCGAGCTCGAGGGAGAGGAGCCGCATCACAGCTTCGGTCATGATCTGGTGGGCCAGTTCTGGCGCCGCTCGCTCTGACCGTGCACCGGGCGGCCGTATGCCGGGCGCACGCGATCCGGAGGTTCCACAGACCGGGCCGACGGCACCAGGGGCGAATGCCGCCGGCCCGGCTGAGGTGGACGCCCATGCCGTGGGGGCGTACGGCGGTGGCGCCCGGGGGTAGACGTTATTCTCTTACGTTGCGTGACGATCTCATGACTATCAGTACCCTCAGTTCATGGTGCGGTAAACCCAGGTCAATGAAGGAATGCGAGCGGATCCGGCCCCGTGTGGGGTAGCGGAACGTGACAGTCCTATGGAAAGCGGGGGCTTTCCGTCCGTTGGGGCAGGTGACGGGGGTGCGCGGGTCGCGAGGGGGGCGTCTCGCCGCGCCGGGCACCTGGAGAGGATCTTCGTCCATGGCGACCCCACCCCCGGACATCATCGGTACGGCACTTCTGGAGGCCTTCGCGCAGCGGGGATACGCGGCGACGCTGCCCGACCCCATGACCGTCAGCGTCGAGCTGCCGAACGGATCCAGCGTCAGCGCCGACATCACCGAGTGGCGTCGGCACGCCGGCCGCAGCTCCCGGGCCGCACTGCCGGGAATCGCCGCACAGTACGCCGATCAGGCCGCCACGGCGTTCCAACGTCACGACGGTCCTGCCCGGAACGACCAGATCCTGTCCGAGAACCTGCGGTTGCGCCTTTACACCGATGAGACCCTCGGCGACATGCGCGATGCGCTGGTGACCCGCCGGCTCGCCCCCGGGCTTCTCGAGACGGTGGTCGTCGATCACCCCGACGCGCTCATGCCCCTGAACCGGAGCGACGTCGGCGGCACGCCCGAGAACAGCGTCTTCGGCACCGCACTTTCGCTCTCCCTCGGCAAGGAGCCCCACTACATCGAGACCGTCGCGGTCCAGGGCGTGGACGTGATGCACATCGGAGGTACGCACCGATACGTGTCCTCCCAGGTCCACGCGCTCCGGCGCCATGTCGAGCCCGCCTCGGTGCCCTATGGGGCCCTGGTCGCCTTCCCCCTCCCCGAATACGTCCTGGTTCATCCGATCGGCGGCGCGCACCTGTTCGCCGCGATGGAGGCCGTCCAAGATCTCTCGCGCCGTCTCTTCGAGGCCGGAGACAAGGCGATCAGCACACAGGTCTTCTGGTGGCGTCCCGGCTCGTACGAGCGACTGCCCGAAGAGGAGGCCCTCAACAGCGGTCAGGTTCCGGATCTCCGTCCGGTCGGCATCCAGGTCGACCACCGGGCGATGAGCGTCGCGGCTCAGAGCGCCGACACCAGCGAACTCATCGATCTCTGGGCACGCGACCACGGCTGACGACGCGTCGCGGTTCGGGCTGGGCTGGAGTCACGCAGGCGTCCCGCGCAAACACATCTTGATCATCCGTCCGGGGCGCGCGATGTGATTCGGTCGGCGGTGAATCCGCTGAGATGGAACAGCGGGGGTGTCAGGACGAACAGGGCGGCGGCGAGGGCAGCGACGGCGATCATGGCGCACCGCAGTCCGGCGGCGTCGGCGGCCACGCCGACGTAGACGGGGCCGAGGAGGAAGCCGAGGTAGGAGACCGTGCTGACGATGGACGTCGCGCGGCCCCGGTAGTTCTCTTCGACGTTGCGCGAGACGGTGCCCAAGAGCGTGGGGAAGAGCACGGCGGTTCCGGCGCCGGCCAGCACAAGCCCCAGCGTGGCGATGAGCAGGGTCGGGGCGCCTGCGATGATGAGTGTGCCGCCGGCGGCCGCCAGCGCGCCGGTCAGGATGACGGGTCGGGCGTGGGCCGTTTTGAGGCTCCCGATCGAGAACCGCGTGATCGCGACGGCTCCGGCGAAGACGGCGGGTGCCACCGTGGTGAGCCCCGCTCCGGCGTGCAGTTCGTTCTGGGCGAAGACCGCGCTCCAGCTTTGGTGGGCGTTCTCGCTCGCGAACGCCAGTGCCCCCAGCACGCCGATGAGCACAAGCGGGGTGATCCGGTTGTGGCCGGGTGATGGCGGCTTTGCCGCCGTGGTGCCGACGTCGTGGACGGCGGTTCGGTCAGGGACAGCCCTGAGCATGATGGCACCGGCGACCAGGCAGAGAACGGCTACTCCGATGAACGGCACGGCGAGCGGCCAGGAGCCGGCGGAGGCGACCCCTGCGCCGAGACTGGTCAAGACGACAAAGGTGGAGAAGACGCCGTGGACGCGGGTGATGACCGGCCGTCCGGTGATGTTCTCGGCTCGTCCTGCCACCGCGTTAATCGCCACGTCGGCTGCGCCGCTCGAGGCGCCGGCGATTCCGAGCCCAACGCATAGGCTCGGCAGGTTCACCGCTGTCAGGGCCAGACCGGCTCCGACCATGCCGAGCAGGCTGATGGAACCAGCGGCGACCTTCGGTCCCCAGCGATCGAGTGCTCTGCCCGCCAGCAGCATCGCGGGCAGAGCGCCGGCGCCCACGAACAGAAGGGCGAACCCGAGCCGGCCGTCACTGACGCCGGCCTGGTGCTGCACTCGGGGCACCGAGGCGCCCCAGACGCCCCAGAATGAGCCGAAGGCGGCGAAGGCGACGAACGCTGAGGCGACCATGCTGCGCGGCGAGTTGATGGGGGCTCCTTCTGGCGTGGTTCTCAGTTGGTGTTCGAGAAGGGGTCTCAAAGCGGAGAGCTCGAGGGGTGTGGCCGGGTGGCGTCCGATAGCCACCCCGACAAGATCAAGCCGCACTTACTGAGATATACACTGACCTGCTCAGACTTCGCCTAGCAGGATCGATCAGGTTGCGGGGACAGGGTGCCGACTCACGAGTGGACCATGGCCAACGATGAATACGGCTCGCCTCGGGGCCCAGGCGGAGGACCTACTTGATCATCGCCTTGGGCGTGCTGGGGCTCCTGGGACTCCTCGCCGTGCTCTCCTTGATCGGTGGGCCAGGAGGGAGTGCCTCGTCGCCCGCGTCGAAGAGCTACCGGACCAACGTCGATTGCCAGGTGAACACCGTCGGATCGCAGGGCACGGTAACGATCAGCGGCACGATCACCGGCGACGCGACGAGGTACTCGGTCACCGTCGAGGTCTTGGATGCCGCCTCTCAGCAGAGGATCGGCGTTCAGACCTTCGAGGTTCGCGGCACCACCACCTTCGGAGGAACCACCGGGGCGCAGGCTCCCATCGGACCGGCAGGCATTGAATGCAAGATCGCCAAAGTGGTCTAGGCGTGCTTTGTGGATCTTGGTTGAGCCACAAGATGGGGCTGGCGATGGTGATGGCGGCTCGGTAGTGGGCGGCGAGCCGTCGTAGCGGGTAGCGATTCCGCGGAAGCGGTTGAGCTGGTTGAAGCAGCGTTCGACGACGTTAGTCGTCGGTCAATCCTCGCTCACCCCGCCGGCCGCGGCAGCCGGCACGGTGTTGTACTCCAGCAGTCGCAGCCCGCCGGTGTCGCGGGCCCAGCGGGTCACCGAGGCGTTGCGCACGGGACCGGCGGCGACGACGCGTTGGAGGTCGTGGATCGACAGTCCGTCGATGACGTGGCGCAGCATCAGCACGACCGCGTCGTGCGCCATCGCCAGCACCCGCAGGTCGGCGAACCGGGTCGAAACGTCGGCGCACAGCTGACGCAGCCGCGCCGCGACGTCCATCATGGACTCCCCACCCGGAGGGCGGTACGCGAACTCGCCCGCCGCCGCGCGCCGGGCGGCTTCCGCAGGGAAACGCTCGTCGATGGCGGCACGGGTCAGCAGCTCCAGGGTGCCGGTCACGCGATCGCGCAGGCGGTCGTCCACGACGATCTCCGGCACCGCGCGACCGGCCGTCCGCACATGATCGAACGCGATCCGCAGTGTCTGGCCTGCCCGCCGGTACGGCGAGCAGAGCGCCACTTCGGGAAACTCCTCCTCCGGCAAGGCGGCCAACCACCGGCCGAACCCGGCGGCCTGAGCGCGCCCGCGCGCGGACAGCGGCACATCGGCGTCCCGCCCGTCGATCCCGGCCTCCACCAGGCCGGCCGCCTCGGCGCGGGCGAACGCCGCGTTGGCCGTGCTTTCGCCGTGCCGAACGACGAGCAACTCGCGTACTCCACCGGCCATGACACCCACCCTAGGACTCCGCGGGGAGTGGGGGCGCCGGCCTGCCGACGGTCACTGTTCAGAAGTCCGGGCTGTCCAAGTGTCCTTGCTCGAGATGTGGACGGTGATGGGCTGCTCATACCAACCGGCGGTCTCTGGCAGGTCTCGGATGATGCTGGGGATCTCGGGATCGAAACGCAGGATCGTGAGTGTCTTCCACCCGTGTGGGATGTCGTCCCAGGCGAGTGCCATCTGCTGTGTGCCGGCGATGATGGTGACAGTGGTCCAAACGACCCTGGTCTCGTCGTCGCGTGGGCAGCAGCAGTCGAACCGCTTTCCCACCGGCAGATCCGCATAGTTGAACGAGAGGAACAGCGCTTCCTCGTTCGGGCCGGGGAGCGGGAGACCGCTGCCCCAGCGTTCGAGGGCAACGTTGCCGGCGCGGCTTTCGACCAGCAGGATCCGTTCGGTGAGCGGTGTGTCGTCTTCGGCCCTGGTCACCGCAGCATTCTCGCTCATGACTCGGTCGCTCCCCGGGGCCGGGAGCAGCGCGGCCCGCTTGACCTTGACACAGTGACAAGGTCTTCACTGTGGCCAAGAAGGTGGTCCCGATGACCATGCCGAAAGAGGACACGAACACGATGCGAGCTCTCCAGGGGCTGGAGAACGGCAGCTCGTCGGTGCGGCTGCAGGCAGCGATGGCGGTCGGCACGACCCCAGACCCGCGGTTCATCGACAAGCTGATCGAACGATGCGCGATCGAGCCTGAATTCTCCGTGCGCGAGATGCTCACGTGGGCACTCACCCGCCACTCATCATCAATGACGGTCTCCAAGCTCATCGATGAACTGCGCTCGGAGCGTGCGCAGGCACGAAGCCAGGCGTTGCACACGCTGTCCAAGATCGGGGATCGGCAAGCGTGGCCGGCGATCACACGGGCGCTTTTGACCGACGCCGACGACGAGGTGGCGCGGAGCGCGTGGCGAGCAGCGGTCGTACTCGTGCCCGAAGGTGAAGAACCCGAGTTGGCCGGAGTGTTGGCGACACAGCTCGGGCGCGGCGAGCGTGAGACGCAGTTGAGCCTTAGCCGGGCGCTGATCGCGCTCGGTGAGGTGATCATGCTGATCCTGCGCGCTGCGAGGACGGATCTCGACCCTCGCGTGCGTCAGCACGCGATCGCCACGGAGCGGCTGTTGCGCAACCCGGATGCCGGATTCGAGTTCGCGATCGAGGAGGCGAAGCGCCTCGTAGCCCTCGGCACGACCAGCCAGGAGGGGGGATAGGCAGTGTTGATCGGTGATGTGGCACGACGGTCCGGGGTCAGCGCCCGCATGCTCAGGCATTACGACTCGCTCGGCCTGGTGCGGCCACCGGGTCGTACCGAGGGCGGCTATCGAGAGTATTCCAGCGAGGACATCCGGCGGATCTTCCATATCGAGAGCCTGCGGTCATTGGGGCTGTCGCTGCGTGAAGTCGGGTGCGCGCTGGACGATCCCGGTTTCAAGCCCTCGGAGCTCGTCGACGACCTCATCCGCCAGACGCGTGAACGCATTGCGGGTGAGACGGAGCTGCTCACGCGACTCCGTCGGATCGATGCCGCGGAACCCGCCGGCTGGGAGGACGTCCTCCAGATCGTCGCACTCCTCCAGGCTTTGGGGTCGGAGAGCGCTGGGAAGCGCCAGCGCGCGGCGTTGGCCTCAGTCGAAGAGGTTCCGGTGCCAGTGGAAGCTCTGGTCGAGGCGGCGTTGAGCGAGACGGACCCGAACGTCGCCGGAGCCCTTCGATGGGCTCTGGCGCGATCGGGCGATGGCGGATTGGCGCTGTTGTCGGAGGGCCTCGGCTCACCAGTAGCCGAGGTGCGGAAGCGTGCCGTCCAGTCCATCGCGGAGATTCCGAACGGTGAGGCGACCGCACTGCTGCAGGACGCCCTCGCGAACTCCGACATCGTGGTCCGCAGGTGTGCGGCTCTGGCGCTCGGGGCACGTGGGGTAGCCGACGCGGTCCCGACGCTCATCGACATGATCGTCGAGGAGACGAACGACGCTGATGCAGCCGATGCACTGAGCGCGCTGGCGAGTGATCCCGCGTTGGCGGATCAGATCGCCACCAGGCTCGTTGACTGCCTCGCCCACGGCGCCACCGAATCGTCTGCACGTCGACGGCTGACAGAGGCTCTCGCGGATATCCCGGGGATCACGACGTCACGTGCCCTCGCAGATCTGTCACATGACGAAGACCGTGCCGTTGCGCTTACTGCGACATACATTCTCAAGCTGCGCAACGCCCGATGAGGGATCTTCCTGGTTGCTGTGTGCGTGGGGACCAGACTTATCCGTTCTCCTCGTTTGTGTCGCGTCCGATTCAGGGTGGCGAGGGCGAGCGACCGTCGTGGACGATGCCGGATGCCGCCGGCTTTTCACCCAGCGGCGACCTACGACTCCGGCCGGTGGACGGCCAGGGCTTCGTCGATTGCGGCCTCCGCCTCGATCCGGTCGATGCCCGCGCCGAGCGCGACCTCCGACACCAGCACCGTGCGGGCCTTCTCGAGCAATTGCGACTCCCAGAGATCAGGTTCCCGGCGGTACTGCCGTGCGGTCAGGTTCCGCACCACCTCCGCCACTTGGCGGGCAACCAGCACGGCGGGCATTTCGTCGAGGTACGCGTCCGCCGTTATCCCACCGATCATGGTCCAGTACGTATCCCGCACCGACCCCCAGGTGGTGGGCTCGCGGTCCGGCGCCGGACTCGCGAGGACCGCCAGCACCGCCGGCACGCCACCGGGCCCGAGCACCTCCGACAGCGGTGCCAGGCAGTCATGGTCGGCTAGGGGATTCGAAACTATGTCGGGGTCGGCGCTGTCGAACGGGAAACCGAGCGTCACCTTGGTCCACGTCTTACCCGCGGCCTCTGTTGTCGTGACCGCCCGGACGATCGTCGCGCCCTCTGTCCCGAAGACCACCGCCTCACCAACCGTGTACTTCATGATCACCTCTCGGAATCGGCGCGCAGCGCCACCGTACCCACGCCGGTCAATCGGCGGCTACCGGCCAACTGCGACCACGCGCTAGCGGACGAGCAATCCATAAGTTCGGCAAACCGGCGCGGGCGTGATCTGGGCGCTTCACCAGCGCTCGCATCGGATGCGAAACGGCCTATCGGGTCACTCGCTTCAGTGCGTCACGGTGGCCCTCAACAGGCGGCCCAGCTCATCGGCGGTGAACTCCCCATCGGGCAAAGCGCCGTCTTCCGGCAGCGTGTGCAGGATGGATGCATACTCGGCGAACACTGCCCTGCATTGGGCACGCTCCGGATGATCACCCTCGCCGCCGAGGAGCGTCACGCTCTGGTCATTTTCACTGTTGACTGGCTGGGACAGCTCCGCAGTGATGGCCAGGAGGTCCACCAGCGCGGCACGGTCGGGAACGCAGCGGTCGCCCACGAGCTGGATCAGGAAGGGCAAGGCGACCGGCATCGCCGCGCTCAGATGGAAAACGCTGTCGAGCAGGACGACGCTCAGGACACGCATCGCCTCATCACTGGCGGCCTCATCGAGCAGACCGCTGAACACAGCCGCTGTCTCAGCCGGGCAGCCGGGGATCTCCGACCAGGCAATGCCGGCCATGGCCTGAAGCGTCGGATGATCGCGACCCGCCTTGCCGGCTTCCGGGTGATCACGAAGGAAATGAGCGACCATGGCCTCCCTGAGCGCCAGATCATGCACACATACGCTCGATCCCCCTCGCCATGCATGGCATCGCCGGTGATGCGTAACACCAAAAGTGATCTCTGCAGAGGATGATCATTCAACCCCATGCAGCCTGCAACGCGGGCCACCTTGAGCAGGACACCGAGCGAATCCAGCCAGCTTCGGACATCGGCCAGGTAGCGGCCAGGTTGGAATAATGCGAGCATTTTCTGGCTGGCGTCCGGCGACGTCAGGATTTCCTGGACGTGCGCGGACTGCCTGCCAGCAGCGTTGGTGCGTTCGAACGTCTCGCGTTCGTATTCTTTGACGGCGGCGGGAAAGTCGTCCGGGTGCGCGGCCAGCGCGAGGCCGAGCAGGGCGCCGTCGAGCAGCGCCATGGTGGCGGCCTGCCCCACCGGCGGCATCAGGTGCGCGGCATCGCCGAGCAGCGTGACGTCTGGCGTCGACGGCCAGGTCAAGCCGACCGGGAGAGTGGTGATCGACCGCGGCAGGACCGGATCGTCGCAGGCTGCGATCAGTGCGGTGAACCGCGAGTCCCAGCCGGTGAACAGGTCGATCAGCCGGCGGATGCCGGCCAGCGGCGCCCGCAGGTTGCGCTCGACGTCCACCGCCAGCGCCTTCAGCGGCGAGACATACAGCACTCGGCAGCGTGCCATCCGAACTTGGCAAGATCCCTCGCAACCTAAGTCCGGAACTCGCAAGGTTCGCCTGGACAGGACCAGGCTGTCCGTTCCGCGTGAGAGTTGCAGGCGTGCGGTGCGCTGAGCTGCGGCTTGCAGGGTAAGTCCGGACGGCGGGGGCCGATCTTGTTCGGACTTACTTTGCATTTTCGGTGGATCTTGGTGCGGCCTAGGCGACTGTCCGGGCGTTTCCGGGTGTCGGTAAGGCTCGTGCAACCAGGTACATGCGATTGAGTCCACCCAGCTCAGCGGCGCCCTATTGATCGGTGGGGAGGCGTCCGACGGCGTCTTCGAGGTCGGCGTGGGTGAAGTCACGGTCGTGGGCGTCGGTGAGCGGGTCGCCGTCCAGGCCGCTGGCCTCCAGCCAGGCGAGGAAGGTCCGCACCCGAGAGTCGTAGGCGCGCGGGTGTCGCCGTCCAGCGGGGCCCGTTCGAGCGCCGTGGCGTAGGCGGCGTGGATCGTGGTGAACGCTTCGGGTACCGCTTGGTGCTGCCGCCCCACATGGCCCTAGCAACGAACAAGGTCGAGGCGTTCAACGGCTTCTCGCAGTGGATCGGCTTCTGCAACGGCGGCGTCATCACCGACAACGATCCCGTCGAGCAGGAGAAGACCGCCAAGGTCAACGCCCTGTTGACCTTGGCGGTGATCTTCCACAACGCCCTGGATATCGCCGAGATCGTCCGCCAGCTCCAGGAGGAGGGCCAAACGATCGACCCTGAGGACCTGGCGCACATCTCGCCGCACCTAACCGAGCACATTCGCCGCTTCGGCGAGTACTCCACCCACGAACTCGGCCTGGAGCCGGAGGCGTACGACCCGCACCTGGACGTCGACTTCAGCTCGCTGCGTGGCGATGGCCCGCCCGCACCGGACGGCTACGGCCAGGCCGCATGACCAGGCGAAGCCGGGCGGCACGACAGCGGCGTCCCCGCGGACAGGCGCTGTGCCATCGGGCCGGTTCCCCGTGTTGTTCAGGCGGATTCGAGGATCGGGCGGACCTCGACGGTCTCCGGGGTGGGGAGGCTCCTGGCCAGTTCGAGGGCTTCCGCGCGGTCGGCCACCTCGACGATGAACCAGCCGCCGAGGGTCTCCTCGCCGGCGTGCGCGGGTCCGTCGGTCACCGTCGATGTCCCGTCGGCCGTAGTGCGTACCGTCGCGGGAGCGGTGTGC
>NZ_JABVEB010000183.1 GCF_014323665.1 Actinomadura sp. HBU206391 | reverse complement strand
GGGTGTCGAGGATGACCACCGGATCGGCGAGGGCCTCGCCGCGGATCCTGGCGATGAGCAGCCGGGCCATCTCCTCGCCCATCCCCTCGACGGACTGGTGCACGGACGTGAGGGGCGGTGCGGCGAACGGCGCGTCGACCGAGTCGTCGAAGCCGATCACCGCGACGTCCTCGGGGACACGACGCCCCTGCTCCTTCAGCACCCGCATGGCCCCGAGCGCCATCGGATCTGACGCAGCGAAGATCGCGTCCAGGTCCGGGTCGCGAACCAGCAGATCCGCCGCCGCGGAGGCGCCGCTCGCGTCGCTGAAGTCGCCGAAGACGATCTGCTCGGGCAGCCCGGCCTCGCGCAGCGCCTCGCGGTAGCCTGCCAGCCGGTTGATGCCCACGCCCATGTCCTGCGGCCCCGCGATCGTCGCGATCCGCCGCCGTCCCTGGGCGAGCAGGTAGTCGACGGCCTGCCGCGCGCCGCCGAGGTTGTCGACGTCCACGTAGCTGATCGGGTCGATGCCCGGCGGGCGACCGCCGAGCACGGTCGGCACCCCGCCGCTTTCCAGCCGCCCGGGCAGCGGATCGCCCCGGTGCAGCGAGATCAGCAGTACGCCGTCGACGTGCTGCCCGGTCAGATAATGCTCCAGCTGGGCGTGCTGGGTCGCCGACTGCGACAGCGTGAGGAGCAGTTGAAGCCCGGTGTCGGCCAGCGCCGTGCTGATCCCGCGGACGATGCCGGCGAAGAACGGCTCACCGAACAGCCGCTGCTCGGACTCGGAGATCACCAGCGCGACGGTGTCGGTCCGCCGGGTCACCAGTGACCGGGCGGCCCGGTTGGGAACATAGCCGAGCTCCGAGATGGCCTGCAGCACCGACTCACGGGCCTGCGCGCTCACCTTCGGAGAGCCGTTGATCACTCGCGACACCGTGCCCCGGCCGACCCCGGCCCGTGCCGCTACCTCTTCCAGGGTGGGACGCGCCGACGTGCGCGCGCCCTTCACCTCCATCGACCCCTCATGACTTCCGGCCCCTTCGTCGACCCCTCAGTGGTGACCGGGCAGACCGCCCTGCCGGATCACCTTCGCGTACCAGGTCGCGCTGTCCTTGAACACTCTGCGTTGCGTGGCGTAGTCGACGTAGACCAGCCCGAACCGCTTCGAGTATCCCCACGACCATTCGAAATTATCCAGCAGTGACCAGGTGAAGTAACCGCGCAGCGGGACTCCGTCCGCGATGGCCTCGTGACAGGCGCGCAGGTGGGCGTCGATATAGGCGATCCGCTCGTGGTCGTGGACGGTGTCGTCGCCGTTCAGGTCGTCCTCGTAACCGGCCCCGTTCTCGGTGATGTAGAGCGGGACGGCGGGGTACTCCCGATGCAGCCGGGTCAGCACCTCGTGCAGGCCTGGAGCGTCGATGTCCCAGCCCATACCGGTGACCGGCTGTCCGGTGCTGACGAACCGCACGAAGTCGCTGCCGACCCACGGCGAGTCGGACGAGAACGGGGACGAGACCGCCTGGGTGGCGTCGCCCGGCAGCCCCGAGACGGTGAAGCGGCTGTAGTAGTTCACCCCGAGAAGATCGATGCGCTCGCTGATCACGGCCAGGTCGCCGTCCCGAACGCAGTCGGCGAAGCCCGTGCCCGCCACGTCGGCGAGGACGTCACTCGGGTACCGGCCGTGCAGAAGGGCGTCCAGGAACAGCCGGTTCTGCAGGCCGTCGATGCGGCGGGCCGCGTCGTGGTCCTCCGGGGCCTCGCTCGCCGGCGATATGGCGTACAGGTTGACCGCGGGGCCGATCCGGACGTGCGGGCGCTGCTCACGGATCGCGCAGACCGCGAGACCGTGACCGAGCAGCAGGTGATGCGCCGCCCGCATGGCGGCCCCCGGCTCCTTCAGCCCGGGTGCGTGCTCCCCCGAGGCATAGCCGAGGAAGGCCGCGCACCACGGCTCGTTGACGGTCATCCAGTTGCCGACCCGGTCGCCCAGCGCCTCGTGCACGTGCGCGGCGTAGTCGGCGAACCGCTGCGCGGTGTCGCGCTCGGGCCACCCGCCCGCGTCCTCGAGCGCCTGCGGAAGATCCCAGTGGTAGAGCGTGGGCCACGGCTCGATGCCGGCGTCGAGCAGCTCGTCCACGAGCCGCCGGTAGAAGTCGAGCCCCGCCTGGTTGATCTGGCCGGAACCGTCCGGCTGCACCCTGGGCCACGACACCGAGAAGCGGTAGGCGGTGAGCCCGAGATCGGTCATGAGCTCGACGTCCTGCGGGTAGCGGCGGTAGTGCTCCACCGCCACGTCGCCGTTCTCACCGCCGAGTACCGCGCCGGGCCTGCTGCTGAAGGTGTCCCAGATGGAGGGGCCCCTGCCGTCCTCCCGCGCCGCCCCTTCGATCTGGTAGGCGGCGGTGGCGGCACCCCACTGGAAACCAGTGGGAAAGGCCAGGCCCACCTCCGGCCGAACGGCCGCCGCGGTCTGCTGCTGTGCTCCGTTGGGGTTCATGCCTTGATCGCACCTTCCATGATTCCGCCGATGATCTGGCGGCCGAACAGAACGAAGATCACGAGCAGTGGAATGGTCGCGACCGCCGTTCCGGCGAACATGAGCGTGTAGTCCTGGAAATAGGCGTTGGCCAGCTGGTTGATCGACAGCTGCACCGTGGGGTTCTCCGGATTGAGCACCGCCAGCGGCCACATGAACTCGTTCCAGGTCTGCATGAAGGTGAAGATGCCGAGCACAGCGGCGGCGGGCCGCAGCGCCGGCAGAACGACGCTCCAGTAGATCCGGAAGGTCGAGCAGCCGTCCACGCGGGCCGCTTCGATGAGCTCGTCCGGTACGGCCTGCGCGGCGTACTGCCGCATCATGAACACCCCGAACCCGGTGACCAGGAACGGGATGATGACCGACTGGATCTGCGCCTGCCAGTGGAGCTTCACCATGATCATATAGAGCGGGATGATCCCCATCTGGACCGGGATCATCATGGTGGCGATGATCGTGAGCAACAGCGCGTTCTTGCCGCGGAACCGCAGCTTGGCGAAGGCGAAGCCGGCCAGGGTGGCGAAGAACACGGTCGACACGGTCACGGCGGTGGAGGCGATCGCCGAGTTCAGCAGCCCCTTGGCGAAGTACGCGTCGGGATTGTCGAACAGCCTGCCGACGTTGTCGCCGAGGTTCCCGCCGGGGCTCATCGGCGGAGGGACGGCGGAGACGACGTCGTTGCTCCGCGTGGCCACGACCAGCATCCAGTAGATCGGGAAGACCGAGAGCGCGAGGGCGATGACCAGCGTCAGGTAGGTGAGCGGGCTCGCCTCCCACAACCCGTGGAACCGGCCCGGTCCGCGCCCCTTCCGCTTGCGCGCCGCCGGATCGACGGAGAAGACGGCGGTCACTTGGTGCCTCCCGTGCGCCGGATGAACAGGAAGTTGAGCAGCGAGAACACGATGATCAGAATGAAGAGCATCCACGCGACGGCCGCGCCGTAGCCGTAGTCGTCGCCCCGGAAGGCGTTGTCGAACATGTACATCGAGACCGTCTGGTACTGGTGGACCGGTCCACCCTCCATCCGGCCGCCGCCGAACAGCACCGGCTCGGTGAACAGCTGGAGCCCGCCGATCGTGGAGATGATGACGGTGAAGATGATCGTCGGCCGCAGCATGGGGATGGTGATGCGCCAGAACTGGCGCACCCTGGAAGCCCCGTCGATCGCCGCGGCCTCGTACAGGTCCTTGGGGATCGCCTGCATGGCGGCCAGGTAGATCAGCGCGTTGTAGCCCGTCCACCGCCAGTCGACCATCGAGGCGATCGCGACCCACGACCAGCCCCGGTCCGCCTGCCAGGCGATGTCGTCGATCCCGACCAGGCCGAGCAGCCAGTTGATCAAGCCGTAGTCGGCGGCGAAGAGCTGGGTGAACACGATCGCCACCGCGGCGGTCGAGGTCACCAGGGGCAGGATGATGCCGATCCGGAACAGCGTGCTGCCCCGTAGCCGGCGGCTGAGCAGGTTCGCGACGAACAGCGCGGTCAGCAGCTGCGGCACGGTGGAGATGACGAAGATCCCGATCGTGTTGACGACCGAGTTCCAGAAGTCCGCGTCGACGAGCAGATCCCGGTAGTTCTGCAGGCCGACGAACTCGCGCAGGCCGGACGCGAGCTCCCAGTCGTGCAGCGACACCCAGACCGTGTAGCCGAGCGGGAACGCTCCGAAGATCAGGAAGACGACGTAGAAGGGGGAGATGAACAGGTAGGGCGAGAACCTCACGTCGAGCCGGGACAGCCGGCTGCGGAACCGACTGCGGCGATCGCCGGCCGGACCGGTCGCACGGCGACCGGCGGCGGGCGCCGGGCGCAGGTCGACACTCATTCGCCTTCCTCTCTGGAGAGGCCGGGGGCACCTTTCCGGGTGGAGACGGCGGTGGTGCCGGGTGCTGAGACGACCGGTACCACCGCCGTAGCCGGAAAGGGACTACCGGGCCGCCTTCTCGGCCGCTTCGACCGCCTTGGGCCAGGCCTGGTCAGCCTTGATCTTGTTCTGGCCGACCCCGAGCAGGACGTCCTCGACGTCCTCACGGACCGCCTCGTTCTTCGGGCCCAGGTAGATCGGCTTGACCTGCGCCGCCATCTCGCTGAAGATCTTGCCGATCGGCGCCTCGCCGAAGTACGGGCTGGTCTTGCCGCTGACCGCCGGGTCCTGCTGGGCCTTCGGCGACGACGGGAAGGTGTTCTTCGACTTGTACGCCGCGAGCTGACCCTCCGGGCTGGTCAGGAACTTCGCGAGCTCCGCGGCCTCCTTCTGGTGCTTGCTCTGCTTGGGCACGGCCAGCCACGAGCCGCCCCAGGTGCCACTGCCGCCCGGCACCGTGGCGACGTCCCACTTGCCCTTGCCGAAGTCGCCCGAGAACTCCTCGATGCCCCCGAGCATCCAGGCCGGGCACGGGAGCGTCGCGAAGGTGTCCCGCTTGAGCGCGGTCTGCCATTCGGGCGTGAAGATCCGCATGTTCGCGGTCAGGCCCTCGGTCTGGAACTTGAGGGTCGTGTCGAACGCGGCCTTGACGCCGGGGTTGCTGTCGAAGACCAGCTTGTCGCTCGTGTCGAAGTAGGTGTGGCCGGCGCCCTTGCCGCCCTCCTGCGCCACGGTCGTGCGCCAGATCGCGGTCGGACCGTCGAGGAACTTGGTCTTCGGGACCTTGCTCTGGAACTTCTTGCCCGTCTCGAGGAAGGCGGCCCAGTCCGGCCACAGCTTGCTGACCTCGTCGCGTGCCGTGGGCAGGTCCGCCTTCGCGAACAGGTCCTTGCGGTAGCACATCCCCATCGGGCCGATGTCCGTGCCGAGGCCGACGAGCTGCTTGCCGTCCGCGCTGAGCCCGAGCTTCCACTTCCAGGGCAGGAAGTTCTGCTCCAGCGAGGTGGCGCCGAAGTCGAAGAGGTTGACGAACTTGCTCCGCTGCTGCATGTAGGTGGGGAGGATGCCCTCCTCGAGGGCGACCACGTCGCCCGCGCCGCTGCCCGTGGCCATCCACTGCTGCATCCGCGGGATGTACTGGTCCAGCTGCGAGACGTTGCGCTGCTTGATCTTGATATTGGGGTGGGAGGCCTCGTACTGCTTGTACAGCTCCTCGTAACCGAACTCACCGAACGTGTCGACGGTGAGCTCGACCGGGCCGCTCGCGGCGGCCTTGCCGTTGTCGTCGTTGCCGCCGTCGTCTCCACCACACGCGGTGGTGGACACCAGGATGCCGGCCAGCACCGCTGCGACGGCGGTCTGCCCGCGTCGCCAGTAGACCCTCATAGCGGACCCCTCTCAGGTCGTCGCCGATGGATTGCGCGAATGCCGCCTTGTTCGCCGTACGGCATCCTCTTGCGGCATATGTGGGAGCGCTCCCACGGAGCAAAGCCGAGAGGTCGCATTCCTGTCAAGACACCGAAACGCAACCGTTACATGGCAGCAGGGCTTTCAGCGGCCGGCCACCCCGCACCCGGGAATCGTCGGGCTTCCGGCTGCCCGCCGACGATTGCGCGCCTCGTCGATGAACCGGTTAATGAACATCGGAGCGATCCGCATGCGGCCTTCCCGCGGTCGGTGACGCGGTCTTTCACGATCGGTGACATCGCACAGCGCGCCGAAATACCGCCGTGCGCGCCCGACCGGGTGCGGAGAACTTCCGTGAAAACTCTGAATAGGGCATTGAAACTTAAACGGTTAAGTGCTGTGATGCGACTTGATTGACCGAGAGGCCCCGGCCCGGTCTCCAAGGGGGCGGTCATGTCGTCACGGTTGCCCTCCGTGGCCGCATGTCGCCGGGTCGGGGTCCGCGGATCGAGCGTGTCCGTTGTCATCCACCCCGGCAGATGTCCTCCGCCCCGGCAGACCGGAGATCCCGTATGCGACGACAGCTGTTCGTCTCGAGCCTCGCACTCGTCACCGTCCTCGGCTCGGGCTGTGCCACGAGCGGCAAGTCCAGCACCGAGCAGGCCGACACCAGCGCCCCTGCCACCATCACGTACTGGTCGACCGGCGCCGACGAGGACACGGCGATCTTCCAGAAGGCGGCCGACCTCTACAAGCGGTCGCATCCGAACGTGACCATCAAGGTGCAGACCATCACGTGGGACGACGCCTACGCCAAATTGCTGGCCGCGGCGACCGGCCGCAGCGGCCCCGACCTCATCTCGGGCGGGCTGACCTGGGCCATCCAGTTCGGCCGGCGCGGCGGCATGGTCGACCTGCGCAAGTACGGGATCGACGCCATCCAGCCCAAGGCGCACGCCTCGATGTGGAAGAACGCCACCTCACCCGACGGCTCCGTCTACGGCGTGCCGCCCGACATGTCGACCGAGGTGCTCTACTACCGCACCGACCTGCTGGCGAAGGCCGGCCTGAGCGCCCCGCAGGCCGAGCGGGCGCTGAGGTACTGGATCGACCTGCACCGCGAGTACGGCGCGCCGACGGCCACGGTCGAGGGGATGAACGCGCTCGACACCGGCACCGCGATGGTCCAGGGCGGCAGCTGGATCGCCAAGACCATCGATCACGACAAGCCCGGGTTGAAGGGCAAATGGGCGATGGCCGCACTCCCGGCCGGCCCGGCCGGTGCGACCACGTTCGTCGGCGGCCGCGCCGTCGGCGTCATGTCCTTCAGCAAGTACGTCCGGCAGCCCGCCGACTTCATCAAGTTCCTCTACTCCGACGAGGCCATCGAGACGATGGGCCAGGAGGCCAAGGGCCGCAACCTGTCCTACATCCCGCCCCGCCCCGACCGGCTGGACCAGGCGTTCTACCCGCCCGAGCAGACGTCCGTCTTCAAGGAGGTCTTCCGGACGGGGCAGGCCGCGCCGGGCTGCCCCGGGTGGGACGAGAGCGCTCCTGACGTCGCCAAGCAGCTGCAATCGGCCATCTTGGGCAAGGCCACTCCGCGATCCGCGCTGCAGCAGGCGGCGAAGATCATGGAGCGCAACGCCGGTTAGCAGCGCAGGACGGGTCGTTTCCGCGAGGCCACACCGGTGGGAGCCAGCAGTCGGCCTCGCGGAAACGGCTCCCCGGGAAGGGTGGAGTCGCCATGGCAGTTTCCGCCGACGCGTTCCGGCGGGTGTCCCGCAGGCCGGGGCTGCGGCGCAACGTCACCTCCTGCGTGATGCTGCTGCCGTTCCTCACCCTGTTCGCCGGGTTCCTGATCTGGCCGCTGGCCAACTCGCTGTACCTCGGCTTCACCGAGTTCGACGGGGTCAATCCCCCCGAGTTCAACGGCCTGGCCAACTTCCGGCGCCTGCTCTTCGAGGACGACCGGTTCCGGCAGGCCCTCGGCAAGAGGCGGCCCGCATCGACGGGGCCACGACCTGGCAGCAGTTCCGGCACATCACGCTGCCGATGCTGCGGCCGGTCACCACCTACGTCGTGATCACGTCCCTGATCGGTGCCTTCCAGATCTTCGAGGCCGTCTACCTGGTCTTCCGTACCAACGCCAACACCATCGGCGGGGTGCTCGACTCCGGGCTGATGATCGTCCCCTACCTGTACGACCAGGGGTTCACCCACTTCCAGCTCGGCTACGCCTCGGCGATCGCCTGGGTGCTGTTCGTGATCATCTTTGCGGTCAGCCTGGTGAACCTGCGGCTCGGCCGCGCCACGAAGGAGCTGTGATGGCCGCCCCCACGATGATCCCGCTCGTGCCGGACGCCACCGGGGTCACCGAGCGCGTGCGCGCCGCGCGGCGGGCCAAGACCATGCGCGGTCACCTGGCGCGGCTGCCGTTCTACCTGCTCGCCCTCACCATGATCATGCCCTTCTACTGGGTGCTGATCAGCGTCTTCAAGAACTCGGCCGAACTGACCCGGATGCCGCCGTCGCTCGTGCCCGAGGACCCGACGGTCGCCAACTTCCACGACTCGGTGTGGACGCCCGACCGGGTGCGGGCAGGCCACCAGCCACGCTGGTTCCGAACTACGTCATCCTGCGGAATCTGGGCTGGCTGGACAGCTACCAGGGCTACATCGTGCCGGCGCTGGCCAAGGCGTTCGTGGTCTTCTTCCTGGTGCAGTACCTGCACTCGATCCCGGACGAACTGATCCAGGCGGCCAGGGTGGACGGCGCCGGGGAGTGGCGGATCTGGTGGCAGATCGTGCTGCCGGTGTTGCGTCCCGCGCTCGCCGCCATGTCGATCTTCATCGTGCCGGCCGAGTGGAACAACTTCCTCTGGCCATTGATCATTGTGCAGAGCGATCAGATGGCCAACGTCCCGGTCGCCATCGCCAGGCTCAACTCCTACTGCACGGGCGGCCGGCACCAGGGTGTGATCATGGCGGCCGGGCTGCTCGCGTCCCTGCCGACGATCGCATTCTTCCTGCTCTTCCAGCGTTACTTCACCAGGGGGATCGTGCTCAGCGGCCTGAAGGGCTGAGGAGCCGCTCCGCCCCGCACCAACGGCAAGCCGATCGGAGACCTCGTGAGTTCCCATCTTCCCCTGCACGGCTCGTGGACCCTCCGCCCTCTCGGCGGCGGCCGGGAGGTCCCGCCGGCGGTCGCCGCCGGCCCGATCCCGGCGACGGTGCCCGGCTGCGTGCACACCGATCTGCTCGCCGCGGGGCTCATCCCCGATCCCTACCTCGACGACAACGAGCGTCGGCTCACCTGGATCGGCCGTACCGCGTGGGCGTACGAGACGACCTTCGCCTGGGCGGGCGGCGACGGCGACCGCACCGACCTCGTGTGCGCCGGGCTCGACACGGTCGCGACGGTCGAGCTCAACGGCGCCGTGCTCGGTGAGACGGCGAACATGCACCGGTCCTACCGGTTCGACGCCACGTCGGCGCTCCGGCCGGGCGACAACGTGCTGCGGGTCCGCTTCGACCCGCCGTACGCGTACGCGGAACGGCTGCGCGACGAGCTCGGCGATCGGCCCAGCCCCTACGCGGAGCCGTACAACTTCATCCGCAAGATGGCCAGCAACTTCGGCTGGGACTGGGGCCCGACGCTGGTGACCTCCGGCATTTGGCGGCCGATCGGGCTGCACTCCTGGTCGGGCGCCCGGCTGGCCGAGGTGCGCCCGCTCTCGGTTGTTCGCGACGGGCGCGGCCGCGTCTCCGTCCACCTGACGGTGGAGCGCCACACCGGCGGGGAGCTGACCGGCGAGCTGACGGCGAACATCCGGGTGGCGGGCGCCCGGACCGACGTGACGACCACCGTGACGGTCCCCGACGGCGAGACGGCGGCGGTCGCCGAGCTCGAGGTCGCCGATCCCGAGCGGTGGTGGCCGGCCGGGTACGGCGACCAGCGCCTGTACGACCTGGAGGTGACGCTCACCGGCCCCGGAGGCGAACTCGACGCCGTACGCCGGCGCGTCGGCTTCCGCGACGTGCGGCTCGACACCACGCCCGACCAGCACGGGTCCGCGTTCACGATCATCGTGAACGACGTGCCGGTGTTCGCCCGCGGCGCCAACTGGATCCCCGACGACTGCTTCCCGAGCCGGGTCGGCCGGGAGCGCTGTGCCGACCGGCTCGGCGCTGCGCGCGAGGCCGGCCTCAACCTGGTGCGGGTGTGGGGCGGCGGGCTGTACGAGAGCGACGACTTCTACGACCTGTGCGACGAGCTCGGGCTGCTCGTGTGGCAGGACTTCGCGTTCGCCTGCGCCGCCTACCCCGAGGAGGAGCCGTTCGCCGGCGAGGTCGAGGCGGAGGCCCGCGAGAACGTCACCCGGCTGGCGTCGCACCCGAGCCTCGTGCTGTGGTGCGGCAACAACGAGAACCTCATCGGCTACGTCGCCTGGGGCTGGCGGGAGGAGCTGGCCGACCGGACCTGGGGCGCCGGGTTCTATCTCGACCTCCTGCCCAAAATCGTCGCTGAACTGGATCCGACCCGCCCGTACTGGCCGGGCAGCCCGTACTCGGGGGACATGGCGATCCACCCGGACGAACCCGGGCACGGCACCGTGCACATCTGGGACGTCTGGAACCGGCGCGACTACACCGCCTACCGCGAGTACCCGGCCCGGTTCGCCGCCGAGTTCGGCTTCCAGGGCCCGCCCGCGTACGCGACACTGCGCCGCGCGCTGAGCGACGAGCCCCTCGCCCCCGACTCCCCCGGGCTGTCGCACCACCAGAAGGCCGAGGACGGCAACGCCAAGCTGGCCGCCGGGCTGGCGCCGCACTTCCCTCAGCCGGCCACGTTCGACGACTGGCACTACCTCACCCAGCTCAACCAGGCGCGGGCGCTCATCCTCGGCCTGGAGCACTTCCGCTCGCTGTGGCCGGTGTGCGCGGGCACGGTGATCTGGCAGTTCAACGACTGCTGGCCGGTCACCTCGTGGGCCGCCATCGACGGCGACGGCCGGCGCAAGCCACTGTGGTACGCCCTGCGGCGGGCGTACGCCGACCGGCTGCTCACCGTGCAGCCGCGCGACGGCGGCCTCGCACTGGTCGCGGTCAACGACACCGCCACGCCGTGGGAGACCACGGCCGAGGTGGTGCGCCGGAACTTCGCGGGCGAGCCGCTGGCGGCCACGACCCTCGGCCTCCGCGTGCCCGCCCGCGAGGCCGTGACGGTCCCCTTGGACGCCGAGTCGGTCCGTCCCGCCGACCCGGCCGCGGAGCTGATCACCGTCACGCCCACGCCGGAGGTCGCCGAACCGGCCGCGGACGCGCAAACCCCGGCGATATCACCGCAGGTCGAGCGGGCGCTGTGGTTCTTCGCTCCGGACAAGGACCTCGCGCTGCCGGAGCCGGACTACGAGGGCTCGGTCGAGCAGGCGCCCGAGGGGGCGTACGTCACGATCATCGCGCGCACGCTGCTGCGCGACGTCGCGCTGTTCCCCGACCGGCTCGACCCGGCCGCCGAGGTCGACGACATGCTAGTGACCTTGCTGCCGGGAGAGACCGCCCGATTCCTGGTCAGCTCCCCCACCCCGCTCGACCCCGGCGCGCTGCTCGGCAGACCCGTGCTCCGCT
>NZ_JABVEB010000182.1 GCF_014323665.1 Actinomadura sp. HBU206391 | reverse complement strand
GGCCAGCTCACCGCCGGACTCGTCACCCTGCTCGCCCTTGCCTGCCTCGCCGTCGGCATCACCACCGCCCTCGCCCTGCGCGGCTTCCTCATGGGGCGCCTGGACGAACAGCTCTCCGCCTCCGACGGCCGGTTCGCCGCCAGCCTGGAACACGAGGCCAAGCCCGACGCCGACAACCGCCCCGATACCCGGGGCCAGGCAGAATCGACCTTCGGCGCCCGCCTCCTGAACGGCACTGTCACCCAAGCCGCCGTCGTCGATGACGCCACCGTCCGCCCCCTCCGGCTCACACCCGGGGACCGCCGCTCCCTGGCAGAGGTCCACGCTGACGGACACGGACACAGCATCCGCCTCTCCACCCTGGGGGCCTACCGCGTCACAGCCGTCCAAGGCGACGACCAGGACATCCTGATCACCGGCCTGCCCCTGCACCCGGTGGAAGAGACCGTTCACCGCCTCGAAGCGGTCGAAGCGGCGCTGTTCGGCGCTGCCCTCGTAGCCACCGGCATCGCCGGAGCCCTGTGGGTGCGGATCTCCCTGCGTCCCCTTCAGCAGGTCACCGCCCGGGCGGCGGAAGTGGCCGGACTGCCGCTCGCCAGTGGAGAGGTCGCCATGCCCGGACCGCTCTCCGATACCGACCCCGGCACAGAGGTCGGCCAGGTCGGCACCGCCCTCAACCACATGCTCGGCCACGTCGAAGACGCCCTCACCCGGCGCCAGGCCAGCGAGGAGAGGCTTCGGCACTTCGCCGCCGACGCCAGCCACGAACTACGCACCCCCGTGGCCAATATCCGCGGCCACGCCGAACTCGCCCTGCGCCACCACGGCCCCGTCCCCGCCGAAGTCCGCCACGCTCTGGAACGCATCAACGGCGAATCTCAGCGTATGACCCGCCTCGTCGACGACCTGCTCCTCCTCGCCCGCCTGGACGCCGGACGCCCCCTCGAACACGAGCCGGTCGACCTGACCCTGCTGATCCTCAACGCGACGGACGACGCACGCGCCGCAGGCCCCGGCCACCACTGGCTCCTCGACCTCCCTGAAGAACCCGTCACCGTCACCGGAGACGCCCACCGCCTCCAGCAGGCCATCGGCAACCTCCTCGCCAACGCCCGCACCCACACCCCGCCCGGCACCAACGTGACCATCACCCTCACCACCGGCCAGACCGGCGTCTCCGTGGACGTGAGCGACAACGGGCCAGGCATCCCCGAAGAGCTCCAGCCCGAAGTCTTCGGCCGCTTCGTCCGCGCCGACCACGCCCGCTCTCGAACCACCGGCAGCACCGGTCTGGGCCTCGCCATCGTCCACGCCGTCATCACCGCCCACGGCGGAACCGCCACCGTCACCAGCGGCCCCGGATACACCACCTTCCGCCTCACACTTCCCAACTGACACCGTCCGGCCGGCCAGCGCACCGATGGATCAGGCCCCGCAAACCCTACGAATCCGGATCAATACTGACCGCACAAGATCGAGGCGTTCACCCGGCGTCGAGCGCGGAGAGCAGAGCGGAAAAGTCAGGCTCGCCTAGAAGTGGTCGAGCAACTCTGGGAACCTCCGTACGCGCAGTACCCCGTTGTCGGCCGGATCGAGCTCCGCCTGCTCGAGCACCCACGTGCTGTCATTGGGGATGAAGACCGCGTTCATCCCGGCCATCCGCGCGGGAAGGATGTCCGACTTCGGGGAGTTGCCGATCATCCAGGTGGTCTCCAGGGCGAGCCGGTGCTCTTCGGCGAGCCGCTGATAGACGTCGACGTTCTTCTCCGCGACGATGTGGACGCTGCGGAAGTGGTGCGCGAGTGCCGATGCGTCGATCTTGCGCTGCTGCTCGTCGCCATCGCCTTTGGTGAGCAGCAGCAGTTCGTGCCGCTCCCCGAGCTCTGACAGCGTCTCGGCCACCCCGGGGATCAACTCGACCCGATGGTCGAGGAGCGCCACCGCGAGTTCCTCGATGCGGCGGCTCTCGGCGGCCGTGGCCGGCCGCTCGCGCAACCGGCTCAGGCACTCAGCGAGACTGCGCAGGAAGATCTTGCTTCCGTACCCGTGAGCGACGGCGTTGGCCGCCTCGATGTCGTCGAGGATGAGACGGATCTCGGCCCGGTCGAGGGTCGGATGCTCCATCCAGTCCAGGAAGTCGTCGATGACCCGCTCGAACAGGACGTTGTTCTCCCACAGCGTGTCGTCGGCGTCGAAGATGAGGACCTGCCCGCCGCGCCTCAAGCCGACACCTCCGCGAAGCCCTGGTCGAGAGCGCCGACGATGCGCCGTTTGACCGGCTCGGCGGCGAAGGCGGCGGCGAGGGCATTGCGGTTGATCTGCTCGAAGTCGGCGAGCGTCCAGCCGAAGGCGTCCCGCAGCCGCTCGTACTCCTGGGTAAGCCGGACGTCGGTGACCGCGCGGGTGTCGGTGCTGATCCCGACCCGCACGCCGGACCGGTGCAGCCGGTCGACGGGATGCTGCCGCAGCGTGCGCACGGCGTCGGTCTGCACGTTGCAGGTCGGGCAGATCTCGAGATGGATCTGCTCTCGTTCGAGCCGCGCGAGCAGCGCCGCGTCCTCGATGCTCCGGACGCCATGGCCGATCCGGCGGGTCGCCGTCTTGTCCAGCGCCTCCCACACGCTCTCGGGGCCGCCGCCCTCACCGGCGTGGACGGTCACGCCGAGGCCCGCGGCACGCACGAGCTCGAACGCCGGGACATGCGGGTCGAGCGGGTACGCGTCCTCGTCACCGGCGATGTCGAGCGCGACGACCGGACCCGACCGCGCGTGGCGCTCCACCAGCCGGGCCGTCCTCAGGCTGTCGGCGGTGTCGAAATGCCTCAGCGTGCAAAGGATGAGAGCGGCGTCGATGCCCGTCGCCTCGCTCTGTCGCACGGTCTCGTCGCTCACGGTGCGCACGACGTCGTCGGCCGACAACCCCTTCTCTAGATGGACCAGCGGGGCGAACCGAAGCTCCGCGTACACCACCCCGTCAGCGGCCAGTTGCGCGAACGCATCCGCCACCGCGATCCGCAGCGCACGCTCGGTCTGCAGAACGGCACGGTAATTGAGCGTGTAGCTCAGGTAGTCGGCCAGGGAGGCGCACTTGGCCGGGGCGACGAAATCGCGGTCGTAGTCCTCACGCGAGATCGCGGGGTCGATCCGCCGTACGGCGTCATGGCTGAGACCGCAGTCGAGATGACTGTGCAGCTCCAGCTTGGGGAGGGCTTTCAGGTCCACCGGTCTCCTCGGTCCTCTCGGCACACCACGCCAGCTTAGTAATACGTAGTACTAGGCGCGACGTCTTTTAGGCGCGACGTCTTCAACATCACACGCCACGGGTGGTGTACTCAGTCGGCCGGGCCGCCACGGGCGGCGTTCTCTCGCTCCCACTCGGTCCTGGTCAGGGCGTACTCCACCTCGCCGTGCTCCACGCCCTCGATAGGGTCCCGCCACGATCCGTGGAAGGTCCGCACCAACCTCAGGCCGGACTTCTCCATCACCCGGCGCGAGGCCAGATTGACCGCCATCGTCAAAGCGAACACCCGCTGCACGCCGAGCTCGGCGAAGCCCTTGTGGACCAACGCGCGTGACCCTTCGGTGGCATATCCCCTGCCCCACGCCGATCGGCGCAGCCGGTAACCGAGCTCGGCTTCGTCGACCGGCCCGTCCGGTGCCGGCCGGAAATGGAACCAGCCGAGGAACTCCCCGGAGGACGTGTCGACGGCCGCCCAGAAGCCGAACCCGGTGAACCGCTCGTAGTACTGGAGGAACCTCGGCAGGACCTCGTCCTGGATCACCTCACGTGAGGTGGGAGTCCCGCCGGTGAGATAGCGCATGACGGCGGGATCGCCGTCGAGGTCGACGAGATCGTCCACATCCGCTGCGGTGAACCGGCGCAACGTCAATCGGCCGGCCTCCAGGAACACCCGCATCGTCGCTGCCCCCCATGCCTCGTCCAGGCGTCCGAGTCGTCCTTCGGTCGCCGTGAAGATCCAGTATCCCGGTCACGGCTCCGCCGAGTCCGCTCTGCGGGCCGGCCCGTCCGAGGTCACCGGCCTCTGGCGGGCGACGACGGCGGGAGCGTCGCTGCCTCAGAGGTGTTTGCCGGCGGTCACGGTGCCGACGGTGAGGCGGGGTTCCGCCTCGAGGATCCGGCCGATGCGCTGCGCCTGGTCGTCGAGTTCGCGCCGGCCGGCCGCGGTGAGCGGTTCGAACGGCTCCACCCGGATGTCGATCCTTCGGCCCGAGCGCCGCTGGTGCCAGATTCCGGCGACCACCCCGCCGGCGAGAAGTACCGGCACATTGCCCGCCTGACCGCCGGACAGCGCTCGCTCGGCGGCCGAGCCGGGGAAGAGCAGGTCACGCGGATGACAGCCCACGGCGTAGGCATCGAAGTACGGCAGCAGGCGCATGCCCTCGGGCGGCGCGGACGGCACCGCGGTGTCGCCGGCGGGCAGCCAGCCGAGCGTGCCGTCGACCTCGACGGCCTGGAGTTCTCCCGACAGCGAGTCGAACAGCTCTGCCGCCCACCGCCGCGGCGCGGCCAGCCACTGGGCGAAGTGCCGGGAAGTGGCCGGCCCGTACGCATGCAGATAGCGCCCGACGAGCTCGGCGAGGGCGGGCCGTTCATCGGCCGGCCGGAACCCGGGCAGCCATCGGCGCGGGCTGGTGTAGGTCACCTTGCGGCCCCGGTTCGGGCCGAAGCACAGCGCGCCTCGGAGTCCCGCCGTGCCCAGGGCGATGCGCCATCGGGGCCACGTGCCGGTGAACGCGGGGATCACGAGGTCGGCGGCCCACGATCCGGTGCGTGCGATGACGGCCTCGCTCAGCTCGTCGACGGTCAGTTCGGCGTCGTCGAGCACGGCCTCGATCACCGCCACCACCTCATCGGTCTGCTCGGGCGTCAGCGGACCGTTCGCCGTGGACGGCACCGCCGACAGCGCGCCGGCCCACATCGGCAGGTCCCGCGCCGACAGCAGGTGTACGGTGCCGCGCGGCCCGTACGCCTTGACCAGGCTGCGCTCCTCCCACAGGGCCTGCCGGACGTCCGTTCGCGTCACGTCGGGCATCCGCAGCCCGATGGAGAGTTCGGCGGCCGACAGCACCTGCGCGTGAGCACCGCACATGGTCGCGACGATGTCGGCGGGCCGGGCTTCGCTCGAGGGAACCGACAGCGCATGCCGGTCCAGGCGCCTCGCGCACACCTGCTCCCATGACAGTCGCGGCTTGTCCGTCGACGGGCTGGTCATCGGGCGGGCTCCTTCGGTGGCGCTGCTCGGGGGAGATCCGCAGTCTCGCGGCGAGTTCGACGCTAGAGCCCATTCAGGTCAGTTCGTGGCCGCTACGCGACTCACGTTCACGAACAAGAGCTAGGCCAGATGCCCTCTGCCTGGTACGTCGCGGAGGTAGTCGGTGTCAACGCGGTCGTTCGCCAATGATCAGTTAAAGCAGCTACGGTCGCTCCCCGACATCGGCCGCTCCGTCGGAGGCCGTTGACCAACCCGGCATCACCCCTCCGACGCGAGGGTTTCCGGCGCAAAGAGCACAACGTGCTGCCAGAACACGGTCCAGGCCGCTGACGAGTGGCGAGACTTCGGGCAGATCACCGACGGGTCGCCACGGTGGGTTGATCGGCGGGCGTGGATCTGCCGTTATCCTGACCCGATGCGAAGCGGCGGCCTGCGTATCGACGTGCTGTGTCAGATCGAGCGGCTCGGCGGAACCGTGCCCGAGACGATCGAGGCGGGCGTGCACTGGACCGACGCGCCCAGGCCGCTGCCGCCGGAGATCGAGACGCTGATGGCGATCACGTGGCCGCCGCGTACCTTGCTGGTCACCGCCGAGGACGGCTACCGGGTGAGTTTCCCGCAGGGGATCGCTGGGGGCGATCCGTTCGGGGTGGACCGACCGTGCTTCGTGATCGGGTTCAACGAGTCGACGCAGTACTACTGGGTCGTCGACCTCGACGATCCGCGGCCCGGCGATCCCGACGTCTACCGGATCGACCACGACGGGTCCGACGCGGCGGACGCCTTCGGTTATCCGCGGCGGTTGTCGCGGATGCTGGCCGAGCTGACCGTCTACGCGCCGCCGGACTCCGCCCGACTGGCCAACGCCTGCGCCCACGGCGACCTGGAGACCGTGGCCGCCGCGATCGCCGCGGGCGCCCCGCTGGGGCCGGCCAACGATGACCGCTCGGCGATGACCCCGTTGCACTTCGCGGTAATGTCGGGCTCGGCCGAGACGGTGCGGACGCTGCTGGCCGCGGGCACCGACCCCGGCGCGCGGACCGGCCACGACAGCCTCCTGACGGAACTCGGCCTGCACCCCGCCGACTTCGGGATGGAGCGGATCGAGCGCGACGTCACACCGCTCTGGATGGCCGTCAAAGGACCGTTCTCCACCGGCCGGCCCGGCCCCTCCGTGGAGGTGGTGCGAGCGCTGCTCGACGCCGGCGCCGACCCACGGCCGACCGGCCAGATCGGCAAAACGCCGCTGCACGTCGTGGCCGAGAACCGGTTCAGCTGGGAGCGCGAGCGGGCGGTCGCCGAGCGGCTGGAGATCCTACGCTGCCTCATCGACGCTGGCGCGGACGTCGAGGCCGAGGACCGGCTCGGTCTGACGCCGCTGCTGGTGGCGGTCGACGCGCCGGAGTTCGTCGCGGCGCTGCTCGACGCCGGCGCGGACCCGGCGCGGCGCACCGCGCACGCGGACCGTTTCGGGATCGGACACCTATGAAACAACCCCTCCGAACCACATCCAAACGGTCCGTGGCGGTAACCCGACCGGTGTTCGGTCCGCTATCGCCACTGGCCGCTCCGTTGCTCAAGCCTCGGGTCCTGATGAAGGCAGCCACCGCGAGATCTTCGTCCGTTCCTTGATGTTCTGATGGACGATGCCGTTGTCGATGAGGATCGGCTCGTGGCGCTCGGCCCCGGGCAGGTCGAGGAAATCGAGCCACTGGCCGGTCTGAAGGTCCAGGAAGACCAGCCCGACGGTTTGCCAGCGCCAGCCGCCCGCTATTCGTTGCTCCTTTTCGACCGCCACGGCCAGCAGCCGGCCCCAGGCGAACACGGGACCGTTCAGACCGACTGTCAGGTCATCGGTGCCCAGAGCGCGCAATCTGGTGGCGAACAACGGACGTGGTTCGCCGTCGTCGGCTCGAAGGAGCTGGTAGCCGCTGGCGAGGCGCTGTGTCCCTGCCTCGGGGTCACGCCAGCGGATGGCTGACAGGCACTCGTCGGAGTCGAGCACCACCAGCTCACCAGACGCAGGCAACGCGAGCCCCATCACCCGTTCGCCGGGGATGCCGTCGGCGAGCGAGGTCTGGCCGGGCACGGCCCCGTACAGCCGCAACCGGTCCTGCACCACCTCGGCGACGGCCAGGACCATGGTGTCGTCGCCGCAGCCCGCCGGGAAGGCGACCGCGGTCGATGGCGCTGCCGCACAGGCGGCCTCCACCCCCTCCCCCCAGTCCTTGATCAACGTTTCACCTATTGTGGGGCTTTGCATGGCCGAGACACCGTCGATATGCGCCAGCGTCGCCGCATCCAGCAGGTTCAACCGGGCAGGCCCCTCAAGCACGGTTTCCCCGAAGAGCAGATACGAGCCGTCAGCGGTGAACTGAAGCCAGCCACGCTGATGCTCCCAGTCAAAGTCCACCGACCTTCGCCGGCCTTCTCGCTCCGCGTCGTCCCGGCCCGCCCCGCTACCCGGCAGTCGTTGCACCGTGCCGTCGGATCGCCACAACTCGACCGTCAAGTCCTCACCGAGCACGGCGATGCTCTCCCCGCCGGGCCGCACGGCAAGCTGGTCGAACGGCCTGGCCGGCGCACAGGACATCACCGAGCCCAGCGCGGCATCGGCATCATGGACCGTCACGACCCCACCCCGCGCGACCGCCACATACCGCCCGCCCGGGTCGACCCCGGCAACCCGTCCGACCACGTGCCCAACTTCGACGATGCTGCCAACACCGGCAGCTATGAGCGGATCCTGCATTGGTTCGTTCTACCTTCCATGGGATCAGGGGGCCTGGAGGGCCGCCGGGCGGATGGCCTGGTCGTGCGGTCGTGATAAGCCCGACCCTTTAGGAGCCGAGCATGAAGGTGGTGCCGGACTCGTTCACGGCGGTGGGGCGCAGTGGCCGCCACCCTTCGATGAGCTTGGCGAGTTCGGCTTCGATGTCGACGTTGATGTAGCCGAAGAAGTTGATGTTCTCGCGGTGGCCGGGGGCGATGAACGACAGCAACTCGTCGCCGATGTCACGGCCCTGGTCGCGGAGCTGACCGATGGCGATGCCGTAGTACTCGGTGGTCCAGGTGATGACGGCGTTGGTGAGCAGCGTCAGGCACCAGGCCTGCTCGGTCTGGTCGGTCAGGTGGGGGCGGACGATGGCGCCCTGCTGGGCGTAGTGCAGGTCGCGGCGCAGCGCGTGCAGGGACTCGCTCTTGTTGAGCTGCCGGGAGATCTTGCGGCGGTAGACCGGGTCGGACAGGTAACGGGCGGCGTGGATAGTGCGCCGCATCCGCCCACACTCCTTCAGCGCCGCGGCGGGGGTGTTCTGCCTCGAGGCGGCCGACCACTTGCCGACGATCAAGGACGCGGTCGCCTCCCCGAATTTCAACGACCCGCCCATCCGCAGCAGGTCGCCGTTGCAGTCGGTGACCAGGTCCTCGTTCCACCGGTCGGCCAGCAGCAGCCCGGCGTGCGGGTAGCTGGGCGATGGTCGCCGCCGGGGTGTCATCGCGCACCAGGATGATCTTGCCGAGGTCGCGGATCCGTGGGGTGAGGGCCTTGCCTACCAGGTCGAACAGCCCGAAGTTGACCAGGGTGGCGCCGTGGGTGTCGGTGGCGTGCTCGGTGATCGGCAGGTCGGTGGCGTTGCCGAGCAGCTCATCCAGCGTGTAGTGGCCCTCGCGGGCGGTGGGGACGATCTGCTTGGTCCCGTAGGTCGACCATTGGTCGGAGACGTGGGTGTAGGTCGACAGGACCCGCCCGCCGTGTATGGGCATGTCGCGGCTGGTCAGGGACTTGCCGCGCACGGGGAAGCGCTGCCCGTCGGAGGAGGACATGGTGCCGCCGCCGAACTTGTTGGCCAGCTCCAGCCCGTAGTGGTGGTTGACCAGCACGGTGTTGGCTTCGCGGAGGGTCTCCTCCCGCACGTACCACTCCTGTGTCCAGGCCAGGGTGTCGTAGGAGATCCCGCACGCCTCCGACATCCGCGTCAGCCCCAGGTTCGTGGCCCCGGCGATCAGCACGGCGAGGATGTTGCGCTTGAGTTCCACCGACTGAGTGGACTTACGGCCGCCGGCGTGGGTGAAACAGGTCAGGAAGTTCGTGCGGGCGTCCAGCTCGATCAGCAGCGAGGCGATCGGCACGAACGGCAGCATCCCGGCCAGCTCATCGCGCAGCGCCCTGGCTTCGGCGGGGACGTCCTCGGCCGACAGCGGCGGGATCACCAGCCGTCCCGTCTCATCGAGGCGGACCGCGCCGACATCGCCGGGAGAGGCGCCGGCCAGGGTCTCCTCCAACTCACCCAGCGCCTGGTGCAGTTCGTCCTTGACCTGCTCGATCGCCTCGGCCGCGCCGGGTGGTTTGCGTACAAGCTGGCAGAACTCCGCCCGCCGCCCCTCCCACTGCTCGGGGGTGAACAGGTAGGTGCCGGGGTCGGCGTAACGGCGCGACCCGGGCACGAACACATCGCCCGACCGGAGCCCGTCACGCAGGGCCAGGACGGTGCACAGCTCCCAGTAGTGCCGGAACGCCGTGTCATCGCCCGTCTTGCGGGCCTTGGCCAGGTAGTCGGCGTACCGGGCGGGCACGAACGACGTCGGTGCCCCAGCGGGGACCTTCCATCCGCCGAGCCGGTTCAGCTCCCTCAGGATCGACACGGCTTGCATCAGGTCCCCGGCGCCGGGTCCGCCCAGGAAGTCGATCGCCTCCAGCACCTGCGGGGTGAACTGCCGAAGGTAGGAGTAGGACGCCTCCAACGCCGACAGGCGTCCGTGGTCACGGGGCAGCGGCTTCCAGCCCAACGCCGACACCTCACGCAGCGCCTGCATCCCCACCCGCTCCCGCAAAATCCCGCCGACCTCCTCGTCCGGAATCGACGGGTCGGCCAGCACCGGAAGGATCACATCCATCAGCAGCTGACGGACCTCGCCCTTCTTCGCCCGCTCCGCCAGCGCCTCATCGGTCTTGGCCTTCGCGCGAGACTCCCGCGCCGACACCGCCTGGTCGAACAACGCGATGACCTCGTCCAACTGGTCCACGGCCGACTGGGCGACCAGCGCCAGCAGAATCGGGAAGCGGCGCTCCTCGCGCCGCCAGAGCCCCTGCACGCTGGAGCGGCGGCCCAACGTCGCCAGAAACCGGCGCCGCTCGGTCGGCAGCATCGACAAGTCCAGCAGGTGTGCGTCCATCCCGCACAGGAACAACAGCTTGTCCACCGCCAGCTTCACCACCGAAGCCGTCGCCTCCACCGCCGGCGTCGTCGGCCACGCCAGCCGGGTCATCCCCAGCCCGACGTCATGCACCAGCAGACCATCGAGGTCCCCGCGCATCCGCGCGGTCAGCAGGTGATCGACTTTCTCCGACGTCAACGCGCCTGCGGCCATCCGCGCCGAGGCGACCAGCTCCATCAGCGTGACCACGCCAGGCCGCGTTACCCAAGCGCTGATCAGAAACTCCGCGGCCTGGTGGAACAGCAGCGACGGGGTGTCGTGCTCCATCGCCCGGTCCAACAAGAACTGCTCCAGCTCCTTCAGCGCCTTCCCACCGGTCGGCGCTGGTCTCCAGTCCAGGTACCTCAGCACCAGCCGCAGATGATCGCTTCGGGTCTGTGCCCGCTGCCCGTACTGCTCCAACACCCCAGAGCCGACCGCCAGCTGGTTCGCCAACCGCACCACCGCAGCGTGCGGAACCGACCAGATGTCATCCGGCACGAACCCCAGCCACGGCAACGTACACAGCTGGACGGCCAGCCCGAGTCTCGCCGCCGGTCCCCGGCCACCACCCCGCCCCTGGTTGTCGACGAACGCCAGATCCTTGCTCGTCAACGTGAAGAACCGGATCAGCTCCTCCCGCCCGATGTCCGGATACGACCGCAGCCGCTCCATCTGCTCATCAGAGAAGAACTGAGTGGCCAACCCCACCAACCTCCACAGATGTACCGGAACCGGTACGAACCGTAGCGGCGAAGATCATCAGCCGCCCCACGAACCCAAATACCCGCAGCTCAGAAATAGGTTCGTTGGATTTTCCGCGATCGCTACTGGGACCCCGACGTGCTCGTGCGCGACGAGCATCCCCACCTGGCCCGGGTGCCGGACGGCCAGGGTGACGGTAGGCCGACTACCGGGGGCGCCGCGCCGGCGGTGTCTGTACGTGCGTGGCCGACCCGGCCGCGTGGCACGCGCCGCGGCCGTCGGCGCGGGCGACGACCCGGCCGGCCTCG
>NZ_JABVEB010000181.1 GCF_014323665.1 Actinomadura sp. HBU206391 | reverse complement strand
GCCCTCCCTGCTGCGCACCGAGATCCTGCCCTTCGCCGGCCCGCCGATCGGGTCGCCCGAGCGCACGCCCGACATCTCGCCGACCACGACTCCGCTCGGCCCGGTGCCCGCGACCACGCCGCACGGGCCATTGATCGTGATCGGTCCGCGCACGGCCGGGGGGACGGGTCCCTCGACCGGCCGTCGGACCAAGCGGGTCGCCCAGACCGCCGGACTCGCGGCCGCCGCGGCTGTGGCGGCGGGTCTGTTCATCGCCTGGCCCTCGCCCGGCGACGGTTCCCCGAGCGGGCTTACGGCGGTGGCCCCGAACGCCCACGACACCGGCTACTCTGCCTCGCTGGCCGCGACGCCGGACTATCCCGGAGCCTCCCCGGCGAACACGGTCGCGGCGCCGTTCGCGCACGTCCCCGGCATCTCGCCGGCGCCGCAGCCGTCCTGGCCCGACGGCGCGGGCGACCAGGCGCGGACGACTCCGGCCGCTCGCGAGGTACGGCCGGATCGGCCGAACATCACGCACCCACCGGACATGCCGCCCCCGTCGACGTCGCAGCCGCCGACGACTCCGACGACGCCCCCGACGCAGCCGCCGACCGACCCTCCGGCGGATCCCCCGACCGAGACGCCGTCCGAGACACCGCAGCCGACGCCGACCCCCTCTTCAGACCCCTCGACGCCGGTGTCGGAAGAGGCCGCCCCGTCGAGCGGTCCCTGACCCGGCATCGGGCCGGCCCTGACCCGCATCGAGCGGACCAAGGCCGGGCGATCCCATCCGGGCGGGGAGGCCGGTCAGGACTTGGCCGGGTAGTTGATGCCCTCCTCCAGGAGGAGGAAGATCTCAGCGAGCACGTCTGAGAAGCGCGCGTGCTTCTGCACGCCGAACGCCCACGCGTCGAAGGCGCTCCGGAAGGCGCAGGTCGCGGCACCGGCCGCCACGTGCGGGCGAAGATCGTCGCTCGGGTCGACGCCCATGCGTTCGGCGATGACGCGGGTCAGTTCGGCCTGCTTCTTCTGCCCGTGTTCGAGGCTGCGTCCGAGTACGGCCGGGCTGCTCTCCATCAGCTCCTGGATGCACACGAAGCGCTCGGGGTCGAACCCGAAGGCCCCGTCCTCGCAGGCCCGCAGGACGCCGACGCAGGCCTTGCGCAATGCCGTCATGACCGGATCATCGGTCGGCTGAGCCCCGAGCGCCTCGACCACCGCCGCGAACTGCTCCTCCTGGAATGTCAGGACGACGTCCTCTTTCGAGGCGAAGTAGCGGAAGAACGTCCGGGACGAGACGTCGACGGCGTCGGCGATCTCTTCGACCGTGGTCGCGTCGAAGCCCTTCCCCTGGAAGAGGACGAACGCAGCCTCGATGAGAGCCTCGCGGGTGCGCTGCTTCTTGCGCTCCCGACGACCTTGCTGGTCGGCCCGGAGCGTCTCGTGAACAGGCGCCGTCGCATTCATGGCCGCAGTGTAGCCGCGAAGTCACCAGCTGACAACGGTCGCGTGATGACTTTTGTCGTGATGTGCATCATGTCTCATTCCGGCGGAAGTCGTTTGACGACAACTGTCACGTCATGACAGTTTTGGCTCCAGCATCTCAGTCAGTCATCGCATGGAGGCCCACATGTCCGAGCCCTCGACCGTCGCGGTCTTGGAGAAACCACCACCGGCCCGCACGACCCAACGAAGCGGGCATGGTCATCCCTGGCTGACCCTGATAGCGGTGGCTCTGGGCGTGATGATGGTCGGCCTCGACGCGACCGTCGTGTCCATCGCCAACCCGGCCATCGCCCGTGACCTGAACGCCGACCTGGCAGGTCTGCAGTGGGTCACCAACGCCTATCTGCTGGCCCTGGCCGTGACCCTGATTCCGGCCGGCAAGATCGCCGACCGGTTCGGACGGAAGAAGACCTTCCTCGTCGGCGTGGTCGGTTTCGCCATCGCCTCACTGTTCATCGGCATGTCCGGCGGGCTCGGCATGGTGATCTTCTGGCGGGTGGTGCAGGGATTCGCGGGGGCACTCCTGCAGCCGGCGAGCCTGGCGATCCTGCGCAACACCTTCCCCGCCGAGCGGCTCAACGCGGCCATCGGCATCTGGGGCGCGACGGTCGGCATCTCCATCGCGGGCGGCCCGATCGTCGGCGGCGTCCTGGTGCAGCACGTCAACTGGGAATCGGTGTTCTTCCTCAACGCGCCCCTCGGCCTGATCGCCCTCGCCGTCGGCCTGTGGGTCATCCGGGAGTCGCGCGACGAGGAGGCGACCGGCTCGTTCGACATCCCCGGCGTCATCCTGCTGTCGACCTCGCTGTTCGCGCTGGTGTGGGGCCTGATCAAGGCGGGCTCGTACGGCTTCGACGACGTGCTGCCCCTGTGGTCCTTCGCGGCCGCCGTGGTGCTGGGCGTCGCGTTCGTCATCAATGAACTGCGGGCCGAGAAGCCGCTGCTGCCCCTCGGCCTGTTCAAGTCCGTGTCACTGTCCGCGGCGACCGGGCTGATCGTGCTCGGGTTCTTCGCGATGTTCGGCACGATCTTCTTCATCACGCTCTACCTGCAGCAGGTGCACGGGATGAGCCCGGTCGACGCGGGCGTCCGCATGCTGCCGATGACGGGCGTGTTCATCGTGGCCTCACCCATCGCCGGCGCGCTCACCGCACGGTTCGGCCCGCGGCCACCGCTCGTCCTCGGGATGGTGCTGACCTCGGTGGCGCTGTTCGGCCTGTCCAGGATCGGCGTCGACGCCCCGTTCTCGAACCTGTGGCCATGGTTCCTGCTCATCGGGCTGGCGTTCGGCTTCGTGCTCGTGGCCGGCACGGAGGCCATCGTCGGGAACGCGCCGGAACACCTCGCCGGGGTCGCGGGCGGCCTGCAGCAGACCGCCTCGCAGATCGGCGGCGTGCTCGGCACGGCCGTCCTCGGCACGATCCTGTCCACACGGGTCAGTGACGTGCTCGTCGGCCGGCTGACCGACGCCGGTGTCGCGCCCGCCACCGCACAGCAGCTGAGCGGCACGACCGAGTACGTGTCGCAGGGCGTGGCGCCCGTACCGCCGGGCGCTCCCGAGCAGACCGCCCAGGCCATCACGACCGGAAGCCACCTGGCCTTCATGGACGGTTTCCAGACCTCGCTGGCGGTCGCCGCGGCCGTGGCGCTCGCCGCCGCTCTCGCCGCGCTGCTCGTCCGCCGGGGCCAGTCCCCCGTGGGCGGTGGCGTCGCCGTGTGACCTGCGGACACCTACAAGATCACCGCGGTAGGGGCGGGGCCTGCCCCTCGGCCAGGGCATCCGCCCCTACCGCCTATGCTCGATCGGGATGCCATCATGACCCCCGCTTTCGCCACTCCCCATCCCGATGACTCCCATCAGGACCTCTCGCTACCCGCGAGCGGCTGGGACCTGCACGTCGGGCGGGGCCCTCATCTGCGACCCGCCCTTGAGGTCCACACCTCCCACGGCCTCGTCGACATCGCCGTGGCCGGAGGCTTCGAGACACCACTGGTGCGCGGTGCCCTGCGCGGCCGCCGCATGACGCACCGGTGGGCGCTGGCCTGGGGCCACCTGCCGTCGGGTACCGAAGAGGTGGTCGTGGAGTTCCACGCCCGGCGCGGCTCCGAACACGTGACGGCCACCCTGGTCGCCGGAGCCTTCTGGGTGGCCGAGGCGCCCGGGAGCTTCCGCGCGATCACCGTCGCCGCGATGCCCGCGCTGTCGGCCGAGCGGGTCCGTCTCCGCCGGCACCGGTCATGATCGACGGCGCCGGCCCGGAGACCCGCGACGTCGAGGCGAAGCCGGCCCGGCCCTGGCGGCTCAACCGCGGGTGAGGACGAGACCGCTGGTGGGCACTCCGGTTCCGGCGGTCACGAGCACGTTCTCGACATCGGCGACCTGGTTGACGGCGGTTCCGCGGATCTGCCGCACGCCTTCGGCGATGCCGTTCATCCCGTGGATGTACGCCTCACCCAGCTGACCCCCGTGCGGGTTGACCGGGAGCAGCCCGTCGATCTCGATACCGCCATCCTTGATGAACTCCTTCGCCTCACCCCGGCCGCAGAAGCCGAGCTCTTCGAGCTGGATGAGCACGAACGGGGTGAAGTGGTCGTACAGGATCGCCGTCTGGACGTCTTCCGGCCCCAGCCCCGACTGCTGCCACAGCCGGTGCCCGACCAGACCCATTGCGGGCAGGGTCGTGAGGTCGCCGCTGTAGTAACCGAACATCATCATCTGGTCGGGACCCGTGCCCTGTGCGGCCGCCCGGATCACGGCGGGCGGATTGGCCAGGTCACGGGCGCGTTCGGCGCTCGTGACGAGCACGGCCACGCCGCCGTCGGACTCCTGGCAGCAGTCCAGCAGGCGCAGCGGATCGACGATCCGGCGTGACGCCTGATGATCTCGCAGCGTGATGGGCCGCTCGTAGAACCAAGCCCGGGGATTGGTCGCCGCGTGCCGCCGCATCGCCACCGCCACCCGGCCCAGGTCCTCGCTCGTCGCCCCGTAAGTGTGCAGGTAGCGCTGCGCGTGCATCGCGACCCACGCGGCCGGGGTGGCGAAGCCGAACGGCAGGTGCCAGGAGAACTCGAGGCCGGTCGAGGTCGCGCCGCGCTGGCCGCCGGTGGCCTGGCCGAACCGGTGACCGGAGCGCTCGTTGAACGCGCGGTAGCACACGACCGCCCGGGCCTGGCCGGTGGCGACGGCCATCGCGGCGTGCGCCACCGTTCCACAGGCGGCTCCGCCCCCGTAGTCGACGCGGGAGAAGAAGCTCAGGCCTTCGATGCCGAGCTCACGCGCGATGGCGATCTCGGAGCTGGCGTCCTGGGTGAAGGTGACCAGGCCGTCCACGTCCGACGGTCGCAGGCCCGCGTCGCGTATCGCCCCGTGACACGCCTCGACGGCGAGCCGCAGCTCCGACCGGCCCGATTCCTTGGAGAACTCGGTCGCCCCGATGCCGGCGATCGCGGCCTCGCCGCTGAGCGTCCCCCCGGTCATGACCGGCTCCCCAGCCGTACGGTGGCGGTGACGTGATCACCGAGGGCCACGGCACCGCGAACCTCGACCGTGCGGTCGTCGACGAGCCGCCCGGTGAGCGTCAGGGTGTCGCCCGCGTAGGCGGGCACGCCGAGCCGCACCGCGCTGCTCTCCACCGTGACGCCGGGCAGCGCCTCGGTGACGAAGCGCTGCACCAGGCCCATCGTCGTGAGGATGTTGAGGAAGATGTCCTTGGCGCCCTGGGCTCTGGCCAGCCCGACGTCGTGGTGCACGGGGGTGAAGTCGCGGGTGGCGAGGGCCGTCGCGATCACGAACGTCGGCGTCAGCGGAATCTCGATCCGCGCCGTGCTGACCGCGCCCGCGAGCAGATCCGCTCCGCCGTCCGCCTCCCTCCCCTCGGGAACCGGCTCCGCGTCGCTGTCCGCCCCCTCCCCGCCGTGGTCAGGCGGCAGTCCGCGGTCGGCGGGGGTCCACTGCGGAAGGGTGAGGTCATCGCCCACCCGCTCGAAGGCGAGCCGGACCGGCATGCCGATCCGCACGTCTCCGGGCGAACAGCCGATCACGTTGCCGACCATCCGTACGCCCTCTTCCAGCTCGACGAGTCCGACGACGTACGGCGTGGCGCGGCCCGGCACCGGCGGATGATGGTGCACCACATAGCTGTGCAGCTCACCGCGCCCGCTCGCGACCACGTGGCCCCGCTCCAGGGCGTGGCAGTGCGGGCACATCGGCCCAGGCGGATGCCGCAGCCGGCCGCACTCCTCGCATTTCTGGACCCGCAGCTCACCCTCGGCCACCCCGTCCCAGAAGAACCGGGTGTCCGGGCCGATCGCCGGCGCCGGCGGCGACCCGCCCTTCGCGGCGCCGGGCCTGACGGCGCGCTCCGGCGGCCGGAACTTGAGTACCCGGAAGAGCATGTCGGCGACGAGCTCGTCCCGCTCGTCGTACCAGGTCTGGTGCCACGTCACGAAGTAGCCCTCACCCAGCGCGGTGCGCTTCGGGCCGGCGATCGAACCGAAACGCATGGTCGAGCGCAGCTGCTCGCCATGGCGCAGATAACGGTCGTAGTTCTGCTCGCAGTTGGTCGCGACCACGCCGGTGAAGCCGGCACCGTCGAGCAGGCCGAGGAGCTCGTCGACGACCGACCCGGCCCTCCGCGCGCCGAGTCCCTGCATCGACCAGACCTGGATCATCGCCGGCGGCGCGAACCTCGCGTACAGGGGGTTGTCGTCGCCCATCGCCTGTGTCCAGTTACGGATCATCGCCGGGTTGACCGGGTCGGGGCAGGGCGGCGCCGCCAGCTCACCCTCGGCGCCGAGCGCGTCGGCGAGCGCCATCAACCGGTCATGCACCGGCTCGGCCTCCTTCCCGACCAAGGCCGTCACAGGGCCCCTCCGTTCGTGGCTGGCGGCCTCAACGCGGGGCCCGGGGAAGGCCGAGGCCGATCATCGCCACCAGCTCGCGCTGCACCTCGTTGACCCCGCCGCCGAACGTCAGCACGATCGCGCCCTTGACCCCGTGGTCGAGCCGTTCGACGAAGGCGGCCGTCTCGGGGTCGCCGGGGTCACCGAACCGCGCGAGCGTGTCGCCGACGATCCGGCCGACGTCCTGCATCCGCTCCGAACCGTAGATCTTGGTGGCGGACGCGTCGGCGGCGCCCAGCCAGCCGAGGTCCATGTTCGCCGCGACCTGCCAGTTGAGGAGCTCGTTGACGCGCAGGTACGCACCCACCTGTGCGACCGCCCGGCGTACGGCGGGCTCTTCGATCAGCGGCCGGCCGTCACCGCCGCGAGCGGTGCGGGCCCAGCGTTCGAACCGGTCGTAGGTGTGCCCGATGTTGCCCGCCGGGCCGAGCGTCACCCGCTCGTAGTTCAGCTGGTTGACGATGAGGTCCCAGCCCTTGTTCTCCTCGCCGATGAGCAGGTCGGCGGGCACCCGGACGTCCTGATAGTACGTCGAGTTCGTGTGGTGCCGGCCGTCCATCGTGACGATCGGCGTCCACGAGAAGCCGGGGTCGCGGCAGTCGACGACCAGCATCGAGATGCCCTTGTGCTTCTTGGCGGCCGGGTCCGTACGGGCGGCCAGCCACACGTAGTCGGCGTAGTGCGCACCCGACGTGAAGATCTTCTGACCGTTGACGACATAGTGGTCGCCGTCGCGTACGGCGGTCGTCCGCAGCGACGCGAGGTCGGTGCCGGCGCCCGGCTCGCTGTACCCGATCGCGAAGTGGCATTCGCCGCTGAGGATCCGCGGCAGGAAGAACGCCTTCTGCTCGTCCGTGCCGTACTGCAGGATCGTCGGCGCCACCGAGTTGAGCGTGATGATGGGGTACGGCACCTCGGCGCGCGCGATCTCGTTGGCGAAGATCTGCTGCTCCATCGGGCCGAACCCGCGCCCGCCGTACTCCTCGGGCAGCGCGACGCCGAGCATCCCGTCCCGGCCGAGGCGCTTGCAGTGGTCCATGTACGGGGCCCCGAAGGGGTCGCGAGCGATCTCCTCACGCTGCTCTTCGGACAGGCAGCCCCTGAAGTACTCCCGCAGCTCGGCGCGGAGCTTCTTCTGCTCGTCGGTCAGATCGATGAACAAGGTGTCTCCCGGGTGTGTTCGACGGCGCGCGCTCCACTGGCGGGGCTCATGGGGCGTGTCCCTCTCGGGCGGCGATGAGGGTGCCCAGGGTGTCGAGCTGGGCCTCGGCGCCGCCGAGCAGATGCGCGTAGTGCTTGCCCCAGGCGAAGAACCGGTGCAGCGGGTAGGTGACGTCCAGGCCGATCCCGCCGTGCAGGTGCTGGCAGGTGTAGAGCGCCTTCAGCACCGGGTCGCAGGCGTTGTACGACGCGACCGTCAGCACCTCGTCGGCCTCTTCCGCGGACGCGTCGAGCCGCCACGCCCCGGCCCACATCGCGACGTCGAGGGAGCGCTTGGCGATGTAGGCGTCGCCGATCTGCATGGTCACGGCCTGGAACTGCGCCAGTTTCCGACCGAACTGTTCTCTGGTCTTGACGTACTCCGTGGTCAGCTCGAGCGCCGCCGCGATCACACCGGACACGGTGGCCGTGGCTCCGGCGCGGGCGAACCGGATCAGCGTGCGGTATGCCGAGCCCGGCTGCGCGTCCGGGTCGCCGAGCAGCGCGTCCGCCCCGACCCGTACGCCGTCGAGGCGCACCCGCGACATCGGCTCGCCCGTGGCGGAGGGATGCGGGGTCAGCGCGGCGGCACCCGGTTCCACCAGGAACACGCCGACGCCCGACTCGGTCCTGGCCGGCACGAGGATGTGCGACGCGACGTCCGCGTACGGGACGAAGGTCTTCACGCCGTCGAGGACGTAGGAGCCGCCGTCCCGCCGGGCGGTCGTCGCGGGTTCACCGGCGCCGGGCTCGCGGACGGCGCCGGTGAGCACCGTCTCGCCCGCCACCAGGGGTGCGAGCAGCTCCCGCTGCCCGGCGGTGCCGTGACGCGCGATCGGCACGGCGGCGAGCGCCAGCGCGGCGAACGCCGGTACGGGCGCGACGTGCGAGCCGATCTCACGGAGCACGACGGCCAGCTCGACCGCGCCGAGCCCGGCCCCGCCCACCGACTCGGGCAGGCACACGCCGAGCAGCCCGGATCGGGCGAGCGACGTCCAGAGCTCCCGGTCGAAGGCCGCGCCGTTCTTCTCGAGCGCCTCCAGACGGTCGCCGGTGGTCTCCCGGTCGAGCAGCCCGGCGGCGAGCCCCTGGAGTTCCCGTTGGTCCTCGTCGAGGTCGAAGCTCATCCGGAGGCTCGACCCGGCGGCCTCGCCGGAGGCCGCGTCAGACACCGCAGAGTTCACCTATCCGTCCCTTCGTGGGCTTCGCTCCGGTCGGCGAGCAGGTGCAGGCGACCACGGCGCTCGAACTCCTCGCGCAGCCGGGTCGCGTCCTCGGGCGTCAGCCGGCGATAGGCCGGCTCCCGGCCCGGCCGCCACCAGACCGGGTCGCGCGTACGCCAGCCGGTCTCGGCGAGCCGCCGCTTGAGGATCTTGTTGGAGGCCGTGGCCGGCAGCTCGGTGGTCACCCGCACGTAGCGGGGCATCCATTTCGAGCTCAGGTCGGCACGGCTCCGCAGGTACGCCCCGAACGCCTCGGGGTCGAAGTCCCCGACCACCGCCGCCATCACCTGGTCGCCCGAGGCCGCGTCGGGGACGCCGTACACCGCGATCCGTTGTACGCCGGGTGCCGTGGCCAGCGCGCGCTCGACCTGGACGCTGCCGAAGTTCTCCCCGTCGACGCGGAGCCGGTCGAGGGAACGGCCGACGAAGAACACATGGCCGTTCTCGTCGGCGTAGACGTGGTCGCCGCTCCAGAACATCCCGTCGCGCAGCCGGTCGGCGGCGTCCTCGTTGTAGTAACCGTCGAACAACCCCAGATCACCGGTGTTGACGAGCTCGCCGACGGCCTCGTCGGCGTTGAGGACGCGGCCCGCGTCGTCGAGGCGCGCGGGCGGGCACTCCTCCCCGGTCCGCGGATCGAGCACCTTGACGCCGTCGGGCAGCGTGCCGAGGGCGCCGGGCGGGCCGAACGGGTCCGGCGACAGCGAGATGGCCGTCTCGGTGGACCCGTAGGCGTCGACGACGACGCAGCCGAACCGCTCGGCGAACGCCTCCTGCTCGAGTGGCGCGGCCTCGTTGCCGAAGGCCACCCGCAGCGGGTTGTCGCGGTCGTCGGCGCGTTCGGGAGTGCCGAGGACGTACGAGAGCGCCTTGCCGACGTAGTGCAGGTACGTGCAGCCGTGCCGGCGGACGTCGGGCAGCAGGCCCGAGGCCGAGAAACGGCGGCGGACCACGAGGCGGGCCCCGGCGGCCAGCGCGGGGGCGTACGCGGCCATGACCGCGCCGGAGTGGAAGAGCGGCATCGGGCAGTAGACGGCGTCGTCGCCGGTCAGCAGGCGTCCGGCCAGGTGCTCGCCCGGGACGGTCACCTTGCGGTGGGTGACGCGGACGGCTCGGGGCCGCCCCGAGGTGCCCGACGTGAAGATCAGCATGAGCAGCGTCTCGTCGGCGATCGCATCGGTGTCCGGCAGCGGCGCGCCCGTGTACGGGGCGAGGCGTTCTCGGTAATCGGTGCTCTCGGCGTCGAGGACGGTGATCCCCGCGGCGGTGCCACCCTCCGCGGCCGCGTCGGCCGCGTGCTCGCGCAGCCCTTCGGCGAGGTCGAGGTGACCGGGCTCGGTGACGAGGAGGTCGCAGTCGGCGCGGGCGGCGTCTCCGGCGAGTTCGGCGGCGCTGCGCGTGGTGTTGAGCGCGACGATCACCGAACCCGACAGCGCGGCCCCCCCGAGCAGGAACACCAGCTCCGGCACGTTGTCGAGGAGCACTCCCACGTGCAACGGCCGGGTGTCCGACGGCTCGGACGGCTGCGGCGGCCGGACTCGCTCACACGACTCGGACGCCGTACGGCCGGTCGCCGCCACACTGGTCATCCATGCGGCCCGGACGGCGCATTCCTGCACCACCTCACGCCATGTCCAGGCCGTGGTCGGCGCGGGCGGGTGGCCGGGGGCCGCGGTTCCGTCGTCCTCGACGCGCCAGAGCCCGGGCCGATCGTCGGTGGCGCGCGCCCGCAACTGTGCCGCCACGGTCATCGCGTCCCCACCCTCCGAGCGTCAGCACCGGCCCATGGCGAAAACTAGAACACATTCTAGTATGTGTCCAGAGGCCGGGTCGTGGCCAGAGGATCATGCGCGGCCCAGCAAGAAAGGCTTTGCTCATCTCCACGATGATCGGCAGGCGCAGGCGCACCGAACCTGTGGGATAACGCGTTCTCGTAAGCGGGGCGGTATCCTTGGGCCGGGTGACCACAGCGTTGTGTCCGGCCCCCGGCCCCGGAGGGCTCGCCCCCAACCACGACGTGGCGCGGCAGGGGGACGCCGCGCCCCCACGAGGGATCGAGACATGACCGTAGAGCCGACAGTGACCGGGCGGCAGGGTGTGCGCTCCCGCGGCCAGCACGAACGACGCAAGCGTATTGTGCAGGCGGCCGCCGCGCTGGCCTCGCGTGGCGGGGTGGAGAAGATGCAGATGCGCACCGTGGCCGACCGTGCCGGGGTGGCGCTCGGCACGCTCTACCGCTACTTCCCCTCGAAAATGGACCTCGTCGTCGCGGTGGTCAGCGAGGAACTCGACTCTCTCGAGGGCAGTCTCAACCGGCGCCCGCCCGCATCGAGCACACCGCCGAGTCGCGCCATCGACGTGCTCATGCGGGCCACCCGCGGTCTCATGCGCGAACCCGAACTGGCCGACGCGCTCATCCGCTCCCTGCTGCTGTCCAACGTGAAGACCGACTTCGGCGACCGGATGAGCGGGCTGCTGTTGCGCGCCTCGGTGGGCGGGGACGTCGAGGTGCCCGAGGACGACCGGCGCCGCAGTCTCGTCGGCGCGCTGTCGAGCGTCTGGATCATGGAGATGATCGAGATGCTGCGGGGCCACGCCACCGGCGACGAGGTCCAGGCCCGCCTCGAGGTCGCCGCCGACCGCCTCCTC
>NZ_JABVEB010000180.1 GCF_014323665.1 Actinomadura sp. HBU206391 | reverse complement strand
TGCCCGATGACGTGCCGTTGCCGGCCGAGCCGGTCGATCTCCACCTCGACGACGTCGCCCGCCGTCAGATAGGGGATGTCGTCGGCGCCGAGGGCGACCCCCGCTGGCGTGCCCGTGTCGATGACGTCGCCGGGTTCGAGCACCATGAACTGGCTGAGGTACCACACGACATGGTGGACCCCGAAGATCATGTTCTTGGTGTGGCCGTTCTGGCGGAGCTCACCGTTGACCCACAGGCGCAGCCCGAGCTCCTGCGGGTCGCCCGCCTCGTCCGGGGTCACCAGCCACGGACCGAGCGGGTTGAAGGTCTCGCAGGACTTGCCCTTGTCCCACTGGCCGCCGCGCTCGAGCTGGAACTCGCGCTCGGAGACGTCGTCGGCGATGGCGTACCCGGCGATGACGCCCGCCGCCTCCTCGGGCGAGCCGAGATAGCGGGCGGTGCGCCCGATCACGACCGCGAGCTCCACCTCGTAGTCGGTCTTGGTGCTGCCGCGCGGGACCAGGACGGTGTCGTCGGGCCCGACCACGGTGTTGCTCGCCTTCATGAACACCACCGGCTCGGTCGGAGGCGTCGCGCCGGTCTCGGCCGCGTGGTCGCTGTAGTTCAGCCCGATGCACACGACCTTTCCGGGCCTGGCGACCGGGGCTCCGAACCGTGCTCCGGCGAGGTCGACCGGGGGCAGTTCCCCGGCGTCCAGCGCGCGGCGGGCCCGCGCGATGCCGTCACCGGACAGGAACGTGCCGTCGATGTCCGCGGTCAGGGCCGAGAGGTCGTGGCCCTGCCCGTCCTCGCCGAGTACGGCGGGCCGTTCCCGGCCGGCCGGTCCGGTGCGTGCGAGACGCATGCTCACTCCTTGCTGTCGATCGGGTGATCCCGGGGGTCGAGATCGTCGAGCTCGTCGTCGGTGCCGTCGAGGCCGCCGGTCCCCGCCTCGCTGAGCGCGGTGCGCAGCCAGGTCTCCGAGGCGTTGAGGTGCATGAGGGCGGTGGCCTGGGCGAGCGTGGGATCGCGGGCCTCCAACGCATCGTAGATCGCTTCGTGCTCGGCCAGCGTCGTGTGGACGGCGTCGGCCTCGACCAGGCCCCGCCATGTCCGCAGCCGCAGGGTGCGTCCGGCGATGCCCTCCAGCAGGGTGGTCAGGGTCTCGTTGCCGGTCGCGGCCACGACGGCGCGGTGGAACGCGGCGTCGATGTGGGTGAGTTTCTCCACGTCGTCGCGGGCGGCGCGCATGGCCTCCAGGTGCCCGCGGATCTCGGCGAGGCGGGCGGGGGAGACCCGCGTCGCGGCGAGCGCGGTGGCGACCGGTTCCAGCAGCCGCCGCACCTCGACGACCTCACGGAGCGAGTCGGCCCGCAACAACTCGACGGCCAGCCCGACCCCTTGGAGGAGCAGGCGCGGTTCCAGGCTCGTCACGTACGTTCCGTCGCCCCGGCGCACGTCGAGCACCCGTGCGACGACGAGCGCCTTGACGGCCTCGCGCAGGGGGTTGCGGGAGACGCCGAGCTGCGCGGCCAGTTGCGGTTCGGGGGGCAGCCGGGAGCCGGGCGGTAGCCGGCCGGACTGGATGAGCCGCCGGATGCGGGAGATGGCGACGTCGGTCAGGGGCACCGGGCGCACCATGTCCTCGCCTGCGCTGGAGGGGGAGGCGCTCACGCCGGAAAAGGTAACAGACATCCCATGTCCAGGAAACCTCAGCGTTTGTGCGGAACTTCCAGCAAGAGTCATACATCGGGTTAATAGCCTGTGGTTTGACGCCTTCGAAGGGTATATGTCGAGCTAGTTAACAAAAGCTATGGGATGTCTAGACACGAAGCTCCTCGCGGGCCTATAAAGACATCCCATGTTCATGATGCGATCGCTGCATCACGCCGAACCATCCAGGGGGTCCGACGCCATGTGCGACAGCGCGGCGCGACCACGGAAAGCCCGGTGGACGTGACTGATCTGATCTCCGCGGTCGACGCCTTCGACATACGGTTCCCCACCTCGCGGGATCTGGACGGGTCCGACGCGATGAATCCGGAGCCGGACTACTCCGCCGCCTACGTGGTGGTCCGTACGAGCGGTGGGGACGAAGGGCACGGGCTGGCGTTCACCGTCGGCCGCGGCAACGAGATCGAGGTCGCCGCGATACGGGCGCTGGCCGCGCTGATCGTCGGCCTTCCCGTGGCGGAGGCCCTGGCCGACCTCGGCGGCGTGTCGCGCCGGCTCACCGGCGACAGCCAGCTCCGCTGGCTCGGCCCGGAGAAGGGCGTCATCCACATGGCCGCCGGGGCCGTGCTCAACGCGCTGTGGGATCTGCGCGCCCGCCGGGAGGGCAAGCCCCTGTGGCGGCTGCTCTCGGACCTGACCCCGCGGGAACTGGTCGACCTCGTCGACTTCCGCTACCTCGACGACGCCCTGACGCGGCAGGAGGCACTCGACATCCTGACCGCGAGCGAGCCCGGCCGGGCCGAGCGTACTGAGCGGCTGCTCGCGGACGGCTATCCCGCCTACGCCACCACCCCGGGCTGGCTCGGCTACACCGACGACAAGCTCACGCGGCTGGCGGTGGAGGCGGTCGCGGACGGCTTCGGCCAGATCAAGCTCAAGGTGGGCGCCGACCTGGCCGACGACATGCGGCGGCTGCGGCTCGCCCGCGAGGCCGTCGGCCCCGGGGTGCGCATCGCCATCGACGCCAACCAGGCGTGGAACGTCGGGCAGGCCGTCGAGTGGCTGAGGCCGCTGGCGGAGTTCGCGCCGTACTGGATCGAGGAGCCGACCTCGCCCGACGACGTGCTCGGCCACGCCGCCATCCGCCGGCAGGTCGCCCCGATCAAGGTCGCGACCGGGGAGCACACCCACAACCGGATCATGTTCAAGCAGCTGCTCCAGGCGGGCGCCATCGACATCCTCCAGCTCGACGCCACGCGCGTCGCCGGGGTCAACGAGAACCTCGCGATCCTGCTCCTCGCCGCCAAGTTCGGCGTGCCGGTCTGCCCGCACGCCGGCGGGGTCGGCCTGTGCGAGATGGTGCAGCATCTCGCGATGTTCGACTACGTCGCGGTCAGCGGCTCCATGGACGACCGGGTCATCGAGTACGTCGATCACCTGCACGAGCACTTCACCGAGCCGGTCGTCATCCGGTCCGGCCGCTACCTCGCGCCCGAGGCCCCCGGCGCCGGGGCCATGCTGCGTCCCGAGTCCCGAATCGAGTACGGCTATCCCGACGGCGCCCAGTGGGCAGGCCGTGTCCCGGAGGCGGTGAGCCCATGAACCAGCCCATCGATCCCATGGACGGCCGGCCCATCGACCCCATAGAGGGCCAGGACCCCCTGGAGGGGGAGTTCCACGGCCTGGCGGCGGTGGTGACCGGAGGCGCCTCCGGCATCGGGCTCGCCACGGCGACGCTGCTGGCCGCGCGGGGAGCGCGGGTGGCGTCCCTGGACCTGCGGCCGGAGGTGCCCGGGCCGCTGGTCGGGCTGAGCGCCGACGTCACCGACGACGGCTCGGTGCGCGCCGCCGTGGCTGAGGCGGCGCGGCGGCTCGGCGGCATCGACATCCTGGTCAACAACGCCGGCGTCGGCGCGCAGGGCGGGGTCGAGGCCAACGACGACGAGGAGTGGCATCGGGTCTTCGACGTCAACGTCGTCGGCATGGTGCGGGTGGCCCGCGCGGCACTGCCGCACCTGCGGGCGTCCGAGCACGCCGCGATCGTCAACACCTGTTCCATCGCCGCGACGGCGGGGCTGCCCGACCGGGTGCTGTACTCCGCGACCAAGGGCGCGGTGCTGTCGATGACCCGGGCGATGGCGACCGACCTCATCCCCGACGGCATCCGGGTCAACTGCGTCAACCCCGGCACAGCCGACACCCCGTGGATCGGGCGGCTGCTGTCCCTCGCCGACGATCCCGACGCCGAGCGGGCGGCGCTCGAAGCCCGTCAGCCCCTGGGCCGGATGGTCGCCGCCGACGAGGTCGCCGGCGCGATCGCCTATCTGGCGAGCCCCCGGTCCGCGGCGACGACCGGCACCGATCTCGCCGTGGACGGAGGCATGAACGGGCTCCGCCCGAGGTCGCGCGACCGCGCGACCTGACAGCCGACCATCGGGGGTCAGCCGAAATCGAGGAGTGGCACATGAAACGTTCGAAGGCCGCCGCCGGGCTCGTCCTGGCCCTGACCGCGTGTCTGCTCTCGGCGTGCGGCAGCGGCGAGTCCGGCGCCGGCGGCGCGGCCGCCAAGCCCGTCGTGGGAGTGGACTACCCGCGCTCCGACACCGACTTCTGGAACTCCTACATCAAGTACGTCCCCCAGTTCGCCGGTGAGCTTGGCGTCGAGCTCAAGACCACGAACTCGCAGAACGACGTCGCGAAGCTCACCTCCAACGTCCAGACGTTCATCAGCCAGGGCGTGAAGGGCGTGGCGATGGCGCCGCAGGACACCGCGGCCATCGCGCCAACGCTGCAGACCCTGAGCGCCAAGAAGATCCCGGTCGTCGCGGTCGACACCCGTCCCGACCAGGGCGACGCCTACATGGTCGTACGGGCCGACAACCGCGCGTACGGGGAGAAGGCCTGCCACTTCCTCGGCACCAAGCTCAAGGGCAAGGGCAAGGTCGTGATGCTCCAGGGCGACCTGGCGTCGATCAACGGCCGCGACCGCACCGAGGCGTTCAACGAGTGCATGAACAAGAGCTACCCCGGCATCAAGGTGTTCGGTGAGGACACCAAGTGGGACGCCGCCGTCGCGTCGCAGAAGCTGCAGACCGACCTCACCGCCAACCCCGACATCAAGGGCGTCTACATGCAGGCAAGCTTCGCGCTCGCCGGGACCCTGCAGATCCTCAAGCAGCGCGGCCTGCTCGTGCCGCCGAGCGACCCCAAGCACGTCTTCGTCGTGTCCAACGACGGCATTCCGCAGGAGCTGAAGGACATCGCGGCGGGCACCATCGACGCCACCGTCTCGCAGCCCGCCGACCTCTACGCCAAGTATTCGCTGTACTACGTAAAGGCGGCGATCGAGGGCAAGGAGTTCCAGCCCGGCAAGACCGACCACGACAGCACGATCGTCCAGGTCCGTCCCGGCCTGCTGGAGGACCAGCTCTCGGCGCCGCTGGTCACCTCCGACGGAGGTACCTACGGTGGGATCCCCAGCCTCAAGTCCGACGACAAGTCGCTCTGGGGCAACAACCTCTAGAAGGGGCGGTAGGAGTGACTGAGGCGGCTACCGGGCCGGCGTCCGCGAGGGCGCCGGACCCGGCCGGCCCCGCCGTGGCCGAGGCGGTGGGGGTCACCAAACGGTTCGGTGAGACGGTGGCGCTGGACCGGATCGGCATCACCGTCCGGCCGGGGGAGACGCACGCCCTCGTCGGGCGCAACGGCGCGGGCAAGTCGACCCTCGTCTCCATTCTCACGGGGCTCCAGACCCCGGACGCCGGCTCGGTGAGCTTCGGCGGGCGGCCCGCCCCGCGGCCATCGGATCGGGCGGCCTGGCGCGAGCAGGTGGTGTGCGTCTACCAGAAGTCCATGATCATTCCCGAGCTGACCGTCGCCGAGAACCTCTATCTCGGCCGGCCCGACCGCGGCGCGGGAGGCCTGATCAGCTGGTCAGGCATGCGCCGCAAGGCGCGTGAGCTGCTCGCGACCTGGTCGGTCGAGGTCGACGTCCGGATGCCCGCGGGCGAGCTGACCGTCGAGCAGCGGCAGTTCGTCGAGATCGCCCGGGCGCTGTCGTTCGGCGCGCGGTTCATCATTCTGGACGAGCCCACCGCGCAGCTCGACGGCACCGCGATCGCCCGGCTGTTCGGCCGGATCCGCGCGCTACAGGAACAGGGCGTCACGTTCCTGTTCATCAGCCACCACCTGGAGGAGATCTACGAGATCTGCGACACGGTGACGGTGTTCCGGGACGCCCGGCACATCCTCACAGCGCCGGTGGCCGAGCTGCCGAGGGCCGATCTCGTCGCGGCGATGACCGGCGAGGCCACCGGCCTGCAGAGCGCCGCGAAGCGGCCGGGTGCCCGGGCGGACGCCGGCGTCGCGTTGGACGTGCGCGCGCTGTCCTATGACGACGTCTACCGGGACGTCGCCTTCCAGGTCGGGTCCGGCGAGATCGTCGGGCTCGCCGGGGGCGGTGGCAGCGGGAAGACGGAGGTCGCCGAGACCATCGTCGGCCTGCGCGCCGCGAGCACCGGGACCGTGGAGATCCACGGAAGCCGGCCGAGCCCGGGCAGCGTGCCGGGCGCGTTGCGCGCCGGGGTGGGGTTCGTGCCCCAGGACCGCCACCACCAGGGGCTGGTCTCGATGATGTCCATCGCCGACAACGCGACGATGTCCATCCCCGGCAGGCTCGGCAGGGCCGGATTCATCGACGGCCGCCGCCGCGACGAACTCGCCGCGAGGCTCATCTCGAATCTCGCGATCAAAACGCCCGGCCCGCGGCTGCCGGTGTCGGGTCTGTCGGGCGGCAACCAGCAGAAGGTCGTCATGGCCCGGGCGCTGGCGGGCGACCCGCGCCTGCTGGTGCTGATCACGCCCACCGCCGGGGTGGACGTGCGGTCCAAGGAGTTCCTGCTCGCCAAGGTCGAGGAGGTCGCGGGCGCCGGCACCGGTGTCGTGATCGCCTCGGACGAGCTGGACGATCTGCGTCTGTGCGACCGGGTGCTCGTGATGTTCCAGGGCCGCGTCGTCACCGAGATGGCGTCCGGCTGGAACGACCACGAGCTCGTGGCCGCGATGGAAGGAGTCGACATCGATGCCTGACACCAGGACCGTCCCCGCCGGGCCCGCGTCCGAGGGCGCGCCGGCGCCGCCGAGCGCGCGGCAGTTCGGCCGTCTCGGAGGCGGGATCAGCCTGGTCCGGCTGCGTGACTTCGCCCTCGTCCCCGCGATCATCGTCATCGCGATCATCGGGCAGATCGTCAACCCGATCTTCCTGCGGAGCGACAACCTCATCAACATCCTGCAGACCATGTCGGAGGTCGCGCTCCTCGTGCTGGCGCAGACCATCGTGCTGGTCACCGGCAAGATGGATCTGTCGCTGGAGTCGACGTTCGGGCTGGCCCCCGGGGTCGCCGCGTGGCTGACCGTCGCCGTCGGCGCGGGTCACGGTCTCGGCCTGGCGCCGGGCGCCTGGGCCATCCCCATCACGCTCGCGGTGGGGGGCCTCATCGGGATCTTCAACGCGCTGCTCATCGTGCGGTTCGGACTGCACGGCTTCATCGTGACGCTCGGCATGCTCATCGTGCTTCGCGGGCTGCTCACCGGCATCTCCGGCGGGCAGACGTTCTTCAACCTGCCGGCGTCGATGATGTACCTCGGCACCACGAGCTGGTTCGGCCTGCCCGTCTCGGTCTGGCTGTGCTTCGCGTTGTTCGCGGCCGGCATCGTGGTCCTCGGCCACACCTCCTTCGGCCGGGCGCTGTACGCCATCGGCGGCAACGTCGACGCCGCCAAGGCGGCGGGCATCCGTACCGACCGGGTGCTGTGGATCGCGCTGACCTCGGCCAGCGTGCTCGCGGCACTGGGCGGGCTGCTGTTGTCGGGCCGGCTCGCGTCGGTCGCCGCCTCGCAGGGCGACGGCGCCATCTTCACCGTCTTCGCCGCCGCCGTCATCGGCGGGGTGAGCCTCGCCGGCGGCAAGGGCACGGTCTTCGGCGCCTTCACGGGCATCCTTCTGCTCTACATGATCCAGAACGTGCTCACCCTGGCCGGCGTCCCCGCGCAGTGGATCGGCGCCCTCAACGGCGGGATCATCCTCGTCGCCCTCGTGCTCTCCCGCATCACCGGGGGCAAGGCCCAGGAGTGATCCGGGCGATCGGATGGCTAGTGCTCATGACGGCGGGAACAGGTCACCGCACCGCCGGGCGCCCTCCGCCACCGTGCCTCGATCCCTTAGAGTCGGATCCTCAGAGTCCGAATCGGATTCTTGCCGAGTCGGACTCCAGGATTCCGCCGGATCCCTGGAGGTCGTGATGGCCGAACTGCTGCTGCCCCATGCCAACGCCGCGCCGGACGAGCCGGCCCTCACCGACGAATGGGGCACGACGACCTGGCGGGAGTTCGACCAGCGGGTCAACCGGCTGATCGGCGTGTTGCGCGGGCTCGGGCTCGGCGTCGGCGACACGATCGCGATCCACTCGGGCAACCGCCGCGAGTACTTCGAGCTCATGGCCGCGGCGACCCACGCGGGACTGCACTACGCCATGGTGAACTGGCACTGGACCGCCGAGGAGCTGCGGTACGTGCTGATGGACTCCGGCGCGGTCGTGCTGTTCTCCGAGGCCGCCTTCGCCGATGTTGCCACCGCGGGGGCGGAGGGCGTCGATCTGAAGGCCCGTGTGGCGCTGGGCGGGGAGATCCCCGGTTTCACCGCCTACGAAGAGTTCGTCGCGGGCGGATCGCCCGAGGAGCCCGCGGACCAGACCCTCGGCGTCACCCTGATCTACACCTCCGGCACCACCGGCCGGCCCAAGGCGGTGCGCCGCAAGCTGCTCGCCGCCGGCATCCCGGTGGCCACCATGAAACTGATCACCGACGTCTTCGCCGAGATCCTCCTGATCCCCGCGCACGGCCGCACCCTGCTGGTCGGACCGGTCTACCACTCGGCCCAATGGCTGTGGTCGTACGGGCTGCTGGTGGCCGGGCGGTCGATCGTCATGCGGCAGGTGTTCGACGCGGCCGAGACGCTGCGGCTCATCGACGAGCACCGCATCACGAACGTGCACCTGGTGCCGACTCAGTTCGTACGCCTGCTGCGCCTGGACGAACGGACCCGCGCGGGCTTCGACGGGTCCAGCCTGGCCGCCGTCTGGCACGGAGCCGCACCGTGCTCCCGGCAGGTCAAGCGGCAGATGATCGAGTGGTGGGGCCCGGTCGTCCATGAGTACTACGGGTCGACCGAGTCGGCGGTGAACACCGTCGTCACCGCGGAGGAATGGCTCGCCCGGCCCGGCACCGTCGGGCGGCCGCTCCCGATGACCGAGGTGCACGTCCTGCTGGCGGACGGCACGCCCGCCGCGCCAGGTGAGCGGGGGCAGCTGTGGTTCCGCTACACGAGCGGTGACGACGTCGAGTACCACGGCGACGCGGACAAGACCGCCGCGATGCACCGCGACGACGGGCTCTTCACCACCGGCGACATCGGATACTTCGACGCCGAGGGCTATCTCTTCCTCGCCGACCGGGCCATCGACATGATCATCAGCGCCGGGGTGAACATCTATCCGGCCGAGATCGAGGGCGTCCTCATCACCCACCCGGCCGTCGGCGACGTGGCGGTCTTCGGCATCCCGGACGAGGAATTCGGCGAGCAGGTCAAGGCCGCGGTCCAGCTCGTCGACGGCGCCACCCCGTCGGACGGGCTGGCGGAGGAACTGGTCGCCCACTGCCGCGCCACGCTGGCCGGTTACAAGGCGCCGAAATCGGTGGACTTCGTCACCGAGATGCCGCGCACCCCGACCGGCAAACTGTACAAGCGCCTGCTCAGGGACCCGTACTGGGCGGACCGGGAGCGGGTGATCTGACCCGCCCGGGTACCCTGCGGGGAACGTGATCGGGACGGCGACGGGATCCGCATGCTGCTGAGGGACGAACGGCGGGAGCTCTGCGCGGTCGGGCGCCGGACCGCCGAGACCGGGCTGGTCATCGGGGCCGCGGGCAACCTCAGCGTGCGCGTCGGCGACCTGGTGGCCGTGACGCCGAGCGGAGTGGAGCTCGACCGGCTGACGCCCGAGGGCATCCTGGTGGTCGACACCGAGGGCCGGGTCGTGGAGGAGGACGGCGAGGGAGTTCCGTCCTCGGAGACCCCCATGCACCTGGCGATCTATGCCGCGACCGACGCGGGGGCGATCGCGCACACCCATTCCACCTATGGCGCCGTCGTCGCCGCCACGATGACCGAGCTGCCGGCGATCCACTACTACACCCTGCTGCTGGGCGGCGTAGTGCGGGTCGCCGACTACGCCGCGTACGGCACCGGCGAGCTGGCCGCCAACGTGCGGGCCGCGCTCGACGGCCGGCGCGCGGCCCTCATGGCCAACCACGGCGGGGTGGCCGTCGGCGGCACGCTCGCCGAGGCGTACGAGAACGCACGGCTGCTGGAGTGGCTGTGCGGCGTCTACGTACGGGCCAAGGCGATCGGCGAACCGCGCCTGCTCACCGAGGCCGAGCTCGGCGAACTGACCGCCCGCGGGTTCGGCCCACCTGCCTTCCCACCCCGATAGCCCTCGTTCGGGGCGATCCAGGCACGGCCGCGCAGGGCTGAGTGCCGGCGCGCCTCCACGTCGCCGGCCGGGGTGCGATCATGTGACGGTCAGGGCAACGGACGTGGAGGGCTGCTCATGAAACTCGGTCTGCACATCTCCGATTTCACCTGGCCCGGCGGGCCGCGCGGCCTGCGCGCCGACCTGGCCGGCGTCGCCCGTGCGGCCGAGGACGCCGGCTTCGACCGGGTCAGCGTCATGGACCACTTCTGGCAGATCGGCGTGATCGGGCCGCCCGAGCACGAGATGCTCGAGGCCTACACCACGCTGGGTTACCTCGCGGGCCAGACCTCCCGGGTGAAGCTCCTGACCCTGGTGAGCGGTGTCGTCTACCGCGAGCCCGGTCTGCTGGCCAAGATCGTGAGCACACTGGATGTGCTCTCGGGCGGCCGCGCCATGCTGGGTCTCGGTGCCGCCTGGTTCGAGGACGAGGCGCGCGGGCTCGGCCTGCCGTTCCCGCCGCTGGCCGAGCGGTTCGAGCGGCTGGAGGAGGCCCTGCGGATCTGCCTGCGGATGTGGAGCGCGGACGCGGACGCGTTCGAGGGCGAGCACTACCGGCTGGACCGTACGCTCAACGTCCCGCAGCCGCTGTCGGCACCCCACCCGCCCATCCTCATCGGCGGTTCGGGAGAGAAGAAGACACTGCGGCTCGTGGCCAAGTACGCGCAGGCGTGCAATCTCTTCCCCGGCCCCGACCTGACGCACAAGCTCGATGTGCTGCGCGAGCACTGCGAGCGTGAGGGCACCGATTACGACGCGATCGAGAAGACCGTGCTGTTCAACTTCGATGTGGGCGAACGCGGAGAGAACGCGGGCGCCATCGTCGACGCCCTGGGCGGCCTGGCCGAGCTGGGGTTCCAGGTCGCGCACGGCAGCGTCAAGAACATCTCGGTGATCACTCCCCTGGAGGTGCTCGGACGAGAGGTGGTCCCGGCGGTCGAGGCTCTCTGAGACCGTATTCTCGATTGCTCCGCGCCTGTATCTGGCCCAGCCATCGGTCGGCCGGCAGTTGCAGCGGCTGGAGGCCAAGGTCGGCGTACGCCTCGTGCACTGGTCTTCGCGGAAAGTGGAGCTGACCGCCGCCGGGGTGGTGTTCCTCCGTGAGGTGGAGCGGATCTTCGAGGACGTCAAGCGATGGCATCGGTCGTGCGCCGGTGTGGCGTGAGCCGCTGGATTTCTATTCCTTGGGTTGCGCCCTGCGGGCGTCGCGCCACTGCCGCTGCAGGTGTGTGATCCGTTGTAGGGCCGTCTTGAAGTTGGTGTATTCCTCTGTGCCGAGTGCCTGTTCGTGGCGGTGCTCAAT
>NZ_JABVEB010000018.1 GCF_014323665.1 Actinomadura sp. HBU206391 | reverse complement strand
CGGCCGGTGGACGGCGAGATCGCCCCCATGGTGGTCTCGGGGAAGATGTAGCCGTTGTCGTAGAGGCCCTTGAAGATCTCCTGCACGACCGCGTAGTGGTTGCGCGTGCTGGTCCGGGTGAACAGGTCGTACGACATGCCCAGCGCATGGAGGTCGCCGGAGATGACCCGGTTGTACCGGTCGGCGAGTTCGCGGGCGCTCACGCCCTCCTTGTCGGCCTGCACCTGGATCGGCGTGCCGTGCTCGTCGGTGCCGCTGACCATCAGGACCTTGTTGCCCGCCATCCGCTGGTAGCGGCTGAACATGTCGCAGGGCAGCGCGAAACCGGAGACGTGCCCGATATGGCGGGGCCCGTTGGCGTACGGCCAAGCGGGCGCGGTCAGGATGTGTCGGCCAGACGTGGACATGGCACAAGCCTAGAGGGCTCGTCGCTCTGCCTCGCGCCAATATCCGCCACGAGGACGAGAACGCCCATCGGCCGGAGCGCCCGGAGCCGGCAGGACGACTCCTCGAACGGCCCCGGCCTGCTCCGTGATCGCCGTAGCGGAGCAGGCCCGGGGTGGTCTCGGGGCCTCGTCACACGGCGACGCGGCCGCCGTCGACGGGCAGGATCGCGCCATAGACGAAGCTCGATCGGTCGGTGGCCAGGTACGTGATGGCGTCGGCGATCTCCTCGGCGGTGCCGGCACGTCCGGCCGGCACGGTCGCGGCCAGCTCGTCGAGCGAGTCGCCCATCGCCGCGGTGCCCTCGGTGCGGGTCGGCCCGGGGCTCACCGCGTTGACGCGGACGCCGTGGGGCCCGTACTCGGCGGCCCATGCCTTCGTCAGCAGCACGAGTGCGGCCTTGCTGGATCCGTACAGGCCCATCTCGGCGGCCCCGATCTCCGCCACCATCGTGGTCACGTTGATGATCGCGCCGTGGCCGCGCTCCGCCATCATCGGTGCGAGCTCGGCCACGAGGAAGTACGGCACCTTGACGTTGAGGTTGAACACCGCGTCGAAGTCCCGCTCGCTGGTCTGCGCTGTGGGCCCGAACGGGAAGATTCCGGCGTTGTTGACCAGTATGTCCACGTGTCCGACCACTTCCCTGGCGCGGGCGGCCAGCGAACGTGCGCTGGCCTCGTCGAGGAGGTCGGCGGCCAGGAAGACCGCCCGGCCCCCGGCCGCGCGGATGTCCTTGGCCACCTGCTCGCCTCGGTACTCGTCCCGGCCGGACAGCACCACCTGGGCGCCGAGCCCGGCCAGTGCGACAGCCGTGGCCCGGCCGATGCCGCTGGTTCCACCGGTCACCAATGCTGTGGTCCCGGACAGTTCTGACGTCATGATGACTCACTTTTCCACCGTGTGAACAGCTGCTCGGGCCGAGCCGGCTCAAGGAGACGACCTGACCGAAAGGTGAAAGGCACGGAGCGGCGAAAGGCTTCCTACCAGGCGTTCCACACCTCTTATGGCCACGATAAGGGAGCCTTGTGCCCTGCTGTCGGCCGCCCTCACACCGGCGCGCGGCGGCGGACAGACCGCCCTCTTCAACGATCGCGACGAACGCGCGCATCTCCCGCAGTTCCACCCGCTCATCGCATCACGCGGCCCCGGGTGCGGGTCACCTGGGCCAGAGGGACGACGCGTCGGCGCGAAACCCGCATCGACATCGACGTCTGGCGACACGCCGCGACCCGCGTGTCCGCCGACCTAACTCGCGGGCTCGTCGACCTGCTCGGTCGCGACCTTGTGGGCGGCGGCGTCGACCAGGTCGGCGGCCTCTTCGGCCGGGTCGGTCAGCGGCGGGTGCGACCGGCGGCGGATGCCGAGGATGCTGATGAACAGCGATGCGAACACGACCTGGAAGCTCATGATCAGTCCGGTCGCCGACGGTACGACGAGCCGGATGGAGTGCCTGGGGTCGAGCTCGCCGAAGTTGTTCACCTTCCAGTGCAGGAGCGACGCGACCAGGCCGACCACGCCGGCCACGGCCAGCAGCCCGCCGATCACCAGTCCGCGCTCCAGGCTCCACCAGTCGATGATCTTCTGTACGCGCTTGTCGTGCGGAAGGAAGCCCTCCTCCATCGCGTACACCTTGGTCAACAGCGCGAAGATCACAGCCTGGAAGCCGATGACCAGCATCGCCGAAGCGCCGACCAGGGTGTCGACGTCGAAGGCGATGTCACCCACGCGCACCGGGCCGGCGGAGAGCGCGACCCCGGCCACGAGACCGAGCGTCATGAGCAGGAGGCCGGGGATGAGGAACAGCCAGCGCGGGCTGTAGAGCATGAGGAAGCGCAGGTGCCGCCAGCCGTCCCGCCAGGTGCTCAGGTGCGGCGCCCTGGTGCGGCCGTCCGGCGAAAGCGTGGTGGGCTGTTCGCGGATGTCGTATTTCGCGAGTGTGGCCTTCACCACCATTTCACTCGCGAACTCCATGCCGCCGGTCTGCAGCCCGAGCCGGATGATCGACTCCTTGCGGAACGCGCGCAGCCCGCAGTGGAAGTCGCCAATCTTGCTGCGGAAGAACAGCCGTCCTACGAAGCTGAGCACCGGGTTGCCGAGATACCGGTGTAGTGCGGGCATGGCGCCGGGCGCGATGCCGCCCTTGAAGCGGTTGCCCATGACGAGGTCCGCGCCGTCCCGTAGTTCCTCCACGAACGGCATGAGGGTCGCGAAGTCGTAGGAGTCGTCGGCGTCACCCATCGCGACATAACGGCCACGAGCAGCGCGAATACCGCCCATGAGGGCGTTGCCGTAGCCCTTCTCAGAGACCGGCACCACCCGGGCGCCGGCGTCCCTGGCGAGCTGCTGGCTGCCGTCGGTGCTGCCGTTGTCGGCGATGACGACCTCGCCGTCGATGCCGTGCTCGTCGAAGAAGGCGATCGTCTTACGCACGCATATCTCGACGGTTTCGGCCTCATTCAGGCATGGCATCACAACGGAGAGTTCCACGCGGTCTCCTTCGTTCCCCCGGATCGTCGACTGCGGGGTTTCGACTAACCTCGTCATGTCCCGAGGCTGGGCATGTAGGACTCGTACATGATGCCTGCCGCGGCGACGTGACGCGGGGCGCTCAGCGCAAGAGCCTCCCAATCGTGTTGCGAAGTTGCAACCTGAAGACCCACATTAGAGAGTCCACGGACGGCAGGCTGGGAATCAGCATACGGGCGGCGCGGCCCAGAAGGGTCGGGTCTGTTGACGAACATGGGTGAGCGTGGAGGAGGGTCCGCCGTGGCGGGGGCAACGTCGGACGGCACCGCCCTCGACGAGGCGGCACTCGAACGGCCGGTAAAAGAGTCGGAGATCACACCGTCGGTCACCGCCGAGTCGGCCGGACCCGGGTCTCCCTCCGAGCCGGCGGAGGCCGACCCCGAACGGCGGATCCGGGGCATCGGTTTCTGGGCCCTCGTCGGTCGCCATCGGCCCTTCACCGCCCTGCTGGTGGTCGGCGCGCTGCTGCGCGTGGTCACGCTGTTCGGCTACCGCCCGGCGATGTGGTTCAACGACTCCTACGACTACCTGCACGCGGCGATGCGGCCCTACCCGCACCCCATCAGGCCGAACGGGTACTCGTTCCTGCTCATGATCCTGCGGCCGTTCCACAGCTTCGCGCTGGTCGTGACGGTGCAGCACGTCATGGGCGTGGCCATGGCGGTCATGATCTACGCCTTGCTCCGGCGGCGGTTCGGCCTGCCGGGATGGGGCGCGGCGCTGGCGACGGCGCCGGTGCTGCTGGACGCGTATCAGATCCAGCTCGAGCACGTGATCCTCTCCGATGTGCCCTTCACCTTCCTGGTCGTCTCGGCGATCACTCTGCTGCTGTGGCGGGCGCAGCCGTCGTGGCAGGTCGGCGCGGCGGTCGGGCTCATCCTCGGCCTGGCGACGCTGACCCGCTCGGTCGGCCTGCCGGTGCTCGTCGCGGTCGCCGCCTTCATGGTCGTACGGCGGATGCGCTGGCGGGTGATCGCGGCGATGCTCGTCGTGTGCGCCCTGCCGATGGTGGCGTACATGGGCTGGTTCCAGGAGGTGCACGGCAAGTTCGCGATGACCGAGAGCAACGGGATCTTCCTGTACGCCCGGGTCTACAAGTTCGCGGACTGCGACAAGATCAAACCGCCGGTGCACGAGATCCCGCTGTGCGTCGAGCCACAGCACCGGCTGCCGTTCTCGCAGGACGGCATCTGGAACCGCGAGTCACCGCTGCTCCGCAACGAGCCGGAGCGGTTCACGCCGATGCAGAACAACCTGACCTCCGACTTCTCCAAGCGCGCGATCCTGGCACAGCCGGTCGACTACCTGAGGGTCATGGCAGGCGACTTCTTCCGGGTCTTCAAATGGGAGCGCACGGTCTTCCCCGACTGGGCGACGTACGAGCAGTACGAGTTCCGCAAGACCCCGCCGCCGCTGCCGGACTGGCGGATGAGCCGGGGCGCGACGGCCGCGCAGGAGGCCGCGCAGTACGAGCAGGGACGCGCCCGCCCGAAGGTCGTGGAGCCGTTCGCCGGCGTGATGCGCGGGTACCAGGACCACGTCTATCTCCGGGGCTCACTGCTCGGCGTGATCCTCCTGATCGGGCTGGCCGGCCTGGTGGCGTCCTGGCGGAGGTTCGGCGGCGCGGCGCTGCTGCCCTGGATAACGGCGGTGGGGCTGCTGCTCGCCCCGGCGGCCACCGCGGAGTTCGACTACCGCTACGTGCTGCCGACCGTGCCGCTCGCCTGTCTCGCGGCGGCGATCGCCTTCACCTCGCTGCCCCGCGAACGCCTGAGCCGGATCACCTGGCGGCGGTGGCGCCGCCGTGCCGAAGAGCAGGCACCGACCGAGGCCGAGCAGAAGCCCGAGCCGGTCGCCGTCTGAGCCCGGTACGGGCGAGCGGTCACCGTGCCGCTCAGCGTGGCGCCGTGCCGCCGGCCCGCTCATGCGATGCGGCGGACTCGCTCCCGTCGCCCTCAGGTCCGGGCTATCTCCGGGCGGCGACCACGGCGTCGTAGACCACGCGTTTGGGCAGCCCGTTCTCCTTGGCCACATCGGCGATGGCCTGCTTGCGGTGCTCACCGGCGGCCTCCCGGCCCGCCACCTCGGCGGCGAGCTCTGCGGGCCCGCTCAGCGCCGGGCGGGCCGGTGCGCCCCCCACGACGACGGTGATCTCCCCCCGGACGCCGTCCGCCGCCCAGGCGACCAGCTCCGTGAGCGGGCCGCGCCGTACCTCCTCGTAGGTCTTGGTGAGTTCGCGGCAGACGGCGGCCGGCCGGTCGCCGCCGAAGGCCTCGGCCATCGCCTCCAGGGCGGCGGCCAGCCGGTGCGGCGCCTCGAAGAACACCATGGTGCGCGGCTCGGTGCGGAGCGACTCCAGCCGCGAGGAGCGCTCACCGCCCTTGCGCGGCAGAAAGCCCTCGAAGCAGAAGCGATCGGTGGGCAGCCCGGAGATCACCAATGCGGTGGTGACGGCGGACGGGCCGGGCAGGACGGTGACGGGCACCCCCTGGTCAACGGCGGCGACCACCAGCCGGTAGCCGGGGTCCGACACGCCGGGCAGCCCGGCGTCCGTCACCACGAAGACGTCCCGGCCGCCGAGCAGCTCGTCCATCAGCTCCTGCTCGCGGGCACGCTCGTTCGCGTCGTAGTAGGACACGACCCTCGCGCGGATCTCGACCTCCAGATCCGCGGCCAGCCGGCGCAGCCGCCGGGTGTCCTCGGCCGCTATCACCTCGGCGGCGCGCAGGGCGCTGCGAAAGCGGTCCGACGCGTCCGCCGGGCGTCCGATCGGCGCGGCCGCGAGGATCAGTGTGCCCGTCTCATTCCTCGTCACAGCGCAATTCTCCCGGTACGGCGTCCGCGGTGGCGAGTCGGGCGGCCCGCGAGGGGGATTCCTGCTGAGCAACGTCGTCGCGCCCGTACGATGGCCGGATGGCGACGACGGAGATGGGGCCGACGACAAAGACCCTCGAACGGCACCGCCCGCCGTCGATGCGGGAATGGCTCGCGCCGTCCCTACCTGGCGACCGCCTGCTGGCCTGGATCGGACCGCTGATCATCACCGTTTTCGCGGCCTTTCTGCGCTTCGACCGGCTGTCGATCCCGAACGCCGTCGTCTTCGACGAGACCTATTACGCCAAGGACGCTCTGGCGCTGCTGAAGTACGGCTACGAGCACAACACGGTCAAGGACGCCGACGTCCTGCTCATCGAGCAGGGCGCCAAGGCGGCGGACAGCCGAATCTGGGCCGAGGGCGCCAGTTTCGTGGCCCACCCGCCGGCCGGCAAGTGGGTGATCGCCATCGGCGAGTGGATCTTCGGAGCCACTCCGTTCGGCTGGCGGTTCATGGCCGCCCTGTTCGGCTCGCTCTCCGTACTGATCATGTGCCGGGTCGCGCGCCGCATGACCGGGTCGACACTGCTCGGCTGCGCCGCCGGACTGCTGCTCGCCGTGGACGGCCTGCACCTGGTGACCAGCCGCACGGCGATACTCGACATCTTCGTCATGTTCTGGATCCTCGCCGGGTTCGCCTGCCTCGTCGCCGACCGGGACCGATCCCGCCGGGTGCTGGCGGACAAGCTCCAGGGCGATGACGAGAACGGCTTCGGGCCCTTCGTCTTCCACGGCTGGCGCATCCTGGCGGGCCTGTGCCTCGGCATGGCGTGCGCGACGAAGTGGACCGGCGTCTTCTACCTCGCCGCGTTCGGGATCATGGTGCTCCTGTGGGACATGGGGGCGAGGCGCGCCGCGCGGCTCCGGCATCCTTACACCGGCGCGCTGCTGCTGGACGCCGTGCCCGCGTTCGTGTCACTGGTCGTCGTCTCGGCGGTGACCTACGTCGCCTCGTGGTCGGGATGGATCTTCCACTCGGGTGGCTGGGGACGAGGCACCGTCTCGGGCAACGTCCTGCTGCGCCCGTTCGAGGCGATGCCGGACTTGTGGCGCTACCACAAGGCGGTGTGGAACTTCCACACGACGTTGCACGCCAAGCATCCGTACCAGTCATGGCCGTGGGACTGGCCGGTGCTGGGCCGGCCGGTCGCATTCTTCTACACCGAGCCGACGCAGGGCTGCGGCGCCACGAAGTGCTCGCGCGAGATCCTCGGCATCGGCACTCCGGCCATCTGGTGGGCGGCGCTGGCCGCCCTGCTCATGCTCGTCTACCTGTGGCTGCACCAGCGCGACTGGCGGGCCGGGGCGATCCTGCTCGGTTACGTCACAGGCTGGCTGCCCTGGTTCTACTACGCGATCGACAAGCGCACGATGTTCCTGTTCTACGCCACGCCGATGCTGCCGTTCATGGTGCTCGCCATCGTGCTCTGCCTCGGGCTGCTCATCGGGCCGGCCCGCGATACGGGTTCGCGACGGGTTCTCGGCACGGCCGTGGCCGGGGCCTACCTCCTGGTCGTCCTGGCCAACTTCCTGTACCTCTACCCGGTGCTCACGGCGAAGTTCATCCCATGGGAGGTCTGGCGCGACCACATGTGGCTCGACAGCTGGATCTGACCGCCCGCGCCGATCCACGTCCGCGTGCGGGCACCGCCTCCGCCAGGCGGCATGAAGGTCCGGGCCGGTCGCCTTAGAGTGAGGGCCGTGGCGGATCTGCGCGAGGCATGGCGGGCCGACCGGCTGCGGGCGATGGTCTACGACTTCGGCGTGCGGACGTACCCCATCAACGCGGTCGGAGCCCGGCTGCTGTGGGGCTACGACGTCAAGCGTCTCTCGCGCACCATCGGGCGACTCAGCGGCGAGCCCGACGACGTGACCGTCCTCGACCTGCCGTGCGGGGGCGGCGTCGCGTTCGCGGCACTGTCGCGCGGACGCCGGTTGCACTACGTGGCCGCGGATCTGTCCCCGATCATGCTCGATCGTGCCCGCGCCAACGCCCGCCGCCGCGGACTCGACCAGGTCGAGTTCGTCCAGACCGACGCCGGTTCGCTACCGTTCGCCGACCGATCCTTCGACGTCTGCGTCACCCTCAACGGGCTGCACTGCCTGGCCGACCCGGCCGGCGCGGTCGCCGAGTTCGCCCGCGTGCTGCGGCCGGGCGGAACGCTGCGGGGCACCACGATCGTCACCGGAACGGGCGGCCGCCGGGACAAGCTCGTCGGCGCCTTCCAGCGAAGGGGCTACTTCGGCCCGAGCGGCCATGCCGACGATCTGGGGCGCTGGCTGACGTCCGCAGGCCTCACCGACTCCGAGATCGACGTCGACGGGGCCGTGGCGACCTTCACCGCCCGCCGACCCCGTTGAGCCTCCGCCGGCCCTCCGCCTCCTGAGGGACTTCGCGTGAAGAAGGTCGGGACGGCCGGGCAATAACGGGTGTTCACGCCATGACACGGAAGGCCGCGGATGTATGACCGTCACCCTCCCTCCCCCGGACCCCCACGTAGAAGATCTTCCCGAACCGAGCGACGCCGCCCTGATTGCCCTGTCCCACGATGACCCCGAGCGATTTGCGGCGATCTTCGACCGGTACTTCTCGGAGATCCGGCGGTATGTCGCCTCCCGGCTGGGCGGCGGCCCGGCCGACGATGTCGCCGCAGAGACGTTCCTCACCGCCTTCGCACAGCGGCATCGTTACGACGCCGCACGGCCTTGCGCCCGCGCCTGGCTGTACGGCATCGCCACCAACCTGGTCCGGCGACACCGCCGCACCGAGATGCGGGCGTACCGGACCCTCGAACGCACGCCCGTCGAGACCGACGGTGGCCATGCCGAACGGGTCGCCGACCAGGTCAGCGCCCAGCAGATGCAGCCCCGTCTCGCGGCGGCGCTGGCGAGGCTGTCGGCCGGCGACCGCGATGTCCTGCTACTGGTCGCCTACGGCGAGCTGAGCTACGAGGAGGTCGCGCTCGCGCTCGGCATCCCGGCCGGAACCGTCGGTTCGCGGCTCAACCGGGCGCGGCGGCAACTGCGCCGGGGCCTCGGCCATGATCCCCTCGTCCCAGGAGACACGGAGTGACGATGAACGAGATGCAGATGCTGAGGGACCACCGCGACAGCCGGCCGGACACCACACCGGCATCGGTCACGCAGGCCCGGGCCCGGCTGACCGCCCATGCCCGCTCCGAAAGCGCGCGCACCCGCCGACCGGCTCTGTCTCACGGGAGACGCTACGTGCTGGCCGCCGTGGGCGTCGCCGGTGCCGCCATGGCCGCCTTGATCGCTCCCGCCGTGCTCGGCGGGGGCCACTCCGACCAGGCGTACGCGGTGGAGCGGCTGCCCGATGGCAAGATCAAGGTCACACTGCGCGAGTTCACCGACTCGGCCGCGCTCCAGCGCAGGCTCAACGCCATGGGGGTGCGCGCGGTGGTCACCTATCTGCCCCGAGACGCGCGGTGCACCGAACCTCGCGCCGCACTGGTCGACGGCCCCCAGCCCCTCGTGGTGGACCACCGCAACCCCTTCCCGCCCCACCCCGGACGGGTCAGGCTCGGGGACCTGACGTTCTACATCCACCCGGACCGCATCGGGCCCGGGCAGACGCTGGTGTGGACCATGAACTACGACCGCGACCTGCGTTTTCGGAACCGCGCCTTCGCGTTCTCCACGAACGCATACCTCGCCCGTGGTCCCGTACGGCCCTGCGAACCCATCATGAGCGACTCTCACCCGCCCATTCGCACGCCGCGATGAGACGGCCGACCTCATCTCGATCAAGGATCGGAGCACCTCCAGGTACCGCGGTCCTTGATCGAGATCGGAGGGCCGCAAACTCTGTGACTAGCCGCGCGGGGCGGCGGCCGTGGAGGCGCGGATGACGAGCCGGCCGGGAAGGGACACCGAACCCGGCCGGCGGCCGTCCAGAAGCTCCAGCAGGGCGGCCATCCCCCGGGCGCCGAGTTCCTCGGCCGGCAGCCGTACGGTGGTCAGCTCGGGCTCGACCGCCGCCGCGATCAGCATGTCGTCGAAGCCGGTGACGGACACGTCGGCGGGCACGTCGAGGCCGCGCCCGCGCGCCGCCTTGCAGGCGCCCGCGGCGATCAGGTCGTCGTCACAGACCAGCGCCGTCGGGCGATCGGGCCGGTCGAGCAGCCGGCCGGCCGCCGTGCGGGCCGCACTGATCTCGATCTCGGTATGGTCGCGCAGGAGTTCACCGCCGGGCAGGTCGCGCACCGCCGCCGAGAGCACTTCGGCCCTGGCCCGGAAGGTCCACGCGTCCACCGCCGCCGCCACGTGGCCGATCCGGCGGTGCCCGAGCGCGGCCAGGTGCCCGGCGACGGCCCGCATTCCCTCGGCCACGTCGAAGTTGACCGTGGGGGCCTCACCTTCCGGGTCGCTGTCCAGCATCACCCGAGGGAGCGGATCGAGCCCGTCGAGGACGTCGACGGCCATCGACGACGCCAGGATCCCGTCGATCGCCTCATGTGCCGCGGCGAAAGGATTCTCCGCCGGGCCGGCGACGTCGGGCCATGGGTACACCACCACTCCGAAACCGTGCTCGGCGGCGACGCGAGCGGCACCGGTGTAGACCGCCCCGAAGAACAGGCTGGACAGGGTGGGTACGACGAGGAGCACCGTCCTGGTCTGGCCCAGTCGCAGGCTTCGCGCGGCCAGATTCGGCCGGTAGCCGAGCCGGTCCGCCGCCTCCCGTACGGCCTGCGCGGTGCCGTCCGAGATCCGCCCCGCGGCCTTGCCGGCCAGCACGATCGACACCGTCGACTGCGAGACGCCGGCGGCCTGCGCCACGTCCTTGCTGGTCGGTCGCCCGCTCTTGGGCACGGCATCATCCTCCATCTCGCCGGGACTCAGACTAGAGCTCCGACCCACTTTAGTGATACGTATGACTGCGTAAGTAATACGTATGACTTGGAGGTCGGATGCGGGGCTATGTGGAGTTCCTGCGGACGCCGTACGCCGCTCGGCTCCTCAGCGGCACCCTGCTCGGGCGGCTGCCGACCGGCATGGGCGCGCTCGTCGTCGTGCTGTTCACCCGGGCCGAGGGCGGCGGATACTCCCTGGCCGGAGCGCTGGCGGCCCTCCACGGCCTCTCCGCCGCGGCCGGGCAGCCGGTGCTCGGCCGGGCCATGGACCGGCTCGGTCAGACCCGGGTCCTGCTGAGCGGTGCGCTGCTCGCGGCGGCGGGGTTCACGCTGTTCGCCGTCGTGGGCATCGACCCGCTGCCCGTCGCGATCGGCGCCGTGGTGCTGGCCGGGTTCGCGACCCCGCCGCTCGAACCCGGGCTGCGTGCCCTGTGGCCGGACATCCTGCCCGGTCCCGAGCAGGTCCAGGCGGCGTACGCCCTCGACGCCGCCGCACAGGAGATCATCTTCACCACGGGTCCGCTGCTCGTGGTGGCCGCGGCGGCGTTCTCGCCGGAGGCGGCCGTGCTGCTCACCGGGGCGCTCGGGGTGGCCGGAACGCTGGTGGTCGCCTCGGCCCGGCCGTCGCGCGCCTGGCGTGCCCAGCCGAGGGCGGCCGACTGGGCCGGGCCCTTGCGCTCCGCCGGGCTGCGGCTGCTGCTCCTCGCCCTCTCGGCGGTCGGGGTGGCCCTGGGCGTGCTGAGCGTGGCCGTGGTCGCCTACGCCGACCGCCACGGGTCGGAGACGGTGTCGGGCCTGCTGCTCGCGGTGAACGCGGGCGGCGCCCTGGTCGGTGGCCTGGTCTACGGCGCCCGGCCGAGGACCGGCCCGGCGAACCGCCGGCTGCCCCTGCTGATGACCGGGCTCGCCCTGGGTTACCTGCCGCTCATGATCGCACCGGCACTGCCGCTGATGGTGGCCTTCGCGTTCGTCAGCGGTATCTTCCTGGCTCCCGTGCTGGCCTGCAGCTTCGGCATCGTCGACTATCTCGCGCCGCGCGGCACGGTCACCGAGGCGTTCGCGTGGATCGTCGCCGCCATGGGGGGCGGTGCAGCCATCGGCGCGGCCGTCGCGGGGGTCTCCAGCGATCTCGCGGGGGTCTCGGGCGCGTTCGCCCCAGCGGGCATCGGCGGAGTGCTCGCCCTCGGCCTGTGCCTCCTCGGCCGCCACCTACTACGCCCCGCCGAACCGGCGACGGCCAAGACCGAGGCCCACGCCGCGTGAGATGACGAAGAATTGCATGATCACGGAAGGGCAGGCGCCCACGTCCCCGCCGTGATCATGCAGTTGTTCGCGGCGGCGACGGCATCCGCGTGTTGTACGGCCGGTCGGTCAGGACTTCTTGGCGGCCTGTTTGGCCGCCTGCTTGAAGGCTCGGACCTTTTCCAGCGATTCGGGGTCGGTGATGTCGGCGATCGAGCGGTGCGAGCCCTCCTCGCCATAGGCGCCCGCGGCCTCACGCCAGCCTTCGGGCGTCACGCCGAACTGCTTGCCCAGCAGCGCGAGGAAGATCTGGGCCTTCTGCCTGCCGAAGCCGGGGAGGTCGTTCAGCCGCTTGAGCAGTTCCTTGCCGCTTCCGGCCTCGTGCCACACCGCGGACGCGTCGCCGTCATAGTGCTCGACCAGGTACTGGCAGAGCTGCTGCACCCGCTTGGCCATGGACCCCGGATAGCGGTGCACGGCGGGCTTGTCCGACAGCAGCGCGGCGAACCCGTCCGGGTCGTAGCCGGCGATCTCGTGGGCGTCCAGATCGTCACGGCCCAGGCGCTGCGCGATGGTGTAGGGGCCGGAGAACGCCCACTCCATCGGGATCTGCTGGTCGAGCAGCATGCCGACCAACGCGGCCAGCTGGCTGCGGCCGAGCAGTTCGTCGGCCTCCGGCCGCTGCGTGAGCCGAACTGTGATGTCCATGGGCAGTCAGGGGCACGATGTCCGTGGGTCGGACCCGTTGTCCCCATCCCCCTTTCACTGCGATTTTCCCGCATGGGCGGCGGTGGCGCTGCCCGAGTCCATGGGAAGAGGTGTCCACGTCCTCGTCGCGTGGGGCATCCACGCCGCCGCAAGCGGCTACCGGGACGGCTCGCGTCGTCCGAAGGCGCCCGGGCCCGCGTGGAACAGACCGATGAGGAGAACACCAAGGGCGGCGGAGCCGAAGGACCACGCGGGATCCCGATCGCCCTGTGCCCGGTACAGCAGCAGTGCCGCGATCACCAATCCGGCCCAGCCGCCGATGAGGTTCGGGACGGGCCCGTTACCGGTCAGATTCGGATACCGCTTCCTGGTGATGCCGTGCACGAAGTGCGGGAACGCGTTCCCGCCGACTACTCCGCCGAGAAAGCCGAGAATGATCGCCGGCCACATGAGAGCTCCTCATCGCTTACGTGCCTGATGGTCGAGCAGGGGAAGCAGCACCGCATCGACGAGATGACCGATGAAGTCGTCGTCGAGCGGCTCCCCCGTGACGAACAGCCGTGCGAACAACATGGCGGAGCTGATCTCCACGAACAGCGTGTGGTCGACCGTCACCGGCAAGTCCCCCCGCGTGACCGCTCGGGCGATGACCTCACCGAAAACCTCGCCCTTGTCGTCGACGACCTGCGCCCGCACCGTACGGGCCAGTTCGGGATCGCGGCGCATCGCGATCATCAGCCCGAGGATGAGCGAGGCGTCCTGGCCGACGAGCCCGGTCCGCATGACGTGCAGCACGGCCAGCAGATCCTGACGCAGTTCCCCGGTGTCGGGCGGCGTCATCATCGCCCGGCCTCCGGCATGCCGCTTGATCGCCGTCACCACGAGTTCGGCCTTGCCGGGCCACCTGCGGTAGATCGTGGCCTTGCTGGCCCGAGCGCGCGCGGCCACCCCGTCCATGGTCATCTGGTCGTAGCCGACCTCTGCCAGCAACTCCAGCGTGGCCAGCAGGATCGCTTCCTCCCGTGCCTCACCGCGCCCTCGTACAGTCGACATCCGCCATCCTCGTTCGAAACGAAACCGATTCGTACACTAGCCTGGCCATGAAGTGTACGCAATCGTTTCGCTGTGGTAGGGCGAGTGCCGGCCGGGGCGGGCGCAGGAGCTTTGCAGATCGCTCGCTGGGCGGCGGCGACGGCGCTCGCTGGACGGCCGGTGTAGAACGCGATCGACGCCATGGCATCGGTGGTCCAGGCGCACAGTTCGTCGTGACCGGCGTGGTCGGCATGCGCGAAGGCGTCGATCGCCCACGCCTCTGCCGACAATGCCTCCCCGAGGCAGTGGGCGAGCCATGCCATCAGCTCCGACAGCCATGCGGCCGGGTGAACTCCATCGCCTCGGCGGCGGCGTCGCGCAGCGCCCGGCGAAGTAGCTCGGGGCCCGCGACACCGCGACGCCTAGCTTCAGGGCGTCTCGACGTCTCGTGGGGTCGGCCTCCTCGGTGGACCCGTTCGGAATGTTCACTGCAAGTCACCGATTCATCCCTTACGGCGCGATAGGCAAGGAGCGGCTCACGGTGCACGCACGACCATCCTGGGAACCCCCACGGCTCTACTCATGGACTCTGCTGTCCATCGGATCCGGCGCGCCGCACGTCGGTGCTCTCGGCGTGACCGACGATCGCGCACGCGCGCTGCGGCGGGCCGGCGAGGCGCTGAGCGACACCGGGCACTGAATAACGGTGTGTTCGATGGCCCCTCCAAGGGCCACCGAACACACCGCACCGGTCACGAACGCACTACGCACTCGACTTCGGCTCCCGACTCACGGGTCTCGGCTCACGGCGCATTCAGGTGGCGGGCCCACGGCGGGATCGGGTTTCCGTGCCGCCGCATGAGCTGCAGCCGCTCGCGATAGCGGGCCACGTCGGGTGCCATCGCGGCGAACCACCCGCTGACGCTGTCCCATCCCCGGATGACGGCCTCATCCGCCGCGATCAGCCAGACCGGCGGATCCCCCGACGTCAGATCCGTTCCGTCGATGACGTGGAACGTCTGTGCCTGGTGGACGACGAGGACGTACATCCCCTGCGCGTCGGCGAACGGATTCGGCAGCCGGTCCAGCGTCGCGAGGGCGTGGGACTTCACCGCACCGCCGTCCAGTGCCGTGCCGAAGGAACTACCGGCCAGCCAGAGCGCCGATCGGGTTCCGATGAGGCGGTAGACCTGGCGCAACGCGGCGGGCAGGACCTTGACGCCCTGCGCGGCGGCCATCTCATCGATCTGTTCGCCCGACGCGCCCGAGACCGCGTCGGGCCGCAGGCCGTCGGAAAGCACCTGATGAAAAGTCGCGTGAATCCGCCCCGTCACGTAAGGAGTGGATTCCACGGTTTGATCATAAGTTCCGGGGTGCGAAACCGGTGGCACGATGTCCGGGAACAATCCCCCATTTGTAGGTCTGACGCGATGGTGCGACGGTTCCCCGCGCCGCCGCACCGACCCGCTAACGCGCGTGCCCGGCGGACACGGTAAACAAAGGTCATGGAAGAGACCTCTTCTCCCCAGCACTCGACCTCGCGCTCAAGCGACCGGATCGGGACGCACCCGCCGCGGACCAGGGTCTGGCGTGATGGGCGCCTGGAGGCGGAGGGCTTTCCGGTGGCACAGATCAGCGACTACCTCGACGAGTCCGACACGATGGTCTGGCTGGACCTGTGCGCTCCCCAGCAGGACGAGCTGCGCACCGTCAGCGACGAACTCGGCTTGGAGGCTCTGGCGATCGAGGACGCCGTCAGCCGGCACGAGCGCGCCAAGCTGGACCGCTATCCGGGCCATCTGTTCCTGAACGCCTACGACGTACGGCTCGACAGCGGCAGCGGCCGGCTGCTGACCTCAGAGGTGTCGGCGTTCGTCACCGAGCGTGCCGTGGTGACGGTACGACAGGATCCGGACTTCGACGTCGACGAGCTGACCCGACGGTGGGACGCGGACCAGCGGCTCGCGGGGCACGGCGTCGCGTATCTCCTGCACGGGCTGCTGGACATGGTCGTGGACCGGCATTTCGCGGCCGTGCAGGACATGGACGGCAAACTGGAGGACCTCGAGGACCTGCTGTTCGACGAGCGGACCCCCGACCGCACGATGCAGCGGTACAGCTTTCAGTTGCGCAAGAGTCTCGTGCTGCTGCGGCGGGTCGTGCTGCCGATGCGAGAGATCGTCAACACCCTGATGCGGCGGGATCTGGACATCGTCCCCGAGGCCATGGCGCCTTTCTACCAGGACGTCTACGACCATGTGCTGCGGGCGACGGAGTGGACCGAGAGCCTGCGCGACCTCGTGACGACCATTCAGGAGACCCGCATCGCGCTGCAGGGCAACCGGCTCAACGAGGTGATGAAGAAGGTCACGAGCTGGGCCGCGATCATCGCGGTGCCCACGGCGGTCACCGGCTTCTACGGCATGAACGTGCCGTACCCCGGCTTCGACCAAGAGTGGGGAGTGCTCACGAGCGTGGTCGTCCTCATCGTCACCGGTGTCGGCCTGTGGGTCGTCTTCAAACGCCGGGACTGGCTCTGATCATTGACCGCACGGTCGTGCGCGGAGGTCACTCAAGGACGGTCGAGGATGTGGTCACGGGCCTCGGCGTAGCGCTCCCGGAGCGCTTCGGCGGGGTCGGCCTCGTACGTCATGAATCCGGTGCCGGTCCGGCTCGGCGGCTCGTCCCCGCCGACCAGCGTCCAGGCCGCCTGCCGCGCCGCGCCCTCGGCGACGTACTCCCCCGGCGGGGGCACCAGCACGGGCCGGCCGAACACCGTGGGCGCTATCCGGCGTACCGCTTCCGACCGCGCCGCCCCGCCGACCAGAAGGACCCGCCGGATCTCGACACCGTGCTCGACGATCGCGTCGAGCCCGTCCGCGAGGCCGCACAGCATGCCCTCGACGGCCGCCCGGGCGAAATGCTGCGGGGTCGAATTGCCAAGGCGCAGCCCGTGCACCGACCCGGTCGCGTCAGGCCGGTTCGGGGTGCGCTCCCCCTCCAGGTAGGGCACCATCACAAGGCCCTCCGCACCGGCGGGCGCGGCCAGCGCGAGCTCGGACAGCCGCTCGTGATCAACGCCGAGCATGCGGGCGGCGGCGTCGAGCACTCGCGCCGCGTTGAGCGTGCACACGAGCGGCAGGTAACGGCCGGTGGCGTCGGCGAAGCCCGCGATGATCCCGGTCGGGTCGGCGCACGGCCGGTCGGCCACCGCGAACACCGTGCCCGACGTGCCGAGCGACACCACGACGTCTCCGTGACGAGCACCCAGACCGAGCGCCGCCGCCATGTTGTCGCCGGTGCCGGCCGACACGATCGCTCCTTGCCCGGTACGGCCGGCCGAGGCGGACGGGCTCAGCACCCGCGGCAGCTCGGGCACGTGCCCGAGCGCCCGGCGCAGCAGGTCGGGCCGGTACTCGCCCTCGGCCGGTGACCAGTAACCGGTGCCGGAGGCGTCCCCCCGGTCGGTCACCAGCTCTCCGGTGAGTCGCCAGGTCAGGTAGTCGTGCGGCAGGCACACCCTGGTCGTACGGCCGGCGGCCTCGGGCTCGTGCTCGGCGAGCCAGCGCAACTTGGTCACGGTGAACGACGCCACCGGGACACTGCCCACGGCCTCGGCCCACGCCTTCTGCCCACCGAGTTCGGCGATCAGATCCTCCGCGGCCCCGGCCGAACGGGTGTCGTTCCACAGCAGCGCCGGACGTACGACCTGGTCGTCCTCGTCGAGGCACACCATGCCGTGCTGCTGCCCGGCCACTCCCACCGCGACGACGTCGTCCAGCCCACCGGCGGCCTCGCCGGCCTCCGACAGCGCGTCCCACCAGGCGGCGGGATCCGCCTCGGTCCCGTCGGGATGCGGCGACTGGCCGCGCCGGAGCACCACTCCGGACTCCGCGTCACAGACCACGACCTTGCACGACTGGGTCGAGGAGTCGACCCCGGCGACGAGCGGCATGTCGGCGTGCTTCCTTTCGTCTTCGGCCCCGGCGTCGGCCGGCCTTGTCGAGCCGCGCGCCCACCGGCCCCCGCCGCGATGGGCGCCGCGCCCCGATGGGCCTCGCTCGGCGGCGAGGCCCGGTTCTCAATGGCGTCGAGCCGGTCAGCGGGCTCCGAGCAGATGTTCCATGGCGAGCTGGTCCAGGTGGGTGAAGTGGTAACCGCGCGCCGCTGCGGCGTCGAGGTCGAAGTCATCACCGGCCAGCGACTCGTAGGTCTCACCGGGCGCCAGCGTGGGAACGGCGAGCTCGTCGACGCGCGAGGCCCGCAGCGCCTCCTGCACCTCGGGGTCGGCGCGGAACGCCAGGGCGCGCTCCTTGAGAATCAGGTAGTTGCGCATGTTGGCGGCCGCCGACGTCCACACGTCCTCGGCGTCCTCGGTGCGCATCGGCTTGTAGTCGAAGTGCCGCGGGCCCTCGTACCCACCCTGCTCCAGCAGGTCGACCAGGAAGAACGCGCTCTTCACGTCGCCGGTGCCGAACACCAGGTCCTGGTCGTACTTCGGGCCGTGCTGGCCGTTGAGGTCGAGATGGAAGAGCTTGCCCTGCCAGAGCGCCTGGGCGACTCCGTGCACATAGTTCATCCCGGCCATCTGCTCGTGGCCGACCTCGGGGTTGAGCCCCACCATCTCCTCGTGCTCCAGCATGGAGATGAACGCGAGCGCGTGGCCGATGGTGGGCAGCAGGATGTCACCGCGGGGCTCGTTCGGCTTGGGCTCGAGCGCGAACCGGATGTCGTAGCCCTTGTCGATGACGTACTGGCACAGCAGGTCCATACCCTCCTTGAAGCGGTCGAGGGCGACCCGTACGTCCTTGCCGGCATCGATCTCGGCGCCCTCGCGGCCGCCCCAGAAGACGTACGTCTTGGCGCCCAGCTCCGCCGCGAGGTCGAGATTGCGGATGACCTTGCGGATCGCGTAGCGGCGGATGTCCCGGTCGTTGGAGGTGAAGCCGCCGTCCTTGAACACCGGGTGGGTGAACAGGTTCGTGGTCGCCATCGGGACGACCAGGCCGGTCGCGTCGAGCGCCTTGCGGAAGGCGGCGATCGCCTTGTCGCGGTCCGGCTCGACGGCGAGCAGGTCGTCGTCATGGAAGGTGACGCCGTACGCCCCCAGCTCGGCAAGCCGGTGGACGGCTTCGACGGGGTCGAGCGGGGCCCGGGTGGCGTCACCGAAGGGGTCACGGGCCTGCCAGCCGACCGTCCACAGTCCGAAGGTGAAGCGGTCGGCCGGGGTGGGGTCGTAGGCCATGGGTCCTCCACAGATCAAACTCGGATCATTCGTCAACTGTATGGACTAATAAAGTCTCACAGGCCCGGGATCGTCAAGATGCCGGGGCCCATTGATTAGTCTTGAGACATGCTCAATAGCGGTGCGGGAAACGGGGCGAGGCGCCGCGCCCCGTCCGAGGGCGGGTTCGACGGCCAGTCCGACAACACGTTCAACGACACGTTCAACGGCGGCCCCGTAAGGCACGGCACCATGCGGGAGAACAACCTCGCCGTCGTGCTCGGCGAGGTCGTACGGCACCAGCCTGTCACCCGAGCCAGGCTCGCCGACCTCACCGGGCTCACCAAGACGACCGTCTCCAATCTCGTCGCGGTGCTGGCCGACGGCGGGCTCGTGCAGGACGGCGGTCTCGTGCGCGAGGGCGAACGCGGCCGCCCCGGCGTCGCCGTCTCGGTCAACGGCGACGGCGTCGCCGGCCTGGGGCTCGAGGTCAACGTCGACTACCTGGCCGCCTGTGTCCTCGATCTCGGCCGCCGGGTGCGGCACCGGCACCTGATCGCGACCGACAACCGGGGCCGGTCGCCCGAAAAGGTCATCGAGGCCCTCGCGCGACTGGCCGGCCAGGCCATCGGTTCGGCCGCCGAGCAGGGGCTGACCGTCGCGGGAGCGGTCGTGGCCCTGCCCGGCGTCCTCGACCGCCGCAGCGGCTGGCTGCGCACGGCGCCCAATCTCGGCTGGTCCGAGGTGCCGACCAGGGCGCTGTTGGAGGCCGGGCTGCCTGCGCTGCGGCTGCCCCCCGACCAGGACAACGAGGCCAACCTGGGTGCCCTCGGCGAACTCTGGTTCGGCGCCGGCCGCGAACTCGGCGACTTCGTGCACGTGTCCGGCGAGGTCGGCATCGGCGCGGGCATCGTCGTGTCCGGCCGGGTCTTCCGCGGCGCCCACGGCTTCGCCGGCGAGCTCGGCCACATCGTGGTCGAGCCCGGCGGCCCGCCCTGTACGTGCGGCGGCCGGGGCTGCCTGGAGCAGATCGCCGGGCAGGAGGCCGTGCTGCGCGCCGCCGGGCTGACCGACGCGCGGACGCCCGTGCCGACGACCGTCGCCGCCGATCCCGACGGCCCCATGGCCGCGCTGCTGGAGTCGCTGCGATCCGGCGACGACCGGGCGGTCGCGGCGGTCGGGCGAGCCGGACACGCGCTCGGCTCGGCGCTGTCGGCGGCGGTGAACCTCCTCGACCCGGACTCGGTCGTCCTCGGCGGGATCTTCTCCCCGCTGGCTCCGTGGGCGCGACCCGCCGTACAAGAGGCGCTCGCCGCCGCGACCGCCGTGACCCGCGGCCGGACCCCGTCGGTGGTGGTGTCGCGGCTGGCCGGTGACGCCGCGGTGCAGGGCGCCGCCGGGCTCGTCATCGAACGCGTCATCGCCGACCCCGCCCGCCTCTGGCCCTGATCCCCTCCGCGTCCGGCGCGCCGATGTGAATCGCCGGCCGGACCCACGCGGGGGCTGGGCCTGATCAGGGTTCGGCTTGAGGCCCCTGGGCCCACGCTCGCCGTGCGTCCGGATTCCTACGCTAGGCGAATGAGGATCACCCGGGAGACAGCCCCGGAAAAGCGGGATCCGTGCTCCCGGCTCCACCTTCGTCGTCGCGACCGCGGCGAAGGGTCGGTCTCTTATCTCGGCATCGTCTTGCTGGTCGGCGCGATGACACTGGCGTTCGTCACCAGTGGAATCGGCGGCGAGATCGTGTCGTCGGCCCAAGCGGCGATCTGCCGGGTCGCCGGCGAGGAATGCGCCGCCCCGGCCTCGAACACGAACAAGAACCAGGCGGAGAAACCGCGGACGAGTCCCACCCCTTCTCCGCCCCCGGCTTCGCCCACGGCCGCCGCCGGCCCCGACCCCGGAAAATCGACGCCCTCGGCCGACCTGGGCCCCGAACCTGGTCTGCGTGACAGGATGTTGCGAGATCTCGACGATGCGCGATGCCGGGTCAGTTTCCAGTGCGACTGGGCCCGAGCGGCCCTGATAATCGCCATCTGGAGACATCCGGGCGGTCTTGAAGCCGTGGACTGGGTCAATGACAAAGAGATCTTGATCATCGGGCTGCCGATCGGCCGCGGTGAGCGCGAGCCGGTGCGGTACGACCGCAAGAAGAGAGCCATCTACCTCGACACAGAGGCGCCCGACGCCACGGTGGCGAAGGAGTTCGTCAAGCTGGTCGGAGAACTCCAGCGCGGCGGCTGAGCGCCGTCCGCCGGCGTCTCACCGCCGACGCACCACAGCGGCTCTCTGTCAGCGGCTCCCGAAGCGGAAGACGGTCGTGGAGGCGTGCTCCTCGCCCGGTCGCAGGACCGTCGAGGGGAAGTCCGGGTGGTTCGGCGAGTCGGGGAAATGCTGGGTCTCCATACAGAGTCCCGAGCCCTTGCCGTAGGCGCGCCCGCTGATGCCCGCGACGCTGCCGTCCAGGACGTTGCCCGAGTAGAACTGCACGCCCGGCTCGGTGGTCAGCACCTCCATGACCCGCCCCGACTTCGGCTCTTCGACCAGGGCGGCCGGCTCGAGCGCACCGGGCGCGGACTTGTCCAGCACGTAGTTGTGGTCGTAGCCCTTGCCGATGAGCAACTGCGGATGCTTCTCGCCGATCCGCTCGCCCACCGCGCACCCTCGGGTGAAGTCGAAGGGGGTGCCCTCGACCGGCGCGAGTTCACCGGTCGGGATCTGGCCCTGGTCGACCGGCGTGTAGCGACCGGCGTTGATCGTGACCCGGTGGTCGTAGATCTCGCCGGAACCCTCGCCGGCGAGGTTGAAGTACGAGTGGTTGGTGAGGTTGAGCACCGTCGGCCGGTCCGTGGTCGCCCGGTAGTCGATGCGCAGCGCGTCGTCATCCGTGACGGTGTAGGTCACGGAGACCTGGAGGGCGCCGGGATAGCCCTCCTCGCCGTCGGCGCTCAGGTACCCCAGGCTCAGCCGGCGCTCACCGGCGTCGAGGACGTCCCACACCCGCTTGTCGAAGCCGCGTTCACCGCCGTGCAGGCTGTTGGGCCCGTTGTTGCGGGCCAGCCGGAACTCCTCGCCGTCGAGCTCGAAGCGGCCGCCCGCGATCCGGTTGCCGTACCGCCCGACGACCGCCCCGAAGTACCGGCTCCTGGTGAGATAGTCGTCGAGCGAGGCGCAGCCGAGGACGACGTTGGCCGGCCGCCCGTCGCGATCCGGCACCTCGATCGTCTGCACGGCGCAGCCGTAGGTCAGCACCCGCGCGCGCAGACCGCGGCCGTTGTCCAGCGTGTACCGCGCCACCGGCGTGCCGTCCGGGGTGACCCCGAGCCGCTCCACCGTGCTTCCCGTGCTTCCCGTGGTGTCGTCTGCGGTGCCGTCGGTCATGATGCCTCCCTGGTCAGCCTCGAGGTCGGCGGAGGCGCCGGACTCGGCCGCGCGGCGGTCGAGTCGCGAACGATGAGCGTGGTCTCGAGAGTGGTCTGCGCCGCGCCGCCGGGCTCGGAGGAGCCGACGAGCTGCAACAGCATATCGACGGCGCTGCGCCCCGCCGCGACGGTCGGCATGGCGACCGTGGTGAGCTTCGGCCGGCCCAGCCGGGCGGGCATGATGTCGTCGATGCCGACGACGCTGATGGCGCCGGGCACCTCGACGCCGAGATCGGCCAGCCCCTCGATGAGGCCGATCGCCACCAGGTCGTTGTAGGCGAGCACGGCGGTGACGCCCGCGCTCAGCACCTCGGGAGCGGCGATCTGACCGCCGTGCTCGGTGGGCGAGTTCGGCCCGAGCACCACGAGTTCGGCGCCCTGCGCCCGGGCCGCGAGGGCGGCCGCGTCGCTGATCTCATGACTCGTCCACGACCCTTCCGGGCCGACGAGCAGGGCGAGCCGCCGATGGCCCAGCGCCGTCAGGTGCTCGACCGCGAGCCTGGCGCCGTGGCCGACGTCCATCAGCACGGCGGGCAGTCCCTTCACCCGGCGGTTGACGACGACGAACGGTACGTCCTTGCGCAGCCGGTCGATGGCCCGGTTGGACAGCCGCGGGCTGCAGAGCAGCACCCCGTCGACCTGCTTGGTGAAGGTCTGGATGAGCTCCTCCTCCACCCGCGGGTCCTCGTCGGTGTCGGCCACGAAGACGTGGTAGTCGCGCTGTCTCGCGTGCGCCTGGGCCGCCTTGATGAGCGGCGGGAAGAACGGGTTGGCGATGTCGGCGACGATCAGGCCGATGTTGTGCGTACGGCCCGTGGTGAGCGCCCTGGCGGCGCGATTGGGCCGGTAGCCGAGCTCGTCCGCCACCGCCAGCACCCGGGCGCGGGTCTCCGGGTTCACCAGGTGCGGCGCCGAGAACGTGCGCGACACCGTCGAGACGTGCACGCCACAGGCCCGTGCGACATCCCGGATCGTTACTGCCACCGTGCTCCTTCCGTGGGCAGCGGACGGCTCATTAATACAAACGGTTGCCGCCCGAGTCAACGGGAGATCGACTTCGCACGGAGCCGACGGGCGCGCTCGAACGCCTGCCGCACCGCGATTTTCGAGCGCTCTTCCATCTCAATCAGATACACCCCTTGACGTTTCGGCGAGATGTCGCAAGTGTTTCTTGCAATCGGTTGCCGTGATGCTCACCACACAGCGACCGCCCCGGCCGCAGACCCGACTCCCCGGCACCCTCACCCTGACCGCTACGACGACACCGGCGCACGCGAATCTAAGTAAGCGCTTTCCAGTAACCGGATCACCGATACGACACACGACACGGCAGTAAGGAGTCGCGCTCGTGGCAACTGCCCAGGCGAGCCCGGCACGGCGCGGACGGCGCCGGTCCGGTCGTGCGCCTCGGACGCCCTATGCCCTCATCGCACCCTCGGTGCTCCTGATGCTGGGCTTCCTGGTGTACCCGATGGCCACGGTCATCTACTACAGCCTGCAGCACTACAACGTCACGCAGCCCTGGGACAACGGCTTCGCCGGCCTGGAGAACTTCCGCGAACTGCTGTTCCACGACGAGTTGTTCTGGCAGAGCCTGTGGTTCAGCGTGAAATGGGTCGCCGCGACCGTCGGCCTGCAACTGATCTTCGGGTTGGCGCTGGCCCTGATCGTCAACGAGACGTTCGTCGGCCGCGCGGTGTCGCGGGCGATGGTGTTCTCGCCGTGGGCGGTCTCGGGAGTGCTCACCACCAGCATCTGGATCCTGCTCTACAACCCGACGACCGGCTTCACCCCGTACCTCGCCGAACTGGGGCTGGCCGAGCACGGCTCCTCACCGCTCGCGAGCCCCGGCACGGTCTTCCCCGCCGTCGTGCTCACCGAACTGTGGCGCGGCGTCCCGTTCTTCGCGATCCTGCTGCTCGCCGATCTGCAGAGCATCTCCAAGGATCTCTACGAGGCGGCCTCCGTGGACGGAGCCACCCGTCTCCAGCGGTTCCGGCACATCACCCTGCCGCACCTGCGCGACGCGATCGTGCTGGCCACGCTGCTTCGGGCGGTGTGGGAGTTCAACAACGTCGACCTGCTGTTCACGCTGACCGGCGGCGGCCCCGCGCACCAGACGACGACGCTGCCGCTCTACGTCGCGCAGAAGGCGGTGACCGCCCACGAGTTCGGGTACGGGTCGGCGCTCACCACCGTCGGCTTCGTCATCCTGCTCTTCTTCTCGATCCTCTATCTGCGGCTGAGCAAGTTCGGAGGTGAGCGGGCGTGACCCGCCGTACGACCGCCGTGACCGACCGGACGCCGGAGCCCCCGGTCACCGCCGAACCGCCGGGCGGGCCGAAGGCCCCGCTCAAGGCCACCGAGCGCGGCCGGCCGAGCGGAGCCCGCCGGTGGGAGATCTATGTCCCGCTGGGGCTCTACCTCGCGTTCACCCTGGTCCCGTTCTACTGGATGCTGCTCTACGCCTTCCGGCCGTCCGGCCGGACCGGCTTCCTGCCCTGGCCGCTCACCCTCCAGCACTTCGACACGGTCTGGAACGGCGTCGGCTTCCGCGTCTACTTCGAGAACAGCGTCAAGGTGGGCCTGACCGCCCTGGTCACGACCACCGTCGTCGCCCTGGCCGGCGGGTACGCGCTCGCGCGCTACCGGTTCCGGGGCAAGCAGCTCTTCATGATCGCCATGCTCTGCACGCAGTTCATCCCGGGCGCCATGATGCTGATCCCGCTGTTCGAGATCTTCCGGCATCTGCACCTCGTCAACAGCCTGTGGAGCCTGGTCGTCGCCGAGACGGTCTTCCAACTGCCGCTCTCGCTCATCCTCATCAGCGGGTTCGTCAAGAACGTCCCGGTGGAACTGGAGGAGGCGGCGTGGGTGGACGGCTGCTCCCGGCTGCGCGGGTTCTTCGTCGTCGTCCTGCCGCTGCTGCGCCCCGGCCTGGTCGCGGTCGGCTCGTTCGCGTTCATCCACAGCTGGAACAACTTCCTGTTCGCGCTGATGTTCGTCAGCGCGCAGGAGAAGTACACCGTGCCGGTCGGTCTGAACTACACCATCGGTGAGTTCGGCGCCGACTTCGGCTCGCTCGCCGCCGGTGGCGTGGTCGCCGCCCTGCCCGTCGTGCTCGTCTTCGCCGTGATCCAGCGCTACCTCGTGCAGGGTCTCAGCGCCGGGGCGGTGAAAGGTTGAGCGGCTCCTCCTCCGGCTCCCGTCCCGGCCCCTCCACCGGTTCCCGTCCCGGCCCTTCCACCGGCCCGGCGAACGTCACCCCCCTGCCGCCGGGCTCGCGCGTCCTCGTCACGGGCAGTTCCGGCCGATTCGGTCGCAGCGTGGTGACGGCACTGGCCACGGCCGGTCACGAGGTCATCGGCGTCGACCCGGCACCCGGAACTCCCCGCGACCACGCCGCCGCCGTACTGCCCGCCGACCTCACCGACCTCGGCGAGGCCTACGAGGCGATGGCGCGGTTCCGGCCGCGGGCGGTCGTGCACCTGGCGGCGATCGCGACCCCGTTCAGCCGGACCGACGGCTTCACCCACCGGGTGAACACCCAACTCGCGTTCAACGTGTGCGAGGCGTCCGTGCACAGCGGGGTGGAGCGCGTCGTCGTCGCGAGCAGCCCCACCGTCATCGGGTACGGGGCGCCGCACGGCTGGGCCCCGGCGTACCTGCCCATCGACGAGGAGCATCCGGTGGCACCGTGGAACGCCTACAGCCTGTCCAAGCTCGCGGCGGAGCACACGATGCGGATGTTCACGCGCGCCGCCGGCGACCGGGTCCGGTTCGCGGCCGTTCGCCCGTGCTTCGTCGTACCGCCGGAGGAGTGGGAGGGCGCGCCCACGCAGAGCGGCCACACGATCCGCGAGCGGCTGGACCGTACGGACCTGGGCGGCCAGTCGCTGTTCAACTACGTCGACGCGCGGGACGCCGCCGATCTGGTGCGGTTGCTGCTCGACGGCGTGCCCGGTCACCCGAACGGCGAGGTCTTCTTCGCCGGCGCGGCCGACGCCCTGGCCGCCGAACCCCTCGCGGACCTGCTGCCACGCCACGTACCCGAGACGGCTCCGCACGCTGCGGCGCTCACCGGCAGCACGCCGGCCTTCTCCATCGCGAAGGCCGAACAAGTGCTGGGCTGGCGGCCCGAACGCAGCTGGCGGACGGAGATGAGAACCCCGTGAACGCGAACAACTACATGATCACGACTCACCGCGACCAGGGAGGAACACCCACCCCACCCACCAGCCGTGATCATGCACTTGTTCGCGGAAACCCGGCCGGCGGCGACATCCCGCGCGTGCACAACTGCATGATCACGGCGGGGAGGGGGCGGTCATGGAGCTGAGCGGGGTGCTGTTCTTTCCCGTGACGCCGTTCGACTCCGGCGGCGAGGTGGCCGCGGACGTCCTGGCCGAGCACATCCACGCGGGGCTCACGCACGGCCCGGGCGGGGTGTTCGTGGCCTGCGGGACCGGCGAGTTCCCGGCGCTCTCGACCGGGGAGCACGAGCTGGCCGTACGGACCGCCGTCGACACCGTCGACCGCCGGGTGCCCGTGATCGCGGGGGCGGGCGGGCCGCTCGGCGCGGCACTGGCACAGGCCCGGCAGGCCGCGGCGGCCGGCGCGGACGGGTTGCTGCTCATGCCGCCCTACCTCGCGCAGGGGCCGGCGGACGGCCTGCGGGCCTACGTCAGGGCCATCGCCGAGGCCGCCGGGCTGCCGGTGATCCTCTACCAGCGCGGAGGCGTCGTGCTCGAGCCGTCGGCCGCCGTCGCGCTCGCCCGGCTGCCCGGGGTCGTGGGGCTCAAGGACGGCATAGGCGACATCGACCGGATGGCGCGCATCGTCGCCGCCGTTCGCCGGGAGATCGGCGCCGGCTTCACCTTCTTCAACGGGCTGCCGACCGCCGAGCTCACGGTGCCCGCCTACCGGGGCATCGGCGTGGACCTCTACTCCTCGGCGGCCTTCTGCTTCGTTCCCGAGGTGGCCGTCGCGTTCTGCGCAGCCGTCGACGGCACCGATCCGGGCCTGGCGCACGCGCTCATCACCGAGTTCTATGCGCCGCTAGTGGAGCTGCGCGGCAAAGTGCCGGGTTACGCCGTATCGCTGGTGAAGGCGGCCGTGCGGCTGCGCGGGCTGGAGGTCGGCCCGGTCCGGCCGCCGCTGGTCGACCCGGCGCCCGAGCACGTCGAGGAGCTGTCCCGGCTGATCAAGGTCGGGCTGTCGCTCGTGGGCGGGGAGCGTGGCCGATGAGCGCCATCGCCGATCTGCGCAGCACCGTGCACCGAGTGCCGATGACGCGGCCGTGGGGGCCGGACATGTCGCACATCCAGGTGATCGTGTGCGAGCTGACCACCGATGACGGCCGTACCGGCACCGGCTTCTCCTGGGCTCCGTGGGTCGGTGGACGAGCCGTGCACGCACTGCTCGAAACCGATATCCGGGACGCCGCGATCGGCCTGCCCGTTCACCCCGAGGTGGTCTTCGACCGGCTCTGGTGGCACCTGCACGAGGCCGGGCGGGGCGGGCTGACGACGATCGCGCTGGCCGCCGTCGACCTGGCGCTGTGGGACCTGCGCGCGACCGGCGGCCTCGTCGACGCGATCGGCCGGCGCCGTGACACCGTGGAGGTCTACGGCAGCGGGGTCAACCGGCACTACTCGCTCGACGAACTGATCGCCCAGGCCCGGCGCTGGTCGGAGCAGGGCCACACCGCGGTGAAGGTCAAGGTGGGGCGGCCCGAGCTGGCCGAGGACGTCGACCGGATCGCGGCGGTGCGCGACGTCATAGGCCCCGACGTGCGTCTCATGATCGACGCCAACCAGCTCTGGGACCTGCCGCGCGCCCTGCGGGCGATCGACGCACTCCGGCCGTACGGGCTGCACTGGGTCGAGGAGCCGATGCCGGCCGAGGACGTCACCGCGTATGCGCGGCTGCGGGCGAGCGTCGACGTCCCCATCGCGCTCGGCGAGAACACCTACACCTCCTATCAGTTCCGCGACCTGCTGACCTCGGGCGCCTGCGACATCGTGCAGCCCAACGTGGTGCGGGTCGGAGGCATCACCCCATTCCTGCGGATCACCGAGCTGGCCCGTACGTTCGACGTCCCGGTCTTCCCGCACCTGCTGCCCGACATCTCCGGTCAGCTCGCCTGCTGCCTGCCGCTGCCGGCCATGGTCGAGGACGTCGAGGACGCCTCGTTCGCCGCGCTCGGGCTGCTCACCGAGCCGTACCCGGTGCGGATCGAGGGCGGGCTGCTCCGGCCGGGCGATCATCACGGCCTCGGCCTGCGCTTCGACCCGGCCCGGCTGGCCGCCACCGAGATCCGGCCGGCCGGCGATCACTGACCGGCCCATGGAGCCATCGGGCCATCGGGCCATCGAGGGAGAGGAGGACGCGTGACGGCTACGAGTGTCGTCCTCGCGGGCGCGCACGGCCACGGCCGCATGCACCTGCGCAATCTGCGCAGGCTCGCCGACAGCGGCCTGGTGCGTCTCGCCGGGGTGTGCGACCTGATCCCGGTCGGCGACGACGCGTTCGACGGGCTGGGCCGGCCCGAGCAGTCCAGCGACCTGCCCGGCCTGCTGCGCGACACCGGCGCCGAGATCGCCATCCTCGCGACCCCCATCCACACGCACACCGAGCTGACCCTGGCCGCCCTCGCCGAGGGCTCGCACGTGCTGCTGGAGAAGCCCCCGGCGGCGACCTACACCGACTACGAGCGGATCGTCGCCGGCGCCGACGGGTCCGGGCGGGTCTGCCAGGTCGGTTTCCAGAGCCTCGGCTCACGTGCGCTGCCGGCCGTACGCGAGCTCATCGACGAGGGTGCGATCGGCCGGGTGCGCGGCATCGGCGCGGCCGGGTCGTGGTCGCGCGACTCCGCCTACTACGACCGGGCGCGGTGGGCGGGTCAGCGCCGCGTCGACGGGGCCGACGTCGTTGACGGAGCGCTGACCAACCCGTTCGCGCACGCGCTCGCCACGGCGCTGAGCGTGGACGGCAGCGAAGGGCCGCAGGCGGTCGGCGACATCGAGCTCGAGCTCTTCCACGCCTTCCCGATCGAGAGCGACGACACCTCGTGCCTGCGCCTGCGCACGGCGAAGGGCACCGTGATCACGGTCGCGGTCACCCTGTGCGCGCCGCGGCGCAGCGAGCCGTACGTCGTCGTGCACGGCGACGCGGGGCGCATCACGCTGTGCTACACCCGCGATGAGGTCCGACTTGAGCGCGCCGACGGAACGGTGACGGTCGACACCCATCCGCGCGTGGACCTGCTCGAGAACCTGATCGCGCATGTGCGCGGTGACGCCGACCTGCTGGTGCCGCTGCGGCGGACCGGCGGGTTCATGCGGGTGCTCGAAGCGGTGCGGACGGCGCCGGATCCCCGGCCGATCCCCGAGGACGCCCAGGACATCACCGAGGAGGACGGTGTGGTCGGTCATGTGGTGCACGGCATCGAGGAACTGGTCGAGGCGAGCGCCGAGTGGCTCGCCCTCTACTCCGAACTCGGCGTCCGCTGGGCCGGGCAGAAGGAGGTCCGATGACCGGCGGGCCGGCGGGCGACACGGTGGACCTGCGGCTCGACCCCGAGGGGCGGCCGCTGGCCCGGTACGTGTGGCGGCCCGAACTGGCCGCGACGCTGGCCCCCCGGCCGTACCTGCATCCGGTGTGGACCCTCGGCGGCACGGAGGTCACCGAGCTGATGCCGGATGACCACCTGCACCATCTCGGGGTGTCCGTGGCCGTGCCCGACGTCGGCGGCCGCAACTTCTGGGGCGGCCGCACGTTCGTACGCGACCAGGGGCCGACCTGGCTCGGCGATCACGGCGTGCAGCGGCATCTCGGCTGGTCCGCCCTCGCCCCCGACTCCTTCGGGCAGTCACTGGTGTGGACCGGGCCCGACGGCGGGGAGGTCCTGCGCGAGGAGCGGACCGTCTCGCTGCGCCCGGTCGGCGACCATTGGGCGCTCGACTTCGCGTTCGCGCTGACGAACGCGACCGGCGAGCCGCTCGCCATCGGCAGCCCCGCGACCAATGGGCGGCCGGGGGCGGGTTACGGCGGCTTCTTCTGGCGGGCGCCCGGTTCCTCGACCGGCATCCTGGTGTTCACCCCCGACGCCGTGGGCGAGACCGCGGTGCACGGCACGCGGGCGGACTGGCTCGCGATGAGCGGCACCGCGCCGGGCTCACGCGGCTGGACCCTCGTGTTCGTGCCGGGTGACGAGCGGACCCGCGCGGACCTGTGGTTCGTCCGGGCGGACGAGTACCCCGGCGTCGGCTCCTCGCTGGCATGGGAGCGCTCCCGGGACGTGGCCCCCGGCGACTCGGTGCGCCGTCGCGTCATCACGATCGTGGCCGACGGGCTGCTTCCCTCCGACCGCATCGCCGCACTCCGCCGGGACGCATGCGCGGCGGGCGAGGGGCGTGACGGGCCATGACATCCAGCCTGCGGGCCGCGCCCTGGACCGCCGACCTGGGCGACGGCACCTACCGCAACCCGGTGCTGAACGCCGACTGGTCCGATCCGGACGCGATCCGGGTGGGCGAGGACTTCTACCTGGTGGCCTCCAGCTTCCATCGGGTCCCCGGCCTGCCGGTGCTGTGGTCCCGCGATCTCGTCAACTGGACGATCATCGGGCACGCGCTCGGCGAACTCGAGCCCGTGGCGTGGTTCGCCCGTCCTCGGCACGGCTGCGGAATCTGGGCCCCGGCCATCCGCCACCACGAGGGGCGGTTCTGGATCTTCTATCCGGATCCCGACCACGGCGTGTTCGTGGTGACCGCGGGCGATCCGGCCGGCCCGTGGAGCCGGCCGCACCGGCTCAAGGCGGGTCTGGGTCTCATCGACCCCTGTCCGCTGTGGGACGACGACGGCCGGGCCTACCTCGTCCACGCCTGGGCCAAGAGCCGTGCCGGATTCAACAACCGGCTCACCCTGCACCGGATGAGCCCGGACGCGACCCGCCTGCTCGACGCGGGAACGATCGTCGTGGACGCCGATCTGATCCCCGGCTATCGCACGCTCGAGGGCCCGAAGCTCTACCGCCATGGCGGCTGGTACTGGATCTTCGCGCCCGCCGGAGGCGTCCCAACCGGCTGGCAGTCGGTGTTCCGCGCCCGTGACCCGTTCGGGCCGTACGAGCACCGCGTCGTGCTGGCGCAGGGCGACACCGAGACCAACGGCCCGCACCAGGGCGCGTGGGTGACCACCCCGTCCGGGCAGGACTGGTTCCTGCACTTCCAGGACCGGGGCGCATGCGGTCGGGTGGTGCACCTGCAGCCGATGCGGTGGCGCGAGGACGGGTGGCCGGTGATGGGCGCCGACGACGGCACCGGCCGCGGCTCACCGGTGCCGGCCCACCGCAGACCGCTGGTGCCGAGACCCGGCCCGGTGTGCGCGCCGGCGGTCGACGACGATTTCAGCGGGCCCGGGCTCGGGCCGCAGTGGAGCTGGCAGGCCAACCCCGATCCGGCGTGGTGGTCACTGTCGGCCGCCGGCCTGCGGCTGGTCTGCCGGGGCGCCGGCCAAGGCGGCGACCTGCGACGGCTGCCCAACGTGCTCGGCCAGCGGTTGCCCGCCGGGCCCTGCACCGCCACGGTCGCCCTCACCCTGGACTCCACCGTCGCCGGCGCGCGGGCCGGCCTCACCGTGCTCGGCGAGACGTACGCCTTGATCGGATTGGAGCGCACCGCCGGCGGACTCGCCCTGGTGCACCGCACCGCGCCGGCCGGCGAACCCGAGACCGACGCCGCGGCGCGTCGCCCGCTGCCGCCGGGACGCGCCACGGCCCATCTCGCGGTGCACATCACCGCAGGCGCCGTGTGCCGGTTCACCGCGGACGTCGGCGACGGCCCTGAACCGGTCGGCGAACCGGTCACGGCCACCGCCGGACGCTGGGTCGGCGCCACGCTCGGCCTCTTCGCCGTCGCGGGAACGGCCCTCGCCGGCCACGCCGACTTCGGCGCGTTCCGGGTGACCGGAGAGGCGCGCCCATGACCGTCAGAGCAGTGACATTCAGAGCTGTGACCTTCAGAGCTGTGCATCGGGGACCAACACAGACCGACGCGGCACCACCGCGTCACCACAGGAAAGGTGAGAACGACGATGTCTCGACGCGGCCTTCTGCCGGGGCTCCGATCCCGGCTCGCGGCAGCCTCGGCGATCACTGTCGGCGCCTGCCTCGCACTCAGCGCGTGCGGTGGCGACTCCGGATCGTCCGACGGCACCATCACGATCAGCTTCTGGGACACCAACGCCAGTCCCACCTCCACCCCCATCTGGCAGCACACCATCCAGGAGTTCCAGAGACAGAACCCCAAGATCAAGGTCAAGTACGTCGGCATCCCCATCGCACAGGTCCAGCAGAAGTACGACACCGCGATCGCCTCGAACGCGGTGCCGGACGTCGGCGGCATGTCCACGTCCTACCTGGCCAACGTGGCCGGGCAGAACGCCCTTGAGCCGCTCGACGACCGGTTGGCCGGCAGCGCCCTGAACGGCAAGCTCTCGGCGTCGTTCCTCGACCTGGTGAAGTCCGCGGGACCCGACGGGAAGCTCTACCAGCTGCCCAACACCGCGAACATGGGCATCCTGTGGTACCGCACCGACTGGTTCAAGTCGGCCGGTCTGAAGCCCCCCACCACCTGGGAGGCCTTCTACACGGCGGCGGACAAGCTGACCGACGCCAAGGACAACAAGTACGGCTACACCATCCGTGGCGGCGCGGGATCGATCGCCCAGGTGCTGGAGTTCATCTACGCCCAGTCCGGGATCAACATGATCTTCGACGCCCAGGACAAGACGACTCTCAACGATCCGAAGAACGTCGCCGCGCTCGAGAAGATCGTGGCGCTCTACAAGAAGGACACGCCGAGCGCCGACGTCAACAACGACTACATCAAGATGACCGCCCAGTTCGACGGCGGGAACATCGGCATGATGCAGCACAACCTGGGCTCGTTCGGCGACCACAAGAAGGCGCTCGGCACGGAGAAGTTCGCCGGCACCACGGTGCCCGCGCAGCCGGACGGCTCCCGCGTCATCATCTCCAACCCGATCGGCGGGACCAGCGTCTTCAAGGCGGGCAAGCACAAGACCGAGGCGTGGAAGTTCGCCGAGTTCGTCTCCGGCAAGGAGATGACGACGCACTACAACAAGACCATCGGCCAGATCCCGGCCAACACCGACTCGGCCGCCGAGAGCTGGGTCAAGGAGAATCCCACTCTCGATGCGGCGATCACGGTGATGAACGACCCCAAGACCAAGATCGTGCAGTTGCCCTACTACCTGCCCGAGTTCAACGCGATGACCAAGGCCGAGGCCGAGCCGCTCTTCCAGAAGGTGCTGCTCAAGCAGATGACGGCCAAGGAGTTCCTGGACCAGCTGGCCCAGAAGTTCAACGAGGCCCAGGGCAAGTACAAGGAGCGCAAGGACGGCTGACCCCGGCCTCCGTGGCCGCCGGCCTCCCGGCGGCCGGCGGCCACGGAGCCCAGCCCGGAACCGGAAGGACCCCTCACCCCAAGGAACAGACATGCGCAGACGATCGTCCTTCGCCCTGTCCGCGGTCTGCGCCGCGGCGGCGCTGACCGGCATGACCGGCCACGTCTCGGCACAGCCGCAGCGGCACCTCCCCGACCCCGGCCGGCAGACCCTCGCCGCCAAAGACGGCTGGGCCTCTTACTCCACCGGCACCACCGGCGGCTCGACCGCCCGCCCCGGTCAGGTGCGCGTCGTGCGGACCAGAGACCAGCTCGCCGCCGCCGTGACCGGCGACCTCCCGAAGATCGTTTATGTCAAGGGCACGATCGACGGCAACGTCGACTCCAGGAACAAGCGGCTGACCTGCGACGACTACGCGACCGGCGGCTACAGCCTGCCGGCCTTCCTCACCGCCTACGACCCGGCCACCTGGGGCAGGGTCGACCCGTCCGGGCCGCTCGAGGAGGCGCGCAAGGCGTCGGCGCTGCGGCAGAAGGAGCGGGTCGAGATCCCGGTCGGCGCCAACACCACGATCGTCGGGCTCGAGGGCGCCCGCATCAAGGGCGCCAACCTTGTCCTGCGCGACGTCGACAACGTCATCGTGCGGGGGATCGAGTTCCAGAACGCCTTCGACTGCTTCCCCGCCTGGGATCCGAACGACGGCGAGTTCGGCGAGTGGAACGCCGAGTACGACCCGATCTCGCTGTACGGCGCCACACACGTGTGGATCGACCACAACACGCTGAACGACGGCGACATGCCCGACAGCGAGCAGCCGACGCACTTCGGCCGCGTCTACCAGGTGCACGACGGCCTGCTCGACATCACTCACGGCTCCGACCTCGTGACGGTGTCGTGGAACCGGTTCACCGACCACGACAAGGTCATGCTGATCGGGCACAGCGACTCCTCCACGCTCGACACGCGCAAGCTCCGCGTCACCCTCCACCACAATCTGTTCACGAAGATGGGGCAGCGGACGCCGCGTGTCCGGTTCGGCCAGGTGGACGTCTACAACAACCACTACGCCGAGAGCTCGGGCGAGCCCTACCTCTACAGCTGGGGCGTGGGCGTCCAGTCGGCCATCGTGGCCGAGCACAACGCCTTCACGCTGCCCGCCGACATCGACCCGGCCGACGTCATCGAGTACTGGAAGGGCACCGCGATCCACGCGGCGGACAACAGGGTCGACGGCGCATCCACCGACCTGCTCGCGGCCTACAATGCGGCCTACGACCCCGACCTGTCCCCCGACGTCGGCTGGACGCCGACGCGGCGAAGGGCCGTGCACCGGTCTCGGGACGTACCGCGCCTGGTCAGGGCGGCGGCCGGAGCCGACCGTCTCAGCCGTCCAGGCCGGATCGCGCTCGCCGGCTCCGGCGGCTGACGCCGGCGCCCGGCCCGGCCAGAGATCCCGGCCAGAGATCCCGGCTCGAAATGACGGTTCTGGAGGACGTACGCGTGTCGGCACAGCGACCACGGCGGGTAGCGATCATCGGGACCGGGTCGAGGGCCCGGATGTACACCCGTGCCCTCGGCACCCGGGACGGCACATCCGTCGTGGCGCTGAGCGACGTCAGCCCGACCTGGATGGCCGTGCACAACCGGATCCTCACCGAGGAGTGCGACCGGCCGGCCGCGGCGACCTGGCATCCGGGCGACGTCGACCGGATGCTGCGCGAGGAACGCGTCGACACCGCGGTCGTGTGCACGGTCGACGCCCTGCACGAGGGCCACATCGTGGCGGCACTGCGCGCCGGGTGCCGGGTGGTCACGGAGAAGCCGATGGTCACCACTGCCGAGCAGGCCCGGCGGGTGCTCGACACGGTGTCGGAGACCGGCGGCGATCTGTCCGTGGCGTTCAACTACCGGTTCAACCCGCTGCACTCCGCGACCCGCGACCTGCTCGCGGCGGGACGGATCGGAGACGTGCTGTCCGTCCACTTCGAGTGGCTGCTCGACGTGCGGCACGGCGCCGACTACTTCCGCCGGTGGCACCGTGACCGGGCGAGCAGCGGCGGCCTGATGGTGCACAAGTCGGGCCACCACTTCGACCTGGTCAACTGGTGGCTCGGCACCGTACCCGTCACGGTGTACGGGGTCGGCAGGCTCGCCTTCTACGGGTCGGCCAACGGCGCGCGAAGCGGGCTGCGCCGGGACTACGACCGGGCGCACGGAGAGACCGCTGCCGACGGCGACCCCTTCGCACTACGACTGGCCGGCGATCCGGAGTTGCGCGCGCTCTACCTCGATGCCGAGGCCGACAGCGGCTACGTCCGCGACCGTAACGTGTTCGGCGACGGCATCTCGATCGAGGACGACATGGCGGTGCTGGTCACCTACGCGTCCGGCGCGACCATGACCTACCACCTGACCGCGTACTCCCCATGGGAGGGCTACCGCGTCGCCTTCAACGGCACCCGTGGCCGGCTGGAGCTCGAGGTGGAGGAGTCGACCTGGGCGGCGCCGGACCAGGCCCCCGAGGGCAGGGTCCTGCACGGCGTCGCGCAGGCACCGGACTCCGGGGCGGCCACACTGCGGCTGCGCCCGCTGTGGGCTCCACCGGAGGACGTGGAGGTGGACCACACCCACGAGGGGCACGGCGGGGGTGACGCCCGGATGCTCGCGGCGCTCTTCGATCCCGCGGCATCCGGCCACGCCATGATCGCCACCCCGGCGGACGGGGTGAACGCGCTGCTCACCGGCCTGGCCGCCAACCGGTCCTTCACCACCGGCCATGCGATCGAAATCGACGATCTCCGCCGAAACGGCTCACCACGTCCATGACCTCGCAGCATCGGCCGACTCTCGGTTCGGCGGCACCCATGCACCAACTCGGGTCCATTTAGACCGCATGGGATTCGGACCCCCATCGGGCGGCCCGTCTAAGCTTCGGCGAACCGCCAATGGGACGCCGCCGCACAATCTCCAAGCCGGCCACTCCGCGTCTAGACCCATCGAACGGACCCGGTCGCTGGGTCCAGGAACTGGGCTCAGGATGGGCCTCCGGCTTCAAGCGCTCGCACCTGAAGCAGCATACCTTGGGCAAGTGGAAACTGAGCAGCGCACATACGTTCGCCGGCAGTCGCGGGGCCATAATGGCGACGTCGGCGAAGGCGCGATCTCATATATAGCGGCCGTACTGCTGGTGGCGGTGATCGCGGGCGCCATCAGCGTCAGCGGTATCGGACGCAGCGTCGAGGCCGGCATCGTGGCCGCCGTCTGCCGCGTCGGCCAGCAGGACTGCGCCACCGGCAAGCCGCAGCAGCCCAAGCGGAAGCTCCCGGAGAAGCCCTGGCCGAAGCTCACGCCACGCGTCAGCCCAGCGCCCTCACCGACCTGGGAGACCCAACCCGGGAAACCGGGTCAGAAGGCCGATCCCACACCCTTGCCCGTCACCCCATCACCCAAGGCACCGCCCCCGCTCACGCCCCTGCAGCAGGGCCAACGGGTGGCGAAGCTGGGCGTCAACTACGTGGAGTGCTCTCTTGTCTTCGTCAATACCAAGTGCATTGGCACCTGGGCCTGGTACTACAAGCGGACAAAAGCGGAAGAGCGTGCCCGGGCGGCAAGGAAATGGGCCGAAGACCATGACATCGCACTGACCGTAGGAACCCCATCAGGGTACGATCCGACCCTGCGAATATATACCCTCGATCGCAATGGGAATGGTTCTCAGAACGTGGACGAGTTCATTAAGAAGATGGAGGAGCTCCAAAAGAACGGGGAGTGAACAGCGTTCGGGCGAGCCAGGTGAAGGCCTCGTCCTGCATCGGCCGGTCGAAGGCGTGCCCCCCGGAGTGGAACCGGCCGGTGTACGCCTCCGGCCGCCCGGCCGCCGCGTACCGCTCGCGCAACCGGGCGTCAGCGCGGCGCATGCCGGTGAGCGGGAACAGCCGATCGGCCGCACAGAACATCGCCAGCAGCGGAGAGGGCGCGCGCAGCCCGAGGACGTCCGGCCAGTCGGCCACGGTCCCGATCCCCGGCGGCCATGACAGCCAGGAGTGCCTGTCGACGTGATCGTCGAGCATGTCGGGAAAGCTCGACAGCATCGCCACCACCACGGCGGCGCGCACGTCGTCGGACAGGGCGTGCAGCAGCCCGGCGCGCAGGCCGCCGCCGGACAGCCCGGCGCAGCCGATCGCCCCCGGAAGCACGTCCGGGCGCGCGCCCAGGAGACGCAGGGCGATCAGGTCCTCACGGGCGACCAGCCCCAGGATCGACGTGCCCAGCAGATTGCAGTACTTCGCGATCACCGGTTCGTGGTGGTGGGCGGCCATGTCGTAGTGCCGCTCGTCCCCGATCGGCTCACCGCGCCGTTCCGCCAGCTCCCGTAGGTCGTCGGAGAGACGGCGCACCCGGTCCGGCATCGCGGAGAGCGGAAAGCGCCGGGCGCCCCACAGGAGGGCGTCGTGGCACAGCACCACGAAGCCTCGGCGGGCGAGATCGTTCGCGAACGCGCGGCCGCCGTAGATGTCGCTGCGCAGCGCGCGGATCTCGGCAGGCACCTCATCGGGGCCATCAGCGATCTTCTCCTTGCCCCAGCGCTTCATCCCCGCGTGGCAGTGCAGCGCGAGGACGCCCGGCATGGGGCCTGCGGATTCCTCGGGCTTGATGATCCATGCGTGCGTACGCGGGCCGAAGCCCACCGACCACGACAGTTCTTCACCGGCCAGGCCGTCCGCGGTCCAGCTCCGCTCGCGGCGCACGTCCGTGGGATGCTCGCCGAGCGGCGGCATGCCGAGCACGTCGTCCAATCGGCGGCGGAGACCGGCGTCCGGGGCCGGCCACAGGGCGCGCCGCCGCCCGGCCAGCTCGACCAGGCCGCCGAAACCGCCCATGGAGCTGTGATTTACAGAACCGTGCCCAATGGAACCGTGCTCCTCGGAACTGGGGCGAGTTTGTTCACTTTCACGGTGAGTGTCCATAATCGAATCTCATTACCTGGAGGTTGATCTCATGAGCGAACCGGTCTGGAGCGTCGACGCGCGCACCGGAGAGCGCCGTGATGCAGTCGCGGTCGCCGTCGAGGCGACCGCGGCCGAAGTGGCGGATGCCTGCCGCGCGGCCGACGCGACCCGTGCCGCGCTCGACGCGGCGGGGATACCGGGCCGTGCGGCTCTGTTGCGGGAGCTGGCGGCCGGGCTCGAGGACGCGGGCGACGAACTGGTGGAGGTGGCGGACGCCGAGTCGGCGCTCGGAGAGCCGCGGCTGCGCGGCGAGCTCGCCCGTACCGCCTTCCAGTTCCGGCTCTTCGCCGAGGCGCTCGAAGAGGGTTCGTGGCTCGGCGTCACGATCGACCACGCCGACCCCTCGGCGCGCCCGGTGCCGCGTCCGGACCTGCGTCGCATGTTGGTGCCCCTCGGTGTGGTCGCCGTGTTCGGCGCGAGCAACTTCCCGCTCGCCTTCAGCGTGCCAGGGGGTGACACCGCGAGCGCCCTCGCCGCCGGGTGTCCCGTCGTCGTCAAGGCCCACCCCGCCCATCCGGACCTGTCCGAGCGGTGTGCGCGGATCATGCGCGCGTCGGCCGAGAAGGCCGGGCTGCCCGCCGATGTCATCCAGATCGTGCACGGCCAGGAGGCCGGCGTCGCCCTGGTGACCGACCCCCATGTCAAGGCGGTCGGTTTCACCGGTTCGGTCCGCGGTGGGCGGGCGCTGTTCGACATCGCGCGGTCCCGCCCGGAGCCGATCCCGTTCTACGGTGAACTCGGCAGCCTCAACCCGGTCGTCGTGACCCCGGCGGCGGCCGCCGAGCGCACCGAGGACATCGCGGTCGGCCTGGCCGGCTCGTTCACGCTCGGCGTGGGGCAGTTCTGCACCAAGCCCGGCCTGGTCTTCGTGCCCGCGAGCGAGGCCGGTGACCGGCTCGTCGACCGCATGGCGCAGAGCGTCACCGAGGTCGGCCCCGGCGCGATGCTGACCGACGGCATCCGCACGGCGTTCCGCTCCGGGCTGGCGCAGCGGGAGGCGCTGCCGGGCGTACGGGTCGTCGCCTCAGGCGCCGACGGCGAGGACCGCGTCGTTAGCGCCCGGGTGCTCGCCGCGCCGAGCACGGTGCTCTCCGACGAGAAGACCGCCGAGCTGCTCCTGGACGAGTGCTTCGGACCGGTCACGGTGGTGGTCTCCTACACCGACGAGGCCGATCTGCTGTCGGCGCTCGACAGGGTGCCGGGCAGTCTCACCGGCACGGTGCACACGGGTACGGGCGCCGACGACGTCGCGGCCGGCGCGGGAGCCCGGCTCGGCGAGCGGGTCGGCCGCGTGGTCTGGAACGGTTACCCGACGGGTGTCGCCGTCACCTGGGCACAGCAGCACGGCGGGCCGTACCCCTCCTCGACGGACGCCACGGCGACGTCGGTGGGCACGGCCGCGATGCAGCGCTTCCTGCGCCCGGTGACCCACCAGGACACCCCGCCCGCGCTGCTTCCCGAATCCCTGCGCGACGACAACCCGCTGGGGCTTCCGCGCCGCGTCGACGGCCGCCTGGAGGCCTGACCGCCACGGAGGATGGCAGGCGGCTGGTAGGGGCCGTCCTGTTCCGGTGCGCCGGGGCGAGACGGCCTCAACCAGCCGGTCGTGATCCGCGCAGGTGACGCCTGTGCCGTGCGCGGGCCCGATGATTCGTACGGGCGTACGGGAACACTGGCGGCGGCTCGGCCCTCAGACCTCGGCGGCCGACAGGTTGACCAGGTGCTCGGCGACGAACCAGACCTGGAGCTCGTTGGTCCTGAGCACCTCGCCCATCAGCAGGTCGGCGGTGCCGTCGTCGTGGCCCGCCGCGGCCTTCTCGATCGCCTCGCGGACCTTCCCGAGGACGATCTCGTGTGCCTCCAGCAGGCGGGCGAGCATCTCCGGGACCTTCTCGTCACCGCCCGGCGGCCGCGGCACCGTGGTGAGTTCGGCCACGTGGCGAGGGTCGGCGATCGCCACCCCGCCGATCCGATGCACCCGTTCGCCGACCAGATCGATCACCTTGAGCTGCTCCTCGGCGTGCCTGTCGAACAACAGGCGCAGCTCGTGGAAGACCGTCCCGCCGACCACGCGATGGTGTTTCTTGTACAGGTTGTAGAGGATGGTCGAGTCGGCCAGGATCCGGTTGAGCAGCCGACGGCTCTCGCCCCTGGCGTGATGGGCGAGGGCGATCGAGAACAGCCGTATCTCGCCGAACCGCGCGCGCTCCGCGCCGCTCTGGTACAGCAGAGGCAGGGTGGACCGTGCCGCGCCTGTCCTTCCGGGTGTTCCGAGTGGGTCTGTACGCCTGGTGTGTGTCATCGCGTCCGCAAGCCTCCCCGTCACGACCATCGTGAGCCACCGCCGACAAACGGACTCAAAAAAGGGCGTCCAGATGCCGGCTGAAGACGGTCTGTGTCGGGAAATCCGCCCCTCAGGCCATCGGCCCGCGCAGCCAGGCGTCGATGCCCGAGAGCGCCCGGTCCACCAGGTCGCGCGGCGCACCGCTGTGCCGCAGGGAGGTGCCGGCGACCGCGGCGAGCTGGACGTCGGTCAGGCCGAGTTCGGTGCGCGCGATCTCGTACTCCGCCGACAGGTCGGTCTCGAACAGCAGCGGATCGTCGGCGTTGATGCTGCACCGCACACCGGCGGCGAGCAACGCGGGCAGCGGATGCCGATCCATGGACGGTACGACCGACAGCATCACATTGCTGGTGGGGCAGACGTCGAGCGGGATGCCCCTCTCCGCCAGCCGCTCGACCAGCTCGGGGTCGTCCGCCGCACGGACGCCGTGCATGATCCGGTCGACGCCGAGGACGTCCAGCGCCTCCCGCACCGACTCGGGGCCGGCCAGCTCACCGGCATGGGGCACCACCCGCAGTCCGGCGTCACGTGCGACCGCGAACGCCTCGGCGAACCAGGATCCGGGAGCCGCCGTCTCATCGCCGTCGAGACCGAACCCGACGACGCCGTCGACCGCACGGGACGACGCCAGCCGGGCCATGGCCAGCGCCTCAGCCGGCCCGCGGTCGCGGTTGGCCGCCACGATCAGGCCGAATCCGACACCGTGCCGCCGTGCCGCGTCGTGCCCTGCGGCGAGCACGACGTCGACGGCCTCGGCGGCCGATCCGAGCCGGCCGTCGAACAGCCCCGGCCACATCGACGGTTCCACCCACACCGCACCGGCCCGCCCGGCGTCCTCGACCACCTCGCTGACGAGGCGTTCGGTGTCCGCGGCCGTGCGCAGGCACCGGGCCGCCGCAGTGATCGTCTCCATGAACGCGGCGAACGACCCGTACCCGCGCGGCAGCGGGGCCTCGATGCCGGCCGCCTCGGCCAGTTCGGCGAGGGTGCCACGGCGCATCGCGCCGTCCAGGTGCAGGTGCACGTGGGCCTTGGGCAGCTGGGCGAGATCACGACCGGCGGGCATCAGCGAATGATGGCAGGTTCACCCGGCCGCGGCGAGGGCCGCGCAGTGACAGGGGGCTACCAGCGGCGTCCGGTGAGACGTTCGTACACCTCGACGTAGCGGCGCCGGGTGGCGTCGACGATCTCGGGCGGAATCTCCGGTCCTGGCGGCGTCCGGTCCCAGTCGAGCGTCGCCGACCAGTCGCGGACGAACTGCTTGTCGAGTCCCTGCTGGGGCCGCCCCGGCTCCCACCCGTCGGCGGGCCAGAACCGCGAGGAGTCCGGGGTCAGCACCTCGTCGGCGAGCACGAGGGCGCCGTCCGGCGCCCGGCCGAACTCCAGCTTGGTGTCGGCGATGATGATCCCGCGGTCGGCCGCGAGAGCGGCGCCGCGCCGGTAGACCTCCAGCGTCACGTGCCGCAGCTCGTCGGCGGTGCCCGCTCCGATCTGAGCGACCACGTCCTCGAAGGTGATGAACTCGTCGTGGCCCTCGGTGGCCTTGGTCGTCGGTGTGAAGATGGGCTCGGGCAGCCTGGAGGCTTCGACCAGGCCGGGTGGCAGCGCGACGCCCGAGACGGTGCCCTGCTTCTCGTACTCCTGGAGTCCGAGCCCGGCGAGGTAGCCGCGAGCGATCCACTCCACGGGCAGCATCTCCAGCCGCCGGCACCGGATGGCCCGGCCCGCCCATTCCTCCGGCACGTCGGTCGCGGACACGACGTGGTTCGGCACGATGTCGGCGAGCTGCTCGAACCACCAGAGTGAGAGTTGCGTGAGGATCTTCCCCTTGTCGGGGATCTCGGTGGGCAGGATGACGTCGTACACGCTCACCCGGTCGGACGCGATGAGGATCAGGTCGTCCCCGTCGGCGTATACGTCACGGACCTTGCCGGAATGTACGAGTCGCAACCCACGTCTCCTTGGTCATCAGCTGCTCTGAGCCCGTGATCGTCGCAACCACGGCTGCCGCCATCACCAAGGTTAGACAGCCGCCCTCGCGCCCCGAGCGCCGCGGGGTCCCGGGCGGTATGGAATGCCCCTTGCGGGTACATCGATGGTGATCCGTCGGCTAGCGAGGGGGTCCATCGTGGGCGACCAGACGTTCCGCCGCCATGGCGCCGAAGGTGCGCGTGCCGTGAGCGGAACGGTCGCGCGCATCCATCGCGACGCCTATGCCGAACGGATGGTCCCCGGCGATCTCTTCTCCGGCCAGGACGCCTTCATGCAGCGGTTCGACGCCTACACGGTGCGACCGGAGTTCGACATGGTCATCGCCTACCGCGACGGCGAACCCGTGGGGCAGGCATGGGGCTGGCCGCTCGGCCGGCACTCCGGCGACGCCTGGTGGCTGGGGCTGCTCGAAGAGCCGGAGCCGGGGTTCACCCGCGAGGACGGGGCCAGGACGTTCGCCCTGTCCGAGATCATGGTCGGCCGGGAATGGGCCGGCCAGGGCGTCGGGCGCGCGCTGCACGACGAGCTGCTGTCGGCCCGGCCCGAAGCGCGGGCGGTGCTCCTCGTACGCCCGCACAACACCACGGCCTACCGGGCCTATACCGGATGGGGCTGGCGCAAGGCCGGTGCACTCCGCCCGAACGTCCCCCACGCCCCCGACATGGACGTCCTCATCACACCACTCCCCATCTCGCCCCCGCCAAAGCTTCCCCCCGCCGTGATCATGCAGAAAAGCGCGTAAGCGACCAGCGGTCACGGATCGCCAGGGATGAGCCGCAGGGCTACGGCACCCAAGTGCATGATCACGGCAGCGGTTTCCCCGCCGTGATCATGCAGAAGGGTGTGGGTGAGTGCGGTCGGTGCTATCGATGCTCCCGATATTCCCTACTTTATGAGTTGACTTAGTTTGAAACCGCTCGGATGATGTCGCTATGAAGACCGATCCGCTTCTCGTGGCGCGGTTGCACGTGGATCTCCGGCTGCAGGCGAGCGCGCTGTGCGACGGCCGCCGCCCCGCATCCGCCCACCGATCGCTTCGACCACTGGAAACGGGATCGCCATGCCCGAGCAGCAGCTCGCGAACGTCATCGATCTGGTCGCGTACGTGCGCGACGTCGTCACCTCCGCCACCGAAAAGGACCTGACCGCCGCCGCCCGCGCGCTGCCGGGTGAGCACGGCACGCTCCTCGGCGTCGTCCCGGTGCCCGGGACCGGCAGGGCCCTCGCCATCGTCGGGCATCTCATCACCACCGACGAGACCGCGATGCCCGAACGGACGGAGCCGCTTCCGCCGTCGTCTTCGCCGCTCCCGCCGTCCCCGTCGTCCTCGCAGCCCGCCGCCGCATCGACTGCGACCGGGCCGCCCGCCGCGAAAGCACCCGCGCCCGCCCTCCGCGACGTCGTCGTCGACGGAGCCACGCGGCGGGCCTGGTCGGCCGGCCGGGAACTCGACCTGGCCTACCAGGAGTTCGAGCTGCTCGCCCATCTGACCGCCCATCCGGGTCAGGTCTTCAGCCGCCGGCAGCTGCTGGCATCGGTCTGGGGAGCGGAGTTCGGGCCGAGCGCGCGGACGGTGGACGTCCACGTCCACCGGCTGCGCCGCAAGCTCGGTCCGCACGGCCATCGGCTGGTCACGATCCGGCGGGTCGGCTACAGGTACGAGTCCTCCGCGTGAGCCGCGTCCCGGCCGGGGCGAAGCGCGTTATGTCCGGTGGGTCAGCACGTCGCGGATCTGAGTGGCGGTGAGGACGCGGTCGAAGACCCGTACGTCGTCGATCGCGCCGCGCCAGCCGTCGATCGCCCTGCCGTCGCGCCATCCTCGCCCGATGTCGAAAGGACCGTCGCCCCGGCGCATCGCGGTGCCGGGGCCGGAGGCCTCCATGACGGCGTTGATGTAGAGGCTCACCTGTCCGGCCACGGGGTCGAAGATCGCCGCCAGGTGGGTCCACTTTCCGCGCGTCGCCGGGATCCCGCTGAACAGTCCCCGGTCGCCCTTGATGGAGCCGCTGACCGGGTGGGGCATCATGAACACCCATTCGGAATGGTCGGGATCGTAGTTCACCAGGAAGGCGGGATAGGCGCCCGCGTGCTGGGTGACCACGGTGGTCCACTGGCCGAGCTCGTCGAGGCGCACCCACGCCGTGATCGTGAAGGCCGCGTCAGAGCGGATGACGGGGCCGTCTGTGGCGAGATGACCGGTGCCGTCGAACTCCAGGGCACGGCCGCCCGGGACCGCCATGGGCCGCACGCCGCCATGCGCGGCGGCGGCGAAACCGTGCCCGGAGGAGTCCGACACCGCCCGGCCACCGGCCTCTTCGAACCGCCACCAGGCCGCCGGCGCCGGAAGCCGCGGCGCGGCGGCCGACCCGGTGGGTCGTGCTGAGCCGTCCGAACCGGAGGTCAGTCCGGGAACGCCGGGCACCAGCCCGGCCGCGAGGGCGACGGCGAACGAGGCGGCCGCGACCGGAACCAGCACTCGGCCGATGCCGCGGCGGCGCAGCCGGCCACGAGGGGCGGGGAGACGGCGAACGTCCTCCGACGCCAGTTCGTCCACCTCGCCACCGGACGGCTGCGCGCCGGCGATCCCGGCGACGTCCGGCCCGGTCGCCAGCCGCCGGCGCGCCGACGACCAGCGGGCGACGGTTTCGGCATCGCAACCGCATGCCATGACCAGCGCCCTGACCAGTTCCTCGCGAGGGAGCGACTCTCGGCCGAGCGCGGTGGCGATCGTGCTGCGCGGCAGGAAGTCCCCGTTGCTCTGCGCCCGCGTCTCCAGCTGCCGGTAGGTGAGCCCGGACCACCCCTTGAGACTCCGCAGCAGGGCCACGAATTCGGCAGCGGTTCGTGCCCCGTCCGGATCGGGCTGGAACGTGTCGAGGGGCACGGGACGAATCTATCGACGGTGATCGATAACCGTCCAGCGGGAACGAGCAGCGCCGACGCCGCCGTCCGAGATCCGCTCGCCCGCCGGCGAAGCCTCTGACCTGCACAGACAGATACGGACAGGCTCGGACAGGTCCCGATCTTGTGCGGGCCGCTCTCAGCCATGAGGCTCGAGACACCGCACACCTCCCCAGCTGACCCGAGCCGGTCGGCCCACGCCTGCTGGACAAGTCAGGAGACCCGCGCATGAAGCTCAGAGCGGCCGGCGACCTCGGTGACCTCGGCAAAGGCCGGTCGTCGCGGGACCGACGGCGCCGCCGCTGGATGCTGCTCGCCCCGCTCGCGCCCTTGGCCGTGGTCGACATCGCCCTGGTGATCGGCGGCATGGCCTTCGAGAGTCCCTCTCCGGTGGCGTCGTGGACGGCGGTCCCGGCCTCCCTCAGTCCCGCGGCCAGGACGGCGGCGGCCCACTCCTGCCAGGAACGGCTCTCCGGGCAGCCTCGGTCGCTCGACGCCGCGGGTCTGAAGGAGGTGGTGGCGGAGGATCGAGGCGGCCTCACCGCGGTGCTCATGAGCGGCTCCGGCCGGTACGGCATGTGCGTGGGCGAACCCGGCGCGCCGCTGTTCGTGGGCGCCGGCGACGCCGGCCGCCTCACGGGCGACGGGATCGTGCTCGGCGGAGCACCCGTGCGCATCGACAGGTCCGCGCGGATCGACAGGTCCGTCCCGTTCCGGGTGGCGTACGGGAAGGCGACGTCCAAGGTGTCGACGGTCGTCATCACGACCGCGGACCGGCGCCTCGTGACGGCGACCATCAGCGCGGGCCATTACCTCGCCTGGTGGCCGTCCGACGCCGATCCGGTCACCATCACGGCGACCGCCGCCGACGGCCGGATCATCGAGGTGCTGCGCCCGGACCCGCGCGGCTGAGCCCGAGCCGGGGGGATCGGGCCCGATGGGCCGGGGAGCCGTAAAGGGGGCGGCGAGGCCCGAAGCGCACCGTCATCGCGCGATCGGGCCTCGCCAGGTTCAGCCCGGATTCAGCTCAGGGCCGCCGGTTCAGTCCAGGACCGGCCCGGTTCGGCCCGGTCTCAGCGTCGCCGACCCAGTGCCAGCAGGGCGTTATAGGCGGGCTTGCGGTTCAGCGCCTCGTCGAAGATGCATGCCGCACCCTCGCCTTCGAACCAGCCGGGGACCCAGGAGTGCCGGTCGGTGAAGCCCCAGACGGTGAACTCCACGCAGCGCCGCACGCCCAGGCAGGCCGACAGCGCCTGCCGGTAGTAGTCGGCCTGGGTGGCCAGCTTCTCGTCGGTCACCGGCAGCTGCATCCGCACGTCGATCTCGGTGATGGCGGTCTCGAGCCCGAGTGCGGTGAAGCGGCGCATGTTGTCGGCGAAGTCGCCGGGGAAGCCGTACTGCAGCGAGAAGTGCCCCTGGAATCCGACCCCGTGGACCGGCACGCCCTCGGCCTTGAGTCCCTTGACCAGTTCGAGGGTGGCGTCGCTCTTGGGGCCGATCCATTCGAGGTTGTAGTCGTTGACGTACAGCTTGGCCCTGGGGTCGGCTTTGTGCGCCCAGCGGAAGGCGTCGGCGATGTAGCCGGGCCCGAGCCTGGTCAGCCACAGCGAGGGGCGCAGGGTGCCGTCCTCGTTGACGACCTCGTTGACGACGTCCCATGACCGGACCTTGCCCCGGTAGCGGCGTACCTGGGTCGTGATGTGGTCGCGCAGGATGCCGCGCAGTTCCTCGTCGGTGAAGGTGCCCTCGGTGAGCCAGGTGGGCAGCTGGTTGTGCCAGACGAGGGTGTGGCCGCGCACCGCCTGGTGGTTGCGCCGGGCGAACTCGACCACCGAGTCCGCGTCCTCCCAGGTGTACCGGCCGCGCTCCGGTTCGACCGACTCCCACTTCATCGCGTTCTCAGCGGTGACGCTGGTGAACTCGCGCCGGAGCACCTTGCGGTAGTCGGCCTCGTCCGCGAGCGCGTCCACCGCGACGGCCGAGCCGATGCGCACGCCCGTCTGGTGCGCCAGCCGGCGGAGGTTCTCGGGCCCCCGGCCCGGATGTGCGGACGCCGGGGCGACCGCGGCCCCGATGAGCGCGAGTGTCGCCAGCAAGGTGACGAGTGCACGTGACTTCATGTCGTTCCTCCTGCGGGTGGGTGCGGAGACGAAGGCGGAGGGAGAGGACTGTCGAGGGATACCGGGAGAGGTCGAGGGCTTCAGCCGGGTGGCCGTCCGGCCGACGGGTCGTAGGTGTCGAGCCGGCCGCACATTCCGTGCCGGCGCTCCTCGGGCGGGGCCAGCCGGTGCACCGCCGCCTCGGTGAGATGGCTCCAGTCGCCCGCCGCCAGCCGCTCCAGCTGCTCGCCGGTACGGGCCGCGGCCGCGAGCGGCCCGGCCTCCCACCGCTCCCTCCAGGCGCCGAACGAACCGGCCTTCAGGGCGCGCGCGGCGCCGTAGAAGTCCTTCAGCGCGCCGAGCTCACCGGCCCGCACCCTGGCGCTGAGCTCGAAGAACCCTTCCAGCGCCAGATCCCGCCGGGCCAGTGCCGCCTCGTCCGGATCGCCGTGGAGCGCGGCGGCCCTCTCGTAGGCGCCGGCGTCGGCGAGCGTGGCCGGCGGAAAGGTGAACACGGCGTCACCGGCCTCGGGCAGGCCGTTGTTCTGCATGATGACGAGGATGTGCAGCCTTCCGTCGGAGTTGACGAGCCGGTGAATCGTCCCGGGCGTGAACCACACGACCGCGCCCGCGCTGAGCGAGGTCTCGGCGTAGCCCTGGGCGTTCAGCGTCTGCACGTGCCCGCTGCCGCCGACGACGACGTACGCCTCCGCGCACACCAGGTGGACGTGCGGGGAGCCGCCGCACACCCCGTCGGCCGCCGGCCAGTCGTAGACCCGCAGCCCTGAGACCCCGACGCCGCCGGGGAACCCGGCCGCACCGGCAGACCGGTCCGCGCCCTGATCGCTCACCATGGGTGGGTCCGCACGTACCAGTCCAGCCGCTCGCGGTCCCACGCGGCGGCGGCGACGACGATCCGATAGCGCAGGTCCAGCGTGTGCCCGGGACCGAGGACGTACTCCTGGTGAAAGGCCAGCGACGGGTTCACGGCGGCGAACGGCTCGTTGCGTACGAACCAGTGCGTCGGCGCCGCCTTGTTGTCCGGGCCGTCGATGAACAGCAGGGTGGAGCAGCGGTCCACCTCGTCGTGGCGTCCGACGTAGGCCAGCCAGCGGGCGGGCCGGCCCATCATCTCCGGACCGCCCTGATCGTCGGCGGCGATGACCTCGCCGCCGGTGAACGCTCGCGGACCGCGCCAGAACAGCCCGGTGTAACCGGCCATCGGGCGGCCGTTCGTGGTCGGGCTGCCGAAGTCCAGCGGCTGACCGCACACGTTCGTGAGCCTCGTACGGAAGTCCAGCGCCCAGGAGACATCGCCGGCGTCGGCCACGGTCATCGACCGGATCTCGTCGACCCAGCGCTCGCCGGCCTGGGTGTGCCAGCCGAGCCGCTCGGCCACCTCGACCCGGTCGTCGCCCGTCCACAGCTCGGTGAACTCCTCGTGGCGCATGGACCCGACGTTGGGCAGGTCGACGTACCCCTCGTCGCGGACATAGCTGCCGCCGCCCCAGAAGTTCTCCCCCGACACGTGCGAGGCGGTCATCTGAATGCCCTTGTGCCAGCGGTGGTCGTGCGGCCGGTAGCCGGTCACCACGTCACCGGCCAGCGTGCGCACCGGATGCAGGTACGGCTTCGGCCCCTCGAACGGGTCGGCCTTCTGCTCGTAGACGTACCGGAGAATCTCGACGTCACCGGCCCACACCGACAGAGCGCCGTCCATCCGGTCGATCTGCAACGTCATGTCCCCACCTCCGGGGCCCAGCCGGGCGTGTCGCCGTGCGGCCGGTGATAGAAGGGGTCCCCCGGCGCCAGTTCGCTGCGCAGGACGGGCCGGCCCGTCAGCGCGGACTTGTAGAGACCCGTGACGAACTCCAGGGTCTGCCGGCCGCCGGCCCCGCTGGTGGCCGGCCGCTCGCCCCGCTCATAGGAGTCGAGCAGCGCGGCGAGCTGCGCGGCGTGCGAGCTCGGCACGTCCGCAGCGCCCCCCGCCGCCGGGGCGGTCCAGGCCGCGGCGCGCGCCTCCGGTACGTGCGGCGCGGGCGTGTAACTCCAGTCGGCGTCCCGGTAGCCGTACAGATGACGCAGCTCGACGGTGGCGTCGGTGAAGTCGAAGCGCAGGTAGCTCTCCTCGCGGGGCGACAGCACGCTGTTGACGACGCTCGCCATGGCTCCCGAGGCGAAGCGCACCATCGCCATCGACACGTCCTCGGTCTGCACGTCGCGGTCCAGCCGGCCCGCCATCGCGCGGATCTCAATCCACTCGCCGAGCAGCGCCAGCATCAGGTCCATCTGGTGGATGCCGTGCCCCATCGTCGGGCCGCCGCCCTCGGTGTCCCAGCGTCCCCGCCACGGGACCTCGAAGTACGCGTGGTCGCGGTACCACGCGGTCACGCACTGGGCCACCAGCGGCCGGCCGAGCTCGCCACGTGCCATGAGCTCCCGCATCCTCCCGGCGCCTGAGCCGAACCGGTGCTGGAAGACGATGGCGGCGTACGGCCCGCCGCCCGCGCCGTCAACGCCCGCGCCGCTCCCGCCGGTGCCCTCGGCGGCCGCCATCCGGTCGTACTCGGCCAGCGAGAGGCAGGGCGGCTTCTCGCACAGCACCCACGCACCCGCCTCCAGGCACGCGACGACCTGCTCGGTGTGGACGAGCGGCGGCGTGCACACGTGCACGAGGTCAGGGCGGATCTCCTCGAGCAGCCGGTCGAGGTCGGTGAACGCCCCCGGGATCCCGTGCTCGTCGCAGAAGGTCTTCACCCGGCCGGCGTCCACGTCCATCGCGGCGACGACCTCGGCGCGGGCGGCCTCGCCGCGCAGGGCGGGGACGTGGCAGATGCCCGCGATCCCGCCGGTGCCGACGATGGCCACCCGCGCCCTGCTCATCGGCCCAGCACGACGGTGGTCAGCGAGCGCGGGGCGAGGTCCACCGCCAGCCGCTTGCCGTGCGCCCTGGCGGCACCGGTCTTCGCCAGCGAGTGCTCGCCGTCGGTGAGGTAGGAGGTCACGCGCCCGAGCGCCGGCCGGTCGAGCGTGAGAGCCGCCTGGGTACGCGTCGTCGCCGTGTTGAGGATCTCGACCACCTTGGTGCCGTCGGCGTTGCGGTACGCGGTGAGCTTCAGCGCCGGGTCGGTCGCGGTGGCGGACACCCTGGTCGCGCCGGGCCGGATGAACCGGCCGTAGGCGGCGAGCGCCCACAGTCGCTTGGACACGTTGTAGTTCGCGCCGTCCAGCTGGATCAGCCCTCGGGTGGCCCCGATGGACGCGCCGAACCAGAACACGTAGGCGTTGGCGTTCCCTGTGGTGAGGGTGCGGTGGATGTCCTCGGCGATGGTGAAGCCGTCGTAGCCGCTGCCGTCGTCCCAGTTCTCGTTCCAGGTGGTCCCGTTCGGCGACCACTCCGACATCCACACGTGTCGCTCGGTCGGCAGGGGGCCGGTGACCGGGCTGACGTACGGGTGGCCGGTGTGGGTGGCGACCCACTTCGCCGCCTGTGGGTCGGCCTCGATGGCGGCGGTGTACTCCTGCTGTCCGGTCCAGCCGGCGACGTCACAGCAGGCCACCTTCATGCCGAGGCCCGACCGCTTGACCGTGGGGCCGAAGATCTTGATGAACTCCGCCGCCTGGGCCGGGGTGAAGCGCATCGAGGCGTACGAGACGGTCAGGTCGGGTTCGTTCGTGAACCCGATGTCGGTGAGCTTGATGCCCTCCCGCCGGTAGAACCTGGCGTACTGCACGAGGTAGTTCGCGTAGGCCTGCCGCCAGTCGCCGCTCGCGCAGGTCGTGCCGCTCAGCCCGCAGAGGGTGCCGCCGTTCGCGTCGGTGCCGTTGTCCTTCATGTAGCCGGGCGCGCTCCACGCGTCGGCGTAGAAGCGCTTCACGCCGTACGCCTTGGCCTGCTTGGCCAGCCACACCTGTCCGCCGTCGTCGCCGTCCCACTCGTACTTCGGCGGCGCGTCGGGCCCGCCCGGGTCGGTCGGCTGGATGGTGCGCATGTGGTCGTACACGCTGTCGGCCGACGATCCGATGCCGAGCCGCAGAATGGACAGGCCCGCGCCCTTGTCGCGGCTGAGCAGCAGGTCGAGCACCTCGCGCTGCTTGGCCGGCGGCAGGCCCTCGGTGTTTCCCGGCGCCGGCGTGCCGCGCATGAGACTGGCCCGCTGGAAGGGCTGCGCGAAGCCGAATCCGTCGATCGGCTGCAGCCCGGAGCGGAAGTCCACGCTGCCGGAGGGCGCGCCGGTGGCGAGGGCGGGGGCCGCGGGCGCGGCGAGCGCCATGACCGTGCCGAGGGTCAGCGCGGTCCTGCGTACGAGGCGGGGCACTGCCATTGCTGTCTCCTTAACGGGTACGCCTTAACGGGTACGGCTTAACGCGTTACGGCTGGACGCGGTACGGCGCCGGGATGCGACCGATGCGAGGGAACGGCAGGGGCGGGACGTGCTGTGGACGGGCATGGGTCAGCCCTTGGTGGCGCCGGTGGTGAGACCGCCGATGAGATGCCGCTCGGCGACGGAGTAGAAGGCGAGTGCAGGCGCCATGGCGAGCACGACGTAGGCGAGGATGCGTGCCGTGTCCTGCGAGTACTGGCCCTTGAACTGCTGAATGCCGACCGGGATCGTGAGCCACTGCTGGTCGGTGAAGACCAGTAGCGGCAGGAAGAAGTTGTTCCAGCTCGTCACGATCGCGAGCACTGACACGGTCGCCAGCGCCGGACGTGCCATGGGCAGCAGGACCCGCCAGAAGAAGCCGAAGGCGGTGCAGCCGTCGATCGTCGCGGCCTCCTCGAGCTCGCCCGGAATCGTGCGGAAGAAACCGCGCAGGATGATGATCGTGATCGGCAGTCCGAAGGCCGCCTGCGGAAGGATCACCCCAAGCGGGTTGTCGAGCAGGCCGAAGCTCCTTAGCATCACGAACAGCGGCAGGATCGCCACTGCGAACGGGAACATCAGTCCGATCGTGAAGAGGGTGAACATCGCCTCGCGCCCGCGGAAGGCGAAGCGGGCGAAGACGAACGCGGCGAGCGCGGCGACCCCGACCGTGATGAACGCAGTCGCCAGCGCGATGAACGTGCTGTTGAAGATCTGCCGCCAGAAGGGACCCGACTGCAGGAGCTCGGTGTAGTTCCCGGTCTCCCACTCGTCCGGCAGGCCGATCGGGTTGGTCGAGAGGTCGCTGGTGGTCTTGAATCCCGAGATCAGGCCGTAGAGCAGCGGAACGACGATGAACGCCCCGATCACCCAGATGAGCGCGTGCGTGGACAGCGACCGGAGCATGGCCGCCGCCCGGCGGGGCCTCTTGCGGTGAGCGGCGTGAGTGGTCATCGCAGGCCTCGCATGGCGGTGACGGCTCCTTCGGTGTCGCGCCGCATCACGTAGCGCTGGTAGAAGACGGCGAAGACGAAGCTGATGATGAACATCACGACGCTGATGGCGCTGGCGTAGCCGACCTGGTAGCGCTTGAAGCCGAACTGGAACATCGTGATCGACATCGTCTCCGAGGCATGCACGGGCCCGCCCTGGGTGATGACCCACACCAGGTCGAACAGCTGGATCGCCCCGATGACCGACAGGAAGATGCTGATCCGGATCGTCGGGCCGAGCAGCGGCAGCGTGACGTGGCGGAACCGCTGCCAGCTGCCAGCGCCGTCGATCGAGGCCGCCTCCAGCACCTCCTTGGGGATGCTCTGCAGGCCGGCCAGGTAGAGGATCATGTGGAAGCCGAAGTACTTCCAGGTCATGACCAGGAACAGGGTGATTAGCACCAGCGACTCGTCGGCGAACCACGTCGGGTTCAGATGTCCCAGACCCACCATCCCGAGGAGATGGTTGGCCAGCCCTTCGTCCGGCGAGAAGATCATGGTGAACAGGACGCCGGTGATCACTTCGGACAGGACATACGGCGCGAAGAACAGCAACCGGTAGAACGCGCGCCCCCGCAGCCGCTGGTTGAGCAGCACGGCGATGGAGAGCGCGAACGGCAGCTGGATCCCGATCGACAAGAGGATCAGGAGCAGCCCTCGCCAGAGGTCGCCGAGGAAGACCTCGTCCTGGAAGAGCCGGGTGAAGTTCTCGAACCCGATGAAGTCGCTCGGCAGGCCGAAGCCGCCCCACCTGAAGAAGCTCGCGTACAGGGCGACGAAGATCGGCGCTAGGACCAGCAGGGTGAACAGCACCAGCGCCGGCAGCAGGAACAGGATGATCGTGACCCGGTTCCAGCGCCGCCGGCGGCGCATCGCGCGGCCGGGCGCCGCCTTGCCCGTCGCGTGCTCGGCGAGCGCGTCCTCGGACTGCCCGTCTTTCAGGGTGGAAAGTGCCATTCATTCACTCCAGGCGCCGGCCGAGCCCGTGCCGGCCCGGCCGTGCCTCGTCGTCGCGGCCTGGTCGGGCTACTGGCTCTTCGCGGTCTGGGTGATCGCCTGCGTGACCTTCTCCGGGGTCGACTTGCCGGCGATGAGGGCGGCGACGCTGTCGTTGACCTCCTGGCCGACCGCGGGCGGGAAGCCCTGGTCGAGGAAGAGCTGGAACCCGGTCGAGTTGACCAGCGCCTGGTTCACGACCTTCAGGTTCGGGTCGGTCAGCTCGCTCTCGGCGCCCTTGACGACCGGCTGGTAGCCCTTCGACTGCACGAGACGGCGGTCGATCTCGAGCGACCCGAACCACTTGAGGAAGTCGACCGCGGCCTTGGGCGCGTCCTTGCTGAGAGCATGGCCGCCACCGCCGCCGAAGACCTCGGTCACAGTGCCCTGGCCGCCGTCGACTGTGGGGAAGGGGAAGAACCCCAGGTCGTCACCGATGCCCTTGCCCGCGTCGCTCTGGACCGACGGCGCCCACTGCCCCATGAGCTCCATGGCGGTCTTGCCGTTCCCCATCTGGGCGGCCTGCCCGTCAGAGGTCGGGTAGGAGGCGTTGAGGAAGCCCCGCTGGAAGGGGTCGAGGTCGACGAGTTCCTTGAGGTGCCGGCCGGCCTGGACGAAGCCCGGACCGTTGAAGTCGTTGGTGGTGTAGGTCTGCTGCAGCGCCGGGAGCCCCGCGACCCGCATGGCGAGGTAGGCCCAGTAGTACATGCCGGGCCACTTCTCCTTGCCGGCCAGCGCGATCGGGGTCACCCCCGCCCCCTTGAGCGCGCGGATGGCCTCGAGGTACTCCGCCCAGGTGGCCGGCGGCGTGTCTATCTTCGCCTTGGCGAAGAGCTCCTTGTTGTACCAGAACCCCACCATGCCGGTGTCGAACGGGATGCCGTACGTCTTGCCGTCGAACTTGTAGGCCGCCAGGGCGGCCGGCAGCAGCGTGCCCACCCAGGGCGCGACGTCCTTGGTGAGGTCCTTCACCAGCCCCGCGTCGATCTGCTGCTTCAGTACGCCTCCGCCCCAGGTATGGAAGATGTCCGGCAGCTTGCCGGACGCCGTCTGGGCGGTCATCTTGGCCTTGTACGCGTCGTTCTCGGTCGCGACGAACTTGATTTTCACGTTGGGGTGCGCGGCCTCATACTCCTTGGCGAGCTTCGGCCACAGCGACTTCCCCGGTTCGGTGGTCGCGATGTTCCACCATTCGATGGTGACCTGCTCGGTCGCGCTGTCGGAGTTGCCGGAGTCGTCGCCGCCACAGGCGCTGAGTATGGGGATGGACAGGCCGGCCAGCCCGGCTGCGGAGAGGAAGGTGCGGCGAGAGAGGGGTTCGGGGCCCATCAGGGACCTCCTGGGCTCGGGGTCGGGCAGTGCCGGTGATGGGTGCGGTATTTCGACCGCGTTTCGCAACTATTTCGAAAATCTGTCGAACCGTGTTGCTGCCGTACCCTAGGAAAGGCCTCTCCATCGGTCAAGGCCCGTACCGAAGGATCTTGACGATGGCCATAATGCGCCGAGCCTGCCTGCGTTCGCAGCCGCGCTCGGACACGTCCAAGACCGGTCTAGGAGTCGTCGAAACATTGCGATACTGTTCGCAATCAACAGCAGCTAAGGAGAGCACTTGTGCCAAGTAAGCTCGTTGGGGCGGGTGCCGTCCGGAGAGGGCCGAGCCCGTGAGTGAGCAGCACTCGCGCCCCACGCTCGCTCTCATCGCGGAGGAGGCCGGGGTATCCCAGGCCACCGTCTCGAAGGTCCTCAACGGCCGGACCGATGTCGCCCCGGCCACCCGAGAGCGCGTCGAGGGCCTGCTGAAGTCGCACAACTACCTGGCGCCGGGCGGGCGGCGAGCCCGACGTTCCGGTCTGATCGACCTGGTCATCGGCGGGCTCGACAGCCCGTGGGCCATCGAGATCCTGCGCGGCGTCGAGTCCGAGTGCGCCGACCGCGGGGTCGGCGCCGTGGTCTCACTCGTACGCGACGAGGACGCCCGCCCGCCCAGCTGGACGAGCCTTCCCGCGCTGCACCACAGCGACGGGGTCATCCTCGTGACCTCGCGCATGACGCACAAGCAGCGTGAGCAGCTCGAACGGGCCGGCGTCGCGCTCGTCGTCATCGATCCGGTCAACCTGCCCGACAGCGACATCGCCAGCGTGGGCGCCACCAACTGGGCCGGCGGGCTCGCGGCGACCGAGCATCTGCTGTCGCTCGGGCATCGCAGGATCGCCGTCATCGGCGGCCCGCGCGAGATGCTCTGCAGCCAGGCCCGCATCGACGGTTACCGGGCGGCGCTCGAACGCGCGGGCATCGAGATCGACCGACGGCTGATCCGGTACGGCGACTTCCGGCACGAAGGGGCGTTCCGCCAGTCGCAGGACCTGCTCGACCTCGACGACCCGCCGACCGCGATCTTCGCGGGCAGCGACCAGCAGGCCATGGGCACCTACGAGGCGGCCCGGCAGGCGGGCCTACGGGTACCCCAGGACCTCAGCGTCGTCGGCTTCGACGACCTGCCCATGTGCGATTGGCTCTCCCCGCCGCTCACGACCGTACGACAGCCGCTCGAGGAGATGGGGCGCACCGCGGCGCGCACCCTGTTCCAGCTCCTCGACGGCCAGTCGCTGGTGAGCACACGGGTCGAACTCGCCACCGAACTGCGCATCCGGCACTCCACCGCCGCTCCCCCACGCGACTAGGTCGACCCGACCGCCAGGTTCACCGAGACGGAGGTTCCCGATGACCGAAGCGACGAGGAAGGCGAGCAGCCGATGAGCGCGATGTCAGGCGAGGATCAGGCCACGGCCGAGACGTGGCGCGACCCCAGCCTCCCGATGGCCGACCGGGTGGCCGTCCTCCTGCGGCTCATGACCCTGGAGGAGAAGGCGGGTCAACTTTCGGCGTTCTGGGCGACGCCGGCCGACCCGGGGGCACCCGTGGCGCCCGTCGACGACGACGGGAGCGAGCCCGCGCCCTCGCTCGACCAGGTCATCAAGGCCGGCCTCGGCCAGCTCACCCGGGTGTTCGGCACGGCTCCGGTGTCGCCCCTCGAGGGGGTCGAGCGGCTCGTCGAGCTGCAGACCCAGGTCGCCCGCGCGAACCGCTTCGGCATCCCCGCGATCGTGCATGAGGAGTGCCTCACCGGTTTCATGACCTGGTCGGCCAGTGTGTTCCCGTGCCCACTGGCCTGGGGCGCGTCCTTCGACCCGGAGCTGGTCGGCGAGATGGCTGCGGCGATCGGCGCGAGCATGCGGTCGGTCGGGGTGCACCAGGGCCTCGCGCCCGTGCTCGACGTGGTCCGCGACTACCGGTGGGGCCGGGTCGAGGAGTCCATCGGCGAGGATCCGTACCTCGTCGGGGTCATCGGCAGCGCCTACGTCCGCGGGCTCGAACGAACCGGCGTGGTGGCCACCCTCAAGCACTTCGCCGGCTACGCCTCATCACGCGGCGGCCGGAACATGGCGCCGACGCCCATCGGACCCCGCGAGCTCGCCGACGTCGTGCTGGAGCCGTTCGTCATGGCGCTGCGCGAGGGCGGCGCGCGAGCGGTCATGCACTCCTACACCGACATCGACGGAATCCCTGCGGCCGCCGACGAACGGCTGCTGACCGGCCTGCTCCGCGACCGGCTGGGCTTCACCGGCCTGGTCGTCGCGGACTACTACGGAATCTCCCACCTGGAGAGCCTGCACGCCGTCGCCGGCTCGCACGGCGAGGCGGGCGCGCTCGCTCTACGCGCCGGTGTCGACGTGGAGCTGCCGACCGTGCGCTGCTACGGTGAGCCGCTGCTCGAGGAGGTACGCCGCGGCGCGTTGCCCGAGGAGCTCCTCGACCGGTCCGCGACCCGGGTGCTCACCCTCAAGGGCGAGCTGGGCCTGCTCGACGAGGACTGGGATCAGCGCCTGGCCGACACCGTGGCGCCCGTGACCGACGCCACGCGTCTCGACCCGCCCGAGCACCGCGACCTGGCGCGCAGGCTGGCGGAGGAGTCGATCGTCCTGCTCGCCAACGACGGGACCCTGCCGCTGCGGGCCACCCGGGTGGCGCTGGTCGGCCCCCTCGCCGACGACCCGCTCGGCATGATGGGCTGCTACGCCTTCCCCAACCACATGGGCGGCCAGCACCCCGACATGCCCATGGGCGTGGAGTTCCCGGCACTCGCCACCGCGCTGCGCTCCGAGCTGCCCGGCGCGGTGCTCGACGCGGCGCCCGCCTCCGACGTCGCCGTCTCGCGGGACGCCGACATCACCTCCGCCGCCGACGCCGCGCGGCGGGCGCAGGTGTGCGTGCTCGCGCTCGGCGACCGCGCCGGCCTGTTCGGCCGGGGCACCTCCGGTGAGGGGTGTGACGCCGAGACCCTCGTGCTCCCTGGCCGCCAGGCCGAGCTCGCCGAGGCCGTGCTCGCCACCGGGACGCCCACCGTCATCGTGCTGTTGTCCGGCCGGCCGTACGCGCTCGGCGACCTCGCCGACCGGGCCGCCGCGGTGGTCCAGGCGTTCTTCCCCGGCGAGGAGGGCGCCGGGGCGCTGGCCGGGATCCTCTCCGGCCGGGTCGAGCCGTCGGGGCGGCTCCCGGTGAGCGTGCCGCGTCACCCGGGCGGACAGCCCGGCACGTACCTCCGCCCCCGGCTGGGCGGACGCAACGCGTGGAGTTCAGTGGACCCCACCCCGCTCTACCCGTTCGGTCACGGCCTGACCTGGGCCCGGTTCGAGTACTCCGACCTGCACGTGGACGCGTCCGCGGCGACCGACGGTTCCATCCGGGTCAGCGCCGTCGTGCGCAATGTGGGCGACCACGCCGGCACCGAGGTCGTACAGCTGTATCTGTCCGATCCGGTCGCCTCGGTCGTCCGGCCGGTGCGCTGGCTGGCCGGCTGGGCCAGGATGCGTCTCGAACCCGGCCGCGCGGCCCGGGCCGAGTTCACCGTGCACGCGGACCGCACCTCGTTCACCGGGCGTGATCTGGAGCGCATCGTCGAGCCGGGGCTGTTCGAGGTGGGGGTCGGCCCCTCCAGCGAAGACCTGCCGCTGCGCGCCTGCTTCACCCTGGACGGCCCGACGCGGGTCCTCGGCGCCGACCGGGTGCTCTCGGTCCCGGTGCGGATCACGCCCTGCTGACCGGTCGAGGCTGACCGGTCGACGCCGTCGGGTCGACGCCGTCGGGTCGACGCTGACCGGTCGACGACGAAAGGAAGCGTGAGGGTGCCTGCGGAAGGCGAGACGAGAGGGTTCCGGAATCCGATCCTCCCGGGCTTCCATCCCGACCCGTCGATCTGCCGGGTCGGGTCCGACCACTACCTGGTGACATCGAGCTTCGAGTGGTTCCCCGGCCTGCCGATCTTCCACAGCCGCGACCTCGTCCACTGGCGGCCGCTCGGTCACGTGCTCGACCGGCCCGCCCAGCTGGCGCTCGACGGGATCCGGCCGTCCGGCGGCCTCTATGCCCCCACCATTCGCCACACCCGCGGCACCTTCTACGTGATCTGCACGCTGGTGGACGGGCCGGCGCGGTCGGGTCACTTCGTCGTCACGGCGACCGACCCCGCGGGTCCGTGGTCGGATCCGCACTGGCTCGACGGTGAAGGCTTCGATCCGTCACTGCTGTTCGACGACGACGGCCGGGCCTGGTTCACCGCCTCGCGGCTCACCGGCCGCTACGAGGGGCACGCCGAGGTCTGGCTGCGCGAGTTCGACCCCGGGAACCTGAAGCTCGTCGGCGACGAGCACGTGATCTGGGACGGCGCGGCCAAGGGCGCGGTGTGGTCCGAGGGCCCGCACCTCTACCGCGTGGACGGCCGCTACTACCTGCTGACCTCCGAGGGCGGCACCGAGCACGACCACGCGGTCACGGTGGCCCGCGCCGACCGGATCGCCGGACCGTACGAAGGCGCTGCGCGTAACCCGATCCTCACCCACCGGCATCTCGGGCTCGACCACCCGATCGTCGGCACCGGGCACGCCGATCTCGTGGTCACCGGCACCGGCGAATGGTGGATGGTCCTGCTCGCCATGCGGCCCAGCGGCGGCTACTTCTACAACCTGGGCCGGGAGACGTTCCTGACCCCGGTCCGCTGGGAGGACGGCTGGCCGGTCGCGGGTCCGGTCGAGGACGTCCACCCCGCACCCGAACTGCCCGCCTGCCGGTGGCCGGCCGAACCGGCCTGCGACCACTTCGACGCCCCCTCGCTGGCTCCGTACTGGAATGTCCTGCGCACGCCGCGCGAACCGTTCTGGAGCCTCGCCGAACGGCCCGGGCACCTGCGGCTCCGGCTGCGGCCCGAGAGCCTGACCGACCTCGCGAGCCCCAGCCTGGTCGCCCGCCGGCAGCAGCACCTTCGCTTCGCGGCGCACGCCGCGCTCGACTTCACGCCACGCGGTGACGGCGAATGCGCCGGGCTGGCCCTCGTGCAGAACCACGACTTCCACATCCTGCTCGTCGTGACCGCCCGGGGCCTGCGGCTGGTCTGGCGGGCGGACGGCGTCGACACGGTGCTGGCCGAGGAACCGATCGCCCCCGGTCGCGTCCACCTGGCCGTCGAGGCGCACGAGCAGGAGTACCAGATGCGCTACGCCACCGAGCCGGGGCGGTGGCGGCGGCTCGGTGGTCCGGTCGACGGCCGGATCCTCAGCTCACCGGTGGCCGGCGGCTTCACCGGCGCCTATGTCGGGATGTACGCGAGCGCCAACGGGGCGCAGAGCACCAACGTCGCCGACTTCGACTGGTTCGAGTACACGGGGCTACCCGATGAGCGGAGTTGACGACGGAGCGGGTCGTGAACCTGCCGGGCTCCCCCCGGGCCCGGCCACCCGCAGCGCGCTGGCCTCGGTCGGCGCCCTGGTGGCCCTGGCGGTGTCGGCGTTCGCCTATGTCACGACGGAGAACCTGCCGATCGGCCTGCTGCCGGTCATCGCGGAGGATCTGCGGGTGTCGCTGTCGGCCGTCGGCCTGCTCGTAACCGGCTATGGCGTGACGGTGGCGATCGTCTCCGTCCCGCTGACCCACTGGACCCGGCAGATCCCGCGCCGTTTCCTGCTCTCGGGCCTGCTGGCCGTGTTCGTGGTCGCCACCGTGGTGTCGGTCTCGACCTCCAGCTACGCGGTGCTGCTGGCGGCCCGGGTCGTCACCGCGCTGTCGCAGGCGATCTTCTGGTCGGTGGCGGGCATCACGGCCGCGGGCCTGTTCCGCCCCGAGGTACGAGGCCGGGTCCTCTCCGTGCTGTTCGCCGGGAGCTCCCTCGGCATCGTCGCGGGCGTCCCAGCGGGCACCTGGCTCGGCCAGCAGTCCGGCTGGCGCGCGGCATTCCTGGCCCTGAGCGCGCTCGGCGCGCTCACGTTCGTCGCGGTCATCGCCCTGCTGCCGACGGAGCCACCAGGGCAGGGCCACGCCGCCACCGGCACCACGCCGGACACCCGCCGCTACTGGATCGTGGTGGTGACCACGGGGCTGATCATCCTCGGCCAGTTCACCTGGCATACCTACATCACGACCTTCCTCACCGACGTGAGCGGTTTCTCCGCGGCCGCGATCAGCCCGCTCCTGTTGCTCTCGGGAGTGACCGGGATCGTCGGCACGGCGGGGTTCGGCCTCTTCGTCGACCGTGCCCCGCGAACGGCGATGGTCATTCCGGTGACGCTGCTGACGGTCACGCTGCTCGGGCTGTACGTCGTGGGCACCGCACGGCTCCCGGCGGCCGGGCTGATGGCGCTGTCGGGCTTTTCGATGGGCGCGCTGGTGACGGCATTGCAGAGCAGGACCCTGCAGGTGGCCCCCGGCCGATCGGAGATCGCGGCGGCCGGCACCTCGGCGTCCTTCAACGTCGGCATCTCCGGCGGCGCGCTCATCGGCGGCCTGCTGCTGCCGCACACGGGACCGCGTGCCGTCCCGCTGGCCGGCGCCGTGATCGCGGCCTGCGCGCTCGTCGTGCTGCTGTGCGAACCGCTCGTGGCCCGCCGTGCCGCCGGTCCCGAGGCTCACGCGGTGCGGAGCGACGCCGGGGCCGCGCTCCGCTGAGCGGGGTAGGCGCGCCGCCGGCGGGCCCGGCGAACGGGCTAGTCCCGGTCCGCGATCAAGTGGACGAGCGGGGCGACGCCACGGTAGGGATCGGTGCACCCGGCCCGTTCCTCGCATGCGAGCAGTGCGGCGAGCTCGGCGGGCTCCGGCACGGGGGCGTCGCCGGGGGCGTGATCGGTGAACACCCGGACGCCGTACCAGGCGCGCACCGCGAGGCCGCGCCCGGCCAGTGCGGCCATCAGCTCGCCGAGCCGGTCGGCCCGCGCGGTCACCCCGATCCGGTTGCGGTAGGTGACGTCGCCGAAGGCCCGCTGTGCCGTCGCCCAGTCCCCGGCCAGCCCCGGCCGCATCGCGAGAGACTCCGCGTTGCGTACGAGCAGAGACACGATGCCGTCCGGCGCCAGGAGGGCGGCGATGCCGTCCAGCACCGGTGCCGGGTCCGCGAAGTACATGAGGACGCCATGGCACAGCACCGCGTCGAACCCGGCCGGAGCGAACAGCTCGGCCAGCCGGGCCGCGTCGCCCTGGACCAGGCGGACCCTCGCGCGGATCTCCGGCGGCTCGGCCGCGAGTGCCGCCGTGAAGTCCTCGAGCAGCACCGGGGACGAGTCGACCCCGGTCACGTGGTGACCTCGGCGAGCCGCCGCGAGAGCCTGCGTGCCCTGGCCGCATCCGACGTCGAGAACCCGCCGGGACGGCCGATCGGGCAGATGGTCGCGCAGCCGGCGGGTGACGAGCTCCTGCCGGACGACGTCGCGGAGCCGGCCCAGCCGTTCGCGCCACTGCGCCTCTCCGGCCGCGAAGTCGCTGGCCATGGGGTCGATTCTCGCGCATCAGCGCGCCGTGGGCCACTGGCCGACCGGGTCGCCCGGTATCGGGGACACGCGTGTCGTCCATCGGTTTACCACTTCAACTGTGGCATTCACCACGAACCGCGCACCATTGCCCAATACCCGGCGAATGGATACGTTGCGGCTCCCTTCTTGATCTTTTTCGCATTGGAGGCTGCATGCGACTTCGCGCTGCCCTAGCAGCGGCGGCCCTCACGGCCGGCCTGTCCCTGCCACTGTCGGTTGCCGGTGCGGCGTCCGCGAGCGACTGCGCGAGCGGTCCCGATTTCAACGGCGATGGCCGCTCGGACCTGGTCGTCGGTGACCCCGGTGCTTCCGTGGACGGCATCGCGGACGCGGGTGCCGTCCGGGTGATCTACGGCGGTGGCGTGACCCCCCAGTCCCTCACCCAGGGAATGGGTCTGGTCGGGGACGGCGCCGAAGCCGGGGACGGTTTCGGCGCCGTCGTGACGACCGGCGATGTCGACGACGATCAGTGCGTCGACGTCGTCGTCGGGGTGCCAGCCGAGGACGTCGGCACGGCCAAGGACGCGGGCACGACCCATGTGATCTACGGGTCACCGAGTGGGCTGGGCACGGGCAAGGCGCCCGCGGTATGGGTGCAGGGCAAGGACAAATTCGCCGGCACCGCCGAGGCCGGGGACCGGTTCGGCGCCGCCCTGTCCTACAGCAAGGGTCGTGCCGGTTACCCTGCCCTGCTCATAGGCGTGCCGGGCGAGGACATCAGCGGCAAGGCCGACGCCGGGATGGTCTACTCCCGCCACTTCTATACCGACCCGTCCATTGGCGGCGAGGTACTCGGAACCTTCGGCATCACACAGGACACCGCCGGCGTCGACGGGGCCGTCGAGGCGGGCGATGAGTTCGGCGCGTCGGTCACCGGGAACTCGGTGGTGGGCGCGCCCGGTGAGGCGATCGGCGCGGACAAAGGCGCCGGGATGGTCCACGTGTTCAACGGCATGGGTCCGACCTTCGCCGACTACTCCCTGTCCCAGGACCTCAGCACGATAAGCGGCGCGGCGGAGGCCGGTGACCGGTTCGGAGAGTCCGTCTCGCTCCTCCTCCCGGCCTGGGGTCCCGACTTCGCCGGCCGGCTGGCCATCGGCGTTCCGGGCGAGGACCTGGGGAGTGCGGCCGACGCCGGCATGGCGCACACCGTCACGACGGGGACGACCTCCGCCGTCGAGGTCCAGGCGCTACACCAGGACGTCGATGGCATCGACGACACAGCCGAGTCCGGTGACAGGTTCGGGCAGACCGTCAACGCCTTCAACGCCTCCGGCCTCAACCAGGGCAGCGATGTACTGACACTGGCCGTCAGCGCCACGGGCGAGGACTCCGGCGGCGGAGCCGTCCACGTCTTCTCGCTCCGCGGCGACCCCGGAGCCGCCGACCTCCTGCTCTGGCAGGGCCAGAGCGACATCCCAGCAGGCCGGCGGCAATCCGGTGAACATTTCGGTGCCGTCATCGCCGAGTCCGGCGACACCCTCTGGATCGGTGCCCCCGACGACGCCGAGCATCCTGAGGGCATCGTGCACGGGGTACCCATGACCCGCTTCCGCGGTGGAACCGGCGCCCCTTCCACCTTGGTCTCCGGACAGGACGGCATCCCCGCCAGCGGTGACCGCTTCGGAGCCGGCATCGCCTGACCGACCATCTAGGCGAACTGGCGGCGGGCGCCCGGGAGCGGGCGCCCGCCGAGGGTCTGACCATGCGGCCCGGTGGTTTCACTCCAGGTCGTCGAAGACCGGCTCCTCATGGGGGGTGCCCTTGAGCTCGTGGAAGCCCGGTACGCCGGCCACCAGCAGCGTGCCGTCCCACAGCCGCCCGGCCTGCTCTCCCCGGGGTATCCGGGAGACGACCGGACCGAAGAACGAGATCCGCTTTCCATCCGCGCCCGCGACGGAGATCACCGGGGTGCCGACATGGTCGCCGATCAGGCCGATGCCCTCCGCGTGCGATGCGCGCACCGCGTCGTCGTGGTCCGTCGACATGCCGACCTCGGCGAGCTCAGGCGGCAGCCCGGCATCGGACAGCGCATCCGGGAGGGCGTGCCAGTCGGCGCTGCCGACGTGGAACCGGTTGCCCAGCGCGGTGTAGAGCCTGGCGAGCGCCTGCTGACCGTACCTGCGCTCCGCGGCGACGCAGATCCGCACGGGAACCCACAGGTAGCCCTCCGGGTCGCCTTCCGGATCGTCGTCCCGGCCCTCGTTGAGAACCGACAGGCTCATCACGTGCCATCGCACCGTGACCGGCCGGACCTTCTCCACCTCCAGCATCCACCGGGAAGTGATCCACGTGTACGGACACGCTGGGTCGAACCAGAAATCCGCGATCGTCTGTTCCGCCATCGCCTGCGCTCCCCAACGGCCGGCCCGGTCGCCGTGGCTATAGGCGCTTCCAGGAGCCACGCAAGCTGATCCTTCATCACGACCGGCCCACCGGTGAGCCTACGCAACGCCATTTCGTCCATGACGGCCAGCAAGAATGGCGGACGGTCCCTGGCGAGGGCTTGCTGTCTTCGCAGCCGCTCGGTGACGATCTCGTCCACGTCGGCAGCGTCGTCCACCAGCTGCGGTCGCGTACCAACCCGCGTACCGGAATGGGTCGCTGAATCACCCGCCAGGAGGCGTGCTGGCCTTCTCAGTCGAGCACGGCCGGATCCGTCAGGGTCTCGATCACCGCTCCGTACAGCCCCGTACGGATCTTCCCCACCGTCGCGCCGTCCTTGCCGGCGAGCGAGGCGGCGAGTTCCACCGCCCTGGGCAGTACCTCGGCCTCGGGGACAGCCTGATAGACGATGCCCGCGGTCACCGCCTCCTCGGCCGGGTAGCGGCGGCCGGTGATCGTCGCCTCGTGGGCCGTGGCGGCGGTCAGTCGCGCCTGGATGAGCGCGCCCATTCCCGAGGTGAACGAGATCCCCAGGTCCACCTCCGGCAGGCAGAAATAGCCGCGGTCGCTGCGCATCACGATGAAGTCGTGGGCGAGCGCGAGCATGGCACCGCCCGCGAACGCGTGCCCGTTGACGGCGGCCACGGTCGGCATGGGCAGCGTGAGCAGCCGGGCGAACATCCTGTGGATCCGACCGACGTACGGCTCGAACTGGTCCCCGTGGGCGGACAGCCAGTCGAGGTCCAGGCCGTTGGAGTAGAACTTCCCGGTCCCGACGGTCACCAGCGCGCCGGGTCCTTCGGCCTTCTCCAGGGTGTCGAGCACCTCGTGGAACCCGTCCAGGAAGGCGGGGGTGAAGCGGTTCTCGTCGTCGTCGAAGCGCAGGACATGGACATCACCGTCACGCTGGAGATCGAACATCGGCGTTCCTTTGCGGTTGTGGTCGGTGCCGACGCGCCTGCCGAGCACTCAAAGTCCTGGGTCCAGACACCGGCCGGGTGAGCCTTGGGAGGCAGCCACAGCTGGGGCTGCCGTTGCCGATATCGCTCGCCCCTTTGCGGTTACCAAGGGAAAGCCCTCCTTGTCCGGCCAGACGACCTCGAGTATGAGGAAGGGTGGTCGCCGGTAGACCGGTCAGTGCACGTATGCCGTGTGGCGGCGGCGGAGGAGGCGGACAGCGACCTGATACACGGCGACGAACACCACCACCGGCACGAAGCCGATCGCCTGGAATAGCCATGGGATCTCGTCGCTGTCCCATTCCGACTTGGCTCCAAAGACGAGCCCGGACACCAACAGCGCGAGGAATGAACCAACCGCCAAGAAGGTCGCCCACACAATCGCGGAGGTTTGCGCCCGGGCGCGGTACTGGGCCGCCAGGATGATGGCTTCATCCGGGGGCATCCAACCCTCGCCACGGGACCGCTCCCATATGTCTTTGATGGCTCGCACCTCGTGAGCTTGCGCTCCAACTCCCCCCGGCAGAGGGAACAGTCGGCCTTCGCGGTCGAGCAGCATCGTCCTGGACGAACCCGGATTGTTCTCGATCTCGATGCTCAACACGTCGGACCACACTGCCTTGCGGGTCCGAAACAGCTGCCGCACCACGATGTGGTCCCGGTAGACGATGGTCGCCGCCCGCCAGAACCAGATGATGGCGAGATACACAGTGCTCATCAGCACGATCGAGCCCGCTTTGAAAGTCACGGACAGGTCGTCCTCCGGCACGATCGAGCCCGCCAACGGAATGCCCGGCAATCCGAGAAGGCCGGTGATGAACACCAACTGCGTCGGTCGTAGCCGGTACTTGCGAATCACCCGGCTGTCGGGCCCTATCTCCACCTGCTCCTCCAGTCGGAGATCAGCGTTCGAGCACACAACGGTATCGCCAGGTCTGCGGAAGGTCCCGGCGGGAGCGCACACGACACCCTCCCTGCTGAGCCGGCCGAGCCCACCACGCCATGGGCAGGCCGTCCCGGACGCACCCGTATGGAACGTCTGCCCCGTGGCCATGATCACCAGGAAGCGCGGCTCTGAGATCGCCCCTGAGAGCCATTCGCCGTGTAGCGCAACGACCGCCGACTTGGGCGTGCGTCCCGGCGGCACCAGAGGCGGTCTGTTGACCAGAGGCATCACCCGATCGCTTCCCGGTCCCTGCGAAGGAACTGCACCATCACACATAGCCGTAACCGGCTACAACGGCTACATGTTTAGAGAATTCCCATACGTCCGATTTATGTTTGTGATCAATAATGCAGCTCTACGACTTAACAAGAACGGCATTCTGTTCG